>CAZASE010000015.1:0-16476 GCA_964487715.1 uncultured Rhodocyclaceae bacterium | reverse complement strand
TCGCGCGCCATGAGGAAGCCGCCGGTGAGGTTGGTGCGCACCACGGCGTCCCAGCCCTTCAGCGAGATGTCGCGCAGCGGCGCGGGAAACTGGCCGCCGGCGTTGTTCACCAGGCCGTCGATGCGGCCGTGCGCGGCGAGCACGGCGTCGACGGTGGCGCAGACCTGTTCCTCGTCGCGGATGTCGCAGGCGTGGGTGGTGGCGGCGCCTCCCGCTGCGGCGATCTCCGCGCACACCGTGTCGAGCTTCTCCGGCTTGCGGCCGATGAGCGCGACCTTCGCGCCGAGGGCGGCAAGCTCGTGGGCGGTGCAGCGGCCGATGCCGCTGCCGCCGCCGGTGACGACGACGGACTGGCCGGCGAACAGGCCGGCGCGGAACACGGAACGGTAATTCATCGAATCCCCCTCGGGCCGGCAGCCTGAAAAACATGCCAACCAAGCAGTTGCTTGGTTGGATTATGGCCGGGCGCAGCGGGATAGGCAAGCGGAGCAGGAAAACGTTACTTGACCATGCGCGTGACCATGGTCAGAATAATAGTCATATTGTATCAAGGAGCCCGTCATGCAGACCATCAAAGCCTCTGAATTCAAGGCCAAGTGCCTCGCCCTCATGGACGAGGTCGCCCGCACGGGCGAGACCATCCGCGTCACGAAGAATGGCAAGCCGGTGGCCGAACTGCACCCGGTGAAACCGAGCAAACCGGCATCGCCATTCGGCATGTGGAAGGGCCGCACACGTATATTGGGCGACATCATCTCCCCCGTCGTGGATCCCGATGACTGGGAGGCGTTGAAGTGATTCTGCTCGACACCCACGCGCTCTACTGGCTGGCGACCGCCGACAAGAAGCTCGGCCGCGCCAGCCGCGCGGGAATCGAGCGGGCCCTGGAAGACGACGGCCTCGCGGTCAGCGCCGTCAGCTTCTGGGAACTCGCGATGCTGGCGAAAAGAAAGCGCATCGAGATCGAAGACATCGAGGAGATGCGCCGCATTGCTATCGACTCGGGCGTGGTCGAGCTTCCGCTGGATGGCCCGACGGCGATTCTCGCCGCGCAGCTGGACAGCGATCACAAGGATCCCGCCGACCGCTTCATCGCCGCCACGGCCCTGCGGCATCGTGCAACGCTGGTGACGGCCGACGAACGTCTGCTCGCCGGTCTGCCGGGATTGACTTTTCAGGACGCGCGGAAATGAAACGTGCATTGTTCCTCGCCTGCCTTCTCGCCGGCCCCGCCTCCGCCGGCGGCTCGAACTATGGCATCGTCCCCGGCGCCCTGCCGCAGGTGCAGGGCAAGGTGACGGAATGGCCGGTGCCGACGCCGAAGTTCGCGCGCGACCCGGCGCCCGGGCCGGACGGCAACATCTACATCGCGGTGATGAGCGGCAACCGCATCGCCCGCTTCGACACGAAGACGAAAACCTTCAAGGAATGGGACCTGCCCGACGGCGCGCGGCCGCATGGCCTGCTCGTCGATTCCGACGGCATCGTCTGGTACACCGGCAACGGCAACGGCACGATCGGCCGCCTCGACCCGAAGACCGGCCAGGTGACGAGCTACCGCGCGCCATCGGGCGGCGACCCGCACACGCTCGTCATCGACGAAAAAGGTGTCATCTGGTTCACCGTGCAGAACGGCCAGCGCATCGGGCGGCTGGACCGCGCCACGGGCAAGATCACCGAGTACAAGACCTCGGGCAATCCCTACGGACTTGCAATCGACAAGAAGGGCGCTGTGTGGTTCTGCCGCCTCGGCGAGGAGAGCCTCGGGCGCCTCGATCCGGCCACCGGGCAGATCACGCACCTCGACACCGGCAGCGGTTCGCGGCCGCGCCGCATCGCCACGGCGCCGGACGGCATGCTGTGGGCGACGCTCTACGGCAACGGCAAGCTGGTCAAGGTCGACCCGCAGGCGCGCCGAATCGTCAAGGAATACGCCCTGCCGGCCGGCCGCGGCGGAGGCCCCTACGCCGTGACGGTGGACGCGGCCGGCCGCGTCTGGGCCAACGAGATCGACACCGACACGGTGGCGATCCTCGACCCGAAGACGGAGACCTTCCGCGTCGTCAATCTGCCCTCGAAGAACACCGGCATCCGCAAGGCGATCATCGACGCGCAGGGCCGGTTCTGGTACATGGGTTCGCACAACGGAAGACTGGGAGTGATCGAGTGAAACAATTCTGGATGTTGCTGCTGGCGGTGCTGTTCGTACCGGCGGCGCAGGCCGACGAGGCGCTGTGGGCGAAGCTGAAGGCCGGCGGCAACGTGGTGCTGATCCGCCACGCCTCGACCGAGGCGGGCCTGGGCGATCCGCCCGGCTTCAAGCTCGGCGACTGCGCCACGCAGCGCAACCTCTCCGAGGCCGGTCGCGAGGAGGCGCGCCGGCTCGGCCGCCAGTTCAAGTTCCGCGCCATCAATTTGACGACGGCGAAATCGAGCCAGTGGTGCCGCTGCCAGGAGACGGCCAAGCTCGCCTTCGGCGAAGACCCGGAACCATGGCCGCTGCTGAATTCGCTGAACGCCAACCCGGCGGGCGAGGCCGCGCTGGTGAAGGAAGTGAATGCGCTGGCGGCGAAGGTGCAGCCGCCCTACAACGCGGTGCTGGTGACGCACAACTTCAACATCCGCGCGCTGACCGGCATCTCGCCGAAGGAGGCGGAGGTCATCGTCGCGCGCAGCGAGGGCGGCAAACTGAAGGTCGTCGGGCGGATTCCGCTGGCGCCGCAGTAGCCGGGGCCGGGTTCCGATGCCGGCCGCGGGTCGGGTAGACTTGGGTTTTTCCCGAGGAACCGACCCATGAACACCATGCCCATCAGTCGCTATCCCGTGCCCGAACTGAAGGACATCCCCGAGGACATCCGATCCCGCATCCTGGCGGTGCAGGAGAAGTCCGGCTTCGTGCCGAACGTGTTCTTCGCGCTGGCGCACCGTCCGGCCGAGTTCCGCGCCTTCTTCGCCTACCACGACGCGCTGATGGAAAAGGAAGGCGGCCTCTCCAAGGCCGAGCGCGAGATGATCGTGGTGGCCACCTCGAACGCCAACCAGTGCCAGTACTGCGTGGTGGCGCACGGCGCGATCCTGCGCATCCGCGCCAAGAACCCGCTCGTCGCCGACCAGGTGGCGGTGAACTACCGCAAGGCCGACATCACGCCGAAGCAGCGCGCCATGCTGGACTTCGCCATGAAGGTCTGCCTACGCTCGGGAGAAATCAACGACGCCGACTTCGAGACGCTGCGCGGCCACGGCTTCACGGACGAGGACATCTGGGACATCGGCGGCATCGCCGCCTTCTTCGGCCTCAGCAACCGCATGGCCAACCTGACCAGCATGCGGCCGAACGACGAGTTCTACCTGCTCGGGCGACAGCCTAGGAAGTGACGCCCAGGCCGGCGGCTTCGCCCGCCGCCGCGACCGGTACGATCTCGGTGCCGCCGCCCAGGTGGGCAATGGAGTTGGCGTAGTAGGCGAGCACCGCAAGATTCGCTTCGACCGGACGGTACAGGCCGTCGCACTCCTCGACGACGTGGCGCAGCATCAGCATGCGCAGGCCGACGCCGATGGCGTAGTCGCGATCATGGCGAGGGATGTAGGTGTGGGCGCCGCGTGCCTCCCAGTCGGCGAGCAGCGCGCAGGCGGCCGACTTGATCTCCAGTTCCGACAGCGCGCGCTGCGGCGCCGGCCGGAACACCTGTGCCACCAGCGCCACCGGCACCACGGGGATGACGCCGCCGATGGCGCGCATCAGGTGGCGGCCAAGCAGTTCCACTTCGGCCCGCCGGCCGGCCTCGTCCAGCGTGGCGAAATCGATGCCGCGCTTCTCGACGTACTCACGCATCGACACCGGACTGCCGAAGTTCACGCAGGCATAACCAAGCCGGTGCCAGCGTCCGCCGAGCATCAGCCAGACATTGCGGCCAACATAGGCCAGCGTGGTGGCGAGGGCCGCCGGCAGCCCGCGCCGCGCCGGCCGTTCGCCCAGCTTGAGCAACTGGCTGCGGTCTTCCAGCACGCGATCGTAATTGAGGCCGACCGGGATATACACCAGGTCGCGCTCGCCATCGGCACGGAAGGACTTCACCATGTAGTCGAGCAGGCCGAACTTCGGTGTGCGCAGCGCGCCATCGACCGTCAAACCGCCCTCGGGGAAGAGCGCCTGCGGCACGCCGGCCTCGGTCGCCATCCGCACATAGCGCGCCAGCACCGTCCGGTAGAGGGGATCGCCGGAGTTGCGCCGCACGAAATAGGCGCCCATCGAGCGGATCAGCGCCTGCAGCGGCCAGACGCGCGCCCATTCGCCGACCGCGTAGGAAAGGGCGACGCGCTCGGCGGCGAGGAAGGCGACCAGCACGTAATCCATGTTGCTGCGGTGGTTCATGACGAAGACGACGGTCGACTTCGGGTCCACGGCGGCCAGGCCGGCCTCGTCGGCGTAACCCAGCCGCACCCGGTAGAGCGCGCGTGCCACGGTCTTGGCCACCCAGTAACCGATGCGGAAATACAGGTAGGCATTGAAGGAGGGCACGATCTCGCGGGCGTAGCGGTCGATGCGGCGGCGCACCTCGACCAGCGGCTCGCCGTTTTCGCGGGCGTGCGCCTCGGCCGCCGCCTGCAGCGCGGGATCGTGGAAGAGGCGGTCGATCAGCACCTCGCGCCGCGTCAGCTTGAACGAGGGCAGTTCGACGCGCAGGCGGGTGTTGATCTCCTGGATGACAGCATTGACGCGGCCGCGGAAAAACCAGCGCATGCCCGGCGCCAGCAGCAGCACGCCGATTGCCCAGACGGCAAGCAGGACGAGGACCAGGAAAAACCACAGCGGCACGCTGACGGCAGTGCTCATGCCTCCTCCGTTTCCCCTCCGAGCCCTCTCCCGCGACGGGAGGGGTCACATCAGAACGATGTCGAACTGCTCTTGAGTGTAGCCGGATTCGGCCTGCAGCGAAATCGGCTTGCCGACGAAATCGGAAAGCATCGCAAGGGACTGCGACTCCTCGTCGAGAAACAGGTCGATCACCGCCGGCGCCGCCAGCACGCGATACTCGCGCGCATTGAACTGGCGCGCCTCGCGCAGCAGTTCGCGCAGGATCTCGTAGCACATGGTGCGCGCCGTCTTCACCTCGCCGCGTCCACCGCAGAGCGGACAGGACTCGCAGACGACATGGGCGAGCGACTCACGCGTGCGCTTGCGCGTCATCTCCACCAGCCCGAGCGCGGTGAAACCGTTTACCGTCATGCGGGTATGATCGCGCGCGAGCGCCTTGTTCAGTTCGGCCAGCACCGCCGTCTTGTGCTCCTCGGATTCCATGTCAATGAAATCGAGGATGATGATGCCGCCGAGGTTGCGCAGGCGCAGCTGGCGCGCGATGGTTTGCGCTGCCTCGAGGTTGGTCTTGAAAATCGTGTCGTCGAAATTGCGCGAACCGACGAAGCCGCCGGTGTTCACGTCGATCGTCGTCATTGCCTCGGTCTGGTCGATGATGAGGTAGCCGCCGGACTTGAGGTCGACGCGGCGCGCCAGCGCCTTCTGGATCTCCTCCTCGACGCCGTGCAGATCGAACAGCGGCCGCTCGCCGGTGTAATGCTCGAACAACGGCATCAGCTGCGGCATGTATTCCTGCGCGAAGGCGGAAAGCTTCAAGTGGTTTTCACGCGAATCGATGACGATGCGCGTGGTTTCCGGCGTCACCAGGTCGCGCAGCAGGCGCTGCCCCAAGGTCAGGTCCTGGTAGAGCAGCTCCGGCGGACGCGCAGCCGTGGCGGCACTCCTCACCTCCGACCAGATCTTGCGCAGATAGGCGATGTCGTTGGCCAGTTCCTCGTCGCTGGCCTTTTCCGCCATGGTGCGCACGATGAACCCCCCCTTTTCCTCGCCCGGCACCAGCTGCTGCAATTTCTCGCGCAGCTGTTCGCGCTCGACTTCGCCCTCGATGCGCTGCGAAATGCCAATGTGGTGCTCCTGCGGCAGGTAAACCAGCAGGCGGCCAGCGATGCTGATCTGCGTCGACAGGCGCGCGCCCTTGCTGCCGATGGGGTCCTTCAGCACCTGCACGACCAGGCTCTGCCCCTCCGACAGCACGCGCTCGATCGGCCGCGCGCCGTCGCCGTTGTGGCGCTCCTCCCAGATGTCGGCGACATGGAGAAAGGCCG
Organism: uncultured Rhodocyclaceae bacterium; assembly: GCA_964487715.1. Classification (GTDB taxonomy): domain Bacteria; phylum Pseudomonadota; class Gammaproteobacteria; order Burkholderiales; family Rhodocyclaceae; genus Desulfobacillus. The sequence continues at coordinate 10,335 of CAZASE010000015.1, read as the reverse complement.
TGCGCTCGAGACCGACGTCGATGAAAGCCGATTGCATGCCGGGCAGCACGCGCACCACGCGGCCGAGGAAGACGCTGCCGACCAGCCCGCGCGAGGCGGTGCGTTCGATGTGCAACTCCTGCACGACGCCCTGCTGCAGCAAGGCGACGCGGGTTTCCTGGGGGGTGAAGTTGACGAGGAATTCTTCGCTCATGGAGAGCGAAGTGTAACAGGCCGGGCAAGAACCCCGGCCGCGATCAGGCCGCGCTGTTCAGGCGCACGTACAGCTTGGCCAGCAGGCGCTTCACCTGCTCCGAGGCGCGCACGTAATCGCCGTACTGCAACAGGCGCATGGCCTCTTCCTTTTGCCCGGCCTGCGCGGTTTGCAGAATCCGTCCGGCGCACTGGTGGAACAGCGCGTGCTGGCCCTTCATGTCGCCGAAGGTATCGAGGGTGCCGAAACGCTCGCCGCCGACGCTGTAGATCCACTTGCCGAGCGGGCACTGGTCATCGCGGCAGACCACTTCGACTTTCAGGTCCTCCTTGCTGGTGCCCTGGATGTAGGTCTCCAGCCGCGACTTCCACTTGATATGCGCTTCGATCGCGGTCATGAAGTTCAGCCCGCCGAACTCGGCCGCCGCCGGATCGATGGCCGGCGCCGCATCGGTCGTCTTCGCCGCCGGACCTTCGCCCAGCAGACGCTTAAACCAGTCTAATGCCCCCATAAGCCGCTCCTATTCCAGGGTGCTGATTCTTATAACTTTTTACGCAGGATAACCGAATCGGCGAAGGAGTAAAGCGGTTTCAAAAAGCGGCAGTCCCATGATCCCGGTGTAGGACCCGCGCATCTCCTCGACGAAGATCGCGGCGCGGCCCTGAATGCCATAGGCGCCGGCCTTGTCGAGCGGCTCGCCGCTGGCGACATAGCGGCGGATTTCCTCCTTTTCGATCAGGCGGAAACGGACATCACTGACGCTCAGCTGGTGTTCGGTGCATTGGCCATCGGAGATCGCCACCGCCGTCAGCACGCGATGGGTGCGGCCGGACAGCCGCTGCAGGATGGCCACGGCATCGGCCTCGTGTTCCGGCTTGCCGATGATGTTGCCATCGATCTCGACGGTGGTGTCGGCGGCGAGGACCGGATAGGGAATCAGGTGGCGCTCGCGGATGCGCTGCAGGCCGGCGTTTGCCTTGGCCAGCGTGACGCGGACGACGTAGTCCTCCGGCTTCTCCCGCGGCAGCGCGGATTCGTCCACATCCAGATCCTCGCGCGGCAAGCCGCGGAACATCAGCAATTCGTAGCGCACGCCGATCTGCGCCAGCAGCTCGCGCCGGCGCGGACTGCGCGAGGCCAGGTAGATGCGTCGTTCCAGCAGCGCCATGTCGCCTTACTCGCGGTGATAGGGATGGCCCTTGAGCAGGCTGGCGGCGCGGTAGAGCGCCTCGGCCAGCATCACCCGGGCCAACGCATGCGGCAGTGTCAGGCTGGACAGGCGCAGGGTTTCCGCCGCGGCCGCCTTGATCGGCGGCGCCAGACCGTCCGGCCCGCCGATGACGAAGCTAACGTCATCGCCCAACGCCATCCACTGCTCCAGCCGCCCGGCCAGATCGCGTGTGCTCAGATCGGCGCCACGCTCGTCAAGCGCCACCAGCCGGCAACGTGGCGGCAGCGCGGCGCGGATGCGGCCGGCTTCCGCCGCGAGCAAGGCGTCGAGCGGCTTGCCGCTGCTGCGCGGTTCGGCCTTGATCTCCTGCAGGTCCAGCGGCAGTTCGCGCGGCATGCGCCGGGCAAACTCGCGAAACGCCTCATCGGCCCAGGCCGGCATGCGCGTGCCGACGGCGGCGACGAGCAGCCGCATTCAGCCGGCGGTCGCCGCGGCAGCCGCACGCCGCCGCGCCGCCGGCGTGGCCGACCAGAGTTCCTCCAGGTTGTAGTAGCTGCGCACCGCCGGCTGCATGATGTGAACGACGACGTCGCCGAGATCGACGACGATCCACTCGCCGCTTTCCTCGCCTTCCATGCCGAGGACGCGACCGCCGGCCGCCAGCACCCGCTCCTGCACGCTGCGCGCCAGGGACTTGGTCTGCCGCGCCGAATCGGCGCTGGCAATGATGATGCGGTCGAACAGGGAGGAGAGCTTGGTGGTGTTGAGGACTTCAATGTCGCGCGCCTTGATGTCCTCGAGCGCCGCGACGGCGACCTTCTGCAGTTTTCTAACGTCCATCAGAGATCCGGTAGAGGGATTGCCGGTCAATATACTCCCTGACGGGATCGGGAAGCAAATAGCGGGTGCTGACGCCGGCGGCAAGCCGCGCCCGCAGCAGCGAAGCGGAAATTCCCAGCGGCGTCATGGCGAACGGGACGATGCAGCCGGCCGGCGCGGCGCGCAGCGCCGCCGGCTCGTTGACCGGCTGCGGCAGGTGGGCGGCCAGCTCGCCGTTCCACGCATCCTGCGCCAGGTCGTAGCCCGGGCGCGTCGCGACCGCCAGGTGCGCCAGCCCGATCAGCTCGCGCCAGCGATGCCAGGCAGGCAGGCCGAGAAACGCGTCCGACCCGAGCAGCAGCACCAGCGGCCGGGCGGCGTGCACGGCGCGCAGGCGCTCCAGCAGCGCCACCGTGTAGCTCGGCCCGTCGCTGCGCACCTCGCTCTCGTCGAGGACGAAACGCGGATTGCCGGCAATCGCCAGGCGCACCATGTCGAGCCGCTGCGCCGCTTCGGCCCGCGGCGCGTGGCGGTGCGGCGGCCGCCCGGCCGGGCTCCAGACCACCGCGTCGAGATCCAGCGCATCGGCGGCCTCCTCGGCCAGGCGCAGGTGGCCGAAATGCACCGGATCGAAAGTGCCGCCCAGCACGCCGAGCGGACGCATGTCAATCACCGGGCGGGGTGGCAAACACGTCGCAATAGCTCGCGTAGAAACTGGCGAACAGCGTCGGCACGAAGACGAAGAGGATCGGCAGGGTCATCGCCACCGCGGCGCCGCGCACCGCCGCTTCGGAGAACAGGCCGAACAGGCCGAGCACAATGCCGGGCAGGATGGCGCTGATGAACGCCACACCGGCGCCATAGACGGCAAAGGCACGCCAGTTGCGCCAGCAGGCGACGAAGCTGAAGAAAAGCGCCTTGCCGGCGGCCAGGTCATGCCAACCCGCCAGGAGCGGCGCGAACCAGAATGCCATCAGCAGCGGCACCATCAACAGCAGGGCGAGCTGCAGGCCGAGCATCAGGTTCGATCCCTGCAGCACCTCGGTCTCGGGACGTCGGCTGCCGAGCATGATCTCGAACAGCAGGCCGCCATCGACCGGAATGCTCGCCGCCAACACACCCATCGAACCCGCCAGATAGAGCGCACCGAGCAGAAGAAGCGTGCGCGCATTGCGGTGAAAGCCGGAAAACAGGATGCCGAACTGCACTGCCTCGCCGCGCTCGACGCCGCGGCAGCCGTTCATGACGCTGACGGAGAGCGCCGGCACGCACAGCGGTGCCAGCACGAACCCGATGAGTGGCACGACGTTGAGGAAGATCAGCGTCAGCCAGTAGCCGAAGACAATGAAGGTGAGCAGGGCCGGGTTGCTGCGAAACAGCCGAAAGCCGGCGACGATCCAGTTCCAGCCGCGCACGGCGGGCAGCAGCCGCGCCTGCATCAGCGCGGGGTGCCGCGCCGGCTGGCGGCGCGGCGGCAGGCAAAGTTACTCGAATATCTCCACATAGGACGTATAGAGCGAGCCAATGAGCACAGGCACCAGCACCAGCATGCCGAGGCCGAAGGGGATCATCGCGATGACGGTCGCGACAAAAACCAGCACGCCGTACACGAGGAAGGGGACGAGGTTCTTCAGACAGGCGGCGAAGCTGGCTTTCATGGCGTCGACCGGCGCGGCGCCCTTGAACACCACCAGCGCCGGCGCAAACCACACCGCCATCGCCAGCGGCACCAGCAGCGCCAGCATCACCAGCAGCGCCAGCATCAGGCCGCCGATCGCCATGCCGACGCCCGGGCCGCGTCCCATCATGGCGCCGCCGAAAGCAGCGCCGCCGCCGATGAGGAAAGCGACCCCCATGACCGCCCCGACGCCGACCAGGTAGAACACGCCGACCAGGATCAGGTTGCCGGTGTGCTGCTTGAAGCCGGCAAACAGGTGGTCGATGCGCAACTCTTCGCTTTCGTGCAGCGCACGGCAGCCGATCAAGAGGCCGGCGCCGAACACCGGCATGAGGAAATTCACCGCCAGCTGGCCGATCAGCGGAATCAGGCTGAGGACGATAAGGATCACCATCATGATGACGGTGATGGCGATCCAGATGCCCGGGTTATTGGTAAACAACCGCCACCCCTGCTTGAGCCACTCGATGCTGCGCCCGGCATCGACGCTGCGCCCGTCGGCGGCGAAACTGCCGCTGCCGCCGCCTGACGCGCCTTCCTTAACGACGAACGGATTCTGCTCGCTCATGGCTGCCTCCTTGATGTTATGGATTTTGGTGTTGCGCGGGCATGCTAGCCGATGCCCGGTGACATTTCAAACCGGACCGGCCGGATGCCCTCGGCGGGGATTGGCAAGGCGGCGTCAGAAGGTGCCGATCACCCACTGCGGCACGCGCAGGCCCGAATCCAGCGGTTCCTGGCGGGTCATGCGGCCGTCGCCCTTGGAATCGACGAGGTAATACGGCACGCCGTGCGGCGGCGTCACCTTGACCATGTAGAGGCGGCCGTTGATGCGGTACTCCTCCACCTTGTCCTCGCCGCGCTTGATGATCGTCACCTGCGGCTCCAGCGCCGGATCGGGCTGATAGCCGGGTGGCGGGGGGGGCGGCTCGGGCACCGGTTGCAGACCGGCCGGCCGCGATCCCTGCGCGGCGGCAGGCAGGGCAAGCACAAGAAGGAGGGGGAGGAGAGCGGGAATCAGGCGGCGCATGACATTGTCCGGGGCAGTGTTGGCACGATTCTATCAGAGGTTCACCAGCAGCTCGTTCTCCTCCGGCAGCGGTGCAAAGCCGCGGCGCTCGTAATGGCGAAAGATGGCTTCGACCACCTGCTCGGGCTCATCGATCACCTGCAGCAGTTCGAGGTCCGCCGCGTCGATCATGCCCTCGGCGGCCAGTCGTGCGCGGAACCAGTCGATCAGCCCCTGCCAATAGCTCGCCTGCACGAGGATCAGCGGGATGCGCCGGCTCTTGCCAGTCTGGATCAGCGTCAGCGCCTCGCTCAGCTCGTCGAGCGTGCCGAAGCCGCCCGGCAGCACGACGTAGGCCGAGGCGAAGCGCACGAACATCACCTTGCGCGCGAAGAAGTGGTTGAAGGTCTGGCTGATGTCCTGGTAGGGATTGGCGCGCTGTTCCAGCGGCAGCTGCATGTTCAGGCCGACCGAGGGCGACTTGCCGAAAAAGGCACCCTTGCTCGCCGCCTCCATGATGCCGGGGCCGCCGCCGGAGATGACCGAAAACCCCGCATCGGAGAGCAGCCGCGCGATGCGCTCGGCCAGCACGTAGTACGGGTGGCCTTCCTGCAGGCGCGCGCTGCCGAAGATGGAAACGGCCGGACGGATCGGCGCCAGCCGTTCTGTCGCCTCGACGAATTCTGCCATAATGCCGAACACCCGCCACGACTCGCGCGCCGAGTAGGAGGGAATCGCCGCGGCGGAATCGGCGAGACGGCCGAGTTTGTCTTTCGCGCTCATGATGGTTTTCCGGAAACGATGACCGGGGCGCCCGCCGGGCGACCGTGGAAAATTATGCCGACGCTGCTGCTGGTTGACGGATCGAGCTACCTCTACCGCGCCTTTCACGCCATGCCCGACCTGCGCAACAAGGCTGGCGCGCCGACCGGCGCGGTGTACGGCGTGCTGAACATGCTACGCCGGCTGGATAGCGACTTCAAGGCGGACTACCGCGCCTGCGTCTTCGACGCCAAGGGCAAGACCTTCCGCGACGACCTGTATCCCGACTACAAGGCGCACCGGCCACCGATGCCGGACGATCTCGCGCGGCAGATCGAACCGCTGCACGAATGCATCCGCGCCCTCGGCTGGCCCCTGCTGATGATCGACGGCGTCGAGGCCGACGATGTCATCGGCACCCTGACCCAGGAGGCCAGCCGGCAGGGCATCGAGTGCATCGTGTCGACTGGCGACAAGGATCTGGCGCAGCTGGTCAATCCGCACGTGCGCCTGGTCAACACCATGAACAACGAGGTGCTGGACGAGGCCGGCGTGCTGGCCAAGTTCGGCGTGGCCCCCGCGCGCATCGTCGACTACTTCGCCCTGGTCGGCGACAGTGCGGACAACGTGCCGGGGGTGGACAAGGTCGGGCCGAAGACCGCGGTGAAGTGGCTGGCGCAGTACGGTACGCTGGACGAGGTGGTTGCCCATGCCGCCGAGATCGGCGGCGCGGTCGGCGAGAACCTGCGCCGCGCGCTGGATTTCCTGCCGCTCGGGCGCAAGCTCGTCACGGTGGTCTGCGATCTCGATCTGCCGCTGCGGGTCGCCGACCTGGCAGCGTCGCCGCCCGACCCGGCGCGGCTTGCCGAGCTCTACGCCGGCCTGGAATTCAAGACCTGGCGGCGCGAACTGGACGCCCCCCCGGCGGCGGCCGGGGAGACGACGCAGGCACCCGACCCGCAACCGTCCGGCGACCACCGCGCGCATTACGAAACGATCCTCGACTGGACACAGTTCGACGCCTGGTTGAAGAAGATCGAGGCCGCGGCGCTCACCTCCTTCGACACCGAGACCACCGGCCTCGACCCGATGCGTGCAAGACTGGTCGGCCTGTCATTCGCCGTCGCGCCGGGCGACGCCGCCTACCTGCCGGTCGCCCACCGCTACGCCGGCGCACCGGCGCAGTTGCCGCTCGAAGAGGTGCTGGCGCGCCTCAAGCCCTGGCTGGAATCGCCGGCGCATGCCAAGCTCGGGCAGAACCTCAAGTACGACATGCATGTGGTGGCGAATCACGGCCTGCGCCTCGCCGGCGTGGCGCAGGACACGCTGCTGGAATCCTACGTGCTCGAATCCGACAAGTCGCACGACATGGATTCGCTCGCCGCGCGCCACCTCGGCATCGCCACCATCAAGTACGACGAGGTCACCGGCAAGGGCGCCGGGCGCATCGGCTTTGACCAGGTGGATGTGGCGCGCGCGGCCGAATACGCGGCCGAGGACGCCGACGTCACGCTGCGCCTGCACCAGGCGATGCAGCCGGCGCTCGCCGGCGAGCCGCGCCTCGATGCGCTCTACCGCGACATCGAGCTGCCGGTGCTGCAGGTGCTGTGGCGCATGGAGCGCGAAGGCGTGCTGGTCGACGCCGCGCTGCTCGCGCGGCAGAGCCAGGAACTCGGCCAGAAGCTGCTCGAACTCGAAGCGCAGGCGCATGCCGTGGCCAGGCAGCCGTTCAACCTCAACTCGCCCAAGCAGATCCAGGAAATCCTGTTCGAGCGCGAAAAGTTGCCGGTGCTGAAGAAGACGCCATCCGGCGCGCCGTCAACCGACGAGGAAGTGCTGGCGCAGCTGGCACTCGACTACCCGCTGCCGAAACTGATCCTCGATTTCCGCAGCCTGGCAAAACTCAAGAATACCTACACCGACAAGCTGCCGCGCAGTGTCGACCCGCATACCGGCCGCGTGCACACCAGCTTTTCCCAGGCGGTGGCGGTCACCGGCCGGCTGGCGAGCGCCGACCCGAACCTGCAGAACATCCCGATCCGCACCGCCGAGGGGCGGCGCATCCGCCAGGCCTTCATCGCACCGCCGGGTTCGCACATCGTCGCCGCCGACTACTCGCAGATCGAACTGCGCATCATGGCGCATCTGTCCGGCGACGCCGGGCTGCTCGAAGCCTTTGCCTCGGGCGAGGACATCCACCGCGCCACCGCCGCCGAAGTCTTCGGTGTCGCGCCGGCCGAGGTCAGCAGCGAGCAGCGGCGCTACGCCAAGGTGATCAACTTCGGCCTCATCTACGGCATGTCGGCCTTCGGCCTGGCGCGCGAGCTCAATCTCGAGCGCGGCGCGGCACAGGCCTACATCGACCGCTATTTCGCCCGCTATCCCGGCGTCGCGCGCTACATGGAAACGACCCGCCTCGCCGCGCGCGAGAAAGGCTACGTCGAAACCGTATTCGGACGGCGCCTGTGGCTGGCCGAAATCAGGAGCGGCAATGGCGCACGCCGCCAGGCCGCCGAGCGGGCGGCCATCAATGCGCCGATGCAGGGCACCGCCGCCGACGTGGTCAAGCTGGCGATGCTCGCCGTGCGGCGCTGGCTCGACGACGCGCGCCGCTCGTCGCTGCTGATCCTGCAGGTGCACGATGAACTGGTGCTCGAGGTGCCGGAGGCGGAACTCGCCGAGGTGCGCGAGGCCCTGCCGCGGCTGATGTCCGGCGTCGCCCGCCTCGCCGTGCCGCTGCTGGTCGAGCTTGGCGTGGGTGCCAACTGGGACGAGGCGCACTGACCGCGGCGGCGCGGACCGCCAGGCGGTGCGCGCTGGCCGAAATCAGCGTGCCGGGCACTTCTGTGCGCCGGTTCCGGCGAGTGCCGCCAGCTGGCGATCGTGGATGCGCGACAGACCAAGCATGGCCGTCACGCCGCCGATGAGTGCGAGGAACATGTCCGACTGCGTATCCCATGGATCGCCCTGCGTGCCGAGGAACTCGTCGGCGCCCTGGCCGAGCGCGAGCGCCGCCGCCCATTCGAGGAGTTCATAGGCGGCGCTGATCGCCAGCACGATGCAGATGACGACGAAGGCAAGCATCCGCCGGCCGCGCACGTAGCTGCCGCGCAGCAGGATCTCGCGCGCCACGAGCGCGGGAACAAAGCCCTGGAAGAAATGGCCGATCTTGTCGTAGGGGTTGCGGTCGAGGCCGAGCAGGTCGGCGAGATGAAAGCCGATCGGTACCCGGGCGTAGCTGTAGGCGCCGCCGACCATGAGCACGACGGCGTGGCAGAAGATGCAGATGTAAAGAAGGCGCGTCAGGGGAAAGCGCGCGTAGCTCGCCCACAGCACCGGCAAGGCGATCAGGATCGGCAAGACCTCGAGGATCCAGGTGGTGCGGTCGAACGGACGAAGGCCGGACAGCACCAGCAGGGCGACGAGCACGAGCGACGCGAACACGAGGACTGGCGGACGCTGCATCGGCATGGGTCAAGCTCCGGAATGTCGGCGGGAGACTGCCGCGCCCAACGGACGGCTACTTGCGCCGGGCGAACAGCGCATCGTAAGCCGCCGGTGAAAAGCCCTGCACCCGCCCGCCGTCTGCGATGAGCAAGGGAATGCCTTTGCCGCCGCCGTCCTGCGCGTAAGCCGCCAGGCCGTCCTGCGTATCGATGTCCACTTCCCGGTAGGCGACGCCCCTGCCATCGAGGTAGGCCTTGGCTTTCTTGCAGTAGCCGCACCAGGCCGCCGAATACAGGACAACGCCGCCACCTGCCGGCCGTCTGGCAACGGTGGGCGCCAGCGCCTGCAGGCGGCGCAACTGCTCGACCGCGGAAACCGGCAGGGTGGTGCTCGCCGAATCGGCCGGCGTCAGCGTCTTCACGACCCGGCCCTGCGCCGGCGGATGGTCGCTGTAGACGACCTTGCCATCCGGCGTGACCGAGCGGTACAGCGTCTGGGCAGCGACGCTGGCGGGACAGGCGAGCAGCAGTGCCAGCCAGAACAGGGGCCACCCGGACTTTCGACCGTTCATGAATAAGGACTCGATCTGGCCAAGAACGTCATCGCCGCGTACGCGATCCGTTTCGTCGCAAGGACTATAGCATATCGTCCGCAGCGGGCGGTCTCGCTCGGGTGACGCGTCTCGGCTTGCGGCGCGATGCCGATGCGGGCGCGCCGGCTCAGCCCCGCGCGGCGCCGGCGAGCCCCGGCAGCCGCAGGCAGGCCGCCAGCGCCTCCGCGACGCCGATGTCGCGAACGACGCGGCTGTCGGGCTGCAGGACGATATGCGGGACGCCCCAGGGGTGCCAGCGCGGCGCGTCGGATTGGCCGAAGAAGCAGACGATCGGCTTGCCCAGGCCGGCGGCGAGGTGCATGGCGCCGCCGTCGCTGCAAATCACGCGCTCGGCGCACGCCAGGCCGGCGATCAGGTCGGCCAGATCGTGCGTCGGCAGCGCCAGCAGCGGCAGGTCGCGGCACTGCGCGACGATGGCCGCCGCCGTGTCGTCGTCACCCGGATGCAGCGGGTTGTCCGCCGCGCCGGGCGACCAGAACAGCAGGAAGGCCGCGCCGAGGCGAGCGTGCAGCGCCGCCATCAGCGCCGCATGGCGTTCGGCCGGCCAGCGCTGCGAGGCCTTGCGTGCACTGATGTGCACGGCGATCAGCGGCCGCGCCACCCAGTCCGCCGGCAGGCGCGCGCCGAGGGCGGCGACACGCGC
>CAZASE010000014.1:0-51428 GCA_964487715.1 uncultured Rhodocyclaceae bacterium | reverse complement strand
CAGGGCGCGGGCGGCGGCGGCGGCGAGCCGCGGCGCATGCTGTTCGCCCACCGGCACGGCGCGCCAGTAGGCCGACAACGCCGCCGCATCGCCCTCGCGGCTGCGTAGGTTCTCGCGATGGGCGCGCAGCTTGAGCGGCGCCGCCGCGTCCGCCGTCAGCGCGCGATGCTTTTCCAGCTGGCGTGCCACCGTCAGCACATCATCCCAGCGCCCGAGCCCGCGATTCGCGCGCAGCGCCAGGCGCAGCGCGGCGATGTGCGTGCCGCCGCTTCGCTGCAGGGCATCGAGCGCCTCCCGCGCGGCATCGAAGCGGCGCGCATTCACATGCAGTTCCGCTTCGGTCATCAGGCGCGCGGCAGGCGCCTCGGCATCGTGCTCGGCGGCGCGCCCGAGCCACTCCGCCTCGCGGCGTGAATCGCGCAGGAAATGCGCCGCGCGGGCCGCGACCAGCGCCGACAGCGCAGGTGCCGCGCCGGCCGCATGCGATACCGCGGCATTCTTCATGGCGTGGCCGTAGCGCCCCGCGAACAGCTGCTGCACCGCTTCGCGCAATGCCTGCGCCGCCTTGTCCTGCCGTTTGCGCTCGCGCCAGGCACGCACCGCCCGCGGCAGGCGCAGGGTGTGGCTGACCGCGCGCAGCACCACATGGGCCAGCGCAAAGCCGCCGAGCAGCGCGACGATGAGAAAATTCAGCGAGAGTTCGACGCGCCACGGCGGCAGCACCACCAGCACATAGCCGTCGTTGTATCGCGCCGCCAGCGACACGCCCACCGCCAGAGCAAACAGCGCCAGCAGCCAGAACAGCGCCCGCATCAGCGTTCCCCGCGCGGCGCCAGGGTGGCGCCCTCGCGCGCCACCTTGAAGTTGCGCAGTGCCAGCAGGCTTTCGCTGAGCGTCGGCAGCGCCACGCTGATGTCGGCGCCCGCCAGCTGGCGCAGCGTGCCGCTCACCGTCTGCGTCGCCTTGGCACGCATATCGAAATACTGCTCGACCCAGGCCTGCGCCTGCCTGAGGTCCTGCCGAAAGCTCTTGCCATCGCGCTGCAACAGCGCCAGGCGCGCATTCATCAGGCGCAGTTTGAGGTTCTCGCGCAGGAAGAAGGCATGCGTCGGCGACAACAGTGCGGGGTCCGGGCGGTCGAGCCTCTCGACGCGGACGAGTCCCTTCAGTTCGCTCCACACGTCGCCGGCCAGCCCCTGCCAGAAGCCGGCGTCGGTCAATGGCGGCCGTGCCGTGCGCGCCGCCTCGGCGCGCGGTTTGGCGTCGAAGGCCAGCGGCAGGTCGTCCACCGCCGCGGAAACGCCCTCCAGCCTGAGTGCGACGCCGGCGACGTCAGCCAGCGGCAGGGCCTTCAGCCGCTCGATGTCGCGCGCGATCACCTTGCGCAGCGGCAGCAGCTGGCCGCGCCCGGACGCCGCCAGGCGCGCGTCGGCGCCCTGCAGCGCGATCAGCGCCGCCTCGACGTTGCCGGCCAGCTGCAACTGCTGGGCGGCAGCATTCAACGCCTGCTCGATCTCCGACAGCAACCGCTCGTCGCGATTGCGCGTCAGTTCCTGCACCATCGCCTCAAGCGCCAGCTGCTGGCTCTGAGATTCGCCCAGGCGCGCCTCCAGCATGCCGATCTTCACCTGCGCGACCGCCAGGGCCTCCTGATTCTGCTTCGCCAGCAGGCGGCTCTCGCGCACCGCGTCGTCCCCGGCGGCAAGCCGGCCGGCGAGTTCCTGCTGCAGGCCGCCGATGCGCACATGCATCTCGGTCCACTGCCACGCCAGCAGCGCCAGGGCCGCCAGCGCCACGATGCCGGTTGGCCGCCACAAGGCCGACAGGATGCCGCGCGGCCGTGCCGCAGCAGCCGCGCGCGGGGCCTCCTCGCCGGTGTCTTCGCGCCGTGGTCCGCTTTCGTTTTCGCTCATGATCCGATGCCTGCCGATGGGTCCGCGGCGCACGCGCCCCGCTTCTCGAAATAACCGCGCAATCCTGCCAGCAATCCCTCGTCGCCGGGCGCCGTGCGGACGACCTGCGCGAAGCCCAGTGCGGCCGCCGCGGCGCCGATGCGTGCGTGCGGCACGAACAGGGGCAGCGCCCTGAGCCGCGGCGCCGCCTCCGCGCCGACCATGTCCACCAGGTTGCGCAGCCCCTCGCTGCTGCTCACCGTGACGGCATCCACCGCACCCAGCGCCAGGCGCCCGCGCAGGGGCGCCGCGTCAGTCGCCGGCCGGCCGCGCCGATAACAGGTGACCCGTTCGACCCGGGCGCCTCGCGCCGCCAGCGTCTCCGCCAGCAGTTCACGTCCGCCGTCACCGCAAAAGATCGCCACGCGGCAGCCGCGCATCCGCTCCGCCTGCAGCGCCGGCAGCGCCAGCAGGGCCTCGCTGTCGCTGCCGCCAACCGGCAGCAGCACCTCATGCACGCCGTGCCGCTGCAGCGCCTGCGCGCTGGTGCGGCCCATCACCGCGGCGCGCACATGCTGCGGCCAGGGGCGGCGCGCCGTGATGACGCCGAGCGCCCGCTCGACGGCGTTGGGACTGACGAACACGGCCAGGTCGAACTGCTCGATGTCCCGGGCGGCCTCGCGCAGCGGCCCGGCATCCGGCGCGTCGCCGATCTCCAGCACCGGAAAGCGCAACACGCTGCCGCCCTCCCGCTCGATCGCCGCCGCCAGGGCGACGGCCTGTGCCACCGGCCGCGTCACCACGACGCTGTGGCCGCGAAGTGCCGACGCCGCCGTGCTCACTGGATGGCCCTCCCCGCGGTGGCCGCCCACGACTGGCTGCGGCGGCGCGGTGCGCTCATGCCGGCAGCGCGGCGAGGATCTCCGCCGCACCGCGCGCCTTCAGCAGTTCGGCAAGGGCGCCGCCGAGCGCTTCGGCCTCCGCGGGTGCGCCACCCAGTTCGGCACTCGCCATGCGCGTGCCGTCCGGCGTCGCAACGAAGCCGCGCAGGCGCAGGCGGCCGGCCTCGATCTCGGCGAAGGCACCGAGCGGCACCTCGCAACTGCCGGTGAGCGCACGCGACACCGCGCGTTCGGCCAGTACGCAAGCGGCGGACGGCGCGTCGTTGAGTGGCGCCACCCAGTCCGCCACCTCGGTCCGACCGGCAAGGGCCTCGATGCCCAGCGCGCCCTGGCCGGCGGCGGGCAGCGAGAACTCGGCTGGCAGCACCGCACGGATGCGCGCGGCCAGGCCCAACCGCGTCAGGCCGGCGGCGGCGAGGATGATCGCATCGTAGTGCCCCTCGTCGAGCTTGCGCAGCCGCGTGTCGAGGTTGCCGCGCAGGCTGGCGACCGTCAGGTGGGGGAAACGCGCGCGCAACTGTGCTTCGCGCCGCAGGCTGGACGTGCCGACGACGCCGCCGGACGGAATCGCCTCGATCGCGGCGTGGCGGTTCGAGACGAAGGCGTCAAGCGGATTTTCCCGCGCGCTGATGGCGACCAGGCGGAAGTCCGCCTCCATCACCATCGGCACGTCCTTCATCGAATGCACCGCGATGTCCGCGCGGCGGTCCAGCAGCGCCGTCTCGAGTTCCTTGACGAACAGGCCCTTGCCGCCGACCTTCGCCAGCGGGCGGTCGAGAATCTGGTCGCCGCGCGTCGTCATGCCGAGCAGCTCGACGCGACAGTCTGGATATAATGCCTTCAGGCGATCGCGCACATGCTCCGCCTGCCACAGCGCCAGGCGGGATTCACGGGTGGCAATGACGATGCGCTCGGGCGGGTTCACGTTGTGCGGTCCTGGAAGAAGAGAGGCGATGCGACGCTGGCTGCGCGCGACTGCGCTGATTTTATCATGGCTCCCCTGCGCGCCCGGCGCCGCCGGCGAGGTCATTCCCCTCGCACGCGACCTGGCCGCCGATGCCAGGCAGATGGCGCGCAGCGGCGCCGTCATGCTGGTGCTCTACAGCCAGGACGGCTGCCCCTGGTGCGAGCGGGCGCGCCGTGAATACCTGATTCCCCTGGGCCGGGACCCGGCCTGGCGCCGGCAGCTGGTGTTGCGGCAGGTCGACACCGACAGTGCGGCAGAGCTGACCGACTTCGCCGGGCGCCGCACCAGCCATCGCGCTTTCGCCCGGTCCGAGGGGGCGAAGCTGACGCCGACGCTCGCGGTCTTCGGCGCCGATGGCCGGCGGCGCGGCGAACCGATCGTCGGCTTTCGGCTGGCGGATTTCTACGGCGCGTACATCGAACAGGCGCTGCGCGCGGCGCTCGACGCCTCCGCCGCGCAGGAGTGACGCGCGCTCAGCCGCCCAAGCCGAGGAACGCGCGCATCTTGCCGAGGATGCTCGCGTGCTGGCGCGATCGCTCGCCGGCGCGCGCCTCGGCGTCGAGCGCCTCGCGCGCGTGCGCCAGCTGTGTGTTGCGCTCCGCCAGGATGGCCGCCATTTCCTCGGCGACAGCCGGCCGCAGGCGGATCACTTCCTCGAAGCCGGCCTTGTCCAGGCGGTAGCACTCGACGTCGGTGCGGGCCGAGACGGTGGCGCGGCGCGGCTCGCCGGTGAGCAGCCCCATTTCGCCGAAGACGCTGCCGCCGCGCAGGGTGGTCAACAGCCGCCGCTCGCCATCCTGTTCCAGCCAGACTTCGACCTCGCCGGCCACCAGGATGTACAGCCAGTGCGCGGTCATGCCCTGCCGCGTGACGATGTCGCCGCGGGCGAACGGCGCGTAGGCCAGCCGGTCGGCCAGCGCGCGCAGTTCCTCCCCGGTGAACGAGGCGAACAGTTCGACGCCGCGCAGGGCCCGCAGCCGCCGCTCCAGTTCGCGCGCATGCACCTCGGCACGGTGTTCCGTGTTCTCCTTGATCATGTGCACCGAATACTCGGGTTCGGCAATGCGGATGCCGGCGCGCTGCAGCGCCACCAGCACATGCACGCGCACGGCCGAGTCGGTCGGATCGTCCGGCCGCGGGTCGCGCAGCCAGTAGCGCAGCGCGTAGCGCCCGTAGCTCGGCCCGAACTCCATCAGCAGGCAGCTCGGCGCCGGCTCGGGCGCCATGTTCGGGATGTCGGCGCCGGACAGCGAACGTTCGACCGACTCGATCACCTGCGCCGGCGGCACACTGTAGTCGACGTTGAACCAGACCCAGCGCCGCCACGGCTGCGTCGCCTGCTCCATGCTCCAGATGACGGTGAATCTGCTCTTCATGAGCAGGCTGTTGGGCACCACGACGATTTCGCCGTTGCGCGTCTCGATGGCGGTATGGCGCCAGCGGATCTCGACGACCCGGCCTGAAGTGTCATCGATCCGCACCCAGTCGCCCAGCTCGATCGAACTGTCCAGCTGCAGCACCAGCCCGCCGAGGATGTTGCCGAGGGTGTCCTGCATGGAAAAGGCGATCACCGCCGTGATCACCGCCGATGTGGCAACGATGCCGGACAGATCCACGCCGGCGATGCGCATGCGCACCAGGGCGAAGACCAGGTAGGCGAGAATCACCAGTATGTCTTCGGCGATGCGCGGCGGCCGCAAGCCGAGGCGCGGCAGTCCCAGGCGGAACAGCGTCAGCCCGCCGAGGCGGATCAGCGCCAGGCCGGAGCCGACGAGAAACGCCTCGTGCGCCGCCGCCGCGCCCGCGTGCATGCCGCGCGCCGCCAGGATGCCCGCCGCCAGCTGGCCGAACAGGCAGAAAAGGAACAGGCCGAGCGTATAGCCGACGGAACGCCGGTCCTGCGGCAACAGCTGCCAGAGCAGGGCCGCCAGCACAGCGGCTGTCGCCAGCACATACGGCACTTCCTCGCGCCAGAAGTACGGCCACGCCACCTGCCACAGCGCGTTCATGGTGCGCCCTTTCCACCGGTCCCCGCCGCGCGTGCGGGCGCGGTTGCGGCGCGTCGCCGACGCGAACTCACGCCGCGCCACCCTCGTCGGCAATGGCTGCCTTGACCGCCGGCCATTGCCGCCGCGATACCGGCAGGCGCTCGGCCAGCCCGGCCAGCAGCACCACCCAGTGCGTCTCGCCGTCTTCCGCCGCGGCTTTCTCGAATCCGACGATGGCGCCGCGCGCCACCAGGCAGTTGCGATGCACGCGGACGAAACGCAGGCCGAGTTCTTCTTCGAGCTGGGTCAGCGATTCATCCAGGAGGAATTCCCGTTCCCGCGTGCGCGCCGTGATGTACTTCAGTTCCGCCTTGAGATAGAGCACGTCCGCCACCGGAACCAGCTGGATGCGCCCCCTTTCGGCGACGGAAAAATGCCGACGTCCCTGCGGCGCCAGCCGTTCCAGCGTCTCGCGCCGCAGCGGCGCGGCGCGCTGCGCCTTCGCCAGTGCCGCCGCCAGCCGCTGCGCCCGCACCGGCTTGACCAGGTAGTCGATGGCATTCAGTTCGAAAGCCTGCACGGCATATTGATCGTAGGCCGTGCTGAACACCACTGCCGGCGCCGGTTCGACCTTGGCAAGGTGGCGCGCCAGCTCGACGCCATCCATCTGCGGCATGCGGATGTCCACCAGGACGACGTCGGCGCGCGCCGTCGCCAGGCGCTCCAGCGCCTCGGCGCCGTTGGCCGCCTCGCCGGCCACCTCGTTCGGCAACTCGCCGGCGATGTCGGCCAGCAGGGCTTTCAGGCGCGCCCGCGCCGGAGCCTCGTCGTCGACGATGAAAACTCGCAGCACGCTCACCGGGCGACCCTCCCATCAGCCCCCGCCCCCGGGCGGCCGTGCGGAGTGCTCATGGCACCCCTCCTTTTCGATAAGGCAGCCGGATGCGCACGCGAAACACGCCGTCCCGCGCCTCCGTCTCCATACGCGCTTCGAGGTCGAAGAACAGCATCAGCCGTTCGCGGATGTTTTCCAACGCCATGCGGTTGCCGTTGTGGTGATCATGCTCGCCGTGGAACGGGTTGGCCAGTTCGATCGAAATTTCGTCGCCCATGCGCCCGGCGCGCAGGGTGATTTCGGCGGCGTCCGGCGACGGCTCGACGCCATGATAGACGGCATTCTCCAGCAACGGCTGCAGCATCAGCGGCGGCACCAGCGCATCGGCGGGACAATCCGCCACGTCCCAGCGCATGTGCAGGCGTTCGCCGAGGCGCAGATGCTCCAGTTCGAGGTACTGGCGGCACAACGCGATTTCCTCGCCGAGCGTGACGAGGGCGCGGTTTTCCGCCATCAGCACGCGAAACAGGTCGGCCAGTTCCTCGAGTGCGCGCTCGGCACGACGCGGATCGCTGCGCATCACGCCGAGCACGCCATTGAGGCTGTTGAAGAGGAAATGCGGCCGGATGCGCGCCGTCAGCGCCATCAGCCGCGCTTCGGCCAGCGCCGGCGAGAAGGCGCGGCCGCGCAGATCGAGCCAGAACAGCACGACAAGCGCCGCCGCCACACCCCAGGCGCCGGCGGCCAGGCGGCCCGCGCCGAAACCGGCATAGCCGAGCGGGTCGAACAGCGGCGCGCACAGCAGCGCCATCGCGCCGGCGACGACCACGGCCAGAACCGCGCCGGTGCGGACATCGAGCCGCGCCAGCCATTGCCGCAGGCCGCACAGCAGCACCAGGCTGGCGATCAGCGGCGGCTCCACCAGCGCCGCCAGCTCCACCAGTTCCAGCGGCAGGCGCGCAATGCCGCCACTGCGCGCCGCCGCAGCGAAGAACGCCAGCAGGTTGACCGCCAGCATGATGCGCAGCATGACCCCCATGTTGCAGAAGTCGGGCAGGCGCGTCGGCCCGGAATTTTGCCGTATACTCATCGGTTGCACCGCCATGCGGCCGGAAGCTTTTCGGGATCTTATGACAAATCACAGCAACGATACCAGCGGCGAGGCCTGGTCGGGGCGTTTTTCCGAACCGGTGGCCGAACTGGTCAAGCGCTTTACCGGCTCGGTCGGCTTCGACCAGCGGCTGGCATTTGCGGACATCCGCGGCTCGCTGGCGCACGCGCGCATGCTGCAGCAGCAAGGCATCATCGGCGCCGACGATCTCGCTGCGATCCAGCGCGGCATGGCCGAAATCAAGGCGGAAATCGAGCGCGGCGAATTCGCCTGGTCGCTCGACGACGAGGATGTGCACCTGAACATCGAGAAGCGCCTCACCGCGCTGGTTGGCGACGCCGGCAAGCGCCTGCATACCGGACGCTCGCGCAACGACCAGGTGGCAACCGACATCCGCCTCTGGCTGCGCGAGGAACTCGACGTTCTGGATGGCCTCCTGCGCGCCTACCAGGGCAGCCTGCTCGACCTGGCCGAAGCGCACTCGGCGACGCCGATGCCCGGTTTCACCCACCTGCAGGTGGCGCAGCCGGTGACCTTCGGCCATCACCTGCTCGCCTACTTCGAGATGGCCGGGCGCGACCGGGAGCGCTTCGCCGACTGCCGCCGCCGCATCAACCGACTGCCGCTCGGCGCGGCCGCGCTGGCCGGCACCTCCTATCCGATCGACCGCGCCTTCGTCGCGCGCGAGCTCGGCTTCGAGTCGGTCTGCGCCAACTCGCTCGACGCCGTCAGCGACCGCGACTTCGCCATCGAATTCACCGCGGCCGCAGCGCTCGTCATGGTGCACCTGTCGCGCCTTTCCGAAGAGCTGATCCTGTGGATGAGTCCGCGCCTCGGCTTCATCGACCTGGCGGACCGCTTCTGCACCGGTTCGAGCATCATGCCGCAGAAGAAGAATCCGGACGTGCCGGAACTGGCGCGTGGCAAGACCGGGCGTGTGGTCGGCCACCTGATGGGCCTGCTGATGCTCATGAAAGGCCAGCCATTGGCCTACAACAAGGACAATCAGGAAGACAAGGAGCCGCTCTTCGACACTGTCGACACCGTGCGCGACACGCTGGCGGTATTTGCCGAGCTGGTACCCGGCATCCGCATACGGCCCGAGGCGATGCGCGCCGCGCTGCGGCAGGGCTACGCGACCGCCACTGACCTCGCCGACTACCTGGTAAAAAAGGGCCTGCCGTTCCGCGACGCCCATGAAGCCGTCGCCCGCGCCGTACGCGCGGCGGAAACGCGGCAGTGCGACCTGGCAGACCTTGGCATTGCCGAGCTGCGCGCCTTTTCGCCGCTGATCGGCGACGACGCACTTGCGGTGCTGAGCATCGAGGGCTCGCTCGCCAGCCGCGATCATGCCGGCGGCACGGCGCCGGCGCAGGTGCGCGCCGCCGTCGCCCGCGCGCGCGAGTCGCTCTGAGGGCCGTCGGCGGCGCACCCCGAGGCCGCGCAACGCATATGGAAAAGATCGGCAAGTACGAGATCATCAGGACGCTCGGCGAGGGCGCGACCTCGGTCGTATACCTGGCGCACGACCCCTTCGCCGAACGCGACGTCGCCATCAAGGTCGTCGCCAACAGCGTCTTCGCCGAGGGCGAGCACGGCAAGCTCGCGCGCAAGCTCTTCGTCACCGAGGCATCGCTCGCCGGCAAGCTGACCCACCCGCACATCGTGCAGATCTACGATGCCGCCGGTGATGCCGATCCGAGCTACATCGTCATGGAGTACGTCACCGGCGGTACGCTGGAGCCCTACTGCGCGCCGGAGCGGCTGCTGCCGCTTTCCGATGTCGTCGAAATGATCTTCAAGTGCACCCGCGCGCTGGATTTCGCCTGCCGCCTCGGCGTGATCCACCGCGACCTCAAGCCGGCCAACATCCTGCGCGTCGGCGACGCGGGCAGCGACGTCAAGATCTCCGATTTTGGCGCGGCGCTCACCACATCGAGCGACCAGACGGCGGTTGCCGGCATCGGCTCGCCGGCCTACATGTCGCCGCAGCAGGTACGCGACCATCCGCTCAACCACCAGACCGACATCTTTTCCATGGGCGTCGTGATGTACCAGCTGCTGACCGGCCAGCGGCCGTTCCAGGGCAGCAACAATATCAGCATCATTTACCAGATCGCCAACGTCGATCCGCCGCCGCCGTCGGCCATGCGCAGCGGCATTCCGGCGGTGGTCGACGCCATTGTCATGCGCGCGCTGCGCAAGTCGCTCGATGAGCGCTACGCCAGTTGGGACGAGTTTTCCTTCGACCTGGCTGAAACCTTCCGCAACGAGCACCTGGCCGAGCGGCGCGAGCAGATCGCCGACAGCGAGAAGTTCAACACCCTGCGCGGGCTATCCTTCTTCCGCGATTTCAGCGACGTCCAGCTGTGGGAGGTGCTGCGCTTTTCCGATTGGAAGCGCGTCAAGCCCGGCACGCAGCTCGTGCGCGAAGGCGAATTCGGCGACACCTTTTCGATCCTTGCGGCCGGCGGCATCAAGGTGACGAAGAACAACAAGCTGCTGAACGTGCTGTCGGCCGGCGAGTGCTTCGGCGAAATGGCCTATCTCAGCGCGACCGGCGGCAAGCGCGGTGCCGACGTTTCGGCGATGAGCGAGTCCACCGTCATCTCGGTGCCAACCGAGGCGCTGCGTCGCGCCTCCGACGCCTGCCGCCACGCCTTCGACCGCGCCTTCCTGCGTATCCTCGTCGAGCGCCTCGACCTTGCCAACACGCGCCTCACGGCGGTATAACATCGTCATGGAATCGCCGGAAAAGGTAGGCAAGTACGAGATCCGCGGCAAGCTTGGCGAGGGCGCCACCAGCGCCGTCTGGCTCGCCTGGGATCCCTTTGCCCAGCGCGAGGTGGCGGTCAAGGTGATTTCGCCGGAGGTTCTGCGCGACAAGGAGCGCGGACGGCTCTACCGCCACCTGCTGGTGAACGAGGCATCGCTGGCGGGCAAGCTGGTACATCCGCACATCGTGCAAATCTACGACGCGGTGATCGACGAGGGGCAGAGCTACATCGTCATGGAGTACGTCGCCGGCGGCACGCTCGAACCGTTCTGCTCGTCCGATAACCTGCTGGCGCTGCCGCGCCTGGTCGAGATCATCTTCAAGTGCACCCGCGCACTCGACTACGCCTACCATCTCGGCATCACGCACCGCGACATCAAGCCGGCCAACATCCTGCTGGCGGCCGGCGGCGACATCAAGATTTCCGATTTCGGCGCGGCCCTGTTCTCCAGCGGCGACCAGACGCGAACGCAGGTTTCCGGCGTCGGCTCGCCCGCCTACATGTCGCCGCAGCAGGTACGCGAGATGCCGCTGAACCACCAGACCGACATCTATTCGCTCGGTATCGTGATGTACCAGCTGCTCACCGGCCGCCTGCCGTTCCAGGCCTCCAACAACTACAGTATGGTCTACCAGATCACCCACGACGACCCGCCGCCGCCATCAACTTTCCGCAGCGACATTCCCACCAACCTCGACGCGGTGGTGGCGCGCGCCATGCAGAAGGACCTCGACGCGCGCTACGTCAGCTGGGAGGAGTTCTCGCACGACCTGGCGCAGGCGTTCCGCAACCGCCAGCTGAAGGAGCGCAAGCAGCAGGATTTCGCCGACAGCGAGAAGTTCGAGACCTTGCGCGGCATCCGCTTCTTCGAGGGTTTTTCCGACGTCGAACTGTGGGAAGTGGTGCGCTTTTCCGGCTGGGACCGGGTGACGCCGGAGACCGTCATCATGAAGGATGGCGAGCCGGGCGACTATTTCTGCTTTCTTGCCGAGGGCGAAGTCAAGGTGGCCAAACGCGGCCGCATGCTCAACGTGCTCACCGCCGGCGAATGCTTTGGCGAGATGGCGGTGATCGGCCGCAACAGCGGCGGGCGCAACGCCGACGTGATCGCCGTCACCGACGCCAAGATCGTGACCATTCGCGGCGAGGGCCTGCGCCAGGCAAGCGAAGTCTGCCGCATGCATTTCTACGCCGCCTTCCTCGAAGTCCTCGCCAACCGGCTCGCCCTGGCCAACGCGCGCCTGGCCTCCGTCTGAGACGATGCCGCTCGGCGCCGCACTGGCGGCGGAAATCAGTCGGGCGTGCGGCCGGCCGTTTCGCGCCGACAGCCAGCGCGCAGCGAGCGGCGGCTGCATTCACCGCAGCCTGATTCTGCAAGGCGGTGGCGAGCGCTGGTTCGTCAAGCTCAATACGCCGGACGCGCTGCCGATTTTCGAGGCGGAACGCGCCGGCCTGGCCGCGCTGGAGGACACCGGCGCCATCCGCGTGCCGCGCCCGCTGTGCTGCGCCGTGGTCGAGGACCATGCCTGCCTGGTGCTGGAATGCCTCGACTTGCAGCCGCTGACGCAAGGTGCTTCGGCCGCCGCGCTGGCGCGCGCCCTCGCCGCCCTGCATCGCACGAGCGGCCCGCACTTTGGCTGGATACGCGACAACTTCATCGGCACCACGCCGCAGCCCAACCCGGCATGCGACGACTGGCCGCGGTTCTTTGCCCGCCACCGCCTGCTGCCGCAACTGCAACGAGCGGCCGCCGGCGGTCACGCCGGGCGCCTGCGCGAGCGGGGAGAGATATTGTTGCGGTTATTGCCGGGGCTGTTCATCGACTACCGCCCGCAGCCAAGCCTGCTGCACGGCGATCTTTGGCACGGCAACGCGGCCGTGCTCGGCAACGGCACGCCGGTGGCGTTCGATCCGGCCATCTATTGGGGCGACCGCGAAACCGACCTGGCGATGAGTGAACTGTTCGGCGGCTATCCGGCGGCGTTTTACGCGGCCTACCGCGACGCCTGGCCGCTCGCCGAAGGCTACGAGGCGCGCAAGACGCTGTACAACTTGTACCACGTGCTCAACCACCTGAACCTGTTTGGCGCGGGCTACCTGCGACAGGCGGAGCGGATGGTGGACCGCCTGTTGGCGGAACTCCGCAACTAGTCACCGGGCGACGGCGCCCTCGAGCTTCTTCTGCAGTTCGCCGGCCTGATACATCTCGGCCATGATGTCGGAGCCGCCGATGAATTCGCCCTTGATGTACAGCTGCGGGACGGTCGGCCAGTTGGAGAAGTCCTTGATGCCGGCGCGGATCTCCGGATGTTCGAGCACGTTCACCGAAAAGAAATCCTTTATGCCGCAGGTCTTCAGCAGCTGCACGGCCTTGGCGGAAAAGCCGCATTGCGGAAAAGTCGGTGTGCCTTTCATGTAAAGCACCACCGGGTGGGTGCTGACCTGTTCCTGCAACAGTTTTTGCACTTCCATGTGTGTCTCCTGACAATAATCGACTAATTTGCTCAAGTTTAGCGTTTGCCGCCCCGGCCCGTCAAGGCCGGCGGCCGCCGCTGACCCTGGGGATGCCGGCCAGATCCTCGACATGGCCAATCTCGACGAACGCCGCGCCGGCCAGCAGCGCAGCCACCGCCACCGCCTGATCGTAGCCGTGCTCGACCAGCAGGCGGCCGCCGGCGGCGAGGTGCCCTGGCGCCGCCGCGACGATGCGCCGCAGGGCATCCAGCCCGTCGGCGCCGGACGCGAGCGCGGCGACCGGCTCGAAACGCAGGTCGCCCTGGCGCAGATGCGCGTCGCCCGTGGCGACATAGGGCGGGTTGGCGACAATCAGGTCGAAGATCTCACCTTCCAGCGGCGCAAACCAGTCGCCGTGCACAAAGCGCACGGCGACGCCGTGGCGCGCCGCATTGCGTTGCGCCACATCGAGCGCCGCCGGCGCCGCATCGACGGCCGTCACCTGCGCATGCGGCAGCTGAGTGGCCAGGGCGACGGCAACGCAGCCGCTGCCGGTGCCGAGATCGAGGATGCGCGGCGCCCGATCGGCCGCATGCGCAAGCGCAAGTTCGACCAGCAGTTCGGTTTCCGGGCGCGGAATCAGCACGGCCGGCGTCACTTCGAAAGCCAGGCCGAAGAATTCCCGCTCGCCGAGCAGGTAGGCAACTGGCTCGCCGGCCTCGCGGCGCGCAACCAGCGGCGCATACTGCGCCTGCTGCGCCGCCGTCAACAGGCGCTCCGGGTGCGCCGCCAGGCCGGCATGCGACACGCCCATCACGTGCTGCAGCAGCAGCCGCGCCTCGCGCAAGGGAATCGCGGCGGCGTGCAAGGCCGCGGCAACAGTACGGCTCACGCCGCCTCGTCCGCCAGCGCGGCAAGCTGTTCCGCCTGATGCTCGGCGGCCAGCGCCGCGATCAGCTCGCCCAGGTCGCCGTCCATGATGGCCTCGATCTTGTAGAGCGTCAGGTTGATGCGGTGGTCCGTGATGCGGCCCTGCGGAAAATTGTAAGTGCGAATCCGCTCCGAGCGGTCACCGCTGCCGATCAGCGACTTGCGCGTCGAGGCGATGCGGTTCTGCTGCTCGCGCAGCTGCCGGTCCTTGATGCGCGCCGCCAGCACACCCATCGCCTGCGCCTTGTTCTTGTGCTGCGAACGATCGTCCTGGCACTCGACGACGATGCCGGTCGGCAGGTGCGTGATGCGCACCGCGGAGTCGGTCTTGTTGATGTGCTGCCCGCCGGCGCCCGACGCCCGGTACGTGTCGACGCGGATCTCGGCCGGATTGATGACGACATCGGCAACCTCGTCCGCCTCGGGCAGCACCGCGACGGTGCACGCCGAGGTATGGATGCGGCCCTGCGTCTCCGTCGCCGGCACGCGCTGCACGCGGTGGCCGCCCGACTCGAACTTGAGTTTCGAATAGGCGCCGTTGCCGATCACGCGGACGACCACTTCCTTGTAGCCGCCCAGGTCGGACGGGCTTTGCGATACCACTTCGACCTTCCAGCGCTGGCGCTCGGCGTAGCGCGCATACATGCGCAGCAGGTCGCCGGCAAACAGTGCCGACTCGTCGCCGCCAGTGCCGGCGCGGATCTCCAGGAACAGGTTGCGCTCGTCGTTCGGATCGCGCGGCAGCAACGCCGCCTGCAGGTCGGCCTCAATGCGCAGCAGTTGCTCGCCGCAGCTGCGGATTTCGCTCTCGGCGAGCTCCTTCATTTCGGCGTCGCCGAGCATTGCCTCGGCGGCGCGCAGGTCGGCGCCGGTCCTGCCGTAGGCGGAGAACAGCGCCACCACCGGCGCGAGCTCGGCATGTTCGCGGCTCAGGCGGCGATAGGCGTCCAGGTCGCGCGTGGCATCCTCGGCCGCCAGCAGCCGGTCGAGTTCGGCCTGGCGGCGCACCAGGCGTTCCAGTTTGTCTTGGATGGTTGGTTTCATGGTCCGATGTGCAGACGTTGGAGGCGGCCGGCGCGCGACCACGCACCGCAGCCGCCGGCGCGCCGCTATTCGCCGGGATGGAGGTGGAAGATGCAGGCAATGGCTGCCGACAGCTCGGCGCGGCTGGCGCCGTCGGACTGGTTGAGCGCAGCCGTCGGCCCGTGCAGCAGCTTGTTGGTCAGTCCGTGCGAGAGCATCTCCAGCACACGCTGCGGAGCCTCGCCGCGGGCGAGCAGCTTCAGCGCGTGATCGAGTTCGTGACGGCGCATCCGCTCGGCGCTGTCCCGCAGGGCGCGGATGGTCGGCACCGTCTCGCGCGCCTCCATCCAGTGGAGGAAATGCTCGACGCGCGTGGTGATGATGGCCTCGGCCTCGACCACCGCCTTGCCACGCGACTCCAGCCCGGATTCGACGATGACGCCGAGGTCGTCGAGCGTGTACAGAAAGACATCATCGAGCTTGGCGACTTCCGGTTCGATGTCGCGCGGCACCGCCAGATCGACCATCACCATCGGGCGATGGCGCCGCGCCCGGACGGCGCGCTCGGCCATGCCCAGGCCGATGATCGGCAGCGGGCTGGCAGTGCAGGACACGACGACGTCGTACTCCGCCAGGTGCGCGCCGATCTCGTCGAAGCGGATGGTGTCGCCGGCGAAGCGTGCGGCCAGCGCCGCGCCGCGCTCCGGCGTGCGGTTGGCCACCGTCAGGCGCTTCGGCTGCTGCGCGGCGAAGTGCGCGGCGCACAGTTCGATCATCTCTCCGGCGCCGACAAACAGCACCTGCTGCTCGCCGGCATTGTCGAAGATGCGCGCCGCCAGGCGCACGGTCGCTGCCGCCATCGAGACGATGTTGGCGCCGATCGCCGTGGTCGAGCGCACCTCCTTCGCCACGGCGAAGGTCTTCTGGAACAGCTTGTGCAAGAGGGTGCCGAGGGTGCCGGCGTCTTCCGCCACGCGCGCCGCCTGCTTCATCTGGCCGAGTATCTGCGGCTCACCGAGCACCATCGAATCGAGCCCACTGGCAACGCGGAACAGGTGCCGCACGGCATCGCGGCTGGGCAGCGTATAAAGGTAGGGCGAGATCGCCTGCGGCGCCAGGCGATGGTAGGCCGCCAGCCAGTCAGCCGCGGCCGTCGGCGCCTCGGCAGCGCAGTACAGTTCGGTGCGGTTGCAGGTCGAGAGGATCGCCGCTTCATGCACCGACGGGGCGTGGGCCAATTCGACCACGGCCCGCGGCAGCGTCACCGGATCGAACGCCACCTGCTCGCGCACGGCGAGCGGCGCGGTATGGTGGTTCAGGCCGAGGGCAAAAAGCTGCATGAGGCGCGTTCGGTTGGGAATTATCCAAAAAAATTATAGCATTAGCGCTAAAGCGCGCGCCCTGACGCAGATCAACGGCCGACAAAACGCAACGGCCCGCAGTTTTCCCTGCGGGCCGTTGCGTTTGCTGGTGGCCAAGGACGGAATCGAACCATCGACACGCGGATTTTCAGTCCGCTGCTCTACCAACTGAGCTACTTGGCCATTGAACCGTTTGCCGGCAGCGCCGCGACAGGGCGGTGCGGCCGGCGCGAAAGAGGCGAAATTATACTGGTTTGGCTGTGGATGGCAAATTCGGCGCGGGCGCCCGCCGCGTTTGCCTGCGGCAAAACGCTTCGCCGGCACGGCGGGCGGCGGCGACGGCAATGGCGCCCCAGGCATCGCGTCGCTTGTCCCACCGCGCGCTTTGACAGGTTTCCGTTCGGCAACTATCATGGTTTCCGAACGCCAACCGAAGGGAGCCGCCATGCCCACGCCGAACCGCGACCACGAACACCTCGCCAAGCTGCGCGACTACTACGTCGATGCGCGGCGCATTCCCTCGCAGCGGCGCGTTGCCGAACTGATCGGTTTCTCCAGGGCGGCAGCGGGCAAGTTCCTGGAACGGCTGGAGGCGCAGGGATTTCTCGCCCGCACGCCGGATGACGACGCCTGGGTGGCGGCACGGCGCTTCTTCGAGCGGCCGCTGGCCGACACGAGCGTTCCGGCCGGCATGCCGGTGGCGGCCAGCGAGGCCGGCGGCGAGCCTTTCCACGTCGACGAGTACCTGATTCGCAACCCGTCACGCACGACGCTGATCCCGGTACGCGGCGACTCGATGGTCGACGCCGGCATCCACGACGGCGACATTGCCGTTGTCGACCGCGCCCTCGGCGCCACGGCCGGCGATTTCGTCGTCGCCATCGTGGACAACGAGTTCACGCTGAAAGAGCTCGCCGCCGAGCGCGGCCATTTCGTGCTGCGCCCACACAACAAGGCCTTCGCCGTGATCCGCCCACGCGGCTCGCTGGAAATCTATGGTGTCCTGGTCGGCCTGGTGCGCCGCTACGGCACCGGCACGCGGCCAGCGGCGTTGCGCAGCGCCGCGCAGCGATGACGGAAGCGGCGACGGCCCGGCCGACGGCCGCGGCCGCCTGGCTGGCGCAACTCAACCCGGCGCAACGCCAGGCGGTGGAGTTCGGCGTCGGCGACGGCGACCCACGCGCCCTGCTGGTGATTGCCGGCGCCGGCTCCGGCAAGACCAACACCCTGGCGCATCGCGTGGCGCACCTCGTCATGCACGGCGCCGACCCCGACGGCATCCTGCTCCTCGCCTTCTCGCGCCGCGCGGCCGACGAGATGAGCCGCCGCGCCGCGCGCATCCTCGGCCAGGCCACCGACCAGCGCGGCCGCACCGCCGCGCTGCCCTGGTCCGGCACCTTCCACAGCGTTGGCGCGCGCCTGCTGCGCGAACAGGCCGGACGCATCGGCCTCGACACGGCCTTCACCCTGCACGACCGGCAGGACTCGGCCGACCTCATGAACCTGGTGCGCCATGACCTGGGCTTCTCGGCCCGGGCACACCGCTTTCCGCTCAAGGCCACCTGTCTCGCCATCTATTCCGCCGTCGTGAACACGCAGGGCAGTCTGGCGGCGGTGCTGCAGTCGGCGTTTCCCTGGTGCGCCGAATGGGAACGCGACCTGCAGCGGCTGTTCCTCGGCTACGTCGAGGCCAAGCAGGCGCAATCCGTGCTCGACTATGACGACCTGCTGCTCTATTGGGCGCAGATGGTGACGGAGCCGGCCTTGGCTGGCGAGCTCGCCGAACGCTTCCGCCACGTGCTGGTTGACGAATACCAGGACACCAACCGCCTGCAGGCAGCCATCCTGCTCGCGCTTAAGCCCGACGGCCGCGGTCTCACCGTCGTCGGCGACGACGCCCAGTCGATCTACGCCTTCCGCGGCGCGACGGTGCGCAACATCCTCGACTTCCCGCGCCAGTTCGCCCTGCCTGCCCGCCAGGTGACGCTGGAGCGCAACTACCGCTCGACGCAGCCGATCCTGGCGGCCGCCAACGCGGTGATTGCGCTCGCCGCCGAACGCTTCACCAAGGACCTGTGGAGCGAGCGCGCCTCGGCACAGCGGCCGCGACTGGTCGCACTGCGGGACGACGCCGACCAGGCCGGCTACGTGGTGGAACAGGTCCTGGCGCGGCGCGAAGAGGGTACGCCGCTGAAGGCCCAGGCCGTGCTGTTCCGCACCGCCCACCACAGCGCGCGGCTGGAGCTGGAACTGACGCGGCGACGCATCCCTTTCGTCAAGTTCGGCGGCCTCAAATTCCTCGAAGCCGCGCATGTCAAGGACGTCCTCGCACTGCTGCGCTGGGGACAAAACCTGCGCGACCGCGTCGCCGGTTTCCGCACCATCCAGCTGCTCGCCGGCGTCGGCCCGAAGACGGCGGCACGGGTACTGGAGAGCCTCGCCGCCGCCCCACCCGGCTGCGCCCCACCCGGCTGCGCCCCACCCGGCTGCGCCCCACCCGGCTGCGCCTCGCTGGCGGAACAGCCGGTGCCGGAAGGCGTGCGCATGGCATGGGCCGGATTCGCCGCCCTGATCGAAGGCCTTGGCGATAGCGCCGCCTGGCCGGCGAGCTTCGACGCGGCGTGCCGCTGGTATCTGGACGAAATGGACCGTCTCTTCGAGGATGCCGCCGTCCGCCGCGGCGATATCGAGCAGCTGGCCCGCATCGCCGCCACCTACCCGAGCCGTGAGCGCTTCCTCACCGAGCTGACGCTCGACCCGCCCGAGGCGAGCAGCGGCGAGGCCGGCGTGCCACTGCTTGACGAGGATTACCTGGTCCTGTCCACCATCCATTCGGCGAAGGGGCGCGAATGGACGGCCGTCACGCTGCTGAACGCCGTTGACGGCTGCATCCCCTCCGACATGGCCACCGGCTCGCCGCAGGAGATCGAAGAGGAGCGGCGCCTGCTCTACGTCGCCATGACACGCGCGAAAGACCGGCTCGAACTGCTGCTGCCGCAGCGCTTCCACGTCGGCAACCAGCCCGGCCTCGGCGACCGGCACGTCTATGGCAGCCGCACGCGCTTCATCCCGAGCGCACTGCTGCCGCATTTCGAACAGGCGTCCTGGCCGGCGCCGGAAGCGGCGCAGCAGGGCACGCCGCAATCGCGCCAGAACGCCGTCGACCTGGCCGAACGCATGCGGACGATGTGGCGATGAGGTGGATCGCCCACCTCGACATGGACGCCTTCTACGCCTCGGTCGAGCTGTTGCGCTACCCGGAACTGCGCGGCCTGCCGCTGGTCGTCGGCGGCGGCGGCCACCATCAGCCACTGCTGCAGGACGGCGGCACACGACGCTTCGCCAGGCTGCGCGACTACGCCGGCCGCGGCGTCGTCACCACCGCCACCTACGCGGCGCGGGCCCTCGGCGTGCACTCCGGCCTCGGTCTGATGAAGGCCGCCGCACTGGCGCCGGAGGCGGTGCTGCTGCCGGTCGATTTCGACGCATACCGGAAATGCTCCCGCCGCTTCAAGGCAGCGGTCGCCGAGCTCGCACCGCTGATCGAGGACCGCGGCATCGACGAGATCTACGTCGACCTGACGGACATCTCCGGCGCGCAGGACGCCACCGCAGACGATCCGCACGCCGGCATTCGCACCCTGGCGCAGCAGATCAAGGCGCGGGTGCGGGACGCCACCGGCCTGAGCTGCTCGATCGGTCTGTCGCCGAACAAGCTGCTGTCGAAGCTCTGCTCCGACCTGGAGAAACCCGACGGGCTGACCGTCATCACACGGGCAGACCTGCCGACACGCATCTGGCCGCTGCCGGCGCGGCGCATCAACGGCATCGGGCCGAAAGCCGATGCGCGGCTGCAATCGCTCGGCATCCACACCATCGGCGATCTGGCGGCGAGCGATGCCGACTGGCTGGTGGCGCAGTTCGGCGCCCACTACGGCACCTGGCTGCACGAGGCCGCCCATGGTCGCGATGCGCGCCCCGTCGTAACCTCCAGCGAACCGAAATCCCTGAGCCGCGAAACCACCTTCGAGCGCGACCTGCACCCGCGCGAGGACCGGCGCGCCCTCGGCGCAATCCTCACCCGCCTGTGCGAGCAGCTCGCCGCCGACCTGGCGCGGCAGGGCTACCGCGCGCAGAGCCTCGGCGTCAAGCTGCGCTACGACGACTTCCGCACCGTCACGCGCGGGCTGACACTGTCACTGCCGATCGACGATGCTGCGGCGATCCGCCGGGGCGCCGGCCGCTGCCTCAACCGCGTCGCACTCGACCGGCGACTGCGCCTGCTCGGTGTGCGAGTCGGCACGCTGCGCAAGGCAGGCAGCGCACCACACACGACGACGACGCAACACGCGCACACACTGCCGCTGTTCGCCTAGCTGCAGGCGCGCGCGTACCGGCTGGCCGGTCCCAGCCGGGCGGCGATGGGGGGATCGCCCGCGCATACACGCGCGCCTCGATGCGCTGGGGAGGTGGCCGGAAAGTCAAGCAGGGCGCGGCTCGTGGGCCGGTCGCCGCGGCATTGGGTGGCGGCGCAGTCGGACACTGCCGTTAAGTCGCCTACCAGAGCGTTTCGCGTTCTGCCGTCGCAGTGATCTTGTGGACGGACAGGTCGGCGCCGTTATACTCCTCTTCGGCGTCGAGGCGCAGGCCAAGTACTTTCTTCAGCGTACCGTAGACGATGAAGCTGCCGCAGACCGCCACGACGATGCCGAGCACCGTGCCGATCAGCTGCGACATGAAGGCAACGCCGCCGATGCCGCCGAGTGCCTTCGCACCGAAGACGCCTGCGGCGATACCGCCCCAGGCGCCGCACAGGCCGTGCAGCGGCCAGACGCCGAGCACGTCGTCGATCTTCCAGCGGTTCTGCGTCATTGTGAAGAGGTAGACAAACAGCGCGCCCGCCACCGCGCCGGTCACCAAGGCGCCGATCGGGTGCATGACGTCCGAGCCGGCGCATACCGCCACCAGTCCGGCCAGCGGGCCGTTATGCACGAAGCCCGGGTCGTTCCTGCCGGCGGCCAGGGCAGCCAGCGTGCCGCCCACCATCGCCATGAGGGAGTTCAGCGCGACCAGGCCGCTGATCTTGTCGAGCATCTGGGCGCTCATTACATTGAAGCCGAACCAGCCGACGGTGAGAATCCAGGCGCCGAGCGCGAGGAACGGGATGCTCGACGGCGGATGCGCGGAGACAACGCCGTCCTTGTTGTAACGGCCGCGCCGCGCCCCGAGCAGGATGACGGCGATCAGGGCGACCCAGCCACCGACCGCATGCACGACGACAGAGCCGGCGAAGTCGTGGAATTCCTCGCCGAAGGCGCCCTTCAGCCAGGCCTGTATGCCATAAGCCTGGTTCCAGGCAATGCCTTCGAAAAACGGATAGACGAAGCCGACCAGCAGAAACGTGGCGGCAAGCTGGGGATTGAATTTCGCGCGCTCGGCGATGCCGCCGGAAACGATGGCCGGGACGGCGGCGGCGAACGTAAGCAGGAAGAAGAATTTCACCAGTTCGTAGCCATTCTTCTGCGCCAGCGTCCCGGCGTCGGCGAAGAAGCTGACGCCGTAGGCAATGCCATAGCCGATGAAAAAATAGGCCATTGTCGACATGGCAAAATCCACCATGATCTTGACGAGGGCGTTGACCTGGTTCTTCTTTCGCACCGTGCCGAGTTCGAGGAAGGCGAAGCCGGCGTGCATGGCCAGGATCATGATGGCGCCCAGCAGTACGAAGAGGACGTCTGCGGATGTGATCTTGAGGGGTTCCATGGTGCGCTCCGAGGTTGAATTGAGTGCAGCATCTGCAAATTCCGTTCCAGCGATGTTGAAGCGGCGAATCAGACACCTAGCGCGGCCTTGTGCTTATCGTGGCACCATTGCGGTGCGGCCGTGCCAGATGACGCACCGCGCTGGTGCGTTGAACGAGGTATGCGCGTTACTTTGATGCGCCTGCGGGCAGCAGGCCGTTCGGCAGCAGGACCCACATTTCGCCGCGCTGGCGCATGCGGCCGGCCTGGGCACCCGCCTCGGCACCGAAGCCCCAGAAGAAATCGGCGCGCACGGCGCCCTTGATTGCGCCGCCGGTGTCCTGCGCCACGACAAGGCGCTGCAGCGGCTTGTCGCTTGCCGGCCAAGTCGTCGAAATGAAGACGGGCGCGCCGAGCGGTATTGCGCGCGGGTCCACGGCGATGCTGCGGCCGGCCGTGAGGGGCACGCCGAGCGCGCCGAGCGGACCTGCGCCGCTCTCCGGCAGCTCGCGGAAGAACACGAAGCTCGGGTTGGCGTTGAGCAGTTCATTCAGGCGCCGCGGGTTGCTCCGTGCCCAGCCCTGAATGCCTTGCATTGACGCCTGGTCGAGCGCCAGTTCGCCGCGCTCGACCAGCCAGCGTCCGATCGACTGGTAGGGATGGCCGTTCTGGTCAGCGTAGCCGACCCGCACACGGCTGCCGTCCGGCAACTCGACGCGGCCGGAGCCTTGCACCTGAAGAAAGAACAGCTCGACCGGATCGCTGACCCAGAGCAGTGCCTTGCCGGCAAATTTCTGCTCCTGCTGCACCAGTTCGGCGCGCGACCAATAGGGCACTACCTTGCGTCCTTCGAGCCGGCCGCGCAGGCGAAGATGCTTCAAGTCCGGGTACAGCTCGCCGAGTTCGACCACCAGCAGGTCGTCGGGCACGCCGTAGAGTGCGTGCAGATGAGGCTTCTTGCGCTCGCGGCTGCCTTTCAGCAACGGCTCGTAGTAGCCGGTGACGAGACCCTCGCGCGTCTCGTCCGGATTGACGACGCGCCATGGCCGCAGGTGCGCTTCGAAGAATGCGCGCAGCGCCGCACTGCCGGCGGGCAATGCGCGCAGCTCCTCGCACGCGGCGCGCCACGCCGCCTGGCGAACCAGCACCGAGCACGAGGCGGCGAGCGCGCCCTGGGCCTCGGCCAGCGCGTCCTCACGCCAGCCCTTGACCTCCTCCCAGCTCGCTGCCTGCAACGGTTTGGCCGGCGGCCGTGGCGGCTCGACGGTCGGGCACGACGGGCAGACGGGACAGGCCTGCGGCGCCGGGCAACCGGACGGTTCATCGGATTTCGTCGCAACGGCCGGCGGCAGGGCGCAACCCGCGAGGAGAAGCACGGCACCGAGGACGGGCGCGAGTTGGCGCGTCAGCATGAATTTCGTTACAGTCGAATTTTTACGCAAGTATAGCAACCGAGATGAGTGACCTGGCCCGCCTGATCGCCCGCGCCGAAACGCTGCTTGAACGCATCGAGGCCCTGCTGCCGCAGCCGGCGGCAACGACGGACTGGAAAGCGTCGACGGCATTCCGCTGGCGCAAGCGCGGTGGGCACGGCGGCCATCTGGATGCGGTGCCGCGGCCGCACCGGATCTGCCTGAAGGACCTGCGCAACGTCGATGAACAGAAGCGGCGCATCGACCAGAACACGCGCCAGTTTGTCGAGGGCCGGAGCGCCAACAACGTGCTGCTCACCGGCGCGCGCGGCACCGGCAAGAGCTCGCTGGTAAAGGCGCTGCTCAACCAGTACGCCGGCAAGGGGCTGCGCCTGATCGAGGTGGACAAGAACGACCTCATCGATTTGCCGGACATCGTCGAGCAGATTGCCGGCCGCAGCGAGCGCTTCATTGTCTTCTGCGATGATTTGTCATTCGAGGCGAGCGAGCCCGGCTACAAGGCACTGAAGAGCATCCTCGACGGCTCGATCGCCAGCACGCCGGACAACGTGCTGCTCTACGCCACCTCGAACCGCCGCCACCTGATGCCGGAATTCATGGATGAGAACCTTGAGACGCGGCACATCGACGGCGAGATCCATCCCGGCGAGACGACCGAGGAGAAGGTTTCGCTCTCGGAGCGCTTCGGCTTGTGGCTGTCCTTCTATCCCTTCGACCAGGATGCGTACCTCGCCATCGTCTCCCACTGGCTACGCAAGTTCGGCGTGCCGGCGGCCGGCATCGCGGCGGCACGCGAAGCGTCGTTGCAGTGGGCGCTGATGCGTGGTTCGCGCAGCGGACGCGCCGCCTGGCAGTTCGCGCGGGACTACGCCGGACAGAACGGCGCCGCCCGGAAGTGAGCGTCGTCGAGGCCGCCGCAGCCGTCATCCTGCAAGACGATGGCGCTTTTCTGCTCGGTCAGCGGCCGGAGGGGAAGCCGTACGCCGGTTACTGGGAATTTCCCGGCGGCAAGATCGAGCCAGGCGAGAGCGCGGCGCAAGCGCTGGTGCGCGAGCTGCGCGAGGAACTCGGCATCGAGGTGGCTCGCTATACGCCGTGGATCACGCGCGAGTTCGTCTATCCGCACGCCCATGTGCGGCTGCATTTTTTTCGCGTGCTCGGCTGGCACGGCGAGATACGCAATATCCACCACCGCGCGCTGGCCTGGAAGCGGGTCGACCGCGTCGATGTCGCGCCGCTCCTGCCCGCCAACCTGCCGGTGCTTCGCGCGCTGGCGCTGGCGGATTTCTACGCCATCACCCATGCCGGCGAAATCGGCGTCGAGGCACAGCTGGCAGGGCTGCAGCGCGCATTGGCCGGCGGGCTGCGCCTGTTGCAGATCCGCGAACCGCTGCTGGCGGCCGGGCCGCGCGAGGCCTTCGCCGGCAAAGCGCTGGCGCTGGCGCACGCGCATGGCGCGTGGGTGCTGGTAAACGGTGATATCGCGCTGGCGCAGCGCCTCGGCGCCGACGGTGTGCACCTGCCCGCCGCGCAGCTCCTGCAGCTGAGGGCGCGGCCGGAGATTCCGCTGGTGGCGGCGTCCTGCCACAACGCGCCGGAGCTGGCGCGCGCGGCCGAACTGGCGCTGGATTTCGCGGTACTGGGCCCGCTGCGCCAGACACTCAGCCACCCCGCTGCCGAAGGCATCGGCTGGACGGCATTCGCCGATCTGCTGAAGAACTGCGCCCTGCCGGTATTCGCGCTCGGCGGCATGCAGGCCACGGACCGGGATGCGGCGCAGGCGGCCGGCGCGCAGGGCATCGCCGCCATTCGTGCGGCGTGGCGAGAAGCGGATTACTGATCCTCGGACGGTGCCTCGTCCTGCCCGGGCACGCGGTATTCCTCCGCGGCCCACGCACCGAGATCGATGTTGCGGCAGCGTTCCGAGCAGAAGGGGCGAAAGGCGTTCTCGGCGGTCCATGTCACGGCGCGACCGCAGGCCGGGCAGTTGACAACCCGCGGCGGCAGTTCGGCCCTCACGGCTTGTTGAAGGAGGAGTTTGATTCTGGCAGAACGCTTTGCCGGGAGCTGAAACTGGGCTGGACGATATTCATGGGCGACTCGATTGGCTACTCGCGGGATGCCTGCTGGTTCCAAAGACGATTGGGCCAGCGGTCGCGTGGGCCGAGAGGGGAGGATATCCCAGGAAAGTGCCCTGCAGGACACCCCATGGTGCCTGACGCCCCAAATTCTCCTCGTGACGGCAGGTTAGCCGTCGACACGGAACTGGACCCGTTGCCCGTACTGCAACCGACACTCTGCATGAGTTGAACCCCCTTCTCGCTTGGCAATGCCTTCAAGTGTGTTGGACGATAAGGACACTCGCGCTCGTTCCGGATGCAACCAGTCCCAGGTAACCGAGAAGCCGAAACTGTGGTGGTTGGGAAGAGTTTCTGCGTGAATGCGCTGGCTGGACGGTAGCGTGACGTTACTCAGCCGTCGCCAAGTAAGGCGACAAGAATTGACTCGGTACCCAAATGAAACCTCATTTTATTGTCGCCCGATCAAGCGACTCCTGAGTAAATGTGAACCGCTCGCGCACGATGGGCCGTTGCGCGAGATCCTGAAACACTTGCTCGATTGGTTGCCAAGGCCCATGCGGTTCTTTGTCTTCGGGGTAGAGTTCCTCAATGGTCTTTCCGGAGCGTGACGTCGTCGCGTTTTCGAGCAGGGTTACTGCGATTTCGTCGCAGGGGGAAATGACACGATCAGGCTCCCAGATCAGGTGTTTCTGATCTCCTTCCCCGCCGTACAGTCCCCCACTGACATCTAGGTTGGCGAATTCTGGGGTAATGCGGTCTCCAAACACTCGCACGCTGAGAATGTTGAGACCATCAGACGAAATGGTGACCAGTTCCGTACCATTCAGAGAAATTGCGAGTCCGGGCGCCATAGACGGTTAACGAGGTGACCGGCGCTGCGCGGCTTCGTCGCGCAGCGCCCAGAGAGCGAAGCGAACGGGGGCGACCGCCGGGTTGGGCATTTTACGTGCGACCCTCACTGGAGCGACGGCGCCGGGATCGGTTTGCCGGCGGACTTGGCGGCCTTGATCCATGTGGCGATGGCATCATGCGCTTCCTCGATAGCATCGGCTTCGCTCACGCCCCAGGCGGAACAGCCGGGCAGATCGGGGACAACGACGATAAAGCCTTCGTTTTCATCGCTCCAGAAGACCTCAATCGGGTATTTCGTCAGCTTCCTTGCCAAAGCGTTCAACCTTCCGTATCAACTGGCGCGCCTGATAGGGCGGGATCTGCCCGCCGCGATGCTTGCTTATGACATGTCCGGGCATGCCCGGAAAGATCGCTACAGGTTACAGAAGGTCATCTCGAAAGCGATGTCCGCCTCAGCCTGGCGCGGCCGCCCGTCGCTACCAGGCGTGGTGAAGCGGATATTGAGGGCGTACTTGTTGGCGCTGATCTCGGGAACGAAGGGCTCGCTGCGCTTGACGCGCAGGCGTACCATCTGTGCGGTGCGGCCGCCGAGCATGAGCTGGTGGGCGCCGTGCAGCGCGAGGAACTGGTCCTGCTTGCCGGAGGCACGCAGCAGGCGCAGGACGATGGCGAGGCCGTCGCGGATCGGCAGCAGCGGGCTCAGCCAGGCGGACAGGTCGCGCTGGCGGCCGGCCGTATCGCGGTGCAGCCAGTAGTGGTAGGAAGGCAGGTCGAACTCGCACACGCCGCCGGGAATCGAGGCACGGCTCTTGATGCTCATCAGCCACTCGTTCTCGCGCAGGTAGTGGCCGATCTTGCCCTGCATGTTGAGCAGCGCGGCCGAGGCCTGCTCGATCTCGTAGAGAGCGCCGGAGAGCGCCTCTTCAGAGATGTCGGGATTATTGCGGAAGGAAAGGAGTATCTGCCGCTGGCGCTCGAGTTCCTGTACCAGGTCGAACTTAAGGTCGGCGCGGCCGGCAACATCGAGGATCTCGAACAGCGTGACCAGCGCGACGTGATGTTCCTGCGAACCGTCGGCGCCGATGAAATGGGCCGTCTTGTCAAACAGGTCTTCAAGGCGCAGAAGGGTACGGATACGCTCGTTCAGAGGATATTCGTAGTTGATCACCGCGCCCTGCCCCCGGAGAAAATTCGGGCAATTCTGACCTATTCACCGACAAATAACAACAGAAACAGGCCGGAACCCTATGATGCGCCGGCCATTTCAAGGTACTTCCGGTGCAGCCGGGCCACCTCGTCGCGCAACGCGGTGAAGTCGCCATCATTGACGATCACGTCGTCGGCGACCGCCAGCCGCTGCTGCCGCGAGGCCTGCGCCGCCATGATGGCGCGGGCCTCGGCCTCGCTCAGGCCGCTACGCGCCATGACGCGCCGCACCTGTACATCCTCGGGACAATCGACGACCAGCACGCGCCGCACGCCATCGCGATAGCTCCCCGACTCGACCAGCAAAGGCACCACCAGCACGACATAGGGCGCTCGCGCCGCGGCGCAGCGCCGCGTGCTCTCGGCCCGAATCAGCGGGTGGAGAATCGCCTCCAGGCGCGCTTTTTCCGCCGGGTCGGCAAACACCCGGCGACGCATGGCGACGCGGTCCAGCGCGCCATTGGCGGCCACTACGCCATCGCCGAAGGCGGCGCGAATCGGCGCCATGGCGCTGCCGGCCGGTGCAGTAAGTTCGTGCGCAATGGCATCGGTATCGACGATCGCGGCGCCAAGCGCGCCGAGCAGGTCGGCGGCGGCGGTCTTGCCGCTGCCGATGCCGCCGGTCAGTCCGATGATCAGGGGCATCCGCTAGCGTCCGGCGGCGCACTCAGTCGCCAGGACCGCGCCGAGCTCGGCCGGCAGTTCGGCAAGGGCGCGCGTGATGCGATCGAGCGGACCGCGCACCTCGATCAGCGTGCGGTCGGTAGGCGCCTCGCGGACCTGGATGCGCGCCGATCGCACGCCCTTCGCGTTGAGGGCATCGAGGCGGTCGCGGGCGCCCTGCTCGCTCTTGTAGAGCCCGAGCGAAATGGCGAATTGGTTCGCGCCGCTTTCCTGGACAACGAAGAATTCGCTGAGGCCGATCTTCTTCAACTCGGAAACTTTCTTGTCCGCGTCGCGCCGCGTCTTTTGCGACGGAATGAAAACCCACCATGAACTCGGTTCGACGATCGGGCGCTGGGTGAGTCTTAGCTGTGCATCGCGTCCGCGCAGCAGGTCCAGCATCGCCGTCGCCTGCGTCACGCCGGTCAGTGCGCGGCAGGCATCCGGCAACGGTTCGCTGATTGCCGGCGCTTCGCCGCGACCGGCAACGCGGACCTTCTGCGGTTCGATCTGGGCGGCGAGCCGCCCAGCATCGCCATCGCCCCTGGGCGGGGAAAGATAGCCGTTCGCGTAGGCGAACAGCAGCAGGTTGCCGAGCACCATCAGGAAGAAGATGGTGCGCAGGGCCTGCATGCTGTCCGGCGCCGCGCCGCTCAGGCGGCGATCTTCGGCAGACGCGCGAGCGCCGCCTTGACGGCTTCTTCCGGATAGTCGTAGTCCACGAGTTCTCCGGCAAAGTACTTGTCGTAGGATGCCATGTCGAAATGGCCGTGGCCCGACAGGTTGAAGAACAGCGTCTTCGCCTCGCCGCTGGCTTTGCAGCGCAGCGCCTCGTCGATGCAGGCGCGGATCGCGTGGTTGGACTCGGGCGCCGGGATGATGCCTTCGGCGCGGGCGAACTGCACGCCAGCCTCAAAGGTGGCAATCTGCGGCACCGCCACTGCCTCGATCAGGCCCTCGTTGTAGAGCTGGCAGACCAGCGGCGAATCACCGTGGTAGCGCAGACCGCCGGCGTGGATCGAGGGCGGCATGAAGTCATGGCCGAGGGTGTACATCTTCATCATCGGCGTGTAGCCGGAGACGTCGCCGAAGTCGTAGGCGTAGATGCCCTTGGTCAGGCTCGGGCAGGAACTCGGCTCGGCCGCCACCAGGCGCACCTTTTTCCCTGCCGCCTTGTCGGCGAGGAACGGGAACGCAGTGCCGGCAAAGTTGGAACCGCCGCCGCAGCAGGCGAAGACCATGTCGGGATAGTCGCCGACCGTCTCGAACTGTTTTTTCGCTTCCAGGCCGATCACCGACTGATGCAGGCAGACGTGGTTGAGCACGGAGCCGAGGCAGTAGTTGGTGTCCTTGCGAGAGGCGGCTTCTTCGACGGCCTCGGAAATCGCCAGGCCGAGGGAGCCCGGGTTGTCCGGATCCTTCTCAAGCGCGGCGCGGCCGGCGTTGGTCATGTCGGTCGGGCTGGCGAAGACTTCCGCGCCCCAGGTGTGCATCATCGAGCGACGGAACGGTTTCTGGTTGTAGCTGACCTTGACCATGTAGACGCGCACCTCGATGCCGAACATCTGGCCCGCCATCGACATCGAGGAGCCCCACTGGCCGGCGCCCGTCTCGGTGGTCAGGCGATTGATGCCGACCGCCTTGTTGTAGAAGGCCTGCGGAACGGAGGTGTTGACCTTGTGCGAGCCGGCCGGGCTGACGCCTTCATACTTGTAGTAGATCTTCGCCGGCGTGCCGAGCATCTGTTCGAGGCGGCGGGCGCGGAACATCGGCGTCGGGCGCCATTGCTTGTAGATTTCGCGCACCGGTTCGGGAATCGGTATCCAGCGCTCGCCGGACATTTCCTGCTCGAGCAGCGGGCCAGGGAAGATGGCGAGCATCTGCTCCGGGCCGACCGGCTTGCCATCGCCGCCGAGCGGCGGCAGGGGCGGATTCGGCATGTCGGCGACAACGTTGTACCAGTGAGTCGGAATATCGGATTCTTTGAGCAGGATCTTGACGTCTGACATCGCTTTCCTCCTTTGTGGTGGGTCGTTCTTCAAGCCGCGCTACGCGGCGCGGCCTGTGTTGCGGGCAGCCTGCGGAATCACCATAGCCCAAGTACGGGGAAGATAATAGCCCGGGTATACTGGATACACAAGCACCAAAACCCCATCAAAAATACCCTGCATCGCCACTTATCGGCCAGCGCTTCGTGCCGGTACGCATCAGTATTCCATGCACGCCGCGTTGACCAGCCCGACCGCAATCGACATTGCGGCGAGAAAGATCGCCGGCGCCGTCTTGCCGGCCGGGATGTCCACGGCAAGCTGTGGCAGCGTCATGCGCGCAACGAGATAGGTGGCGAGCTGAACCGCGCAGGCGATCATCGACCAGAGCGCCAGGTCGAGCAGGTTGTGGCTGTTTTCGATGACGTTGGCCACCGGCAGGGCAAAGCCGAGCAGCGTGCCGGAGAGGCTGATTGCCGCGGCGGCATTGCCGTCGCGGATCAGCGCGATTTCGCGGTAGGGCGTGAAGTTAACGTAGACGAACAGAAAAGCCGCCATGATCGTGATGGCCACGGCGAAGTAGCTCAGGAAGGCTGGCAGCGTCGAGATCGATTCGGAAAACATGATCAGTCCTCGAAGTAGTGTGGAACAAAGCGGCTCAGGTTGCCGGTGATCGGTGTATTGCTCTCGCGAATACCGATGCCGGCCGGATCGTCGCCGACGATCCAGGCGCCGATCACCGGATAGTTGCCGGCGAGGGATGGCAGCGGCGCCAGCGCCTGGTAGACGAAACCTTCGGCGCCGTAGCCGCCGGCCACGCCGCGGAAGGTGGACGCGCCATCATGCAGAATGATGTCCGCGCCTTCGCGCGAGAAGATCGGTTTGACGACATGACGCTCGCCCAATGCGGCCGCGTCGAAATATGCCGGCAGCAGGTTCGGGTGGTCTGGAAACAGCTCCCACAGCAAGGGCAAGAGCGCCTTGTTCGAAAGAACCATCTTCCACGGCGGCTCGATCATCCGCAGCGTCGCCTTGGGCAGCGCCGGGCCGAACGGCTCGCGAGCCAGCCATTCCCAGGGATAGAGCTTGAACAGCGCGACAATGGCCTGGTTGGCGAGGTCCACAAGGTGGCCGGCCTGGTCGAGGCCGATGTTCTCGATGTTGAGGAAGCGCACATCCACGCCGGCCTGCAAGGCGGTATCGGCGAGGTATTCGAGATTGACCCGATCTTCCTCGTTGTCGCGCACGCAGGCGAAGTGCAGCGGCTGCGGCAGTCCGTTCGCGATCTCGCGCCAGCGCGCGATCAGCCGCTCGTGCAGGGAGTTGAACTGGTCGCCCGCCGGATGCAACTCCTGCAGCCAGTGCCACTGGGCGATTGCCGCCTCGACCAGCGAGGTCGGCGTGTCGGCGTTGTATTCGAGCAGTTTCGGCGGCTGCTGCCCGTCGTAGGCGAGATCGAAGCGGCCGTACAGCGAGGGCTCTCCGGCCTGCCACGAGCGCTTGATGTAGTCGGCGTAGCCGGCCGGAATGCGCAGTTCGTCCCACAGATCGTTGGCCAGCGCAAAACCGACGGCAACGCGGCAAAGACGGTGCAGTTCGGCGGCGGCGGCCTCCAGCATGTCGATCTCGCCGCTGGAGAAA
The DNA here is from genome assembly GCA_964487715.1 of uncultured Rhodocyclaceae bacterium. Classification (GTDB taxonomy): domain Bacteria; phylum Pseudomonadota; class Gammaproteobacteria; order Burkholderiales; family Rhodocyclaceae; genus Desulfobacillus. The sequence goes on along the minus strand of CAZASE010000014.1, from coordinate 19,583 downwards.
CGGTAGCAGACTGACTCGTCCCAATATGCGCCGTCGAGCGAATGGAAGGAAAAACCCATTTGTTCGAACTTCTCGCGCCAGTCGCGCCGCGGGGTCGAGGCCAGCCGCTCCATCAGGAACCTCCGCCGTGGGCAGATGCGGAGGATCCGAAGCCGCCGCGGCTGACCGTCCCGACGGCCCGCGTGCCCGGCGCGCGCAGTCCGGCGTGGGAGCCGCCGTAGCTGCTGCCGCGAAACGACGGCCCGTAGTAGTAGCCGCTCGGGTGTCCGCCGGTGGCCGGCTCGCATTTCTGGATGCCCCATTCCTCGGTGCAGTCGCGCAGGGACTTGTACACGTGGCGCTGGTCGGGTTCCTGGTCGCAGCCTGCCAGGGAAACGCTGCCTAGCAGCACCAGCGCGACGCTTGTCGAGCACCTGCGTTTTTCGCCTCTCGCCATGCTGCCTCCGCTTGCTTCAGTCCTGCAGGCCGATGCGTGCCAGACCTTCCAGCACCAGAGCATTCACCCGCCGTCGCGGTACATCGAGCAGATCGAACACGGCATCTGCACCACCACCGCTGACCAGACAGACCGCGCCGGCGCGATCTGCCACGCGAGCATACATGCGTTCGACGGCGCCCGCCTGTGCGTGCAGACAGCCACTGGCGATCGCGTCGGCCGTGTTGCGTGGAAGATCGGCGAACGCCCCTTCCACCAGCGGCAGCTGCGCAGTATTCCCGGCCAACGCGCCACGCATGAGATGAAGGCCCGGCAGGATGATGCCGCCCTGGAAGGTACCGTCGGCGTCGAGCACATCGACGGTCGTCGCCGTGCCGGCGTTCACCACCAGGCAGGCATCGCCATGCAGATGGCGTGCGCCAATCAATGCAGCCCAGCGGTCGGCGCCAAGTTGCCGCGGATTGTCGTAGAGGTTGCGCACGCCGCATTGCTCGCTCTGGCCGCCGGCCCAGCGCACCGTGATTCCCAGCTGGGCCAGGGCGCTGCCGACCGCTTCGCCGACGCGGCTGCCGGCGACGTTGGCAACCACGGCGCGGCGGACGCCCGGCTGCGCCGCCAGCACGGCTGCCAGGCCCGCCAGCTCGGCGTAGTCGAGCACGCCCTGCGCGCGCCACGTGGCGCCGTCATGGGCACCCCATTTCAGGCGGCTGTTGCCGCAATCGATCGCCAGGATCACGTCTTCCTCAGGCTCACTTCGCCGCTGACGACGCGCCGGAGGCCGGCACCGGTGTCGAGGAGCAGCGCGCCGTCGACATCAATGTCGCGGCAACGCCCTTCCAGCGGCGCGGCGCCCTCGGCCAGTATGCGCACGTGGCAACCGGAATAGGCGTGGCGCGACAGCCATGCGTCGATGAAAGCCGGGAACCCCGTGCGCGCGAAGGTCGATAGCATGGCATCCAGCTCGCGCAGCAAATTGGCCAGCAACAGATTGCGCGAGGGCGCCGTTTGCATGACCGATTGCAGATCGGCCGCGTCGGTCGGAATGGCGGCTGCCAGGGCGCGCGGCAGGCGCACGTTAAGGCCAATGCCTATCACCGCCAGTTGCGCGCCGCCGTCGTTCAGGGTTTCAACCAGGATGCCGCCCAGTTTGGCGTCGCCAACGAGGATATCGTTCGGCCATTTCAGGCCGACGCCGGCCGCGCCCATGCCTTCCAGCGCCCGCGCGACAGCCACGCCGCTGGCCAGGCTGAGGCCGGCCAGCGATCGGGGCGAGGGGGGAAAGCGCCGCAGCAGGGAAAAGGTCAGGCTGGCGCCGGGCGCCGACAGCCAGTTGCGGCCGCGCCGGCCGCGGCCGGCGGTCTGCCGTTCGCAGACCACGACCGTCCCGGAAGGTACGCCGGCCTCGGCGAGATCGAGCAGCCGCGTGCTGGTCGATTCACAGGTGTCGAGCACCTCGACGTGAAAGCGCCGCGCATGGTCTCCGAGGGCGGCGTTGATCAGGTCGGCGTCGAGTGCTTCCTTGCGTTTTGGGTCGGCCACGAACGGCAATCCGGTCTTGCGTCGCTGCCATTATGACCGAATCCGGGGCCGCCTATTCGGCGTCGGTGTTGCCGGCACCGTCGATGCCCAGTTCCTGAATCTTCCGCGTGATGGTGTTGCGGCCGATACCAAGCAGTTGCGCGGCTTCGACGCGGCGTCCCGCCGAAGCCGCCAGCGCGTGCCGAATCAGCGTGCTTTCGAAGATGCGCGCCAGGTCGTCCCACACCTTGCCGGGACGACCGGCGAGCAAGCGATCCGCTTCGGCGCCGAGCGCCAATTTCCAGTCGGTGCCGGCTTCGCGCGGCGTTTGCTCGCGCAATTCCTGCGGCAGGTCGTTGATGTCCACAACCTGCCCCGGCGCCATGACGGTCAGCCAATGGCACAGGTTTTCGAGTTGCCTGACGTTGCCGGGAAATTCCAGCGCGGCAAGGAACTTCAGCGCGGCTTCGGACAAGCGCTTCGCGTCAACGCCGAGTTCCTGCGCACTGTGCTGAAGGAAATGCCGCGCCAGGAGCGGAATGTCGTCGCGCCGCTCGCGCAGCGCCGGCAGGCGCAAGCGGATGACGTTGAGGCGGTGAAACAGGTCCTCGCGAAACAGGCCCTGCCGCACCCGTTCCTCGATGTTCTGGTGCGTCGCCGCGATGACGCGCACATTGGCCTTGATCGGCTGGTGCCCGCCGACACGATAGAAATTTCCGTCGGACAGCACGCGCAGCAAACGCGTCTGCAGTTCGGCCGGCATGTCGCCGATTTCGTCAAGAAACAAGGTACCGCCGGACGCTTCCTCGAAGCGGCCGCGCCGCATCGCGGCGGCGCCGGTGAAGGCACCGCGTTCGTGGCCGAACAGCTCGGACTCGAGCAGGTCGCGCGGAATGGCGGCCGTGTTGATGGCAACAAACGGCTTGTCGGCGCGCGGGCTGTGCCGGTGTAGCGCCCGCGCAACCAGCTCCTTGCCGGTGCCCGATTCGCCGTTGATCAGTACGGTGGCGTGCGATTGGCTGAGACGGCCGATGGCACGGAAGACTTCCTGCATCGCGGCAGCCTTGCCAAGGATTTCCGGCGCCATCGCCGCTGTCTCGGGTGCGCTCTCCTGCCGCGTGCTTTCCTCGATCGCGCGCCGCACCAGGTCCACTGCCTGGTCGATGTCGAACGGCTTGGGCAGGTATTCAAAGGCGCCGCCCTGGAACGCGGCCACCGCGCTATCCAGGTCCGAATACGCCGTCATGATGATCACCGGCACTTGCGGATGGCGGCTCTTGACCTTCTGCAGCAGCGACAGTCCGGATTCACCGGGCATGCGGATGTCCGAGACGAGAACCTGCGGCGGCGCCGCGCCGGCATCGAGCGCGGCGAGTGCTTCCGAGGCGGAGGCAAAGCTCTTGAAGGCGATGTCCTCGCGCGCCAGCGCCTTTTCGAACACCCAGCGGATGGAACGGTCGTCATCGATAATCCAGACCGGGTTCATTGGCTTTCCTGACTAAGGTTTGGCAGGGGCAGCATGAGCTTGAAACAGGTACGGCCGGGACGGCTGTCGACCTCGATCGCGCCATGATGCTGTGCGACGAAATTTTGTGCCAGTGTCAGCCCGAGGCCGCTGCCGCCTTCGCGGCCGGAGACCAGCGGATAGAACATCTGTTCGCGAATGGCTTCGGGAATGCCGGGCCCGTTGTCGATCACTTCCAGCGCCAGCGCCAACCGGTAACGGCGCTTGGCCAGCGTCGCCTGGCGCAAGGCGCGGGTGCGGAATACGATGTCGCCGCTGCCGTCGAGCGCCTGCGCGGCATTGCGGGCGATGTTGAGTATTGCCTGGATGAGCTGCTCACGGTCGCCGGTGAGGTCGGGCAAGCTGATGTCGTAGTCGCGACGCACCGTGACGGCGGGAAACTCGGCATGGATCAGGTGGCGCACCCGTTCGAGGATCTCGTGAATGCTGACCGGTTGCGGATGCATCAACCGGTGCGACGTGAGCAGCCGGTTCATCAACTCCTGCAGGCGGTCCGCCTCCTTGATGATGACCTGGGTGTATTCGGTCAGTTGCGGGCTGTTGAGTTCGCGTTCGAGCAGTTGCGCCGAACCGCGTATGCCCCCCAGGGGATTCTTTATCTCGTGCGCCAGGTTGCGGATCAGCTCGCGGTTGGCCTGCTGTTGCTCGGCCAGGCGCTCTTCACGCGCCGTCTTCAGTTGCTGGTCGATCGGACGAAATTCGATCAGCACGCGCACCGGACCGGCGTCGACCGGGGTCACGGTGCAATCCAGCTGCAGCGGCTCCGCGCCCGGGCGCAGCATGCGGATGTTCTGGCCGGTATAGCTCCAGTTGTTGCGCACGGCATTGTCGAGCGCCGCCGACAGGCCCGGCGGCTCGCCAAGCAGTTCGGCCAGCGGGTGCCGCACGATCTGCTTGGCGCTGGCGGCGAAAAGGTTCTCCGCCGCCGGATTGGCGTGATGAATTACCAGTTCGGCATCAAGCAGGATGACCGCCGACGAGAGGAGGTCGAGACCGCCGAATTGGGACGACGAGAGGTGCGCCGGTGGGACCATGCCGAACAGGTTAGCAAAATCCGCACCATGACGTGCCGACGGCGGCGCAGCTACTTGAGATTGGCGATTTCCTTGCGCAGCGCCTCGATGTTTCTTTCATGCAGGGCAATGCGGTCTTTCCACGGCCGCACCCGCTCCTGCAGCTTGGCCTGGTTGATGCCGCCGCCGACATTGCGCTCGTCCGGCCGGGCGGTGGCCTCCTGCTCCGCCAGATCCTTCTTGGCGCTATCGAGATTGCGCTGCTCGGTGGCGAGTTCGTTTTCGAGGATATTGCGCCGGTCGCTGTCGCGCGAACGCTGGGTATCGGCGTCGACGCGCGGAAAGCTGGAGGGGGACGGGGTGGCGCGGCCCGGCACGGTGGATACACGCTGGTCCTGGCTCAGCGCCTTGCAGCCCTTGGCAGTGGTCTTCGCGTTGGTGTAGGTCACGTGCCCGTCCGCGTCGACGCACTTGAACACGTCGGCATGCGCCGCACCAACCATGCCGGCGCCAATTCCGATCAGCAACAAGCCGTGAAAACGTCGATTTTTCATAATGTTCCGCCTCTTTCCCAGAACCCGCTTGAAGTGTATGCCAAGTTTCTCGGCAATTCAACGTCTATTGCGGACGAAGGGTGGACAAAAAACGGACGGCGCTGGCCGTCCGTTCCTTGAACCCAGCGGACGTTCCGCCCGCAGCGGGTCTCGCTTACAGGCTGTAGTACATGTCGTACTCGACCGGATGGGTGGTCATGCGGAAGCGCGTGACTTCCTCCATCTTCAGTTCGATGTAGGCATCGATCATCTCGTTGGAGAAGACACCGCCTCGGGTGAGAAACTCGCGGTCCTTGTCGAGGTAGTCGAGCGCCTGGTCGAGCGAGGAGCAGACGGTCGGGATCTTGGCATCCTCTTCCGGCGGCAGGTCGTAGAGGTTCTTGTCGGCCGGATCGCCCGGGTGGATCTTGTTCTGGATGCCATCGAGGCCGGCCATCATCATGGCAGTGAAGGCCAGGTAGGGGTTGGCGGTCGGATCCGGGAAACGCACTTCGATGCGGCGCGCCTTGTCGCTCTGCACGTAGGGAATGCGGATCGAGGCGGAGCGGTTGCGGGCCGAGTAGGCCAGCTTGACCGGCGCTTCGAAGCCGGGCACCAGACGCTTGTAGGAGTTGGTGCCGGGGTTGGTGATAGCGTTCAGGGCGCGCGCGTGCTTGATGATGCCGCCGATGTAATACAGGGCCAGTTCGGACAGGCCGGCATAGCCGTTGCCGGCAAACAGGTTCTTGCCGTCCTTCCAGATCGACTGGTGCACGTGCATGCCGGAACCGTTGTCGCCGACAATGGGCTTGGGCATGAAGGTGGCGGTCTTGCCGTAGCTGTGGGCGACGTTGTGCACACAGTATTTCAGCACCTGCGTCTGGTCGGCGCGCCGCACCAGGGTGTTGAACAGGGTGCCGATTTCGCACTGGCCGGCGGTGGCCACTTCGTGGTGGTGCACCTCGACCTCGACGCCGCACTGCTCCAGCGCCAGACACATGGCGGCGCGGATGTCGTTCAGGCTATCGACCGGCGGCACGGGGAAATAGCCGCCCTTGACGGTCGGACGGTGGCCGGTATTGCCGCCTTCGAACTTGTCGGCGGACGCCCAGGCGGCTTCCTCGGAGAAGACCTTCGAGTAGGAACCGGACATGTCGACCGACCACTCGACGGAATCGAAGATGAAGAATTCGGGCTCCGGGCCGAAGTAGGCGGTGTCGCCCACACCGGTGGATTTCAGGTAGGCCTCGGCGCGCTTGGCGATGGAGCGCGGATCGCGGTCATAGCCCTTGCCGTCGGCCGGCTCGACGACGTCGCAGGAAATCACCAGCGTGGTCTCGTCCATGAACGGATCGACATAGGCAGTGACGGGATCCGGCATCAGCAGCATGTCGGAGGCCTGGATGCCTTTCCAGCCGGCAATCGACGAGCCGTCGAAGGCATGGCCGGATTCGAACTTGTCGAGGCCGAAGTGCTTGACCGGCACGCCGACGTGCTGCTCCTTGCCGCGCGTGTCCGTGAAACGGAAGTCGACGAACTTGACTTCCCTATCCTTAACCAGCTTGATGACCTCTTGAGGCGACATGACTTTCTCCTAGCTAGATTGATCCGGAAAACGAAAACAGCAATGCTGTCGGCTTTAGCAGTTTCTGTGCCAACAGCAGAAAAAGGGATGCTATTGTGCCACAAGGAATATGTCGTCGATCGCGGAAACGCTTTGCCCTCTTTCGGTGCAAGACAACCCCGCAATGCCCTATTCTGGTGCAACCCGCACATTGAGCGAGACCGTTTTGAAGTACGGGTCCGACGCCAGGGCGACTCCGATGTGCCGTTGCAGCGCACGGATGCGCGCCGGATCCGCGCAGTACTCGGCGGGCAGGAAGACCTCCGCCTCGACGCGATCTCCCAGGTAGTGCAGTACTGTCTTCTCGAACGGCGGTACGGCTTCGCCGAAAAGCCCGCGCAGATGCGCGACCAGGGTGTCGCGATCAGGCAGTTCCGGCGAAGCACCGCCACGGCTCATCAGGGCCTGATCCTCCTCCGCGTCGATATGCACCAGCACGTCGGCGACTGCGGGGAAAGCGTCGAGCACGCGCCGCCGAGCCTGCTCGCCCAACCGGTGGCCCTCGGAAACACTGATGCGCGGATCGACCATCACATGTGCATCGACGAGGGCCTGATGGGCCATCCGGCGGGTGCGCAATTCGTGCAGGTCGAGCACGCCGGGAGTGTCCAGCAGCGTCCGGCGGATCGCCTCAACCTCCTCTTGGTCAAGGCCGGTGTCGATCAGCTCCTGCAGTGAATCCCAGGCCAGTTTGAGCCCCATACGCAGGATCATGAAACCCATGATCGCCGCAGCGAGCAGGTCGAGGAAGGCCCACCCCATGAGCGCGCCGGCGATGCCGGCCACCACCACCAGTGCCGATGCGGCATCGGCGCGCGTGTGCCAGGCATTCGCCGCCAGCATGGGCGATCGCAGGCGCTCGGCGACGCGGAACAGATAGCGAAACAGGAATTCCTTGGAGGCGGCGGTGATGAGTGCCACCCACAGCGCCATCATCTCCACCGGCGGCAGTTCGGCAACCGTCTGCAGGCGCAGCGTCGCCTCCCACAGGATGCCGAAACCGATCACCGAAAGGGAGGCGCCGAGAACCAGCGTGGCGGCGGTTTCAACCCGCGCATGTCCGTATGGGTGCTCGCCGTCGGCCGGATGGCTGCCCTTGCGGTTGGCGTAGAGCACGAGGAAATCCGATAGCAGGTCGGAGAACGAGTGCAGCCCGTGGGCGACCAGGGATTGCGAATGCGCCAGCCAGCCGACGGCCATCTGCGCAACGGTCAGCGCCAGGTTGAGTGCCGCGGAAATCCACGTCGCGCGGCTGGCCTCGCGGTAACGTTGCGGATCGACCTGCTCGCTGCGGCTCGCCATTTGTTCGCGGGGCATTTCCGTTTCGCGTATACTTTCGAGCCTGCGATTGTAAGCGCAGAAGCCCCATGGGAAAACTCACCGACATCCTGGCCCTCGCCCAGCAACGGGCAAAGCAGCTGGGCCTGCCCTACGAAGGCGCATTGACCCCGACCGAAGCCCACATGGTGTGGCAGCTGGCGCCGGGTGCGCGCCTGGTCGACGTGCGCACGCGCGCCGAGCTCGATTTCACCGGCCGCATTCCCGGCGCCGCCGAGATCGAGTGGCAGATCTATCCGGGCTTCGCCCTCAACCCGCACTTCGTCACCGAACTGCGGCACCAGCTCGACGCCGAATCGCTGCTGATGTTCATCTGCCGCAGCGGCCAGCGCTCGCACCACAGCGCGGCGGCGGCGACCGCGGCCGGCTTTGCCGACTGTTACAACGTCCTCGAAGGGTTCGAGGGCGACCGCGACGCCCTCGGCCAGCGCGGCAAGATCGGCGGCTGGCGCGCAGCCGGCCTGCCATGGCAGCAATCCTGACCACCGCACCATGCATGCCACCGCCATCCAGTTCGACCATTTCAACGCGCTCGCCGACGAGGCCGCGCAGGAGCGTATCGCGCGCGCGCGCGCCCGGCTCGGCCGCCGTGCGGTCATCCTGTGCCACCACTATCAGCGCGCCGACGTCTACCGTCATGCCGACCTGACCGGAGACTCGCTCAAGCTGTCGCGCCTGGCGGCGCAAAGCGACGCCGAGTACATCGTCTTCTGCGGCGTGCATTTCATGGCCGAGGTGGCGGATATCCTGTCCAAGCCGGAACAGATCGCCGTTCTGCCCGACCTGGCCGCCGGCTGTTCCATGGCCGACATGGCGAGCCTGGCCAAGGTCGAACGCTGCTGGCGCGAACTGCAGGTGCTTGCCGGCGATCCGGACGCCCTGTTCACGCCTGTCACCTACATCAACTCCGCCGCCGACCTGAAGGCTTTCTGCGGCGAACACGGCGGCATCGTCTGCACCTCGAGCAATGCGCCGAAGATCCTCGAATGGTCGTTCGCGCGCCGCGAGAAAGTCTTGTTCTTTCCAGACCAGCACCTGGGCCGCTGGAGCGGCCACCAGATGGGGCTGCCGCTCGACCAGATGCTCGTGTGGGATCCCGACTTGGAGAACGGCGGGCTGACGGCGGCGCAGGTGCGCAGTGCGCGCATCCTCTTGTGGAAGGGCCACTGTTCGGTGCACCAGATGTTCCAACCGGGACACATCCAGCGCTTCCGCGAGGAGCATCCTGACGGCCTGGTGATCTCGCACCCGGAAACGAGTTTTGACGTCTGCCTTCAGTCGGATTACGTCGGCTCGACCGAGTTCATCATCAAGACCGTCAAGGCCGCGCCGGCCGGCACGCACTGGCTGGTCGGCACCGAGCTGAATCTGGTCAGCCGCCTCGCCGAGGAGGTCAAAGCCGAGGGCAAGCAGGTGCGCTTCATGGCGCCGATGGTGTGCATGTGCTCGACCATGGGACGCATCGATCCGCAACACCTGGCCTGGTGTCTGGAGAACCTCGCGGACGGCCACGTCGTCAACCGCATCGCGGTGCCGCCGCACGAGGCCGGCCTGGCCAAGATCGCGCTCACGCGCATGCTCGAAGCTTCCTGAGGTGGTCCGGCCGGCCGTCACCCGCCGCCAGATCCGGCCGCCGGCCGCGCCGCTTGCCGCCGCGCCGGTGCGCAGCCTGCATGTGTGCACCTACAACATCCACAAAGGCTTCTCGCAGTTCAAGGCGCACATGATGATTCACGTCCTGCGCCAGCACCTGCACGGATTGGACCCGGACATCGTCTTTCTGCAGGAGGTGCAGGGATTGCACGAGGGTCACGCGGAACGGCACGAGGACTGGCCGGCGCAGGGGCAGCACGATTTTCTCGCCGAGGGCGTCTGGCCGGAAACCGCCTACGGCGGCAATGCCATCTACGACCACGGCCATCATGGCAATGCGATCCTGTCGCGCTTCCCTATCCTCTCTTCGCACAACCAGGACATCTCGGAATTGCGCTTCGAACGGCGCGGCATGCTGCATACCGAGGTGGCCGTGCCGGGCTGGGACGTGCCGTTGCATTGCGTTTGCGTGCACCTTGGACTCACCGCGGCGGCCCGGCGACGGCAGATGCAGGCGCTCGCCGAACGGATGGAGGCGGTTGCCGGCCACGACACCCCGCTGATCATCGCCGGCGACTTCAACGACTGGCACAACCGCGCCGGCGGGCTCATCGCCGAGCGCCTCGGCATGATCGAGGTCTTTGGCGGCGCCAACGGCCGGCCGGCGCGCAGCTATCCCGCCAAGCTGCCGGTATTCCGCCTCGACCGGATATACGTCCGGGGATTTTCCATCGAACGATCGGACGTGCATTTCGGTCTGCCATGGTCGCAGATATCGGACCACGCAGCGCTATCGGCCCACATAGCGCTCAAGTAACATAGCCGCCATGAAGGCGGAATTCGTCCCCGGCAACCGCATCACGCTGCTCGAATCCGGCGCCGCCTATTTCCCGGCGCTGCGCGCCGCCATCGATGCGGCACAGCGCGAGTTGTATCTCGAGACGTACATCTTCGAGGACGACGACACTGGCCGCCTGATCGCGGCGGCCCTGTCGCGCGCCGCACGCCGCGGCGTCGCCGTTCACCTGCTGGTCGATGGTTTCGGTGCGCGCGATTTCCCGCTTCGCCTGAAACCGGCCCTCGAAGCGGACGGCGTGCGCGTCCTGGTCTATCGTCCGGAAATCGCCCCCTTCCGGCTGCACCGGCGGCGCCTGCGGCGCCTGCATCGCAAGCTGGCGGTGGTCGACGCACAGGTCGCCTTCGTCGGCGGCATCAACATCATCGACGACGCGAATACGCCGGGGCAGACGCCGCCGCGCTACGACTATGCGGTGCGCATCGAAGGCCCGCTGCTCGCCCACCTCCACGGTGCCGTGCGCCAGTTGTGGGAGCGCGTCGCCTGGGCGCGCTTTCGTCGCCGCCTGCGCGCGCCGCCGGCGTTGGCGGTTGCACCAGGTGCATGCGGTGCCGTGATCGCCGCATTGATCATCCGCGACAATCTGCGGCACCGGCGGGACATCGAAGAGGCCTACCTCGATGCCATCGCCGATGCAAGGCACGACATCCTGCTCGCCAACGCCTACTTCCTGCCCGGTCTGCGCTTTCGTCACGCCCTGCTCGATGCCGCGCGTCGCGGCGTCAGGGTAACCATCCTGCTGCAAGGCCGCGTCGAGTATTTCCTCCTGCATTTCGCCAGCCAGGCGCTGTTCGGTGCCTTGCTGGCGGGCCATGTCCGCATCTTCGAATACCATCACAGCTTCCTGCACGCCAAGGTTGCGGTAATCGACGGCAACTGGGCAACGGTCGGTTCCAGCAACATCGACCCCTTCAGCTTGCTGCTGGCGCGCGAAGCCAACGTGGTCGTGCGCGACGACGGTTTCGCCGCCGGGTTGCGCACCAGCCTGCTGGCGGCAATCGCCTCCGGTGCGCGCGAACTGCAGCGGGAGGCGTGGCGGCGCAAGCCCTGGTACCGACGCGCCATCAATTGGCTGGCCTACTCCGTCGTGCGCCTGATGATCGGCGTTGCCGGCTACGGCAGCATGCATTGAGCGGTGCTACTCGCGCGGCAGTTCCGGGCAGGACGGCCGGTGCGCTGAAACAATACCTGTGTTCACGCCGAACCAGTTGAGGCCGCCGAACAGACGGGCATGTTCGATCTTGACGCAGCGATCCATGACCACTTCCAGCCCGGCGGCCTCGGCCGCTTGCGCCGCGGCCGCATGGATCAAGCCGATCTGCAGCCACAGCACGCGCGCGCCGATGGCGATGGCGTCTGCCGCGATGGCCGGAATCTCCTCGGTGCGGCGAAAGCAGTCGACCATGTCCACCGGCGCGGGAACGTCGCGCAACGAGGCGTAGCACGGCTGTCCCAGCACTTCGGTGTAAGCCGGATTGACCGGAATAACGGTGTAGCCGTGCGCCAGCATGTACTTTGCGGCGAAGTGGCTGGGGCGATGCCACTGGGCGGACAGCCCGACGACGGCAATGCGGCGGTTGCAGCCCAGAATGCGCCGAAGCCCGGCGGCGTCATCGATCATGTCGGCAATTCCTTTCCCGAGAATTCTTCCCTGGCACGCAGCGCGCGGCAAGCCGGCAGGCGCGTGCGCTGCCAATGAGCGACGGCCCAGTGCCACAAGGTGTCGAGCTCGGCCGCGGCAAGGTCGGGCGGCGGGGCCTGTCCAAGGAATTCCAGCACCGCCACCAGTACGTCCTGCGGCCGTCGCGCCTCAATCGATCGGGCGAAGCTCTGCTTCGACAACTTCTCTCCCCGCGCATTCAGCGCAGCCGGGAGGTGCAGGTAGTCCGGCTGCGACAGGCCGAGGCAGCGCTGCAGGCTGACCTGGCGTGGCGTCGAGTCGAGCAAATCGGCGCCGCGAACGACCTGCGTGATGCCTTGCGCCGCATCGTCCACCACCGCCGCCAACTGGTAGGCAAACAGGCCGTCGGCGCGCAGGATGACGAAGTCCCCGACCTCGGCCGCGACATCCTGGCAGATGCGCCCCTGCAGCGCGTCGGTAAAGCATACCCGGCCGGCTTCGACCCGAAGGCGCCAGGCCCGCGCAGACCGGCCGGGCGGCAAACCGGCGCGGCAGGTGCCCGGGTAGCGGGGCGCGCCATCGGGTGCCAGGCCAGAGTCGGCGACCTCCCGTCGGCTGCAGGCGCAGGCGAACACCCAACCGGCGTCGCGCAGGCGTTCGAACGCCGCGCGATACAACGCGCTGCGCTGGCTCTGGCAGACCACCTCGCCGTCCCAGGCCAGGCCGAATTTCTCCAGGGTGCGCAGGATCGAGTCGGTTGCGCCAGGAACGGCACGCGGCAAATCCACGTCCTCGATGCGGACCCGCCATACCCCCCGCGCGGCACGCGCGTCGAGATAGCTGCCGACTGCGGCGACCAGCGAACCGAAATGCAGGGGGCCCGTCGGCGAGGGGGCGAATCGTCCGATATAGGCCGGTGCGGGCTGCATGCGGCCATGATAGCCATGCCGCGCGTCGCGCGAAAGCAGGTCGGTGCGCGCTGTGGCTTGGCGACGGGTTGCAATTCCGTGATGGTTTTCACAGCTTGCCGCGGCGGGTGTCGGTAGCATCGCCGGATTGCAAGGATCCCGCCGGTGGCGACGATCCGGTCGGGAGGGGCAGTGCAGAAAAGCGGCGTTAAGGATTCCTGGACAGCCGACGTGACGACGGCGAGCAAGGCGGAGCAGGTCAGGCTGCTCTACGCGCTGTCGCGCAACTCCATCGTGGTCAATCTCGCCGGCGCCGTCCTCGTCGGCGCATGGCTGTGGAATTCCGTCGCCGGCGGACCTCTGCTGGCGTGGCTGGCGGCGATGGGCGGTTATCTGTGTCTCAGCCTCGGGCTCTACCTCGGTTTTCAGCGGAGTGAGGCCCGCGACCCGCGGCTCTGGGAGCGCGCCTTTGCAGCAAAGGTCGCCCTTGGCGGGCTCGTCTGGGGCTCGCTGATCTGGCTGCTGCTGCCCGGGACGAGCGCCTTCGAGCGCCTGTTCGTCATACTGACCCTTTGCACCATCAGCCTTGGCGCCACCGGCGTACTGTGCGTGTCGCGGCTGGCCTTCCTGGCTTTCATGGTGCCGATCGTCGCACTGGCCGCGATCCCTTTGTTGTTCATCGGCCCGGATGGCCTGTCGGCGGCCGGCTGGGGCGTGCTGATTTTCGTGGCGATGCTGTTCAGCCTGCACGACCACCTGTACCGGAGCCTCCGCCTGACCTTCGCCAAACGCTTCGAAAGCGAGGCGTTGGCCATGGAACAGGCCGTAATCTTCGATTCGGCGGCGGAGGCGATCGGTCTGCTGCGCCCGCATTACCTGGTCAAATGCAACCGCCAGTGGGCCGACCTGTTTGGTTGCAGCGTCGAGGAGGCGATCGGCAAGCCGGCGTGGGCATGGTGGCCGAATTACGAGAACTGGAGCGCATTCGCGCGGCAATGCATGCCGGTTCTCGGCCAGGGCAAGGTTTATCGCGCCGTCGTGCAGTTGCGCCGTTTCAATGGCGACCTGTTTTCGGCCGAGGTCAGCGGCATGTCGGTCGACCCGGCCAACCTCGATCTGGGTATCGTCTGGATGGGCACCGACATCTCGCAGCGGCTGCGCATCGAGTCGGAACTGCGCGTCAGCGAGCAGCGGTTCCGCGACCTGGTTGCGTTGTCAACGGACTGGTATTGGGAAATCGACGCCGCATTCCGTTTAACGCGTGTCTCCGGTACCGCCGTCGACCAGTCCGGCCATGGCGATGAGCAGGTGCTCGGCAGGCGGCGTTGGGAAATCCCGTTCATCCGCGGCGTCGATGAAGACCAGTGGCGGGCGCACCGCGACACGCTCGAAGCGCACCTGCCGTTCCGCGACTTCGCATACCAAATGGTGCGTGCCGACGGCGAGATGCGCTGGTTCTCGATCAGCGGCAATCCGGCCTACGACGAATGCGGCGACTTCGCCGGCTACCACGGCGCCGGCACCGACATCACCGAGCGGGTGCGCGCCGCCGAGCAGTATCGCCATCTGGCACACCACGACACGCTGACCGGCCTGCCCAACCGCCGCCTCCTGGCGGACCGCCTCGATCTGGCGCTGGCGTTGGCGCGGCGCACCGGCAATCGGGTTTCCCTGCTGCTGCTCGACCTGGACGATTTCAAGAGCATCAACGACTCGCTCGGTCACTCGGCCGGCGACGGCGTTCTGAATGTCATTGCCCAGCGACTGCGCGGCACCGTGCGCGAAACCGACACGGTCGCCCGCCTGGGCGGCGACGAATTCGTTTTGCTGCTGCCGGAGGTGGCGCAGGACGGTGATCCGGCTCGCGTGGCCGCAAAGGTGCTCGACGCATTTGCCGCTCCGGTGGCCGCCGGCAGGCGCGAATTCACGCTCGGCACCTCCATCGGCATCGCCGTCTTCCCGCTCCACGCGACAGATGCCGAAAGCCTGCTGCAGCAGGCGGATATCGCCATGTATGACGCCAAGCGCGCCGGTGGCCGCTGCTACCGGCTGGCCGGACAGCGCAACCCGGCCGCAACGCCAGCCGCCCCGGGTGTGCCCACCGCCGGCACCTGACACGGAAGTCCCGACCCCCGCCCATTCCCGGGCCGGGAGTGCTAGCCTAGCGCCTGAATCGTTCCCGGAAGGCTGTCTTGCGCGCCGTCCTGCTGGTTTGCGTTGCGACATGTGTGGCTGCCATCGTCGGCGGTTGCTCCGCCTCGCCGGTCAGTGGCCGACAGCAGCTGAATGTTCTGGTCGAGCCGATCCACACTGCCTATGCCGACCTCAAGTTTGCGATTTTTGCGACGCCGCGCGCGGTGTTGGTGACCTGCCCGGCGCAAGACGACAGCTGCACGGCAGACCCGGCAGCCGGGCTCCTGTCGGTGCGAATAGAGGCGATTGCGGCGCGGCTTGCGCCGGCCGCGGCACAGCTCAGCCCGGAACTCGCCGCACGCATCCCGCGCATCGAGGTATTCATCGCCGAGGATGCGGCGCCGGGCGCATCGTCCTCGCCGGGCGGCAAGATTGCCGTGCACACCGGCGTCGCGGCCCTCGACCTCAACGAAGAGGAACTGGCTTTCGTGGTGGCGCGTGAAGTCGGCCGGCTGGCCCACGCCCACCATCGCGAAGCCGCATCGGCGGGCTTCACCGCCTCGCTCGCCACGAATCTGGCGCTGACCAACACCACCGTCGCCTCCCTCGTACTGCTCGACTTCCTCGTGCCCTGGGGTGCACTGATGAAGTTCGCCGCCGCATTCGGCAGTTCGGCCGCCGCGCAGACCGTCGTCGAGCGCTCACAGCAGGAAGAGGCGGATGAATTCGCCTGCCAGCTCCTTGCAGCGGCGGATTTCGACCTGTCCAGACTACGGTCGGAGAAGCCGGCGGGCGACGGCGGATTGGCCGAATTGAGCTGGACGTCGACGTTCTACAAGTCGCGCCAATGGGCGGCCGAACAGGCGCGCAAGCCTGCAACGCCGCTGTCCTCGCTGCTCGACCCGGCGGCGGCGTCGCCCTTCTGAGGGTGCGCGGACCCCGGGAGGCCGCGTGCCACCCGGGCTCAGACGTTGAAGCGGAAGTGCATCACGTCACCATCGCGGACGACGTAATCCTTGCCTTCCAGGCGCATCTTGCCGGCTTCCCGCGCGCCACTCTCGCCGTTGCAGGCGATGAAGTCGGCGAAGGCGATCACTTCGGCGCGGATGAAACCGTGCTCGAAGTCGGTATGGATCACGCCGGCGGCCTGCGGCGCCGTCGCACCGACCGGCACTGTCCACGCCCGCACCTCCTTCACGCCGGCAGTGAAATAGGTCTGCAGCCCAAGCAGCTGGTAGCCGGCGCGAATCAGCCGGTTCAGGCCCGGCTCCGCCAGGCCGACGTCGGCAAGAAACACTTGTTTGTCCTCATCGTCGAGCTCGGCGATTTCCGCTTCCAGCGCGGCACAGAAGGCAACCACCGGAGCACCTTCCGCACCGGCATGGGCTTCCACTGCGGCCAGTAGCGGATTGTCGCTGAAGCCCTTCTCATCGACGTTGGCGGCATACAGCGTCGGCTTGGCGGTAATCAGGCAAAGCGGCTGGATATTCGCACGCTCCTCGCGCGACAAATCGAGCGAGCGTACGGGGCGGGCCTCGTTCAGGACGGCTGCACACTTGTCCAGTACCGCCACCAGCAGCCTGGCTTCCTTGTCGCCGGCCTGCGCCGGCTTGCGGTAGCGCGCCAGCGCCTTGTCAACGGTCGCCAGATCGGCCAGTGCCAGTTCGGTCTCGATGGTCTCGATGTCCGAGAGCGGCCTGACGTCGCCGGATACGTGCACGATGTTGTCGTTGTGGAAGCAGCGCACCACGTGGACGATCGCGTCGGTCTCGCGGATATTGGCGAGGAACTGGTTGCCCAGGCCCTCGCCGCGCGACGCGCCGGCAACCAGGCCAGCGATGTCGACAAACTCGACGGCCGCCGGCAGGGTGCGCTGCGGATGCACGATGGCAGCGAGTTGCGCCAGCCGCGGATCCGGCACTTCGACGACGCCGACATTCGGCTCGATGGTGCAGAAGGGATAGTTCTCCGCCGCGATGCCGGACTTGGTCAACGCATTGAACAGGGTCGACTTGCCGACGTTCGGCAAACCAACGATGCCGCATTTGAGACTCATGACATTCCTTTGGCGTTGATTTTTTCCATGGCGGCAGGGAATTCGCCGCGCCCAATGAAGGGCCAGTGCTGCACGGCGCGATCGAGCGCGGCCTCGATCAGCGCGCGCTCCTCGCTGCGCGGCTTTTTCAGCACGTAGTCGACGACTTCATTGCGGTCACCGGGATGGCCGATGCCGATGCGCAGGCGCCAGAAGTCCTGCGTGCCGAGGTGCGCGGCAATGTCCTTGAGGCCGTTGTGCCCGCCCAGTCCGCCGCCGAACTTCAGGCGCAATACACCGGGTGGAAGGTCCAGTTCGTCGTGCAGCACGAGGATCTCCGCCGGTGGAATGCGATGGAAGCGCGTCAGCGCAGCCACCGCCTGGCCGGAGCGATTCATGAAAGTCTGCGGCAGCAACCACCAAACCTGGCCGGACGAGCGGCCGGCGATGCCATGAAAACGCGCCTCGCGCTTGAGCGCCGCACCGAGCGCACCCGCCAGGCGTTCGCACAGCCAGAAACCGGCGTTGTGCCGCGTTTCGGCGTATTCGGCACCCGGGTTGCCGAGGCCAACGATGAGGCGCGGCGCAGCCAAGCGTCAGGTGGTTCGCGGCAAACTGGCCGCCGCGAAACCCGTCACTTCTTCTCGGTCTGCTTGGCCGGCGCAGCCGCCGGCGCGGCTGCACCGGCGGCCGGAGCGGCTGCGGCTGCCGCTTCCTCGCCGGCAGCCAGATCCTCGCTGGTGGTGCCGCGCGGCACGACAATGGTTGCCACGACAGGGTTCTCGCCGCGATGCAGGACCGCCTCGACGCCCGTCGGCATTTTCAGGTCCTTTGCGTGCACCGAATGGCCGACGGAAACTTCCTTCATATCCACTTCGATGAACTCCGGCAAGTCGCCCGGCAGGCAGCTGATGTCCAGTTCATTCAGCACGTGGGTGACCACGCCGCCCTGCAGCTTCACGCCGGGAGCGATGTCGGCGTTGACGAAGTGCAGCGGGACGCGCATGTGGATCTTCCGATCAGCGGCGACGCGCTGGAAATCCACGTGCAGCACGAGCGGCTTGAAGGGATGCCGCTGGACGTCGCGCAGCAATACCGGCTGCTTTTCGCCATCCATGTTCATGGTCAGGATGGAGGCGTGAAACGCCTCCAGCTTCAGGCTGTGGTAGATCTGGTTGTGATCGACCTCGATTGCCTGGGCGGCCTGCTGGCTGCCGCCGTAGAGAATGCCCGGAACACGCCCGGCGCGGCGCAGGCGGCGGCTCGCTCCGGTGCCCTGCAGTTCGCGCTTGCTTGCGTTGAATTCGATTGTCATTGTATTGCTCCACGAAAAACCTGCCCGCGACCAGGCAGGGGGTTAAAGGAACTACTCCATGAACAACGAGGAAACCGACTCCTCGTTGCTGATTCGCAACATCGTTTCCGCCAGCAACTCGGCGACGGATATCTGCCGGATGCGCGGGCAGGCGCGTGCCTCGTCCCGCAGCGGGATGGTATCGGTGACGACCAGTTCGTCGAGCACCGAATCGCCGATGCGCTCCACCGCGCTGCCAGACAACACCGGATGGGTACAGTAGGCCAGGACCCTGGCGGCACCGTGGTCCTTCAGCGCCTGTGCCGCCTTGCACAGTGTGCCGGCGGTATCGACCATGTCATCCATGATGACGCAGGTGCGGCCATCGACTTCACCGATGATGTTCATGACCTCGGATACGTTCGCTTTCGGGCGCCGTTTGTCGATGATGGCGAGATCCGATTCCAGGCGTTTCGCCAGCGCCCGCGCGCGCACCACGCCGCCGACGTCCGGCGAAACGACGAGCAGGTCCTTGTACTGGCTCTTCCAGATGTCGCCGAGCAGGATCGGTGCCGCATAGACGTTGTCCACCGGGATGTCGAAAAAACCCTGGATCTGGTCGGCGTGCAGATCAACCGTGAGTACCCTGTCGACGCCCGCCGCCTGCAGCATGTTTGCCACCACCTTGGCCGAGATCGCCACGCGGGCCGAGCGCGGCCGGCGGTCCTGGCGCGAGTAGCCCATGTAGGGAATCGCCGCCGTCACGCGTCCCGCGGACGAGCGCTTGAGTGCGTCAACCATGATGATCAGTTCCATCAGGTTGTCATTGGTCGGCGCACAGGTCGATTGCAGGATGAAGCAATCCTTGCCGCGCACGTTCTCCATGATTTCAGCGTTCACCTCGCCGTCGGAGAAGCGGCCGACCGTGGCACGGCCGAGCGAGATGTTCAGTCGCCTGACCACGTCGGCAGCAAGCTTGGGGTTGGCGTTCCCCGTAAAGACCATCAGGCTGTCGTAGGCCATGCGCGCCCCGCGGTTGAGGATGAATCCGTTTCTGCAAACGCTGCGGGCAGGTGGATCACCTGCCCGCATTCCGAATCGTGGCTGGGGAGGAAGGATTCGAACCTTCGCATGCCGGAATCAAAATCCCGGCGGA
>CAZASE010000013.1:0-60620 GCA_964487715.1 uncultured Rhodocyclaceae bacterium | reverse complement strand
CATCAGCGTGCGGCACAGCGTCAGCATCTGCTGCTCGCCGCCGGAGAGCACGCCGGCGGCGGTGCCGTCGCGCTCCTTCAGGCGCGGGAACAGCCGGTACATGTCGTCGATCGACCAGCGCGTCTCGCCGCGCGCGAAGGCCTTCGGGTCCTTCACGCCGAGCATCAGGTTCTGCCGCACCGTGAGCCCCGCGAAGACGTCGCGGTTCTCCGGAACGTAGCCGACGCCCCAATGCGCGATCTCGTAGGCCTTGCGGCCGAGGAGTTCGCGGCCCTTGAAGCGCACGCTGCCGCGGGCGGTGACCAGTCCCATGACGGCCTTGGCGGTGGTCGAGCGGCCGACGCCGTTGCGGCCGAGCAGGCAGACAATCTCGCCGGCATCGACGCGCAGGTTCACGCCGTGCAGGACGTGGCTCTTGGCGTAGTAGGCGTGCAGGTCGGCGACCTCGAGCATGGGGCGGGTATCACTCATGGTTCACGCTCGTTCCCAGATACGCTTCCTGAACCGCGGCGTTGCCGCGGATCTCCTCGGGCGTGCCGGTGGCGATGACCTGGCCGTAGACCAGCACCGTGATGCGGTCGGCCAGGCCGAACACCACGCCCATGTCGTGCTCGACCATGACCAGGGTCTTGCCCTCGGTGACGCGGCGGATCAGCGCCACCGCCGCCTCCGTCTCGTCCTTGCTCATGCCGGAAGTGGGCTCGTCGAGCAGGATGACGTCGGCGCCGCTGGCGATGGTGATGCCGATCTCCAGGGCGCGCTGCTCGGCGTAGGTGAGGATGCCGGCCGGCGTGTCGCGGCGACGCGCGAGGCCGATGTCCTCCATCACCGCCTCGGCGCGCAGGCGCGCGTCCGTCAGCCCGGCCAGCCGGTGCCAGAAGGAATAGCGGTAGCCGAGCGACCACAGCACGGCGCAGCGCAGGTTCTCGAACACCGAGAGGTTGTGGAAGATGTTGGTGATCTGGAAGCTGCGCGACAGCCCCTTGCGGTTGATCTCGAAGGGCTTCAGGCCGACGACGTTCTCGCCCTTCAGCTCGATCGCGCCCCCGGAA
This sequence comes from uncultured Rhodocyclaceae bacterium, assembly GCA_964487715.1. Classification (GTDB taxonomy): domain Bacteria; phylum Pseudomonadota; class Gammaproteobacteria; order Burkholderiales; family Rhodocyclaceae; genus Desulfobacillus. The sequence goes on along the minus strand of CAZASE010000013.1, from coordinate 59,568 downwards.
ACGGGAATGCGCGCGCTGATCAGGTGGAACAGGGTCGACTTGCCGGCGCCGTTGGGGCCGATGATGGCGTGGCGCTCGCCGGCATGGATGTCGAGGTCGACGCCGCGGATGATCTCGCTGGCGCCGAAGTTCTTCTTCAGCCCGGCAAGGCGGATGGCGGGCAGGCTCATGCCTTGTCTCCGTTGAGCGTCGACAGCGTCTCGTTCCAGGCTTTCTTCATGCGGCCGCCGATCCAGAACAGACCGGCCGCGCCGACGGCGCTGACGGCCAGGGCCGTTGCCCAGGGCAGGGCGCTCCTCAGATGCAGCTGCATGCCGAGCACGCGCACGGCTTCGTCGCCCGCCGTGGCGCCCTCCCCGGCCAGCAGCGCGTAGGCCAGCTCGACCATGCCGACCAGGCCGGCCAGCAGCACCGCCACCGGAATCGCCGTCGCCAGGTAATGCGGCAGCATGCGGCCGAGCAGGCCCGCCTGCCACAGCGCGCGCTGCAGCGCGATCACGCTGGCGATGCCGCCCGGCGCCGCCAGCACCATGAACAGGAAGAACAGGCCGAAGTAGAGCAGCCAGGCGTGGGTCAGGCTGCCGATGACGATCTGCATGATGGTGATCAGCACGGCGCCGATGACCGGGCCGTAGAAGAAGCCGATGCCGCCGACGAAGGTCATCAGCAGCACCACGCCCGAGGTGTGGGCGTTCAGCGTCTCTGCGGTGACGATCTCGTAGTTGAGCGCCGTCAGCCCGCCGGCGATGCCGGCGAAGAAGCCGGAGAGGACCAGCATCAGGTAGCGCACGCGCTGGGGGTCGTAGCCGACGAACTCGGCGCGCTCCGGGTTGTCGCGCACGGCGTTGGCCATGCGCCCGAGCGGCGTCTGCGTCAGGGCGTACATGGCCACCACGGCGACGAAGGCCCAGGCGACGATGAGGCCGTACATCTCGACCTGCGGCCCCCAGGTGAAGCCGAGGAAAGTTTCCTTGCCGACGACGCGGTTGCCGGAGACGCCGCCCTCGCCGCCGAAGAAGCCGGGGAACATCAGCGCGCAGGCGGCGACCAGCTCGCCGATGCCGAGCGAGATCATGGCGAAGGTGGTGCCGGCCTTTTTCGTCGTGACGTAGCCGAGCACGATGCCGGCGGCGAGGCCGGCCAGGCCGCCGGCCAGCGGCAGCAGCGCCGTGACGAAGGGGCCGCCGCCCTTGCCGATGAAATTCAGCGCATGCATGGTGATGAAGGCGCCGAGGCCGTAGTACACCGCATGGCCGAAGGACAGCAGCCCGGTCTGCCCCAGCAGCATGTTGTAGGACAGCGCGAAGACCACCATGATGCCGATCTGGCACAGCAGCGAGATGAGGAAGCCGCTCTTGAAGACCAGCGGCAGCGCGCAGGCGACGAGCAGGCAGCCGCCCCACAGCAGCAGCCGGCCGCGGCTGAAAACAAGGCTGGAAGTCATGATTCGCGCGATCCCATCAGGCCGCGCGGGCGGAACACCAGGATCGCCACCATCAGCAGGTAGGGCAGGATCGGCGCCAGCTGGGTGATGGTCAGGCGCGCCACCTGCGAGCCTTGCGGCAGGCTGATGCCGACGAGCGCGAAGACATCGGTGATCGAGATCGACATCGCAATCGAGAAGGTCTGGATGCAGCCGATCAGGATCGAGGCGACGAAGGCGCCCGCCAGCGAGCCGAGGCCGCCGACCACCACCACCACGAAGACGATGCTGCCGACCGCCGCCGCCATGCCCGGCTCGGTGATGAAGGCGTTGCCGCCGATGACGCCGGCCAGCCCGGCCAGCGCCGTGCCGCCGCCGAACACCAGCATGAAGATGCGCGGCACGTTGTGGCCGAGCGCCTCGACCATCTCCGGCTTCGTCAGCGCGGCCTGGATGATGAGGCCGATGCGGGTCCGGGTCAGCAGCGCGTAGAGCGCCAGCAGCATGCCGACCGAGACCAGCATCATGAAGCCCTTGTAGATCGGGAAGTCGGTGGAGAACAGGGTGAACAGCGTGCCATCCAGTTCCACGGGAACCTTGTAGTCGACCGAGGACTTGCCCCAGACGAGGTGCACCACCTCTTCGACGAGGAAAGCCAGGCCGAAGGTGAACAGCAGCTCGGCGACGTGGCCGAACCTGTGCGCGCGGCGCAGGCCGTGGCGCTCGACGACCGCGCCGACGGCGCCGACCAGCAGCGGCGCCACCAGCAATCCGGGCCAGAAACCCGTCCAGGTGCTGATCTGGTAGGCGAAGTAGGCGCCCAGCATGTAGAAGCTGGCGTGGGCGAAGTTGAGGATGCCCATCATGCTGAAGATGAGCGTGAGGCCGCTCGACAGCATGAACAGCAGCAGGCCGTAGGTGATGCCGTTCAGCAAAGAAATGGCGACGAATTCCACCCGATTACCTCCAGGCCAAGGCAGCAACGGAACGCCGCGGCCGGCGGGGGCGCGGCGATGCCCGCCCCCGCCGTATCGCAGCGACTGACTTTTGCCTTACGGCCGCGCCATCACGCAGGAAGTCGGACGCTCGGACTCCTGCTCCGAGATCGAGGCCAGGGTCTTCCAGCCGAAGCCGGTGCCCTCCGAGTCGTGCTTCACCGCCTTGCCGTCCTGCTTGCTGAAGATCGAGATGAACAGCGGCTGGATCAGCTGGTGGTCGCTCTTGCGCATCCACACCTGGCCGTTCTCGGCCTTGTAGCGCATGTTCTCCAGCGCCAGGGCCACCTGCTTCGGATCGGTCGACTTGGCGTCGTTCATGGCCTTCGCCACCATCTCGACCATGGTGTTCACGCGCATATAGTAGAACCAGATGCCGGGGTACTTCTTGTTGAAGTCGAGGGCGAACTTCTCGGTCGACTTGGTCGGCACGTTCATGTGCCATTCGGTGAGCTGCAGCACCTTGCCCTCGCCCGAGGCGCCCATGGCCTGCGGCGTGCCGAGGCCGCCGGCGTAGTAGGTGATGAAGCGCGCCTTGAGGCCGGCGTCCTTGGCCGCCTTGACCAGCAGCGAGAGGTCGTTGCCCCAGTTGCCGGTGATCACCGTGTCGGCGCCGGAAGCCTTGATCTTGGCGATGTAGGGCGCGAAGTCCTTGACGCGGCCGATCGGGTGCAGGTCCTCGCCGACGATCTTCACGTCCGGCCGCTTCTTCGCCAGCAGTTCCTTGGTGTACTTGGCGACCTGGTGGCCGTGGGCGTAGTCCTGGCCGATGATGAAGACCTGCTTCAGGGTCTTGTCGCCCTTCAGGAAGTTGGTGATGGCCTCCATTTTCATCTCGGTGTTGGCGTCGAAGCGGAAATGCCAGAAGCTGCACTTCTCGTTGGTCAGCGTCGGGTCGACCGCGGCGTAGTTGAAGAACAGCACCGTCTTGTCCGGGTTGCGCTCGTTCCACTTGTTGACGGCGTCGATCAGCGCATGGGCGGCGCCGGAGCCGTTGCCCAGCGTGACGAAGCGGAAGCCCTGGTCGATGGCGGCCTTCAGCTGCAGTTGCGTCTCCTGCGGGCTGCCCTTGTTGTCGAAGCCGGTGAACTCGAGCTTCTGGCCCATGATGCCGCCCTTCTGGTTGACCAGGATCTCGGCGGCTTCCTTGAAGCCTTTCAGGCCGGCCTCGCCGACGTTGGCGAAGGGCCCAGAGAGCGGGTCGATGTAGGCGATCCTGACCTGGGCGAAGGCGCTGCCGGACAGCAGCAGGGCGCCGAGCGCCAGGGTGATGCGGTTGCCGATCTTTTTCATGGTTTCTCTCCTCCTTGGTTGGTGCAGCTTGTTGTCGACGCGGTTACTTCTCCTCGAGATAGCGGCCCAGCTCGTACTTGGCGATCTGGTTGCGGTGCACTTCGTCCGGGCCATCGGCGAAGCGCAGGGTGCGGGCGTGGGCGTAGGCGTGGGCCAGCGGGAAATCATCGCTCACGCCGCCGCCGCCGTGCACCTGGATGGCCCAGTCGATGACCTGGCAGGCCATGTTCGGCGCGACCACCTTGATCATGGCGATCTCCTTCTTCGCCACCTTGTTGCCGGCAGTATCCATCATCCAGGCGGCATTGAGGGTGAGGAAGCGCGCCTGATCGATCAGCATGCGCGCGTTGGCGATGCGCTCGCGCGTGACGCCCTGGTCGGCCACCGGGCGGTGGAAGGCGACGCGCTTCAGCGCCCGCTTGCACATCAGCTCCAGCGAACGCTCGGCCAGGCCGATCAGGCGCATGCAGTGGTGGATGCGGCCCGGCCCGAGGCGGCCCTGCGCGATCTCGAAGCCGCGGCCTTCGCCGAGCAGGATGTTGGAGACGGGCACGCGCACGTCCTTGAAGTCCACCTCGCCGTGGCCGTGCGGGGCGTGGTCGTAGCCGAACACCGTCAGCGGGCGCAGCATGGTGACGCCCGGGGTGTCCATCGGCACCAGCACCATCGACTGCTGCTGGTGGCGGTTGACGTTGTCCGGGCTGGTCTTGCCCATGAAGATGAGGATCTTGCAGCGCGGGTCGGGCGCGCCGGAGGTCCACCACTTGCGCGCGTTGATGACGTAATGGTCGCCGTCACCGCTTTTTACTCTCTGTATGCTGGCCTCGATGTTGGTGGCGTCCGAGGAGGCCACCGCCGGCTCGGTCATGGCGAAGCCGGAGCGGATCTTGCCGTCGAGCAGGGGTTGCAGCCATTGCTTCTGGTGCTCCGGCGAACCGTAGCGCACCAGCACTTCCATGTTGCCGGTGTCCGGCGCGGAACAGTTGAAGACTTCCGGCGCGATGGGCGAGCGGCCCATGATCTCGCACAGCGGCGCGTACTCGAGGTTGGTGAGACCGGCGCCGAGCTTCGACTCGGGCAGGAACAGGTTCCACAGCCCCTCGGCCTTCGCCTTCTCCTTGAGCTGGTCGATAACCTTCGTCGGCACCCATGCATTGCCCTTCCTGCGGTTCTCCTCCAGCTCGGCGTCGAAGGCGGCCTCGTTCGGGTAGACGTGCTTGTCCATGAAGGCGTTGAGCCGCTGCTGCAGCGCCTGGACTTTTTCAGAGTGTGCGAAATCCATGGTGGTCCTCGATAAAATATTCAATGGTTTCGTCATCCCCGCTTTCGCGGGGATGACGAAAAGGCGTGTCATATCTTCCCGGCGATAATCTTTTCCACCTGGCGCCAGGCTTCCTCGGCGAGCGGGCGGGCGCGCTTGCCGGTCTCGACGGCTTCCTGGCTGGAGGCGTTGCCCTGCAGGGCGCGCGCCATGATCCCCTGCAGGATGCCGACGAGGCGGAACATGTTGAAGGCGAGGTAGTACTCGAACTCGGCGGCCGGGATCGAGGCGCGTCCGGTGCGGCGGCAGTACATGGCGACGTACTCCTGCTCGCCCGGGATGCCGAGCGCCTCCAGATCGCAGCCGTTGATGCCGCGGAACATGCCGGGCGACAGCCTCCAAGCCATGCAGTGGTAGGCGAAGTCCGCCAGCGGATGGCCGAGGGTTGACAGTTCCCAGTCGAGCACGGCGAGGATGCGCGGCTCGCTCGGGTGGAAGATGACGTTGTCGAGGCGGTAGTCGCCGTGCACGATGCGCGTCTCGTCGCCGGGCGGGATGTTGGCCGGCAGCCAGGCCATGAGGTTGTCCATGGCCTCGATCTTCTCCGTCTCGGAGGCGCGGTACTGCTTGCTCCAGCGGTCGATCTGGCGCGCGAAGTAGCTGCCCGGCTTGCCGTAGTCGGCGAGGCCCACCGCGGCGTAGTCGACGCTGTGCAGGGCGGCGATGACGCGGTTCATCTCGTCGAAGAGGGCCGCGCGCTCGGACGGCTGCAGGCCCGGCAGCGCCGGGTCCCACAGGATGCGGCCCGCGACGTAGTCCATGACGTAGAAGGCGGTGCCGATGACGGCATCGTCCTGGCACAGCGCGTAGCTCTTCGCCACCGGCACGTCGGTCTTCGCCAGCGCGGAAATCACGCGGTATTCGCGGTCGACGGCATGCGCCGAGGGCAGCAGCTTGCCGGGCGGCTTGCGCCGCATGACGTATTTCTTGTTTCCTGCGGAGAGCAGGAAGGTCGGGTTGGACTGGCCGCCCTTGAACTGCTCCACCGTCAGCTCGCCCGAGAAACCCTCGACGTGGCTGCGCAGCCAATCGGCCAGCCGCCCGCTGTCGAAGGCATGCTGCGGCGAGACGGCACGCGTACCGGTGAACTTGGAACCTTCGCTCATATCAATTTCACGAGCTGCTTGCCGAGGTTGGCGCCCTTGAGCAGGCCGATAAAGGCCTGCGGCGCGTTCTCCAGCCCCTGCGCCACGGTCTCGCGGTACTTGATCTTCCCCGTGGCGACGCCCTGCCCCAGCTCCTGCAGCGCGACCGGCCAGCGCTCCAGGTGCTCGGAGACGATGAAGCCCTGCATCTTGATCCGGTTGACCAGCACCGAGCCGATGTTCTTCATGGCGTGCGGCTCCGAGTTGTACTGCGAGATGAGGCCGCACAGGGCGATGCGCGAGAAGGCGTTCATGCGCCCGAGCAGGGTGTCGAAGATCTCGCCGCCGACGTTCTCGAACAGGCAGTCGATGCCGTCCGGCGTCGCCGCCTTGATGTCCTTCCAGAGGTTGCCGGCCTTGTAATCGACGCAGGCGTCGAAGCCGAGTTCGTCGACGACGTAGCGGCACTTCTCCGCCCCGCCGGCGATACCTACTGAACGGCAGCCCTTCATCTTCGCCAGCTGGCCGACGACGCTCCCCACCGCGCCCGAGGCGGCGGTGACCACCACCGTCTCGCCGGCCTTCGGGGCGCAGAGGTCCATCAGGCCGTACCAAGCGGTGACGCCGGGCATGCCGACCGGCCCGAGGTAGGCCGAGAGCGGGATCAGCCGGTCGTCCACTTTCTGCAGCATGGTGCCGTCGCTGACGCCGTAGAGCTGCCAGCCGAGGTAGCCCACCACCTTGTCGCCGACGGCGAACTTCGGATGCTTCGAGGCCACCACTTCGCCCGCCGTGCCGCCGACCATCACGTCGCCGAGCTTCACCGGCTGGGCATACGACTTGGCGTCGTTCATGCGGCCACGCATGTAGGGGTCGAGCGACAGCCAGTGGTTGCGCACCAGCACCTGGCCGTCCGTGATCTGCGGCACCGGCGTCTCGACCAGCTTGAAGTTGGACGGCTCGACCCAGCCGGTGGGGCGGCTGGCCAAAAGAATCTGCTTGTTGGTTTCGGTCATATCATCACCATCTCGTCATTCCCGCGGAAGCGGGAATCCATGGGTCCCCGCTTCCGCGAGGACGACAGTCAGCCCGCCGTATCGCCGTGACTGACTTTGCGTTTCACCTTGAAGGAGGCCATCGCCTTGGCCACCAGTTCGCCCGCCTCGTCGCGCATCTCGCCTTCGCAGAAGATGATCGAGGCGCCGCTCCTCAGCACACGCGCCTCGACCGTCAGGCGGCCCTGGCCGGCGGAAACGAAGCTCACGCTCATGTCCACCGTCACCACGCCGGCGGCGTGCGGCACGGTGCTGCGCGCCGCCGAGCCCATGGTGACGTCGAGCAGCGTCATCACCACGCCGCCGTGGGCGTAATGCCAACTGTTCTGCAGCTCCGGGCGCATCTCGATGGACGCCACCGCGCGCCCCTTCTCCCAGTGCTCGGCCTTCACCTTCAGCAGGTCGATGAAGGGGATGTCCAGCCCGAAGAACTTCTCTCTTTTCACGCGATCACTTCGAAATGCAGGCGCCGCCGTCCACCGCGATGTACTGGCCGGTGATGTGGCGCGAAGCATCCGAGGCGAGGAACACCACCGTACCCATCAGGTCCTCGTCGCCGCCGAGGCGGCCGAGCGGCGTCGCATCGACGATGTGGTCGCCAATCTGGCTCAGCAGGCCCTGCGACATCTTCGAGGGGAAGAAGCCCGGGCAGATGGCGTTCACGTTGATGTTGTAGCGGCCCCACTCCGAAGCCAGCGTGCGGGTGAAGTTCACCGCCGCGCCCTTGCTCGTGTGATAGGCGATCGCATTCATGCCCTTCGGGCTGCCGGAGAGGCCGGCCACCGAGGCGATGTTGACGATCTTGCCGGACTTCTGCGGGATCATGCAGCGCTTGCCGACCTCGCGGCTCAAGAAGAACATGGCGTTGATGTTGAGGTTCATCACCTTGTTCCAGGCCTCGTCCGGATGATCCTCGGCCGGCGCGCCCCAGGTGGCGCCGGCGTTGTTCACCAGGATGTCGATGGTGCCGTACTTCGCCACCACGGCATCCACCATGGCGGGGATCTGGTCGAACTTGGACAGGTCGTTGGTGACGGTGAGCACCTCGATGCCCATTTTCTTCAGATGCGCCTCGGCCTCCTTCAGCTCGTCGGCCTTGCGCGCGGTAATCGCCACCTTGGCGCCCATCTCCCCCAGCGCCTCGGCCATCTGCAGGCCGAGCCCGCGCGAGCCGCCGGTGATCAGGGCGACCTTGCCGGTCAGGTCGAACAGCTTCTTCACGCTCATCTCATTTCCCCTTAGCAGACTTCGAACAGGCCGGCGGCGCCCTGGCCGCCGCCGATGCACATGGTGACGACGACGTATTTGGCGCCGCGGCGCTTGCCCTCGATCAGCGCATGGCCGACCAGCCGCGCGCCGGAGACACCGTAGGGATGCCCCACTGCGATGGCGCCGCCGTTCACGTTGAGGCGGTCGTCGGGGATGCCCAGCTTGTCGCGGCAGTAGATGACCTGCACAGCGAAGGCTTCGTTCAGTTCCCACAGGCCGATGTCCGCCAGCTTCACGCCGCTGCGCTCGAGCAGGCGCGGGATGGCGAAGACCGGGCCGATGCCCATCTCGTCCGGCTCGCAGCCGGCGACGCTGAAGCCGCGGAAGATACCGAGCGGCTTGAGGTTGCGCTTCTCGGCGAGCTTCGCGTCCATCACCACGCAGGCCGAGGCGCCATCGGAGAACTGGCTGGCGTTGCCGGCGGCGATCACCCCGCCGGGGATCGCCGGCTTGATCTTGGCGACGCCCTCGTAGGTGGTGTCGGCGCGGATGCCCTCGTCGGCGGAGACCGTCACTTCCTTGGTGAGCAGGCGGCCGGATTCCTTGTCGGCGACGCCCATGGTGACGGTGATCGGCACGATCTCGTCGTTGAACTTGCCCGCGGCCTGGGCGGCGGCCGCGCGCTGCTGGCTGCGCGCGCCGTACTGGTCCTGCAGCTCGCGCGGGATGTTGTAGCGCTTGGCCACCGTCTCGGCGGTCTGCAGCATCGGCCAGTACACCTCAGGCTTGTTCTGCTTCAGCCAGGCCTCCATGATCATGTGGCGGTTGGCTTCGTTCTGCACGCAGGAAATCGACTCGACGCCGCCGGCCACCATCACCGGCACCTTGTCGACGATCACCCTTTGCGCCGCCATGGCGATGGTCTGCAGGCCCGATGAACAGAAGCGATTGACGGTGACGCCGGCGGCCGTCACCGGCAGGCCGGCGCGCAGCGCGATCTGCCGCGCGATGTTGGAGCCGGTGGCGCCCTCGGGCGTGGCGCAGCCCATGATGACGTCCTCGACCTCGGCCGGGTCGATGCCGGCGCGGGCGACGGCGTGCTGCACGACGTGGCCGCCGAGGGTGGCGCCGTGGGTCATGTTGAAACTGCCGCGCCAGGACTTGGCAAGCGCGGTGCGGGCGGTGGAAACGATTACGGCATCGGTCATTGTCTGCTCCTGAAATCCCTAATTAAACGTCTTGCCTTCGGCGGCGAGCTTCGCCAGGAGGGGCGCCGGCTGCCAGAACTTGTCGCCCGACTCGGCGGCGAAGCGCTGCGCGGCGCGCACGACGTTGTAGAGGCCGGCCTGGTCGGCGTAGAGCATCGGGCCGCCACGATGCAGCGGGAAGCCGTAGCCGGTGAGGTACACCATGTCGACGTCCGAGGCGCGCTGGGCGATGCCCTCCTCGATCAGGCGCGCCGCCTCGTTCACCAGGGCGTAGATGCAGCGCTCGACGATTTCCTCGTCGCCGATCTTGCGCGGCACGATGCCCTGCTCCTTGCGATAGTCCTCGATCAGATTCTCGACGACGGGGTCGGGAATGGCGTCGCGCTTGCCGGCTTCGTAGCGGTACCAGCCCATGCCGGTCTTCTGGCCGAAGCGGCCCAATTCGCACAGCTTGTCGGCGATCTTCGCGTATTTCACGTCGGGCTTCTCGACGTAGCGGCGCTTGCGGATGGCCCAGCCGATGTCGTTGCCGGCGAGGTCGCCCATGCGGAAGGGACCCATCGCCATGCCCCATTTCTCCAGGGCCTTGTCCACCTGCCAGGGCGTGGCCCCCTCCTCGACGAGGAAGCCGGCGACGCGGCCGTAGTGCTCGATCATGCGGTTGCCGATGAAGCCGTCGCAGACGCCGGAGACCACCGCCGTCTTCTTGATCTTCTTGGCGATCTGCATGACGGTGGCCAGCACGTCCTTGGCGGTGGCGGCGCCGCGCACCACTTCCAGCAGCTTCATGACGTTGGCCGGGCTGAAGAAATGCATGCCGACGACGTCCTGCGGCCGCTTGGTGAAATTGGCGATCTTGTTCACGTCCAGCGTCGAGGTGTTGCTGGCGAGGATGGCGCCGGGCTTGGCGACCTCGTCCAGTTTGTTGAACACCTGCTCCTTGACGCCGATCTCCTCGAATACCGCCTCGATGATCAGGTCGCAGTCCTTCAGGTCGTCGTAGGACAGCGTCGGCTTCAAGAGGCCCATGCGCTGATCGAGCTTCTCCTGCGTCAGTTTGCCCTTCTTCAGCGAGTTCTCGTAGTTCTTGCGGATGATGCCGACGCCCTTCTCCAGCGCCTCCTGTTTCGTCTCGAGGATGGTCACCGCGATGCCGGCATTGAGGAAGTTCATGGCGATGCCGCCGCCCATGGTGCCGGCGCCGATGACGCCGACTTTTTCGATCTTGCGCGTCGGCGTGTCTTCCGGCACGTCGCCGATCTTCGAAGCGGCGCGCTCGCCGAAGAAGGCGTGGCGCAAGGCCTTCGACTCCGGCGTCTGCACCAGGTACACGAAAGATTCCCGCTCCAGCTTCATGCCCTCGTCGAAGGGCTTGCCCACCGCCGCGGCGACGGCGTCGACGCACTTCAGCGGCGCCGGAAAATTCTTCGCCATGGCGCCGACGGTGTTGCGGGCGAACTGGAAGAAGGCGTCGGCGTTCGGGTAGTCGATCTTCAGGTCGCGCACGCGCTTGAGCGGCCGCTTCTCCTTCACCACCTTCTCGGCGAAGGCCACCGCGCCGGCCTGCAGGTCGCCGTCGATGAATTCGTCGAAGAGCGGTGTGCCCTTCAGCTGGTCGGAGGGCACGATGGTCCCGGAGACGATCATGTTCAGCGCCGCCTCCGGACCCAGCAGGCGCGGCAGGCGCTGCGTGCCGCCGGCGCCGGGCAGGATGCCGAGCTTCACTTCCGGCAGGGCGATCGAAGCATTGGCCACGGCGACACGGTAATGGCAGCCGAGCGCCAGCTCGAGGCCGCCGCCCATGCAGACGCCGCCGATGGCAGCGACGACCGGCTTGCCGGCGGATTCGATGGCGCGGATCACCGTGTTCAGGTTCGGTTCGGCCAGCGCCTTGGGCGAGTTGAATTCCTTGATGTCGGCGCCGCCGGAGAAGGCGCGGGCAGAGCCGATCAGCACGAGGGCCGAAATCGCGGGGTCCGCCAGGGCCTGGTCGAGGCCGGCGACGATGCCGCTGCGCAGTTCGTAGCCGAGGCCGTTGACCGGCGGGTTATTCATGGCGATCACGGCGACGGCGCCGTGCTTCGAATAGGCTGCTTGAGTCATCTTTTCAGTCCTATGGCTTGCTGATAAAAGGGGTACGGGATCGGACTTATCCTGTCATTCCCGCTTTCGCGGGAACGACGCGGTTGGCGCATATTTCGCTCTGCGGAATGGCATTTCGATTTATTCGAAAGCATGGTATCGTTCGATTCGCGGTTTGTAAACAACTCCAAGCGAAAGACCCCATGCAGATCAGAGACAAGCTCTACATAGACGGCCGCTGGACGGCCGCAGCAGGCAAGAAAACCATCGACGTCCTCAGCGCCTCCACCGAAGAGGTCATGGGGCGCATCCCCGAAGGCGACTACGCCGACGTGCAGGCCGCCGTCGCCGCCGCGCGCCGCGCCTTCGACGGCTGGGCCGCCACGCCGGTCGCCGAGCGTGCCGCCTTGCTCAAAAAGATCCAGGAGGGCCTCAAGGCGCGCACCGAGGACATCGCCCGCACCATTTCCGGCGAAGTCGGCATGCCGCTCAAGTTGTCTTCAATGATTCAGGCCGGTTCGCCCATCGGCACCTTCGGCATGTATGCGCGCATGCTGGGCGACTTCGCCTTCGAAGAGAAGGTCGGCCATTCGCTGGTGCTGCGCGAGCCGATCGGCGTCGTCGCCGCCATCACGCCGTGGAACTATCCCCTGCACCAGATCGCCGCCAAGGTCGCGCCGGCGCTGGCCGCCGGCTGCACCGTGGTGCTGAAGCCCTCGGAAGTCGCCCCGCTCAACGCCTTCATCCTCGCCGACGTCATCGACTCGGTCGGCCTGCCGGCGGGCGTGTTCAACCTCGTCACCGGCACCGGCCCGGTGGTCGGCGAGGCGATGGTCACCCATCCCGACGTCGACATGGTCTCCTTCACCGGCTCCACGCGCGCCGGCAAGCGCGTCTCCGAACTCGCCTCGCAGACCGTCAAGCGCGTGGCGCTGGAACTCGGCGGCAAGTCGGCCGCAGTGGTCCTCGACGACGCCGACCTCGCCGCCGCCGTGCGCGGCACGGTGAACGCCTGCTTCCTCAACTCCGGCCAGACCTGCACGGCGCACACGCGCATGCTGGTGCCCGAGTCGCGCTACGCCGAGGTGGCGAAGCTCGCCGCCGAGTCGGCCGCCAAGTTCACCGTCGGCGATCCCTTCGCCGAGACGAGCAAGCTCGGCCCGCTGATTTCCGCCGCCCAGCGCGACCGCGTGCAGGACTTCATCCGCAAGGGCATCGCCGAGGGCGCCGAGCTGCTCTGCGGCGGCCCCGACGCGCCGGCCGGGCTGACCAGGGGCTACTACGTGCAGCCGACGGTGTTCGGCCGCGTCAAACCGGGCAGCACCATCGAGCAGGAGGAAATCTTCGGCCCGGTGCTGTCCATCGTCACCTACAAGGACGAGGACGAAGCGGCGCGCATCGCCAACGGCACGCCCTACGGCCTCGCCGGCGCGGTGTGGGCCGGCAGCGACGAGCGCGCCATCGCCTTCGCCCGCCGCATGCGCACCGGCCAGGTGGACATCAACGGCGGCGCCTTCAACGCGCTGGCCCCCTTCGGCGGCTACAAGCAGTCCGGCAACGGCCGCGAACTGGGCAAGTACGGCCTGGAGGAGTTCCTCGAGTACAAGGCGCTGCAGTTCAAGCCGGCGCCGAAGGCCGCATGAGCCAAGGCCCGGGATTATTTGCGTCATCCCCGCGAAAGCGGGGATCCATGAACCACCGGATGGCCTGGATTCCCGCTTTCGCGGGAATGACGGGCCCGGAAAGGAGAACACCATGCTGAAACTCTGCGGTTTCGCCGTCAGCAACTACTACAACAAGGTCAAGCTCTCCCTGCTTGAAAAGGGCGTGCCCTTCGAAGAGGAGCTGGCCTATCCCTCGCAGAAGGAGGAGTTCCGCAAGGATTCCCCGATGGGCAAGGTGCCCTTCCTGCGCACAGAGCGCGGTGTGCTCACCGAGTCGCAGGTGCTCACCGAGTACATCGAGGACAGCTACCCCGAGCCGCCGCTCTACCCGAAGGAACCCTTCGAGCGCGCCCGCTGCCGCGAGCTGATCGAGCACATCGAACTGCACATCGAGCTGCCGGCGCGGCGCCTCTACTACGAGGTGTTCTTCGGCGGCAGCGTCTCCGACGAGACCAAGCTCGAAGTGGAGAAGCAGCTCGGCAAAGGGATGCTCAGCCTGGCGCACCTGGCGCGCTTCAAGCCCTATATCGCCGGCAAGGATTTCACCCACGCCGACTGCGCCGCCTGGGTACACCTGCCGCTCATCTCCCAGACGACCAAGAAGGCCTACGGCCGCGACTTCATCGAGGATCTGCTGCCCGAAGCCAAGGCTTACCTGAAGATGATCGGCGAACGGCCGCACGCGCAGAAGGTCAACGCCGACCGCAAGGCGGCCTTCGAAGCCTACGCCGCCAAGAACGCAAAGAAGCAATAAGGAAACCGCATGGATCTGAACTACACCCCGGAAGAACAAACTTTTCGCGCCGAGGTGCGCGCCTTCGTCACCGGCCATCTGCCGACGGACATCAGCGCCAAGGTGAAAGGCGGCAAGCGCCTCGCCAAGGACGATTTCGTCCGCTGGCAGAAGGTGCTGCACGCCAAGGGCTGGGGCGCGACGATGTGGCCGCAGAAGTTCGGCGGCACCGGCTGGTCGGCCGTGCAGCAGCACATCTTCGAGGAAGAATGCGGCGAGGCCGGCGCGCCGATGCAGCTGCCCTTCGGCCTGAGGATGGTGGCGCCGGTGATCCAGGCCTTCGGCAGCAAGGGCCAGCAGGATCACTTCCTGCCGCGCATCGTGGACGGCACGGACTGGTGGTGCCAGGGCTATTCCGAACCGGGCTCGGGCTCCGACCTCGCCTCGCTCAAGACCAAGGCGGAACGAGTGAACGCAAATGCGGGCGACCACTACGTGGTGAACGGCCAGAAGACCTGGAACACGCTGGGCCAGTACGCCGACTGGATCTTCTGCCTGGTGCGCACCAGTTCGGAAGGCCGCCAGCAGGAAGGCATTTCCTTCCTGCTCATCGACATGAAGACGCCGGGCATCACCGTGCGCCCGATCATCATGAACGACGCCGAGCACGAGATCAACGAAGTCTGGTTCGAGGACGTCAAGGTGCCCGCGCAGAACCTCGTCGGCGAGGAGAACAAGGGCTGGACCTACGCCAAGTTCCTGCTCGGCCACGAGCGCACCGGCATCGCCGGCGTCGGCCGCTCCAAGGCGGCGCTTGAGCACCTGAAGGAAATCGCCCGCAAGGAGACTTCCGCCGGCCGGCCGATGATCGAGGACGCGCGCTTCCGCGACCGCATCGCCCAGGTCGAGCTGGAGCTGATGGCGCTGGAGATCACCAACATGCGCGTGCTTTCCGCCGAGAAGGAGAAGAAGGGAGGTCACGCGATGGGGCCGGAGGCCTCCATCCTCAAGATCAAGGGCTCGGAAATCCAGCAGACCCTCGCCGAGCTGCAGATGCACGCGCTCGGCCACTACGCCCTGCCCTGGCTGCCCGAGGCGCTCGACCCCGCCTGGCAGGGCCTGCCGGTCGGCGCCGACTACGCCGCGCCGCTCTCCGGCCACTACTTCAACTACCGCAAGACGACCATCTACGGCGGTTCGAACGAAATTCAGAAAAACATCATTGCGCAAATGATTCTTGGGCTCTGAAAAATGCAACTCGTCACTCCGGCAAAAGCCGGAGTCCAGTACGGCGTTGGGCGACGTGACGATGACTGTGCTGGATTCCGGCTTCCGCCGGAATGACCAAACAAACGGATTAAGGATTAAGCCATGGACTTCAACTACACCGACGAACAAAACGCCCTGCGCGACACCCTGACCCGCTTCATCGCCAAGGACTACGGCTTCGAGCAGCGCCGCGCGCTGGCGAAATCCGAAACCGGTTTCAGCCGCGACCACTGGGCGCAGTTCGCCGAGCTGGGCCTGCTGGCCCTGCCCTTCCCCGAAGAGTTTGGCGGCATGAACGGCAACGCCGTCGACACCCTGCTGGTGATGGAAGCCTTCGGCCGCGGCCTGGTGCTCGAGCCCTATCTCGCCACGGCGATCGTCGCCGGCGGACTCATCCGCGACGCCGGCAGCGCCGCGCAGAAGGAAGCGCTGCTGGCCGCCGTCGCCGGCGGCGAGCGCATGCTGGCGCTGGCCCACTACGAGCGCGAGGCGCGCTACAAAGTCAGTCTGGTCAATACGGCGGCAAAACAGGACGGCGCCGGCTGGAAGATCACTGGCGCCAAGGGCGTGGTGCTCGGCGGCGGCAGCGCCGACGCGCTGATTGTTTCGGCCAACACCGGCAAGGGACTCTCGCTGTTCCTGGTCGACGCCAGGGCGAAGGGCGTCACCGTGCGCAACTACACCACGCAGGACGGCGGTCGCGCCGCCGAAGTCCGCCTCGACAATGTCGCCGTCGGCGCGGATGCCCTGGTCGGGCCCGAGGGCGGCGCCCTGCCGGCCATCGAGCGGGGGCTCGACTACGGCATCGCCGCGCTGTGCGCCGAGGCCGTCGGCATCATGGCCGCGCTCGACGAGGCGACGCTCGAATACCTGAAGACGCGCAAGCAGTTCGGCCAGGCCATCGGCCGCTTCCAGGCGCTGCAGCACCGCATGGTGGACATGGTCATCGCCACCGAGCAGTCGCGCTCGATGGCCATGATGGCAGCAGTGAAGGTGGATTCCCCCGACGCCGCCGAGCGCCGCCGCGCGATCTCCGCCGCCAAGGCCTACATCGGCCAGCAGGCGCGCTTCGTCGGTCAGCAGGCGGTGCAACTGCACGGCGGCATGGGCGTGGTGGACGAGCTCAACGTCAGCCACTACTTCAAGCGCCTGACCATGATCGAGCTCACCTTCGGCAACACCGACCACCACCTCGGGCTGTTCAGCGACACCTTGCTGGCGGCGTGATGGGAATCGTGATTCAACGCGCGCCTCGTCATCCCCGCGAAAGCGGGGATCCATGCGGCCTGTGGATTCCCGCCTCCGCGGGAATGACGGGTTTTCGATCGCGGGCATGACGGAGCCTGGCCGCCGCACGTCGACATGACCGAAAAAATCCTCAACCGCCGCGACCTGGAGTTCGTCCTTTTCGAACTCCTCGACGCCGAGGCATTGACGACGCGGCCGCGCTTTACCGACCATTCGCGCGAGACCTTCCTCGCCGCGCTGGACACGGCCGAGGCCATCGCCGCCGAGAAGTTCGCCACGCACAACCGCAAGGCCGACGAGCACGAGCCGCAGTTCGACGGCCGGAGCGTGTCGATGATCCCCGAGGTGAAGGAAGCCCTGCGCGCCTTCATCGACGCCGGCTTCATGGCCGCCGCCCACGACTACGACCTCGGCGGCATGCAGCTGCCGGTGACGATGACGCAGGCCTGCTTCTCGCTCTTCAAGGGCGCCAACGTGTCGACCTCGGGCTACCCCTTCCTCACCATCGGCAATGCCAACGTGATCCGCCGCTTCGGCTCGCCCGCGCAGCAGGAGAAGTACCTCAAGCCCCTGCTCGCCGGCCGCTTCTTCGGCACCATGGCGCTGACCGAACCGCAGGCCGGCTCCAGCCTGTCCGACATCACCACCCGCGCCGAGCCGAACGCGGACGGCAGCTACGCCATCACCGGCAACAAGATCTTCATCTCCGCCGGCGACCACGAGCTGTCGGAGAACATCGTGCACCTCGTGCTGGCGAAGATCCCCGGCGGCCCCCCCGGCGTGAAGGGCATCTCGCTGTTCATCGTGCCGAAATATCTAGTGAACGACGACGGCACGCTCGGCGCGCGCAACGACGTGGCGCTCGCCGGCCTCATCCACAAGATGGGCTACCGCGGCACGACGTCGACCATGCTGTCGTTCGGCGAAAAAGGGCAATGCCGCGGCGAGCTGGTCGGCGAGCCGCACAAGGGCCTGTCGTACATGTTCCACATGATGAACGAGGCGCGCATCGGCGTCGGCATGGGCGCGGTGATGCTCGGCTACCGCGGCTACCTCGCCGCGCTCGACTACGCGCGCGAGCGGCCGCAGGGGCGGCATCCGGCCTCGAAGAATCCGCAGGCGCCGCAGCTGAAGATCATCGGGCACGCCGACGTGCGCCGCATGCTGCTGGCGCAGAAGGCCTACGTCGAGGGCGGCTACGCCCTGTGCCTCACCTGCGCGCGGCTGGTCGACGAGCAGAACAGCGCGCCCGACGAATCCGCCCGCCGCGAGGCCGGCCTGCTGCTCGACCTCCTCACGCCGATCGCCAAGTCCTGGCCCTCGCAGTGGTGCCTGGAGGCCAACAGCCTCGCCATTCAGGTGCACGGCGGCTACGGCTACACGCGCGAGTACCCTGTGGAGCAGTACTACCGCGACAACCGCCTCAACCCCATCCACGAGGGCACGCACGGCATCCAGGGCCTCGATCTCCTCGGCCGCAAGGTGATGATGGACGGCGGCGCGGCACTCAAGCTCTTCGGCCGCGAGGTGCAGAAGACCGTGCAGGAGGCCGGCGCGGTTCCCGAGCTGCAGGCGCACGCGCTGACGCTCGGCGCGGCGATCACCGAGGTCGGCGTCACCACGCGCCTGCTCGCCGAGGCGCTCGGCCGCGACATGGATGCCGCGCTGGCGAATTCCAGCGTGTACCTCGAGATGTTCGGTCATACCGTAATCGCCTGGATCTGGCTGCGCCAGGCCGTCGCCGCATCCCGGGGACTGACTTTCAATAATGCCGCGGACGAAGACTTCTACCGCGGCAAGCTCGCCGCCTGCCGCTACTTCTTCAACTGGGAACTGCCGAAGACCCAGCCGCAGCATGCCCTGCTGCGCGCGCTGGAGCCGACCTGCCGCGAGATGAGGGACGAATGGTTTTGAGCCCTTCATGTGGGATTGGCAGGGCATGTGGGAGCGGCGTCCACGCCGCGAATTGGGCGGCTGCACCCCAAGGATACTTCCTGCGGGGCGCAATCGCGGCGTAGACGCCGCTCCCACAAAGATCAACTTGATTGCCAATGAAGCTCAGCATGACATCCCGTCGGCTCCAAACTCGTCATACCGGCGAACGCCGGTATCCAGGATGCGGCTTGCGTTTCCGGAACGGCCGTTCTGGATTCCGGCGTTCGCCGGAATGACGATCCGGTGGCTGCGCCGTGGCGTCGAAGAGTAAGCGCAGGTATGGCTGAGCCTCATGGGTAATCATGGAGATCAAAGAACACGGAGCACTGACATGACCGAACACATCCACACCGAACTCGCTTCAGGCGTCCTGCGCATCGAGATGCGCCGGCCGGAGAAGAAGAACGCCCTCACCGGCCCGATGTACGCCGCCATGGCCGACGCGCTCGAACGCGCCGCGCGCGAGGACGCCGTGCGCGTCGTGCTGATCCACGGCCAGCCCGAGGTGTTCACCGCCGGCAACGACCTCGCCGATTTCCTCGACGGCCCGGCCGACGATCCGGACCGCCCGGTGTTCCGCTTCCTGCGCAACATCGCTGCCGCGCCGAAACCCCTCATCGCCGCCGTCACCGGCAACGCCGTCGGCGTCGGCACGACGATGTTGCTGCACTGCGACCTGGTGTACGCCGGCGAAGGCGCCCGCTTCCAGCTGCCCTTCGTCAATCTCGCACTGTGCCCGGAGGCCGCTTCCAGCCTGTTGCTGCCGCGCCTCGCCGGCCATCCGCGCGCCGCCGAGCTGCTGTTCTTCGGCGAGCCCTTCAATGCCGCCAAGGCTTGCGAGATCGGCCTCGCCAACGCCGTGCTGCCCGACGCCGGAGTGCTCGCCCACGCGCAGGAGCGCGCACAGAAGCTCGCCACCCTGCCCGCCGCCTCGCTGCGCGAGACCAAGCGCCTGATGAAGCAGTCCATCGCCGCCCTCGTGCCGCAGGTGATGCAGGACGAAGGCGATATCTTCAAGCGCCAGCTCGCCTCGCCGGCGGCGAAGGAGGCCTTCAGCGCCTTCCTGCAAAAGCGCAAGCCGGATTTCTCGAAGTTCGCCTGACCATGACCAACGAAATCCCCGAAGGCTTCAAGGCCATCGAGCACACCGGCCCCTTCCTTGCCCGGAACGGCCCGCTCTACTGCAAGAAGCAGGACGGCAAGCTGGTCCTCGGCCTGCGCATCGATGAGCGCCACACCAACATGCGCGGCATTGTGCACGGCGGCATGCTGGTCACGATGGCCGACAGCGCGCTCGGCACCGTGCTCTACAACGCCCGCAAGCCGCCGCAGCCGATGGTGACGGTGAGCCTGACCACCGATTTCATCGAGAGCGCCTGGCCGGGCGACTGGGTCGAGGCCCACGTCGACGTCCTGCGCATCGGAAGCCGCCTCGCCTACGCCAACTGCTACCTGCACGTCGGCGAGCGCCGCATCCTGCGCGCCAGCGCCGTCTTCGCCGTGGTGCCGGAAGTCAAACCGAAAGAGGAATCCGAAGGATGAGCAAAAAATACCACTGGGAGGACTTTCCCATCGGCTCCGTCACTGAGTACGGCGGCGTCACCCTGACGAAGGAGGACATCATCCGCTTCGCCACGGAATTCGATCCGCAGCCCTTCCACATCGACGAGGAGGCGGCGAAGCACTCCCAGTTCGGCGGCCTGGTCGCCAGCGGCTGGCACACCTGCAGCCTGTGCATGCGCATGATGTGCGACGCCTACCTGCTCGAATCCGCCAACCTGGCCTCGCCCGGCGTGGAGAACATCCGCTGGCTGAAGCCAGTGCGCCCCGGCGACACGCTGCACGTGCGCAGCGTCGTGCTGGAAGCGCGCCCGCTGGAGAGCAAGCCGCA
Source organism: uncultured Rhodocyclaceae bacterium (assembly GCA_964487715.1). Lineage (GTDB taxonomy): Bacteria > Pseudomonadota > Gammaproteobacteria > Burkholderiales > Rhodocyclaceae > Desulfobacillus. The sequence continues at coordinate 39,157 of CAZASE010000013.1, read as the reverse complement.
CATCGGCCTGATGCGCAACCGCTGGGAAGTAGTCAACCAGAACGGCGAGGAAGTCATGCAGATGGAAGGCTACGGCATGATGCACCGGCGCAGCCACAAGAAATGAAAATCCACGTCCTCCTGAAGAAGGAAGAGCTCGACGCCCAGCGCCTGCCGGGCAAGACGGTGGTCGTGCTCGACATCCTCTTCGCCACCTCGAGCATGGTCGCCGCCCTCGCGCACGGCGCCGCCGAGGTGATCCCGACGCTCGACGGCGCGGCGGCCCAGGCCGAGGCGGCGCGCCACCCGGCCGGGGCCTGCGTGCTCTCGGGCGAGCTCAACGCCGACACCCTGCCCGGCTTCGTGCACCCGACGCCGCTGGCCCTGCTCGCCGAGAACCTCGCCGGCAGGACGCTGGTGTACTCCACCACCAACGGCACGGTGGCGGTCGCCAAGTCGCGCGAGGCCGACCACGTCTACGCCGCGGCGCTGCTCAACGGCGAGGCGGTGGTCAAGCACATCGCGCAGCACCACGCCGACGAGACGGTGCTGATCGTCTGCTCCGGCTCGGCCGACAACTTCAACCTGGAAGACTTCTACGGCGCCGGCTACCTGGTTTCGCTCTTCGCGAAGCAGGAACAGGAACACGAATTCACCGACGCCGCCCTCGCCGCCCTGCTGCTGCACGAGAAATGCGAGGCCGGCGAATGCCTGCGCCGCGCCCGCGTCGGCCGCATGATGCTCGAGCGCCGCCTCGACCGCGAGGTCGACTTCGCCGCGCAGAAGAGCCTCTACGACGTCGTGCCGAAGCTCGACGGCAAGCGATTGAGGGCAGCGTGAACCTTCAACATCATTATGTGGACTTCGACGACGTGCGCCTGCACTACGTCGACGCCGGCGACGGCCCGCTGATGCTGTTCGTGCACGGATTCCCCGAGTTCTGGCACGCCTGGCAGGCCCAGCTCGAGGCGTTCTCGCGCGACCACCACGCCGTCGCCCTCGACCTGCGCGGCCACAACCTCTCCGGCAAGCCGGCCGAGGTCAAGGCCTACCGGCCCAAGCATCTCGTCGCCGACCTGCGCCGGCTGATCGACCACCTCGGCGGCCGCCCCTGCATCGTGGTGGCCCACGACTGGGGCGGTGCGGCGGCGTGGAACCTGGCGGCGGCGCATCCGGAGTACATCGAGAAGCTGGTCATCATCAACTCGCCGCACCCGGTGACCTTCGCCCGCGAGCTGCGCGACAACAAGGCCCAGCAGGCGGCCAGCGCCTACATGAACTGGCTGCGAAAACCCGGCGCGCCGGAGAAGCTGCTGGAGAACGACTGCGCCCGCCTCGCCGCCATGCTGTCTCAGTCGACCGCCGATCCGCGCTGGCTGACTTCCGATCTATTGGCGCGCTACCGCGAGGCGTGGGCCCAGCCCGGCGCGATGGACGCCAGCCTCAACTTCTACCGCGCCTCGCCGCTGCATCCGCCCACCCCCGAGGAGCCCCGCCCGGCGGCCCTGCAACTCGACCCGGCCGCCTTCACGGTGCGCGTGCCGACGCTGGTGATCTGGGGCGAACGCGACGCGGCCCTGCTGCCTGGGCTGCTCGACGGCCTCGACGCCCTGGTACCGCAGCTCACCGTCAAGCGCATCCCCGACGGCTCGCACTGGGTCATCCACGAGCGGCCCGGGGAAGTGAACCGACTCATTCGCGAATTCATCGATAGCTGAGCCATGCCCAAGATCACCATCAGGAACCTCGAAGACCTCAAGCAGTGGGTCGGCAAGGAAGTCGCCACCAGCGACTGGCTGACCGTCGATCAGGAGCGAATCGACCGCTTCGCCGACGCCACCGGCGACCACCAGTGGATCCACGTCGACCCGGCGCGCGCGAAAGCCGAGTCGCCCTTTGGCGCGACCATCGCCCACGGCTACCTGACGCTCTCGCTGCTGCCGCACATGATGATGGAGACGCTCGAGGTCCAGGGCGGCCGCATGAGCATCAACTACGGCCTCAACCGCGTGCGCTTCTCCGCCCCTGTGCGCTCGGGCGACCGCATCCGCACCCGCTTCACCCTCGCCGCGCTCGAAGACATCCCCGGCGGCATCCAGTACACCTGGCACGCCCTGATCGAAATCGAGGGCCAGCACAAGCCAGCCTGCGTCGCGGAGATGATCGCACGACGCTACGAATAGACGCTTTTTCAACACGCGGGCCAAAGCAGCCCGCATCCTGGGAGGGAAAAAATGGTGAGCAAAGCCGCAGTCGCAGTCCTGTCGTTCCTGATCGCGTTCAGCCAACACGTGTCCGCCGCCAAGCCCGACGCCTTCGGCAACACCATCGTCATCGGCCAGTCCGGCGTCTATAGCGGCCCGCTCGGCGCCTACGCGCAGGACAACATCGCCGTCATCAAGACCTACTTCGACACGATCAACAGCACCGGCGGCATTCATGGCCGCAAGCTGAAGGTGATCGCCCTCGACGACGGCTTCGATCCGAAGCGCACCATCGAGAACGCGAAGACGCTGATCGAGAAAGAAAAGGTTTTTGCCCTCTTCAACGTCATCGGCACCGCCAATAACGCCGCCATCTACCCGCTGCTGCACGAACACGGCATTCCGCTGGTCGGCCCGTACACCGGCGCGACGGTGCTGCGCGATCCGAAGTTCCGCTATCTCTTTTTCACGCGGGCGTCCTACGCCGACGAAACCGAAAAGATGGTCGAGCAGCTGACCTCGACCGGCGTCAAGGACATCGCCATCGTTTACCAGGACGATCCCTTCGGCAAAGCCGGCCTGCAGGCCGCCAGCGAGGCACTCGCCCGGCGCAAGCTGAAGCCCGTCGCGGTGGGGGCCTTCAACATCGCCAGGATCGACGAAACCGGGCCGGCGGCCGAGGCGATCCTCAAGGGCGACCCGGCCGCCGTCATCATCGCCAGTTCCGGCAAGGGCACGACCACCTTCATCAAGGAAGTGATCAAGCGCGGCCAGCGCCCCGCCTTCTACTGCCTGTCGGTGACCAACCCGAGACAGCTCTGGGCCGATCTCGGCCAGGACGCCCACGGCATCGTCGTCGCCCAGGTGGCGCCCTCGCCCTGGCGTGCCACGCTGCCGCTGATCCGTGAATACCAGCAGATCCTCGCCAGGCTGAACTCGAAGGACTACTCCTACGGCAGCCTGGAAGGCTTCATCGTGGCAAAGGTTGCGGTGGAGGCGTTGCGACGCGCCGGCAAGGACCTGTCGCGTGAAAAATACCTGGCGGCGCTGGAGGGCATGCAGAACTACGACCTCGGCGGCTACATGATCGGCTACAGCCCTTCGAACCATGCCGGATCGAGCTTCGTCGACCTCTCGATCATCGGCCGCGAGGGTCAGTTCCTGCGCTGAAAGCCGCGCCCCGCCTGGGTTTCAGGCCGGTTCCTCGCTGACGGAATGGTCGCCTGCGGCGTTCGACCGGCCGGCGGCGGATCAGGGAAGGATGAAGTAGAAGGTCGCGCCCTTGCCCTTTTCCGCCTCCGCCCAAACGCGGCCGCCATGCCGCTCGGCGATGCGCGCCACCGTGGCGAGGCCAATGCCCGTGCCGGTGAAATCCTCGACGCGGTGCAGGCGTGTGAAGGGCCGGAACAGGCGGTCGGCAAACGCCATGTCGAAGCCGGCACCGTTGTCGCGAACGAAATACGCCGCCTCCCCTGAAGGCAACTGCACCGAGCCGAACTCAACCTCCGCATCGGCGCGCTTGCTGGTGTATTTCCAGGCGTTCTCCAGCAGATTCTGCATGAAGATGCGCAGCAGGCTGCGGTCGCCGCGTGCCGTCAGCCCCGGCGCAATGCGCAGCTTCACCTCCCGCTCCGGCTGCGTCGAGGCAAGCTCCGCGCCGACTTCCGCGGCGAGTGCCGAGAGATCGACATCCCGCACATTCATCTCGCTCTGGGACAGGCGCGCCAGATCGATGATGTCGTCGATGAGCAGGCCCATCCTTTGTGCCGCCTTGCGGATGCGGCCGAGATGCTCCTTGCCCGCCGCGTCGAGCAGCGCGCCGTAGTCCTCGTCCAGCACCTGCGCGAAGCCGTCCATCGAGCGCAGCGGCGCGCGCAGGTCGTGCGAGATGGAATAGCTGAAGGCCTCCAGCTCCCGGTTGGCCCGCTCCAGTTCGGTGGTGCGCTCCAGAACGCGCCGTTCGAGTTCCTCGTTGGCCCGGTGCAGCGCCTCCTCCGCCGCTTCCTTGGTCGCGCGCAGCCGCAGTGTTTCGATGCCGTGGCCCAGATCGGCCGCCAGCTCCTCCAGCAGTTGCGTCTCTTCCTCGTCGAAAACGCCGGGCTGCGTCGAGGCCAGCGCCAGCACGCCCCAGGCGCGGCCTTCGACGCGCAGCGGCAGCGCGATGACGGCTTCGTAGCCCATGCTGACGGCCATTGCGCGCCAGAACGCAAAGCGTGGATCGGAACGCACGTCATGAATGAGGCAGGGGCGATTCTCGCGCACGGCGGTACCCGCCACGCCCTGCCCGCGCTCGTTGTCGCCCCAGGAAATGTTCAGCCGCTGGCGTTGCTCCGCCGGGATGCCCTCGGCGGCAAGTACCACCACGGATTTCCCCGCATCGTCGTCGGCGCGCGCGACATACACGGTCGGATAGCCGCCCAGCTGCGCCATGCTGCGGCACAGCGCGTCGAAGAGCGCCGGCTCGCTCGTTGCATCGCCTATGAGATCCTTGACGGCGGACAGCATGCGCAGGTTGCGGTTGGCGCGCAGCAGCGATTGGCGCGAGCGGCCAAGCTCCGCTTCCCGCGTCTCGATCGATTCCGCCATGTCGTCGAAGGTGGTGGCAAGCTGGCCTATCGCATCGTCGGTATGCGGCAGGCGGGTGCGCTCGGACAGCTGCGCCGTGCCCAGCCGCGCCGCCGCCTGGCGCAGGCGCTCGACCGGCTGCAGCACCAGCCGGCTGCCCTCCCACCAGATGGCGGCAAAAAAGGTGAGCACAGTGGCAAACACCAGCAGGGTGTTGCCGAGGAAATCGCGCAGCGCCGCCTCGCTGGCGGAACGCTTCGGCACCGCGACCCACAGGTAGGTTTGCCCGCCCAGCGCCGGGTTGAGCGGCTTGGCGACGAAGATGCGTTGCACGCCGTCGACACCTTGCGCCTCAAAACTCGTCATGGCCGTACTGCCGGCAATGCGCTGGAACACCGGGTGCTCGGCCACCGACCGGCCAAGCCAGCGCGGCGGCGCGAGGACCGTGCCCTGGGCATCGACCAGCACGATGTTGGTTCCGGCAGCAACCGGCACTTCGGCCAGGGCGCGGCCCATCCAGGCGAGGTCCAGCCCGGCCACCAGCACCGCACCCACCGTGCCGCGCTCGTCGAGCAGCGGCAGGGCCATGGCGACGATGCTTTTTCCGGTGACCTTGCCAATGAGGTAGTCGCTCACGACCAGGCTCTTGCTGCCGACAGCCTCCTTGAAGTAGGCGCGGTCGGCAACCGAGGGCGTCGCGCCGATTGCTGACGAGCAGAGCACTTCGCCCCCCGGGGAAAACAGGTTGAGGGTGCTGAGAAACGGTTGCGCGGAGAAAGCCTTGGCGAGCACACGCTGGCAGGCGGCCTTGTCGACGGGATGCGCAACGGCGGGCACCAGCGCCAGTCCTTGCAGCAACTGCCGACCGAGCGCGAAGGGGAGTATCTGATCGCGCGCCAGCAGGTCGGCCAGATGGCTGGCGCGGGTGCGCTCCTGGTCGAGCTTCTCCGCGCCTTCGCGCCACGCCAGATGGCCCATCAGCGCGAGCAGCGGCAACAGGGCCGCCGCGGCGAAGAGCAGCATGCGCAGGCGCAGGCCCTTTAGTTGCGGAAGTGTCATCGTGGCAAATGTCCCCCGTCGGGCGAGCCGCTCAGGGCTGCGCCGTGATCCTGCTTGAGCCGTCGGGGGCCGGGACGTGCGATTGGATCTTCCGAAACGGATGGTAAGCCATCCGGCCGGCCGGCAACAAGCGGCGGCAACGGGGACAAGGCGCAATGACCGGCCGGAGCGGCTTCGGTTGCGACAGCCTCCATCATGTCCGGACGGGCCGCGGCGGCGACCCCGGCTAGCGCCGCTCGCGCACGACAAAGGGCTCGACCAGGGCCTCCTGCACGGACTCGGAACGGTTGCGCGCTTGCGTGAAATTGGCATTCCAGACATCGGCATTCGCCAGGTCGGCGCCGGCCATGTCGGCATCCTTGAACACGGCGAAGCGCAGGGTCGCGCCGAGCAGTTTGGTGCCGACCAGCTTCGAGCCGGAAAAATCGGCGTTCTCGGCGGCAGCGCCGGTCAGGTCGGCGCCGGAGAGATCGGTGCCGACCAGCTTCGCCCCCATGAGTACGCCGCGAAAGGCGTAACAGCCGCGCAGCGAGCCGCCGGACAGGTCAATACCCTCCATGAGGATGTCCTTGAGATGGGCGCCGGCGAAGTCGGCCCGCGCGGCGCGGGTGCCGATGAGGTTGGCGCCGAACAGGTTGGCGCCGTTCAGCCGCGCATCCGACAAATCCGCCGCGTCGAAAATGGCATGGAAAAGATCGGCATTGCGAAAATCCGCCGCCTTGAGCGAGGCGCCGGCAAAGTTGGCCCACTTCGCGTTGCTGCCGCGAAAATCCGCCTCGTCCAGCTGCGCCTTGCGCATGTCGACGTTTTCCAGCTTGGCGCCGGCAAAGCGGGCACCGCGCAGATCCTTGCCGGCGAGCTTCGCGCCGGACAGGTCGCAGGCCGACAGGTCGCTGCGCGCCGCCGGGCGCTTGCAGTCGCCGGCCGGCAAATCCGCCGCCGCCACGCCGAGGGATGCCGTGGCCAGCAGCCAGAAAATAACAACGCCGCGCATCGCCGCCCTCCTCCGGTTTCCTGTCAAAGCCGCGTTGCGGTTAGCATAGCCGCCTTCGACTCCAACCGCCAGAGTGCCCGCCGATGCCACTGTTCGCCGCCACCGTCTTCCTTTCCGCCTTTCTGCTGTTCCAGATCCAGCCCATGGTGGCGAAAATGATTCTGCCGTGGTTCGGCGGCTCGTCGTCGGTATGGAGCACCTGCATGGTGTTCTTCCAGGCCGAATTGCTGCTTGGCTATTTCTACGTGCACTGGCTGCACGAAACCCTGGCGCCGCGGCGCCAGACGGTGGTGCATGTGGCGTTGCTGGCACTCAGCCTGGCGACCCTGCCGGTGGCCGCCGATCCCTCATGGTTGGGCACGGCGCTGGCACACCCGACGCTGAACGTGCTGCTCGTGCTGGCCACCGCCGTCGGACTGCCCTACCTGCTGCTGTCCACCACCGGCCCGCTGATGCAGGCGTGGTACGCCCGCAGCTTTTCCGGCGTCATGCCCTATCGCCTCTACGCGCTGTCCAATCTGGCCTCGATGCTGGCCCTGCTCAGCTATCCGGTGCTGGTCGAGCCCTTCGTCGCCCTGCAGGGCCAGTCGTGGGCATGGTCGGCCGGCTATGCGCTCTTCGTCGTCGCCTGCGCGGCCACCGCATGGCGCTCGTGGCGCGGGGTGTCGTCCGAGCGCGAGACGGTCGCCGCCGCCGGCGCCGACACACCGCGGCCGGGCTGGCGCGAGTGCCTGCTGTGGATCGGCCTGGCGATGACCGCCTCGACGCTGCTGCTGGCGATCACCCGCCACCTGACGCAGGATGTCGCGCCGGTGCCTTTCCTCTGGGTACTGCCGCTGAGCATTTACCTGCTGAGTTTCATCCTCTGCTTCGACGCACCGCGCTACTACGTCCGGCCGGCCTTCCTCATCGCCCTGCCGCTGGCCTTCGCCGCCCTCGACCGGGTGCTCGACGAAGGCATGCCGGTACCCTGGCTGATCGCCCTGCTGTGCGTCTCGCTGTTCATCTTCTGCATGGTCTGCCACGGCGAATTGGTGCGACGCAAGCCGCACCCGCGCCACCTGACGCTGTTCTACCTGATGCTCTCGCTCGGCGGCGCGCTCGGCGGCATGTTCGTCGGGCTGCTGGCGCCGGCGCTATTCAATGCCTATTTCGAACTGCCGATCGGCCTGTTTCTCTGCGCGGCACTGTTCCTTCTGGTGCTCTGGGCGGACCTCGGGCCGGCGCGGCGCGTGCTGCTGGTGCTGGCGCTGTGCGGCTACGGCTACCGTCTGGGAGAGATATCGAAGGAATACGTCGACGGCTACCGTCTGGTGGTGCGCAATTTCTACAGCCAGCTGCGCATTTCCGAGCGCAGCGGCGATGCGGCCGGCCCCAAGCGCGTGATGGTGCACGGGCGCATCAATCACGGCGAGCAGTTCCTCGCCGCCGCGCATCGCCGCACGCCGACCACCTACTACTGCACCAAATCCGGCATCGGTCGCGCCATTTCCTCGCTGCCGCAGGCCCACCCCATCAAGCTCGGCGTCGTCGGGCTCGGCGCCGGCACCCTCGCTGCCTACGGACGCGCCGGCGACGAGATGCGCATCTATGAAATCAACGACCAGGTGCTCGACCTGGCGCGCAGCGAGTTCTCCTATCTGGCGGATTCCGCCGCGCACATCGTGCCGGTGCTGGGCGACGGCCGCCTGATGCTGGAACGCGAAAGCCGGCAGTCCTTCGACCTGCTGGCGATGGACGCCTTTTCCGGCGATTCGATTCCCGCGCACCTGCTCACCCTCGAGGCCATCGACGGCTACCTGCGCCACCTCAAGCCCGACGGCATCCTTGCCGTGCACATCACCAACCGCTACCTCGACCTGCGGCCGGTGATGGCCGCCGCCGCGCAGCAGTACGGCAGGACCGCGCTGCTGTATCCGCTGAAGGCCGACGAGGACGACGACTTTTGCTCCAGCTCCGACTGGGTGCTGATCATGAGCGCCGAGCGCGCCTCAGCCCTGCCGCCGAGCATGAACGACGGCGAAACGCTGGCGCCGCGGCCGGACTTCCGGCCCTGGACCGACAGCTTCACGAACCTGTTCAGCGTGCTGAAATAGCGCCGGCGTCTTTGCCAAGAAACGGCTTCCCCGCCAACTGCCGGGTCGGCGGGCAACTCGCATGAGCGGGAGGGGCCTCGTGGGAACGAGCCAGCAGTCAATCGCCCGAATATCGGCGCAGATGGGCGAGGGTCAGGCGGAACGCGTCAGCCGCATCGACTGCTCGCCACGCCCGTGTTGTCTTTATCATGAAGCCATGGCCGGCATACGGATACTCAACCAGTTCAAACATGCCTTCGCCGCCATTCGCCTTGGCCGCATGCTCCAATTCCCGCGCCTTCTCGATCAGGCAGCAATTCCTGTAAACGTCGTACCCTCCCGCGAGCACGAGGGTTGGCACCCTTATGCGCGAGACAAAGCTGCCTGGATCAACAATGTGGCGGGTCAATGGATAGTAGGTCACAACCGCTGACACCAGGTCCGGCCAGCGTGCTGCGTAGCCTAGCGAAGATGCCCCGCCAAGCGAAAAACCGACGACCGCCACCTTGCCCGGCAGGGCGTGCGGCAGCTGTTGCGCGCGCGTGATGACACCGTGCAAGAGCGTCTCCCGATCGCCGCCCGGTCCCCAGAAGTCGTTGCCGTCCACGAGAACCGCAAGATAGCCCTGCTCGGCAATGTCTCTCGCGAAGTCCGCGTAGCTGCCAGGGCCGGTTTGTCCGGAGACGACAACGACCACGCGCCCTTTCCCATTCGGCGGTTCAAACTCCTTCTGGGCAGGCAACGGTTCTTCCGCATGAGCCCGGCCCAGGCCAGCCAGAAGCAACATTGCGATGAAGCAGCCAGCCGCTCTCATGCTGCGCCAAGAAATCATTGCCATTTGCATGGTGCCCATTTGATTCCGGTGAACAGGTGCGCGACATTCAATGCAGCGCGCTTAACAAGTCGGCCGTCCGTACGACACTGCCGTATTCGCCATGCAGGTTGGCGAGGGACATGGCATGCACCTCGTCGGCCGTGCGCGGCACGCCATTGTAGTCGGCCTTCTCGAAGGCAAAGGTGGCGTCGGCGACGACATGTACGGCGAAGCCCACGTTCCCGGCCGCGCGGACGGACGACTCGACCGAATTGTTCGTGCTGACGCCGACCATCACCAGATGATTGATGTCGCGCGCGCGCAGCCAGCGCTCGAGACCGGTACCGCAAAAGGCGTCTGGAACACGCTTCTCCACCACGTGCTCGTCACGCATCGGTTCAAAGCGCGGCTGGAATGCGGCGCCGTCCTGCCCCGACCAGAACGGCGAACCGGGCATATCGGAAACGTGCCGAACATGGACAATTTCCGCGCCGGCAGCGCGCCAGGCGGCGAGCAGCAGCGCGATGTTGTCTTCGGCATGGGGGTTGTTGCGGCGGCCCGCCGCCGCCGCGCTCGTACCCCTCTGCATGTCGATGATGATCAGCGCCGAACCGTTGTTCCTGCGCACATCCTGCCCCGGCGGCAAGCGCGGCACACTAGACCACGGCGTAGCCGCACACCCTGCCGCCCTGGCGCACTTCCAGGACGCAAACCGGGCCACCGCCCTCATCGAAACATTCTACGACCGTGAATACGATGGGTCCCTTGCCCTTGCAGCCTTTGCCAACCGCTTTGAACCAGTACGCCTCGGCGCTCGGGATCAACCAGCCGAGCAGCGCCTCGGCCGCGCCGGTTGCGGCGTTCTCTCCAAGAACGTCCTTGCGGCGCTGCTTCAGGCATTGCTGCGCGCGTTCGGGAAGCTGCGCCCGCGAGACCTCCTTGAGCGGCTTGCCGCCGAGGGTGAAGCTGATCGGGCCGAGCGCACCCTGTTTCAGCGTCGCGCGGGCTTCGAGCATGCCGCGCGGCGTGAGCACCGCAGCCAGCACGTGCTCCTGTTCCGCGAGCTTTCCGGTGTCGATCTGCCGTGGCAGCACCAGTTCGAAGCTCTCCGCCAGGCAAGCCGCGCCGGCCGGGCCGGCAGCGCCAAGGCACACCAGCGAAAGGACGCACACGCACAACCGCACACTCCGTTCCATCGATTGAATCATGATCTTCCTCCTCTGATTGCTGCTCCATTGGTCGGACACACCACGGGATAGCCGCAGGTGCACCCGAACAAATCGGCGCTCGACCTGGCCGGAAGCGGGCAGACTCCACCTTTGCGGCATATTCCGCTCGCATTGAAGCGCATTTTTGCGAAGCGCGCAAGTGCGCGCTCCGGCAGCACACCGGGCCGCTTGGCGCGGGCGCCGGCACGGCCCGCCGCTGTCGTCGGGGCGCCCGCGCGGCGAGTGGCCGCAGCACTTGTTCGGCCGCGCTTGCGCCGCACCGGCCGGGCGCGACTATAATCCGCGGCACCGGCGGCAATCGCCCGACGCCCGCCGCCGCCGACCAACCCTGTCCGAAGCGCCTCATCCATGACGATCCAGTGGTTCCCCGGCCACATGAGCTCGGCCCGCAAGGAAGCCGCCAAGACCATGGCGTTGACCGATGTGGTGATCGAGGTGTGCGACGCGCGCCTGCCGGAGGCGAGCAGCAATCCGCTGATCCGCGAGCTGCGCCTGCATCGCCAGCGCCCTTGCCTCAAACTGCTCAACAAGGCCGACCTCGGCGACCCGGCGGCGACCCGCGCCTGGCTCGATTTCTACAACCGCCAGGCCGGCGTCAAGGCGGTGGCGCTCTCCTGCACGAAGCCGCGCGAGGCCGCGCACGTGCCGGCCCTGTGCAAGGAACTGGCGCCGCACCGCAGCGACCCTTTCAAGCCGCTGCGCATGCTGATCATGGGGATTCCCAACGTCGGCAAGTCGACCCTGATGAATGCGATCCTCAAGCGCCGCGTCGCCGCCGTCGGCGACGAACCGGCGGTGACCAAGACGCAGACGAGCCACGACCTCGGCCCGGCGATGACCATCACCGACACGCCGGGCCTGATGTGGCCGAAGATCGAGCACGACAGCGACGGCTTCATGCTCGCCGCCAGCCACGCCATCGGCCGCAACGCCGTCATCGATTCGGAAGTCGGAACCTTCCTGGCCGCGCTGTTGCTGCACCGCTATCCGGCCCTGCTCGCCGCGCGCTACGGCATTGCATCCGGCGCCCTGGACGGCGTCGCCGTGCTCGAGGCCATCGCCCGCAAGCGCGGCTGCGTTGCCAAGGGCCGCGGCGCCGGCGGGCCCGATCTGGAAAAGGCGGCGATGATCCTGCTGACGGATTACCGCAGCGGCAAGCTCGGCCGCATCAGCCTGGAAACCCCGGAGAGCCGCGCGGCGATGCTGGAAGCGCCGAAGGCCGGTACCGCCAAGTCGCATCGCCATGCGGCAAAGGCCGCCCCTTAGCCGCGACGACGGCCGCTGGCGGCGGCTCAAGCCACCCGCCGGGGAAACACCATGGTTTCGCGAACCTTGATCTGTCCCGTCGCGGAACGGGCGGGATCAGTTCGTGGAGACGCCTTCACACATCACCGCGCGGGCGAGCCGCTCGGCGCCCGCTTGCTCCGGGTGCTCGCCTTCCTCCGGTTGCGCCCCCGCATTGCCGGCCGCCAGGCGGCAGGCCTTTGGCGCCATGCCGTAGGCATCCCTGAAGGTCTTGCTGAAGTGGGTCGCGCTGGAAAAGCCCCAGGAGAACGCAATCTCGGTAATGGATTTCCACGCGCAGGCGGGTGCGACGAGATCGCGGCGGCAGTGATCGAGGCGCAGGCGCCAGATGGTGTCGCTGAGTGTCGCGCCGTCATTGCTGAAGGCCTTGTGCAGATTGCGCTTGCTGCAGCGGAGCGCGGCGGCGATGCGGTCGATGCTGAGGTCGGGATCGCGCAGGTTGCGCAGGATGTAGGTGCGGATGCGATCGCGCAGCGCCTCGCGCAGGGTGAGGGAGGTCGGCCGTCCGGCGCGCTCCATCAGCGACTGGCGCAGCAACTGGGCGACGGCCTCGCCGATGGCCTCGGCCGATTCGGCGCCGCAGGCCTCGATCTCGTCAAAGGCCCGACTTGTCAATTCGCCGGCAAGGCGGCCGATGCCGGCCCTCGCGTCATAGCGCTGCACCAGCAGTTCGTCGGGGTTGAGGTGGGCGGCCAGCACCTTCTCGCGCGGCACCAGCAGCACCATCTGCTCGATGTCGCTGGTGTTGGAGACGGTGTAGGCCTTCATGGTGTCGTAGATGCTCCACTCGCCCGGTGCCAGCAGCGTCCTGCGGCCGCCCTGCTCGAACCAGGTCGTGCCTGCAAGCTGGAACACCACCTTGAGGAAGCCGCGATCATCCTGGCGAATCAGGTCGGGCGTACGCGCGACGCGGTGGCTGGAGGCGGAGAGGCGGCACAACCTCACCTCGCCGGCGTCGCAATGCACCAGGCGGCCACGGAATTCTCCCTCCGAGTGCGCCTCGGAGCGCAAGCGCCCGAGCAGCTGCCAGATCAGGTCCTTCCAGTAGGGAATGCGCTCCTCCGGCGCGACCTGCTCGGTCGACGCCGTTCGCAGCGTAGCCATGGCTCCTCCATCGAAAAACGCTTGTTCTTATAATTGTTTGCACTTCAAACATAGCAGACATCGGAGGGAGGGGCAAATCGGAACACCGCTCTCCCGTGCTCCTCTCCGACGACTCGCGCGGAGAGGGGCGAAAATCTGGCGCGGCTCTTGCTAAGATGGGCCCATCCCCGCTGCGCGGGACCAACAGGAATCGAGGAGAAGCATGGGGAGCGTGACGACGAACGAAGCCGGACTGGTTCCGGGCCTGGACGAACTGGCGTCGCGGCTGCGCTTTTCCTACGACCACGGCCACATCTGGCTGGGCGAGACGCGCATGATCCTGCTGCACAGCGCGGCCATGGCCTCGCTGCGCAAGGAACTGGTCGACTCCCTCGGTACCGAGCGGGCGCGCGGCGTGCTGACGCGCACCGGCTTCGCCTCCGGCTCGCGCGACGCCGAGCTGGCGCGCAAACTCTACCCGAATGCCTCGGATGCCGACCTGCTCGGCATGGGGCCGCAGCTGCACACGCTGGAGGGCATCGTCACCGTGCGCACGGCGCGCCTGGACATTGACATCGCCGAGGGCCGCTTCTACGGCGAGTTCCTTTGGGACAGCTCCTTCGAGGCCGACCTGCATCACGAGCTGTTCGGCGTGGATACCGGGCCGGCCTGCTGGATGCAGACCGGCTACGCCTGCGGCTATTCGAGCACGGTGATGGGCCGCAGCATCCTCTACAAGGAAACCGAATGCCGCGCCAGCGGCGCCCACGCCTGCCGCATCATCGGCAAGCCGGCGGAGGAATGGGAGGACGCCGAGAACATCCAGCGCTACCTGCGACCCGACTCGCTGGCCGAGCACATCCTCGAACTGCAGGAGCAGGTGCAGCACCTGCGCTACTCCATCGACGACGACCTGCGCGCCGACGACCTGATCGGCGCCTCGGCCGGCTTCCGCGAGACCTGTTCGCTGATCCGCAAGGCGGCGCGCAGCCAGGTGACGGTGCTGCTGCTCGGCGAAACCGGCGTCGGCAAGGAGATGTTCGCGCGCGCCCTGCACGGCTGCAGCCCGCGCGCCGGCGGCCCCTTCGTCGCCGTCAACTGCGCCGCCCTGCCCGAGGCGCTGATCGAATCCGAGCTGTTCGGCGTCGAGAAGGGTGCCTTCACCGGCGCGCAGCAGTCGCGCCCCGGCCGTTTCGAACGGGCGCAGCGCGGCAGCCTGTTCCTCGACGAAGTCGGCGAGCTGTCGGCCTCGGCCCAGGCCAAGCTGCTGCGTGTGCTGCAGGAGGGCGAGATCGAGCGCATTGGCGACAGCCACACGCGCAAGGTCGACGTGCGCGTCATCGCCGCCACCAACGTCGACCTGGAGGAGGCCGTCGCGCAGGGCCGCTTCCGCCGCGACCTGCTCTACCGACTCAACATCTATCCGGTCACCATCCCGCCGCTGCGCGAGCGCGCCGACGACATCCCGCTGCTGGTGCAGCGCTTCGTCGACAAGCAGTCGGCGCGCCACGCCAAGAAGGTGCTCGGCGTCACCGACAAGGCGATGCACGCGCTGCGCGCCTACGCCTGGCCGGGCAACGTGCGCGAGCTGGAGAACGTCATCGAGCGCGGCGTGATCCTGGCGCCGCCGGGCGGACGCATCGACCTCGCCGACCTGTTTCCCGGCATCAGCGCCGGCGCAGCCAAGGGGCGCTCGACCGGCGTCGGCCGCGACGGCAACCTGCGCCACAGCGATTCGCATGCGCTCGATGCCTTCGTCGACCATGTGTTTTCGCAGAAGACCGGGCTCGACGCGGTGGAGACGCTGCTGCTGAAGACGGCGCTGGAACGCGCCGACGGCAATATCAGTTCCGCCGCGCGCGCGCTCGGCATGACCCGCCCGCAGTTCGAGTACCGCCTGAAGAAACGCAAGCTGCTGCCTTGACGAAAAACCTGGCTCGGTCATTCCCGCGCACGCGGGAATCCAGTGCCTTTACCGCCTTTTGAAATTCCTGGATTCCCGCTTTCGCGGGAATGACAAAAATTTGTTCCTCTGATCTCTTCAGCATTTGGTGAAGCGGTTTCATTTTTCATCAATTGCTGAATAGCTGGCACTCCAGCTATTGCGCCGCACCATCCGCAATCCTCTTTGCCCGCAGTGAGTTAGCCGCTGGCACGGCACCTGCTAAGTGGGCTGCGCATTCCAACACAAAGAGGAGGATGACAGATGGGCTTCAAGAACTCACCACGCCATGCCGCGCTCGTTTCCGCGGCGCTTGCCCTGGCCCTCGCCTCGGGCGCGGCACTCGCCGACAGCACCGGCAAGTGGACCAGCGGCAAAGAGGTTTACGACAAGGTCTGCGGCTACTGCCACGAGCCGAATCCGGGCCTCGCCCCGAACATCCGGGGCGCGCATCCGCGCGACGTGCGCGAGCGCGTGCGCACCGGCCATCGCGCCATGCCGCCGTTCCGCCCGTCGGAAATCGACGAGCAGGCGCTGGCGCAGTTGATCGACTTCCTCAAGTAGGGGGGGCGATGAAGCCACATCGACGCGCCCTGCTCAAGGGCATGATGGCCGGCAGCGCGATTGCCGCGGTCGGCCTGCCAAAGATTTCTTTCGCCAAATCGCAAGCGCCCGCAACGCGTGACGTCGTGCTGGTGGGGTGCGGCGCCATCGACGCCGGCTTCGCCGCCGGCGCCGGCATGGCCGCGCGGCGCGACCTGGGTGCTGGTTCCTTGCCCGACTACGCCGCCACCCGCGCGCTGTTCGAATCCTGCCGCGGCAAGCGCCTGGTCGGCCTGATGGAGGACGGCGCCTATGTGCTGTTCTCCGAACTGGCGCGCGATGCCGGTGTGCGACTGGTCTTCGAGGGCCAGCACACCGCCGCCGCGGACGGCCGCGTATCGCGCCACGCCTTCAGCGCGGCGGCCGGTTTCCACGGTTCGGCCGAAACGCTGGCCGTCGCCCTGTCAGGCGAGGATGCCGCCTTCGCCATCGCCGAGACACCGGTCGGCGGCAGCGGTCGCATCGTGCGCGGCGGCGACTGGTCGCGCCTCGGCTTCGAGTCCTTCCACGTTGCCGGCGACGCGCCGCTCTGGCTGCATCTGGCCGGGGTTTCGCGCGCAGCCGGCTGCGAGGCGCTCGGCGTAGCGGAAGGTCAGGCCGAGCCGCTGCGCTGCTGGCCGACCTACGTCCCCGCGGCGCCCGCCGCCGGTTGGTCGACGGCGCTCGGCACTGCGCTGGCGCAGCTCGCCGCCGGCGGCGAGGAAAACCGCCGGCCCTGCGTGCGGCAGGTGTTCGTCCGCGGCGCCGCGGCGCTCGACGACTTCGCCGCCGACCACAGCCGCGTTTCCTTCGTCATGGAAGCGTAGCCCGCACCGTATTCATACAGAATCCAGAGGAGACTCCATGTCCAAGTACATCGCACTGCCCAAAGGCGTATCCGAAGCCGCTTTCGACAAGGCCATCGCCGAATTCAAGAAGATTCTCGGCGCCGACAACGTGCTGACCAGCGCCGAGCAGCTCACGCCTTATCGCAAGACCATGATGCCGATCGCCGACGATACCCACGCGCCGTCGGCCGCACTGGTCGCCACCGAGGTGGCGCAGATCCAGAAGATCGTCGCCGTCTGCAACAAGTACAAGGTTCCGGTATGGACCATTTCCACCGGCAAGAACCTCGGCTACGGCTCGGCCGCGCCGGGCGAGCGCGGCCAGGTGGTACTCGACCTGAAGCGCATGAACAAGATCATCGAGGTGAACGCCGAGCTCGGCTATGCCCTGGTCGAGCCGGGCGTCACCTACCAGCAGCTCTACGACTACATCCAGGAGAAGAAGCTGCCGCTGTGGATGTCCTGTCCCGCCCCCTCGGCCATCGCCGGCCCGCTCGGCAACACGGTGGACCGCGGCGTCGGCTACACGCCCTACGGCGAGCACTTCCTGTTTTCCTGCGGCATGGAAGTGGTGCTGGCCACCGGCGAAGTGCTGCGCACCGGCATGGGCGGCATCGAGAACTCGAACACCTGGCAGGTGTTCAAGTGGGGCTACGGGCCGTACCTGGACGGTCTGTTCACCCAGTCCAATTACGGCATCGTCACCAAGCTGGGCATCTGGCTGATGCCGGCGCCGCCGGCCTACAAGCCCTTCTGCATCCGCTTCCCCGACGATACCGACATCGCCGACATCGTCGAGACGATTCGCCCGCTGCGCATCTCGATGATCATTCCCAACGCCATCGTCATCGCCAGCACCATCTGGGAGGCGGCCGTCACCGTCAAGCGCAAGGAAGTCTACAAGGGGAGCGGGCAAATTCCCGACGACATCGTGCGCGACATGGCGAAGAAGAACAATCTCGGCGCCTGGAACGTCTATGCGGCGCTGTACGGCTCGCCGGAGCAGATCGAAGTGAACTGGCAGATCATCAATCACTTCTTCAAGAAGCATCCCAAGTGCCGCATCACCACCGAAAAGGAAGAAGCCGGCAACCCGGTTTTCCAGTATCGCGCCGACCTCATGCGCGGCAAGCCGAACCTGACCGAATTCGGCCTCTACAACTGGCGCGGCGGCGGCGGCTCGATCTGGTTCTCGCCGGTCTCGCAGGCGATGGGCTCGGAGACGCTGAAGCAGATGGAAATGGCCAAGCGCATCATGGCCAGGCACGGCCTCGACTACGTCGGCGAATTCATCGTCGGCTGGCGCGACATGCACCACATCATCGACGTGCTGTTCGACAAGACCAAGCCGGAAGAGGTCAAGGCCGCCCATGACTGCTTCAGCGAACTGCTGGCCGAGTTCTCCAAGGCCGGCTACGGCACCTACCGCACCAACACCGCCTTCATGGACAAGGTGGCCGACACCTACGGGCCGGTGCAGAAGGCGGTGTTCAAGCGCCTGAAGAAGGCGCTCGACCCGAACGGCATCCTCGCGCCCGGCAAATCGGGCATCCGCTGAGCGGAACACGGAACGCCGCCGCCTGTCCGGGTGCGCTCCCGGACAAGCGGCGGGTTCGCTGTGGGCAAAGCAGGATGCGTTCATCGAACTCAAGCTTGGCAACACCCAATGTAGGAGCGGCGTGGACGCCGCTCCTACAGATTCTGCCGTAGCACGCATAGGAGACGATCATGGGAAGCAATGACATACCCTTTCTCAACACCGGCATCTGGAACGGAAAGCTGTTCCTCGGCGGCTGGAACAACGCCAGCAAGGCGAGCGAGGTGCTGGAGCCGGCCACCGGCTCGGTGCTGACCCGCGTCGGCAGCGCCACCCCCGAGGATGTCGCCGAGGCGGCGCAGCGCGCGAAAGCCGCACAGGCGGCCTGGGCGACCCTGCCCTACGAGCAACGCGCCGCGATATTCCGCAAGGCGGCCCGGATCGTCGAGCGCGAAAGCGAAGGCATGACGCAGTGGATCGTGCGCGAGACCGGCTGCATTCCGCCCAAGGCCGGCGTCGAGCTGCACATGGCGGCGGGCATCCTGAACGAAGCCGCCGGCATGGTGACGCAGCCGAGCGGCCTGGTGCTGCCCAGCGACGGCGGCCGACTCTCCATCGCGCGGCGCGTGCCGCACGGCGTCGTCGGCGTCATCTCGCCATTCAATTTCCCGCTCATCCTGTCGATCCGCGCCGTCGCGCCGGCGCTCGCCGCCGGCAACACCGTGGTGCTGAAGCCGGACCCGCACACGCCGATCACCGGCGGCTATCTCATCGCCCGCGTCTTCGAGGAAGCCGGCCTGCCGAAGGATTGCCTGCAGGTGCTGCCCGGCGGCGCCGACGTCGGCCAGGCGCTGTGCGGCGACCCGAACATCGCCATGATCTCCTTCACCGGCTCGACGGCCGCCGGCCGCAATGTCGGCGAACTGGCCGGCAGGAACCTGAAGAAGGTGACGCTGGAGCTGGGCGGCAAGAACCGCCTGATCATCCTCGACGATGCCGACGTCGACCTGGCTGCCTCCTGCGCGGCCTGGGGCGCCTACCTGCACCAGGGCCAGATCTGCATGACCACCGGCGTGATCCTGGTGCACGAGAAAATCGCCGCGAAGGTGACGGAGCAATTGATCGGCAAGGCGACGCATTTGCCGGTGGGCGACCCGGCCACGCAGCAGGTGGCGCTCGGCCCGCTCATCAATGCGCGCCAGCGCGACCGCGTGCATGCCATTGTGCAGGACAGCGTGAAGCAGGGCGCGAAGCTCGCCGCCGGCGGCACTTACGAAGGCAACTTCTACAAGCCGACGGTGCTCACCGGCGTGCAACCGGGGATGCGCTGCTTCGAGGAGGAAGTGTTCGGCCCGGTCGCCTCGATCGTCACCTTCTCCGGCGAGGACGAGGCGGTGGCGCTGGCCAACCGCACCGAGTACGGCCTCTCGCTCGGCGTCATCAGCGCCTCGACCAGCCGCGCGCTGGCACTGGCGGCGCGCATCCCCACCGGCCTGCTGCACATCAACGACCAGACGGTGGCCGACGAGCCGCACATCCCCTTCGGCGGACGCGGAAACTCGGGCAACGGCGGGCGTCACGGCGGGCCGGCGAACTGGGAGGAATTCACGCAGTGGCAGTGGGTGACCATCAAGGACAGCGCGCCGCGCTATCCGTTCTAAGACTACAAGGAGGAGACATCATGCAAGAGACATTCACGAAGAGGCGTACCGCCCTCAAGGCCATGCTCGCCGTGGCGGGGACACTGACTTTTGCCGCCGGACTCGCGCAGGCCGACGAGCCGACCATCAAGGTCGGCTACACGCAGTCGCGCTCCGGCCCCTTCGCGCCCGGCGCGCAGACGACGCAGGAGCCGAACTACCTGCTGTGGGCCGACATGGTGAACAAGGCCGGCGGCCTCAACGTGCAGGGCAAAAAGCGCATGATCGAACTGGTCGGCGTGGACGACCGCAGCGACATCGAAACGATGGTGCGCAGCTACGAGAAGTTCATGACCGTCGACAAGGTCGACATCGTCCTGCCGCCCTGGGGCACCGGCGCGAACTTCGCCGTGGCGCCGGTCGCCAACAAGCACGGTTATCCGCTGGTAGCGCCGACCGCGCTGTCGCAGAAGCTGGTCGACATGAAGCTTCCCTACTACTTCGTCACCCTGCAGCAGCCCAAGCCGATGATGGCGGCGCTGGTCGACATGCTCGCCGCCAACGGCATCAAGACCGTGGCGGTGTCCTACATGGATGACCTCTTCGGCCTGGAGAACATCGGCGCGCTGGAACCCCTGCTCAAGGAGAAGGGCATCCAGGTGGTCGACAAGAAAAGCTACCCGCTCGGCGTCAAGGACCTGTCGACCATGCTCAAGGGCATGAAGGCCGCCAACCCCGACGCCTTTGTCGGCATCACCTATCCGCCCGACAACTTCCTCATCACCGGCCAGGCCAAGGAAATCGGTTTCGCGCCGAAGATCTTCTACACCGCCGTCGGCACCGCCTTCCCGATCTACCGCGAGCGCATGGGCAAGGCCTCGGAGGGCGTGATGGGCATGGGCTCGTGGAACCCGAAGATGAGCAAGCCGGCGAAAGCCTACTTCGACGCCCACGTCGCGCTCGGCAAGAAAGAACCGGACCGCTGGGCCAGCGCCCACGCCTGGGCGGCGCTGGAGATCCTGCAGCAGACGGTGGAGAAGGTAGGCCTCGATCGCAAGGCCATGCGCGACCACATCGCCAAGACCGAGTTCGACACCGTGCTGGGCAAGATGAAGTTCAACGGCACCGAGGAGGTCGGCGTGCCGGGCATGGTCGGCCAGTGGCAGAACGGCGAGTTCGAAATCGTCTGGCCGCCGGCGCGGGCCACGGCGAAGGCGGTGATGCCGAAGGCGTGGAACTGAGGAAACACATCTTCCCCGCCGTCAACCTCGGACTTGATCCGGGGAAGGCGGGGACCCATCGACAACGACAAGAGCCCCTGGATTCCCGCTTTCGCGGGAATGACGGGGGCCTCCCGCTCCTGGAATGACTTTCTACCTCTTCATCGACCTCGTCGTCGCCGGCCTCGTCACCGGCGGGCTCTACGCCGTCGTGGCGCTTGGGCTGAACCTGCAGTACGGCCTGATGCGCATCATGAACATCGCCCACGGCGAGTTCCTCATGCTCGGCGCCTACTTCACGTACACGCTGGTGAAGGTGACGGGCATGAGCCCGTTGTGGTTCATCCCGCCGATGATGCTCGTGCTGTTCCTGCTCGGCCTGGTGCTGCACCGCCTGATCTTCCGCCGCCTGGCGGCGACCTCGCCCAACGCCGAGGCGATGGAGGCGCGCAGCCTGATCGTCGGTTTCGGCTTGATGTTCATCGCGCAGAACCTCGCGCAACTGATCTGGGGCGGCGGCATGAGCGGCCAGCCCTACCTCGACACGCCGGTGACGTTCGGCGAGGTGACGGTCGCCGCCAACCGCCTGCTGGTGCTGGTCGTGGTGGCCGCGGCAAGCCTGGCGCTGGTGCTGGTCCTGAAGAAGACGCTGCTCGGCAAGGCGGTGCGCGGCATGCTGCAGGCGCCGCTCGGCGCCATGCTGGTCGGCATCGACACGCGCGTGCTGCACCCGGCCTGCTTCGGCCTCGGCCTCGCCCTGGCGGGACTCGCCGGCGGGCTGCTCAGCATGGTCTATGAACTGACGCCGGCGATGGGCGAGCCCTACACCATCTCCGCGCTGATCGTCATCACTCTGGGTGGCCTCGGCAACATTCCCGGCGCCATCGCCGGCGCGCTGCTGCTGGGCCTGGTCGAGACCTTCGGCATGTACTTCACCAGCCCTTCGCTGAAGACGCTCATCAGCTTCGGCGTGCTGGTCGGCGTGCTGCTGCTGCGGCCGAAGGGGTTGTTCGCCAAATGAACCCGACGCTCGTCATCGTCTTCCTCGCCGGCGCCGCGCTCGGCGCGCTGCCGGCACTCGAATCGCCCTTCGCGCAGTCGCTGGCGCTGACCTGCCTGATGTACGCCGGCCTCGCCGTGAGCTGGTCGATGTTCAGCGGCCCGACCCGCTACCTCTCGCTCGCCACCTCGGCCTTCTTCGGCCTCGGCGCCTATTGCACGGCCTGGGGACTGGGCAAGCTGCCCTGGCCGGTCGTCATCCTGCTCGGCGGCTGTGCGGCCGTGGTCTTCGCCTTCCTCATCGGCCTCGTCACCCTCAAGCTGCGCGGCGCCTATTTCGCCGTGATCACCTACGGCCTCGGCGAGCTGGTCAAGCACACCATTACCCACATCGAGAAGACCTATTTCCACACGGTCGGCCGCGTCATGACCGAGACGCCCTCCTCCGCGACGGTGTACTGGACGGTGCTGACGATCGCCGCGCTGGCGGTGTGGACCTATGTCGCCTTCGGCCGCAGCCGCTGGGGCCACGCCCTGCGCGGCATCGGCATGGACGAGGAGCGCGCCGCCACCATGGGCGTCAACCCGATGCGCGTGAAACTGATCGGCTTCTGCCTCTCGTCCTGGTTCGCCGGCGCGCTCGGCGCGGCGATGGCGGTGCGCTGGACCTACATCGACCCGCACACCGTGTTCAATCCCTTCATCGTCTTCCAGACGGTGCTGATCTCCATGGTCGGCGGGCCGCTCACGGTGGCCGGCCCGCTGCTGGGCGCGGTCGGCTTCAGCCTGATTTCCGAATACCTGCGGCTGTCGCTGCCCTATCTCTACTTGATCATCCTCGGCGTGCTGCTGATCGTCTCGGTGCTCTACCTGCCCGACGGCATCGCCGGCTACGACTGGAAGAAAGTGTGGCGGCGCAAAGCGACGGAAGAGAAACCATGAGCAAGTTCCTCGACATCAAGGGCCTCACAGTGCGTTTCGGTGGCTTGACGGCGCTCAACGCCGTCGACCTCGCCGCCGACGAAGGCGAGTTCATCGGCATCATCGGCCCCAACGGCGCCGGCAAGACGACCTTCTTCAATGCCATCAGCGGCATGGTCAAACCGACCGAAGGCACGCTCCACTTCTGCGGCGCCGAGCTCACCGGCGCCCCGCCCTACGCGCTGGCCCACGCCGGCGTGGCGCGCACCTTCCAGACGCCGCGCGTCTTCGGCAGCCTGACGGCGGCGGAGAACGTGCAGTTCGCCCTCGACTTCGTCGGCAACGTGCGGCGCAAGCACGACTCCTTCGCCGAGGCGAAGTCGAAGGAGAGCCTGCTGGAGCGCGTCGGCCTCGACCGCTATGGCGCCCTGCACGCCGGCAGCCTGCCGCCGGCGCGGCAGCGGCAACTGGAGATCGCCATGGCGCTGGCCAGCCACCCGCGCCTGCTGCTGCTCGACGAAGTGGCGGCGGGGCTCACCGAGGCCGAGGTGAAGGCCATCGCCGCCCTCATCCGCGAGCTATGGGGCGAGCACGGCTTCACGGTGATCTGGATCGAGCATGCGGTAAACGTGCTGATGCGCACCGTCGACCGCGTCGCCGTGCTCAACTTCGGCGCCAAGATCGCCGACGGCAAGCCGGCCGACGTCAGCCGCGATCCGCAGGTGATCGAGGCTTACCTTGGCGAAAGGGCTGCAGCATGAATGCGACAGCCGGACTCCAGCTTGACGTGAGCGACCTGCGCGCCGGCTACGGCGGCCTGCCGGTGCTGCACGGCATTTCTCTGATCGCGCCGGCCGGGCGCATCACCGTGCTGGTCGGCGCCAACGGCGCCGGCAAGACGACGCTGCTGAAGACGCTGGCCGGCGTGATGGCGCCGGTGTCCGGCAGCGTGCGGGTGGACGGCAAGACGCTCTCCGGCGGCACCCCCGCCGACCGCGTGCGGCGCGGCATGGCGCTGGTGCCCGAGGGACGCCACCTGTTCCCGGACATGAGCGTGCGCGAGAACCTCGAACTGGGCGGCTACCTCGCCGCGCGCGCGCAGCGCGACGAGATGCTCGACGAGGTGGTGCGCATCTTCCCGCGCCTGGGCGAGCGCCTGACGCAGATGGCCGGCACCATGAGCGGCGGCGAGCAGCAGATGCTGGCCATCGGCCGCGCGCTGATGAGCCGGCCGCGCCTGCTGCTGCTCGACGAGCCCTCGCTCGGCCTGGCGCCGAAGATGGTCGACGAGATGTTCGCCGCGCTGCGCAGGATCAACAAGGCCGGCACCACCCTGCTGCTGGTCGAGCAGAACGTCTTCCAGGCGCTCGCCGTGGCGGACTTCGCCTATGTGCTCGGCCACGGCGAGATGATCGCCGAGGGCGCGGCGTGGGAGCTGCGCGGCAACCCGCTCATCAAGCGGGTCTACCTCGGCGAAGCGATCGCGGGGTAATCACTGCCGACAGAGCCGGTGGCTTGAGATTGGTCTGCCATGTCCCAAGCGGTGGCGCGCGCAGCTCGCCGACGCCGCCCGAGGCGCTTACTGCGCAGCAGGGTTGAACCGCACGCGCACTCGAGCGGCGGCGCCCTCGCCCGCGGCCTGGCCCGCCTCGACCACCAGCACCGCTTCCGGCCGGAACGGCCCGATTGGCGGGTTTGTTGCGCGCAGCACGAGCAGCACGCCCGGCTTGCCGCGCTGCGCTTCGGCCGCGGCCGCGCTCACGCCGACGATGTCGTAGCTGCGCCCGGTGTCGAAACTCACCGTGGTATCGCGATCCACGGTGAAGAAGTTGGCTTCGTTCACATACGACAGCGCGTCGTTGCGTATGGGGAAAAGCGCGCCAATGCGTTTGTCCTGCGTGGCACGCACGAAGGCATCGACGCTCGGCCACTCGAAGAAGGCACCCATCTGGGCCGGGATAGCCGCCGGGGCGGGCGGCTCCAGCCGGAAGGTCGCCGCCATACGCCCGCCGTGCTCGGCGGCCAGCGGCATCACCTTGGCGAAGTAGTCGTTCATGAGCTGGCCGAACTTGCCTTCCTTTACCGAGGAAAAGGCGATTTCATAGGCCGTTTCTTTCT
Source organism: uncultured Rhodocyclaceae bacterium (assembly GCA_964487715.1). Taxonomy (GTDB): domain Bacteria; phylum Pseudomonadota; class Gammaproteobacteria; order Burkholderiales; family Rhodocyclaceae; genus Desulfobacillus. The sequence continues at coordinate 14,043 of CAZASE010000013.1, read as the reverse complement.
GGAACGTGACGGGCAGCGTGCCGCAGGCCGTGAGCGCGGCGGCGGCAAGGGCGGACAAGGACTTTTTGACGATGGTGTTCATGTGGATATCCTTGAAAAGCTTGAAGCGGTGTCGAAGAAGTGATCAGGCGGTAAGCAGCAGCTTGCCGGCCACCGCGCCCGATTCGAGAAGCGCGTGCGCGCGTGCGGCCTGTGCGAGCGGCAGCGCGTCGAACACGCGCGGCGTGATGCGGCCTTCGGCGAACTCGGCGATGACTTTGTGCATCAACTCGCTGAAATGCTGCGGGCGCTCGGTGTACAGCGTGTAGATGTCGGACACGCGCACGCCGATGCTCTTGCCGAAGTGGGCGGCGAGCACCTCGGTCACCGTCACGTCAGGCATGCCGCCGAGGAAGCCGAACACCACGATCTGGCCGAAGGGCGCAAGCAGCGCGGCGTCGTCCACCAGCGTGCGCGCGGCGATGGGGTTGAAGCTCGCGTCCACGCCCTTGCCGCCGGTAATCGCCTTCACCCGCGCAGCGACGTTTTCGCGGCGATAGTCGATGGCATGGTCGGCGCCCTGGGCAAGCGCATACTGCACCTTCTCCGGCGAGCCGGCCAGGCCGATCACCGTCACGCCGGCGCGCTTTGCAAGTTGTACGAGCGCCGTGCCCACGCCGCCGGCCGCCGCATGAATCAGCACCGTCTGGCCGGGGCGGACTGCGGCCACACCATGCAGCATGTGATACGCGGTCGCGTAATTCACTGGCAGAACGGCGGCGGCTTGCAGGTCGGCATTCGCCGGCAGTGCCCACACCCGGTCGGCCGGCGCCTTTACGAACTCGGCGTAGCAGCCCGCCGCGATACCGCCGAAGTACACGACCTGGTCGCCAACCTTCACGCCGGGCACGTCGGCGCCGACGGCTGCCACGGTGCCCGCGCACTCCACGCCCGGCGCCGCCGGCAAGGCCGGCATCACCTGGGGCGGCAGCGCGCCGGCGCGCACCAGCGTGTCGATGAAGTTGACGGCCGCGGCCGCCACCCGGATCACGACTTCGCCGGCACCTGGCTCGGGTTGCGGCACGTCGGACAGCGTCAGGACGTCGGTGCCTCCGGTTCGTTCGATGAAGACAGCTTGCATAGCTCGGGCTCAAACGATGGTTGGTATGGGTCGAAGTGTGGGAGACTGAGACCAATCAATCAAATTGAACGCCAACATGGTCGACATTAACGAGAACAATTTGAGGCGCATTGACGTGAACAACCTGCTCGTGTTCACCGCGCTGATGCGCGAGCGCAGCGTCACGCGTGCCGCCGAGCGGTTGTTCCTCGGCCAGCCGGCGGTGAGTCTGGCGTTGAAGCGCCTGCGCGAGCTGTTCAAGGACGAGCTGTTCGTGCGCACGCGCCGGGGCATGGAGCCGACGGCGCGCGCCATCGCGCTCTACGAGGGTTTGGCGCCGGGCTTCGCGGCGATCCAGGACACGGTGTTTGCGGACCAGTCCTTCGACCCGGCGCGGGCGGAAATCACTGTGCGGCTCGGTATGTCGGAAGACGCGGAACTCACGCTGCTGCCGGGCCTGCTGCGCCGCCTGGCGGCCCAGGCGCCGGGCGTTCAGCTCTCGGTGCTGCCCGCAGACGTGTACCGCACGCCGCGCATGCTGGACGAAGACGAGGTCGACCTCGCGCTCACGCCGCTGCCGCCCGAGCTGGAGCCCTGGCACCGGCACCAGACGCTGCGCGAGGAGCACTTCCTGTGTGTCTACTCGCCGCGCCAGCTCGCGCTGAAGAAGCGCCTGGCCCTGGCGCAGTACTTGGCGCTGCCCCAGGTGCTGGTGTCGGCCACCGGTCAGCGGCGCGGGGCCATTGATGCAAAGCTGCAGGAGCTGGGACTCGCGCGCCGCGTGATGCTCACCATCCCGCGGTTTTCATCGCTGCCGCTGGTGCTGGAGCATTGGCGCGCGATCGCCAATGTGCCGAGCGCGGTCGCGCACATCTATGCCGAGCACCATGGCCTGGCGACCTGCGCTCTGCCCTTCGAAACCCCGCGCTTCAGCCTGTCGCTGGTGTGGCATGCACGGCGCAACGGCGAGCGCGCACTGCAATGGATGCGTGCGCTTCTCGTGGAGCTGCTCACTGAACATTGGCCGGTGTGATGCCGCCGGTCTCGGGCAGCGTGCCCCTGGACGGCGAAGCATTGTCCGGCGTCATCCCCGCGGAAGCGGGGATTCAGGTTTTCTCGCCAACGTGGATTCCCGCCTTCGCGGGAATGACGGGGCGTTTCTAATCCTCGAACGGCAACCCGACGTAGTTCTCCGCCATCGTCGTGCGCCCGGCCAGCGAATGCACGACGTAATCCAGCTCGGCGTCCAGCGCCTTCTGCTCGAAGGGGTTGGTGTCGGGGAAGGTGTGCAGCAGATTGGTCATCCACCAGGAGAAGCGCTCGGCCTTCCAGATGCGGCGCAGGCAACGCGCGGAATAACGGTCGATGCCCGCCTCGCTGCCCTGATAGAACTCGATCAGGGCGCGCGCCAGGGTGCGCACGTCGGTGGCGGCGAGGTTGAGGCCCTTGGCGCCGGTCGGCGGCACGATGTGGGCGGCGTCGCCGGCGAGGAACAGGCGGCCGAAGCGCATCGGCTCGGCGACGAAGCTGCGCAGCGGCGCGATGCTCTTCTCGATGGAGGGGCCGGTGACGAGCCGGTCGTTCGCCTTCGGGTCGAGCCGCTTGCGCAACTCGTCCCAGAACCTGTCGTCGGACCAGTTCTCCACCTTCTCGCTGAGCGGCACCTGCACGTAGTAGCGGCTGCGCGTGTGGGAGCGCATGCTGCACAGCGCGAAGCCGCGCGCGTGCTTGGCGTAGATCAGCTCATCCGACACCGGCGGGGTGTCCGAGAGCAGGCCGAGCCAGCCGAAGGGATAGACGCGCTCGAAGTTCGCGATGGCGCTCTTCGGCACGCTGGCGCGGCAGACGCCGTGGAAGCCGTCGCAGCCGGCGATGAAGTCGCACTCGATCTCGTGGCTGGCGCCGTCCTTGATGTAGCGCACGCGCGGACGCGTGCCGTAGTATTCATGCACGCCGACGTCCTTCGCTTCATACACCGTCCGCAACCCGACGGCGGCGCGGGCATCCATCAGGTCCTTGGTGAGTTCCGTCTGGCCGTACACCATCACTTTCTTGCCGCCGGTGAGGCCGGCGAGGTCGATGCGGTGGCGCTTGCCCTCGATGAGCAGTTCGAAGCCCTCGTGCGGCAGGCCCTCGGCGTGCATGCGCCGGCCGACGCCGGCCTCGTCGAGCAGATCGACGGCGGTCTGCTCCAGCACGCCGGCGCGGATGCGGCCGAGCACGTAGCCGGGCGTCTGCGCCTCGAGGATGACGGCGTCGATGCCGGCCCGGGCGAGCAGCTGGCCGAGGATCAGGCCCGACGGGCCGGCGCCGACGATGGCGACTTGCACTCTCATGTGGGCTCTCTCCGTCGTTGATTTGTTCTATACGCCTTCCATGACCATCAGGCCGGAAGCGGTGTTGGAAATCGGGATGTGGTAGTTGGAATGCACCTTCGCCACGTCCCCGAGCAGGGCGCCGCGAGTCGCCAGCCACATCAGCAGCTCGACGCCCTGGGTGCCGGTGATCTCGACCAGGTCCATGATGGAGTAGCGCGTCACCCAGAGCGGGTCGCCGATGAGCTTTTCCATGAACATCAGGTCGAACTTCTTGTTGACGAAGCCGGCGCGCTTGCCGTCGAGCTGGTGCGACAGGCCGCCGGTGCCGATGACGACCACCCGGGCATCCGAGTCCCAGGACTCGACCGCGCGGCCGATGGCCTGGCCGAGCTTGAAGCAGCGTGCCGGCGTCGGCAGCGGATGCTGCACGGTGTTGATGCACACCGGCACGGTGCGCACGGGACACGGGTGCCGCCCCGGCCAGAGCAGTTCCAGCGGCAGGGTGAAGGCGTGGTCGACCACCATCTCCTGGCAGGTGACGATGTCGAACTCCTCGCCGACCAGCGACTCGATCAGGTGCCAGGACAGGTCCAGGTCGCCCCGGTAGGGCGGCAGGGTCGGGATGCCCCAGCCTTCGTCGGCGTTGCGGTACTCGGGCGCCGCGCCCACCGCGAAGGTCGGCTGCTTGTCGAGGAAGAAGTTGAGGCCGTGGTCGTTGTAGATCATCACGGCGACGTCGGGTTTCGCGCGGGCCAGCCACTCGCGCGCCGGCGGGAAGCCGTCGAAAAAGGGCTTCCAGTAGGGATCCTGTTGGAGATTGCTGGCGATGGCGCGCCCGATGGCGGGCACATGGGTGCAGCCGATGCCTCCGATGATCTTGGCCATGACGTTACCTCCCCGCTTCGACGAGTTTCGCCTTGAAGGCGTCCTTGCTCATGCCGGTCTGCTGCGCACCGATGTCCTGCACGTCCAGGCCGAAGATCCCCGCGAACTTGGCGAGGTAGTACACGTTGCCGCCCGCCGCGATCAGCTCGAGGACGTTGCGGTTGCGGATCGCCCGGCGCTGCTGTTCGTTAAGGCCGTATTTCGTGCAATAGGCCTCCTCGTCCTGCTTGAACGCGGCGCGGTTCTCCGCCGCGTTGAACGAGTAGCACATCTTGTTGAGCGCGTAACCCTTGCGCGCCTGCTCCCCGTCGAACACCGTGGTGCCGGGGATTTCGCGCTTCTGCCTGCCCGAGTTCATGTTCATGCCTCCTGGAACGTTTCAGTGTCGATTTCCTGCTGCGTCGCCGCGTTGTAGCGCGGTCCCGCCACGCTCTGCTGGTTGATGAGTGCGTCCAGCCGTTCGACCAGGCTGCGGTCGAGCGCGACTGAAGCGCCTCCGGCATTCTCGTCGAGATGCCCCGGCTGCCGGGTGCCGAAGATCGGCAGGATGTGGTCGCCTTTCGCGAGCAGCCAGGCGAGCGCGAGCTGGGCCGGCGTGCAGCCGGCGGCCGCGGCGATGCGCCGGTATTCCGGCAGCAGCGCGAGGTTTTTTTCGTAATTGGCCGGCTCGAAGCGCGGCATCTGGCGGCGGATGTCCTTTTCCTCGAGCTCCGTCGCCGGGTCGCGCAGCGTGCCGGTGAGGAAGGCGCGGGCAAGCGGACTGAAGGCGACGAAGGCCGTGCCGAGTTCGCGGCAGGCGTCAAGCGTGGCGATCTCCGGGTTGCGCGTCCACAGCGAGTACTCCGACTGCAGCGCGGCGATGGGATGCACGGCGTGGGCGCGGCGCAAGGTTTCGGCAGAAACCTCGGACAGGCCGATCATGCGCACCTTGCCCTGCCGCACCAGCTCGGCCAGCGCGCCGACGCTGTCCTCGACCGGCACCTGCCTGTCCCAGCGGTGCAGGTAATACAGGTCGATGACGTCCGTCTGCAGGCGCTTGAGGCTCTCCTCGCAGGTGCGCCTGAGGGTTTCCGGACGGCCGTCGATGACGCGGCGGCCAGACACCCCGGTCATGCCGCACTTGCTGGCGAGGAAGAGCTTCCGGCGGTGCGGCTTGAGGACGCGGCCGACCAGGGTTTCGTTCTTGCCGAAGCCGTACAGCGCCGCAGTGTCGAAATGCGTGATACCGCGGTCGAGCGCGCGCAGCAGCAGCGCCTCGGCCGCCTCGTCGGAGGGCGGCGCGCCATAGGCGTGGCTGAGGTTCATGCAGCCCAGGCCGAGGGACGAGACGCTTGCGGAGCCGATGCGGCGCTGCTCCATGCTTACCCCAGCTGCTTCTCGAGCTGGGCCAGAGTGCGGTAGCACGGCAGCACCTGCGCCACGCCGGCGTTCGGCTCGCGGCCCTCGCGGATGGCGGCGAAGAACTCGCGGTCCTGCAGCTCGATGCCGTTCATGGAGACGTCCACCTTGGAGACGTCGATCTTCTCGTCCTTGGCGTTCATCAAATCGTCGTAGCGCGCGATGTAAGTGCCGGTGTCGCCGATGTAGCGGAAGAAGGTGCCGAGCGGGCCGTCGTTGTTGAAGGACAGCGACAACGCGCAGATGGCGCCGGTGCTCGACTTCAACTGAATCGACATGTCCATGGCGATTCGAAGCTGAGGATGAATCGGTCCCTGCACGGCGTTGGCCTGCACGATCTCGCCGCCGGTCTGGTAAGCAAACAGATCGACGGTGTGCGCGGCGTGGTGCCACAGCAGGTGGTCGGTCCAGCTGCGCGGCTGGCCCAGCGCGTTCATGTTGCTGCGGCGGAAGAAATAGGTCTGCACGTCCATCTGCTGGATATTGAATTCGCCGGCCTTGATCTTCCTGTGCAGCCACTGGTGGCTGGGGTTGAAGCGGCGCGTGTGGCCGCACATGGCGACCAGGCCGGTCTGCTTCTGCAGCGCCGCCACCGCCTCGGCGTCCTTGAGCGAATCGGCGAGCGGGATCTCCACCTGCACGTGCTTGCCGGCCTGCATGCACTGGATGGCCTGGGCGGCGTGCAGTTGCGTCGGCGTGCACAGGATCACGGCGTCGACTTCCTTCAGCGCCAGGCTCTCGGCGAGATCGGTGGTGCAATGGCCGATGCCGTACTTGTCGGCGACCTCCCTGGTCTTGGCCAGCTCGCGGCTGACCAGCGACACCACCTCGACGCCGTCGATCAGCCTGATGGCGTCGAGATGCTTGATGCCGAAGGCCCCTGCCCCGGCGAGTGCAACCTTGATCGTCTTGCTCATGTGTTCTCCAATATCAGATGGCCCACGGCTGTGTTGCTTGCCGGGACATGATAGAAGCGGTGCGCCACTTTCGGGGCTTTGTTGGCAAATTCGTCGTTCATCGCCCCGCGCGCGATCAGCCACATCACCAGTTCGATGCCTTCCGAGCCGGCTTCGCGCACGTAGTCGATGTGCGGCATCTGCGCCAGGCCGGCAGGGTCGGCGATGAGCCGGTCGAGGAAGGCGGTGTCGAACGCGCGGTTGATGAGGCCGGCGCGCGGCCCCTGCAGCTGGTGGCTCATGCCGCCGGTGCCCCAGACCTGCACCTTGAGCGGCGCGTCGAAGGACTCGACGGCCTTGCGGATGGCGCGGCCGAGGTTGAAGCAGCGCCGGCCCGAGGGCACCGGGTATTGCACGACGTTCACCGCGAAGGGGATCACCGGGCAGGGCCAGGCAAAATTGGCAACCGGGGGCTGGCCGCACATCAGCGACAGCGGCACAGTGAGACCGTGGTCGACGTCCATCCTGTTCACGATGGTCAGGTCGAAGTCGTCCTGGATCACCGACTGGGCGATGTGGGCGGCGAGTTCGGGGTGGCCCTGCACCACCGGCACCGGGCGCGGCCCCCAGCCCTCGTCGGCCGGCTTGAACTCCGCCGCGCAGCCGATGGCGAAGGTCGGGATCATCTCCAGGCTGAAGGCCGTGGCGTGGTCGTTGTAGACGAGGAAGATGACATCGGGAGTATTGTCCTTGAGCCACTGCTTGGAAAAATCGTAGCCGGAGAAGACCTTCTGCCAGTACGGCTCGCCGGTCTTGCCCATGTCGAGCGCGGCGCCGATGGCCGGCACGTGGGAGGTGTACACGCTGGCGGTAATGCGGGCCATTATTTTTTCTCCCCGAGATAGCGGTTGCCCTCGATGGAGCGGCCGCCGGCGATCATCATGTCGCGGTAGGCCTCCTCGCTCATGCCGGTCATGCTGCCGGCCATCTGCTGGAAGCTCTTGCCGTCGGTGGCGCCGATCTTGGCGAGAAAGTAGATGTTGCCGCCCAGGCGGATGCACCAGTTCAAGTCGCGCGCCAGCACCGCCTGCTTCTGCTCTTCCGTCATCGGCCACTCGTCGAGGTAGGCGCGCTCGTTCGCCTTGAAGCGCGCCCGGTTCTCCGCCTTCATCAGCGACATGCAGAACTGGTTGAGGTGGTAGCCCATGCGCGACTGGTCGGCGTCGAAGATCGTCGTGCCGGGAACATCCTTGTATGGTTTTTCCAGGGCCATGTCATGCCTCCTGCAGAGCCGCCTCAAAGGAGGCATGCGCCCCCTCGGGGGGCAGCGAACGAATGTGAGCGTGGGGGCTCATTCTGCCTCTTCGGGCCAATAGAGCCGCATGGGATTGTCGACCAGCAGCCTGCGCTGCAGTTCGGGGGTGACGGCGATGCGCGGAATGAACTCCACCAACTTGCCGTCGTCGGGCATGTGGCCCTTCAGGTTCGGGTGCGGCCAGTCGGTGCCCCACAGCACGCGGTCGGGAAAGGCCTCGACGATGCGGCGGGCGAAGGGCACGACATCATCGTAGCCTGGCGGCCCCGATTTCGACAGCCGCTCCGGGCAGCTCACCTTGGACCAGACGTTCGGATGCTCGCGCATCAGGCGCATAAACAGCGCGAACTCGGGGCCGTCGACCGGCTTCGACACGTCGGGCCGGCCCATGTGGTCGACCACCACGGTGGTCGGCAGCGTGGTAAAGAAGTCCCACAGCTCCGGCAGGTCCTGCGCCTCGAAGTACACCACGACGTGCCAGCCGAGCGGTGCGATGCGTCCGGCGATATCCAGCAGCACCTCCTTCGGCGTGAAGTCGACCAGCCGCTTGAGGAAGTTGAAGCGCACGCCGCGCACGCCGGCCGCGTGCATGGCCTGCAGCACCTCGTCGGTCACATCGCGGCCGACCGAGGCGACGCCGCGCGCCCTGCCCTGCGAATGCAGCAGCGCATCGACGAGGGCTCGGTTGTCGTTGCCGTGGCAGGTGGCCTGCACGACGACGTTGCGCGAGAAACCGAGGAAGTCGCGCAGGGCGAAGAGCTGGTCCTTCGAGGCGTCGCAGGGCGTGTACTTGCGCTCCGGCGCGAATGGGAACTGCGCCGCCGGGCCGAAGACGTGGCAATGCGCGTCCACGGCGCCAGGCGGCACCTGTAAGACGGGCTTCGAGGGGTTGGGGTGGAACGGCAGCCAGTCGAGGTCCATGTCAGTCCTCGTCATTCCCGCGAAAGCGGGAATCCAGGGGGTTGTCGGGGTTCGTGAATTCCCGCGTCCGCGGGAATGACGAAAGTATCCGGTCGGCGTCTGCGCGCCAATCCTTGCGCGGCGCGCTGCGGTCGCCGAACAGCCCCGCGTCGGCGAGGTCGGCCACCCAGGCCTGGCGCTCGGCGGTGCCGGCGGCGGACCAGGGTTCCAGCCCCGCCTCGCGCACCGTCTGCGCCACCTCGCGCATCTCCTCGGCGCGGCGGCGGCCGTGCTGGATCACCCTCTGGAAGAAATAGGCGCCCTGCTTCTCCCAGTCGATGCCGGGGAAGGTCTCGGCGAGCGAGGCCAGCACCTGATCCTCCACACCGTAGGCACGGGCGGCGGTGAAGCTCTCGATGACCATTGCCTCCAGCCCTTTGATCATCACGCTGCGGCACATCTTGGTGGCGGAGGCGACGCCGAGCTTCGCCGGGCCGGCCCGGCCCTCGAAGCCGAGCGCATTGATGAGCGGCGCCAACTCGGCGGCATCGGGGCCGCCGAGGAGCAGCGGCACGCGGATACGGTAGGGCGGGATCGAAGTCATCACAGCGCCCTCGACGTAGCGTCCGCCGGCGGCTTTGACGATCCCGCCCGCCCTGATCTTCGCCCCCGGCGAAGCGGAGTTGAAATCGAGGAACCAGGCGCCGGAGCGCAGGGCCGGCGCGCAGGCTTCGGCCACCGGCACGGCCTGGCTGGCGGTGACGGCGGAAACGATCAGGTCGGACTGCGCTGCCAGACCGGCATGCGAGGCGGCGAGCAGTACGCCGTGGCGCGCGGCATGTTCACGCAGCGGCGCCTCGTCCGGCCCGCCCAGCTTGATGTCGCAGGCCAGCACATTGCCGACGCCGCGCGCGCGCAGGTCCTCGGCGAGGATGCGCCCGACCTCGCCGTAGCCGACGAGGCCGATGCTCCATTGCAGCGGATCGGCGAAAATGCCCATGGCTAGTCGATGTATTTCAACCCGGCCTTGGCCAGCGCCTCGCGCATCGAATACATGTCGAGTCCCAGCTCGCCAGCCGCCAGGCGCTTGCGCTTGCCGGCCTCGTTGGCCTCGCGCGCCGCGGCGGCGTCGGCCGCCTGCTGCGCGACGGCCGCCGGCACCACCACCACGCCGTCGTCGTCGGCAACCACCGCGTCGCCGGGGTTGACCACTGCACCGGCGCACACCACCGGGATGTTCACCGAGCCGAGCGTGGCCTTGATGGTGCCGCGGGCCGAGATGCATTTGCTCCACACCGGGAAACCCATGGCCGTGAGGTCCTTCACGTCGCGCACGCCGGCGTCGATGATGAGGCCGCCGGCGCCGCGGGCGCGGAAGCTGGTCGCCAGCAGGTCGCCGAAAAAGCCGTCGCCGCACTCGGCGCTGAGCGCGGCGACGACCACGTCGCCCGGCTGCAGCTGCTCGGCGACGACGTGCATCATCCAGTTGTCGCCGGGATGCAGCAGCACGGTGACGGCGGTGCCGCACAGGTGCGCGCCGGGGTAGATCGGCCGCATGTAAGGCTGCAGCAGGCCGACGCGGCCCATCGCCTCGTGAATCGTGGCGACGCCGAACTGGGAGAGCTTGTCGACGGCGGCCTTGTCGGCGCGGACGATGTTGCGGTGGACGATGCCGAGGTTGTTCATGGGTGTGGTCATAAGCGGGATTCCTTATAGCAACGTCGTCCCCGCGAAAGCGGGGACCCAGCTACGGCCCATGGATTCCCGCTTTCGCGGGAATGACGGGACAGGGCTGAACGTTTGGTGGCCATTTCAACGCCCCTTCGCCTTCAGCGCCGCGTCGAGGCACGGGTAGACGCGGCGGGCGTTGCCCTCGTACACCTTGTAGCGGTCCTCCGCCGAGAGGTTCAGCGTCGCCTCGATGTAGCGCTTCGTGTCGTCGTAGTTGTGGCCGGTCTCGGGGTCGACGCCCTTGACGGCGCCGATCATCTCGGAGGCGAAGAGGATGTTGTCCACCGGGATCACTTTCGTCAGCAGGTCGATGCCCGGCTGGTGGTAGACGCAGGTGTCGAAGAAGATGTTCTTCAGCAGGTGGTCCTTCAACAGCGGCTTCTTCAGCTCCTGCGCCAGCCCCCGGTAGCGGCCCCAGTGGTAGGGCGCCGCGCCGCCGCCGTGCGGGATGACGAACTTGAGGTCGGGGAAGTCCCTGAACAGGTCGCCCTGGACCAGCTGCATGAAGGCCGTGGTGTCGGCGTTGATGTAGTGCGCGCCGGTGGTGTGGAAGCAGGCGTTGCAGGAGGTCGACACGTGGATCATCGCCGGGATGCCATGCTCGACCATCTTCTCGTAGATCGGGTACCAGTGGCGGTCGGTCAGCGGCGGCGACGTCCAGTGGCCGCCGGAGGGGTCGGGGTTGAGGTTGATGCCGACGAAACCATATTCCCTGACGCACTTCTCCAGCTCGGGAATGCAGGTTTTCGGATCGACGCCGGGCGACTGCGGCAGCATGGCCGCGCCGATGAAGTTGTCGGGAAAAAGTTGCGCCACACGGTGGCACAGCTCGTTGCAGATCGCCGCCCAGGCAGCGCTGACGTTGAAGTCGCCGATGTGGTGGGCCATGAAGCTGGCGCGCGGCGAGAAGACGGTGAGGTCGGAGCCGCGCTCCTGCATTTTCTTCAGCTGGTTGGTTTCGATGGACTCGCGCAGCTCGTCGTCGCCGATCTTCAGCTCGGCGGCCTTCGGCATCTGCACCGGGTCCTGGATGCCGGCAATCTGGCGGTTGCGCCACGCCTCCAGCGCCTTCGGCGCGGTGGTGTAGTGGCCGTGGATGTCGATGATCATCGTTTCACTCCTGCTCTGCGCAATATGGGGCGACAAACTCAATCCCGTCATTCCGGGCAAGCGAAGCGCGACCCGGAATCCAGGCGGCTTCTGGATTCCCGCCTGCGCGGGAATGACGAGTCAAGTGTCAGCACATGTCTCCCAATTGCGCAGGCCTCGATCACTCAGACCGGTTCCATGCCGTGGCGGCGCTTGGCCTCCGCGGCATCCGGCGAATGCATGAAGTCGATGAGGGCGCGCACGGCCTCGGGCTGGGTCGAGGCGGCGCAGAGGCCGGCCGAGAAGACGCTGACGATCCCGCAGCCGGGCGGCATTGGGCCGAGCAGGTCGATGCCGGGCATGTTCATCATCTCGCTGTACTGCTGGAAGCCGAGCGCCACCGTGCCCTCGGCGACCAGCCGGCCGACCGGCACGCCGGGCGGCGCCTGCACGATGCGCCCGCGCACTTCGTCGAGGATGCCCCAGCGCTCGAACAGCTTGAGCAGCGCCGTGCCGCTTGGGCCGGTGGAATGACCGACGGTGCGCGCGGCCAGCACGGCCTGCTTCAGCACTTCTTCCGTGGAAACGTCCGGCCGCTGCGCGCCCGCTCGCACCGCGATCGCCACGCCCGAGCGCACCAGGCCGGTCTGGCTGCCGGCGACCACGCGCCCGGTGGCGGCGAGCTTCTCCAGCGCGTCGGCGTCGAGCACCGCCAGGTCGTAGGCCTCGCCGGCCTGCACGCGCTTCGCCGCATCGACGCCGCCGACCGACTCGAAGGCGACGTCGACGCCGCTGCGCGCGCGCCAGTCGCCGGCCAGGTCGGCCAGCACCAGGCGCGTCGCCATAGAGGAAATGCCGTGGATGCGGGTAGTCATGGGAGACGATTGTCCCGTCCCCGCCGCTCCCCGCCTAGGCACGGGGCACGCTAGCAGCTATCGCGTTTTGCTATGGGATGCGCACGGCCGCGACGACCAGCTCGCGCAGCATGCGGAAGACGTGCTTCGAGAGCGGCGTCGCCGGCTTGTGCGCCGACACCGCCAGACACAGCGTGCTGGTCAGGCGCGGCGCGACGATCGGCCGCAGGCGGAAGGCCGCCGCATTGCCCGAGGCGGCGAGCGCCGAGGGCGTCAGCACGGCATGGCCGTGGCCGGCGCGCACCAGGTCGAGGATCGACTGCACGCTGGAGATTTCAAGGGAAACATTGAGCTTGTGGCCGGCGAGCGCCGCCTGGGTCTCCAGCAGCTTGCGGATGGCGTGGGTGCGCTCCGGCAATATGAGCGGCAGGTGCGTCAGCTCCTCCAGCGTCGCCGTGTTGCGGGGACTGACTTTTCTGCCGCCCGGCTTCTGCGCCGGGCTGACCAGGCCGAGCGGCTCCTCCAGCACCGGGGTCACTTCGAGCGCCTGCTGCCCCTCGGGGTTGTGCAGCAGGCCGATGTCCACCCGGCCGGTCGAGATCCATTCCGCCAGGTGGGCCGACAAGCCCTCGACGATGGCCAGCCGCGCCTTCGGCAGCGCGCGGCGGAAGCCCTCCACCAGCGGCAGGGTCAGCAGGCGCCCCATGCTCGGCGGCAGGCCGACGACGATGCGCCCGGCCGGCTCGTCGCGCGAGGCCTCGATGTCCTCGCGCACGCGCGACACCAGCTGCAGGATGCCGACGCTGTGGTCGAACAGGCGCTTGCCGGCTTCCGTCAGCACCACGCCGCGGCCGTTGCGCATCAGCAGCGTGACGTGCAAGTCGGTCTCCAGCAGGCGCACCTGGCGCGAGAGCGCCGGCTGGGCGATGTTCAATACCACCGCCGCCTTGCTGAAGCTGCCCAGCTCGGCGACAGCGACGAAGTATTCGAGTTGCTTGAGGTTCATGGGTTCACGGCTTCTCCGCCCGCACCCGCACACGGAACTCATCCAGCCGCTTCTGCGGCAGGAGCGGCTCGAACCGCTGCGGCTGGGAATATCGGGCGAGGGCCTTCGGTCTTGGCATTTTTTTCCGGCTCGCTTGCCAGTTGGCAGCCTGGGCATGACGGGTGGCATTTCATTGTATCGAATACCATGGCAAGCGGGCACACCGCGAGCGCTTGGCCAGGTGCGCGCGCCACTCGTCCGCATGCGCCTCGACAGGTGGCATTTTCTCTTCTGCGGTAGTAGTCTTTTCCTTTCGTACCTTGTCCTGGAGAGACGAACATGCGTCACAACGGCATTCCGCTGGCAATGCTCATCGCGATCCCATTCGCATTTCTGGCCACCGACAGCGAGGCGAAGCGCGTCGGCAGCCGATCCGCCTCGACCTCATCGGCAACGAAAAAGGTTGCAGAGGAAGAATCGAGGAAGTCCCTTCCCTCTCCCGGCGTCGGCATCACCAGTCGGTCGAGCGCATCCTCGGCGCCGGCGTCGCCGGCCTCTGCCGCGGCCCCCGTT
>CAZASE010000012.1:0-61920 GCA_964487715.1 uncultured Rhodocyclaceae bacterium | reverse complement strand
CAAAAACCCCCTCCCACATCACACCGGCGAGGGGGTTTTGCTTTGGGCGTTGCGGTATCATCGCGAAGAACATATTTCAATCAAACAGCATGGATTGGCTGGCGACGACCCGCGAAGCGTTTGCATTGCTCATTGCCGGAGACGGCGAACTCTGGCAGATCATCTTCATATCGCTGCGTGTCTCGCTTCTGGCAATGCTGATCGCCACACCGCCGGCGATTGCCCTCGGCTATCTTCTGGCGACCGCCGCGTTTCCCGGCCGACGCGCATTGATCGTGGTGACACAAGGCCTGCTTGCCTCGCCGACCGTGGTGGTCGGGCTGATCCTCTACCTGCTCCTCTCGCGCCAGGGTATCTTCGGTTCGCTCAAGTTGCTGTTCACGCAGGAAGCAATGGTGGTCGGCCAGGTGCTGATCGCAATGCCCGTGCTGGTCGCATTCACCCTTTCCGCTGTCCAGGGTGCGGATCCGCGCGTGCGGGAGACCGCCATCAGCTTGGGCGCGACGCCCCTGCGCTCGGCCTGGACGACTTTGCTTGAAGTACGTTTCGGCGTGATGGCTGCAGTGTTCAACGCCTTCGGACGAATCGTCTCCGAGATTGGTTGCTCGCTCATGGTCGGCGGCAACATCGCTGGCGTGACGCGAAACATCCCGACGGCGATTGCGCTGGAGACCAGCAAGGGCGAATTCGCTCAAGGAATCGCCCTTGGCTTCGTCCTGCTCGTTGTCGCGCTGACAATCAATTTCGCCTTGGCATTCGTCCAGGGGGAAGGTGCGACGCGGTGAGCCAGCCGATGCTGTCCGTAGCTGAACTGCGCAAGCGTTTTGGTGCCGTTTCAATTCTAGATGTAGCCGACCTGAACCTGGCAGCCGGCGAGAGCTACGTGCTGACGGGCGACAACGGATCCGGCAAGACGACCCTGTTGCGGATTCTTGCCGGCCTGGAGCAGGCCGAACGCGCCAACTGCTGCTTCGACGGCCGTCCGGTCGACCTGCGCGCCTATCCGGATTGGCTGCGCAGCGCCGTGGTGTACGTGCATCAGCATCCCTACCTGTTTCGCGGCACGGTCGCCGACAACATCGCCTACGGCCTGATAGCGCGAGGCGTGCCTGCTCCTGCGCGCGACGCGCTGATCGGGGAAGCGATCGTCTGGGCCGGTGTTGCTCATGTGCTGCACGTGCCGCCGCACAAGCTCTCCGGCGGCGAGAAGCAGCGGGTGGCGCTGGCGCGCGCACGCGTACTGCACCCGCGCCTGTTTCTTCTGGACGAACCGACGGCCAACCTGGATGCAGAGGCACGCCAGCAGACCATGGCGCTCATACGTGACCTGTGCGATGCCAATAGCACGGTCGTGCTGGCCTGTCACGATCGGGAGATCATCGAGTTGCCGCATATGCATCGGCTGCATCTCGTCGGTGGCCGGATTCAGGGCGGGGGTGGTCAATGCGCTGGCTGATTGATCGATGTTGGGCGCTATTGTTGCCCGCGATGGTCTGTTGCCTCAACCTTGCTCGGGCGGAAGTGTTCCCGCGCGGCGAAATCATCGTCGAGCCGACCCCGGCGCTGTTCAACGTGTGTCATGGCAACGGTTGCCGCGACTTGAGTTATGTCAGCCTGAATTCGGTACAGTGGCAGGATGTGCTGCGCATCTTCCACCCGCTGGCGCGCACGCCGGCGGAGGAACGGGAGCGGCTGCGAGCGGCGATAGCCCTGATGGAAAGGTTCGTTGGCGCCGCTACCGGCACCTGGCGCGACAAGGGCGGGACGTTCAACCTTGGCGAGGGGCAGATGGACTGCATCGACGAGTCCACCAACACGACGCTCTATTTGACCATGTTCGAGCGTTACGGGCTGATGCGTCTGCATCGCGTCGAGGATCGTGCCACGCGCGGCTGGTTTATCGGCGGCTGGCCGCACACATCGGCGGTCATTGGGGAGGCGGGCGATTTCCGAGGCGGGAAACCGCGGACGCTATGGGCCGTTGACTCGTGGTTTCTGGACAATGGACAGCCGCCCTTCATCATCCCGCTGGAAACATGGAAGGCCGGCTGGCAACCGGATCATTGGTGACCGGGGGCCGGTACCGGGCGATTCCGGTAAAATGGCCGCCTTCGCGCACCCGATCAGCCAAGCATGAAAACGACTTTCCTGGATTTCGAGCAGCCGATCGCCGAGCTTGAGGCGAAGATCGAGGAGCTGCGCTACGTGCAGGACGACTCGGCGGTGGACATTTCCGAGGAGATCGGCCGGCTCGAGACGAAGAGCCAGGCCTTGACCAAAGAGATCTACGCCAAGCTGAGCCCCTGGCAGATCGCCCAGGTGGCGCGCCACCCGCAGCGGCCTTATACGCTGGATTACCTTCAGCACATTTTCACCGAATTCGAAGAACTGCACGGCGATCGTGCCTTTGGCGATGACCACGCCATCGTTGGCGGCATGGCGCGCTTCAACGGGCAGTCAGTGATGGTGATCGGCCACCAGAAGGGCCGCGACACCAAGGAAAAGATCCTGCGAAATTTCGGCATGCCGCGGCCGGAGGGCTATCGCAAGGCCCTGCGCCTGATGCGGCTTGCGGAGAAATTTTCCATCCCGGTAATTACGTTTGTGGACACACCTGGCGCGTATCCCGGCATCGATGCGGAGGAACGCGGCCAGTCCGAGGCAATCGGGCACAATCTTTACGTAATGGCCGAACTCAAAGTGCCGCTGATCTGCGTCGTGATCGGCGAGGGCGGCTCAGGCGGTGCGCTGGCCATTTCTGTTGGCGACGTCGTCATGATGTTGCAGTACGCCACCTACTCCGTCATTTCGCCGGAAGGCTGTGCGTCGATCTTGTGGAAGAGCGCCGAGAAGGCGCCCGAGGCGGCTGAGACCATGGGCATTACTGCCGCGCGCCTCAAGACGCTCGGCCTGATCGATCGGATCGTCCACGAACCGCTCGGCGGCGCACACCGCGATCACCGTGCCATGGCGCAGGCGCTGAAGAAGGCGCTGCAGGATGCGTTGCGCCAGGTCTCGGACATTTCTGCGAGCGAACTGATCGAGCAGCGTTTCGAGCGCGTGCTTGGGTATGGCAAATTCAAGGAACAGCAGCCTGTCCGCTGACCTGGTTGCCGCCGTCGCAGCTCGGCTGAGGCAGTTTGTCCACTCCGGCGATCGCCTGGTTGTCGCGCTGTCCGGCGGGCTTGATTCGATTGCCTTGCTGCATCTCCTGCGCCGGACCGAGGCGCTTCGCGACTGCGCCCTGGCCGCGCTGCACGTTAACCACCATATCAGCGCCAATGCGGACCGCTGGCAGGCCTTTTGCCAGGAGACATGTGAGGCATGGCGCGTTCCGCTGTTGGTGCACCACCTCGAACCACTGTCCGACTCTGGCGACGGACTGGAGGGGGCGGCGCGCCGCGCGCGCTACGCGGTTTTTGCCCGGACCGAGGCGAACTGGCTGGTCCTGGCACACCACCGCGATGATCAGACGGAGACCCTGATGCTTAACCTTCTCCGTGGCGCCGGTATTGCCGGGGCTGCCGGCATGCCGGCGATGCGGGTGTTTCGCGAATGTCCCGCCTTGGGACTGCTGCGGCCGTTGCTCGACTTTCCGCGGGAAGCGCTCTCCGCCTATGCTTGCGCCGAAGGGCTAGGCTGGATCGAGGACGAGAGCAATCAGGATCTACGCCATTCGCGCAATTTCATCCGGCACCGGATTCTGCCGGCATTGCGGGAGCGTTTTCCCGGTTGCGACCGTACGCTGGCGCGTGCCGCTATGCATTTTGCCGAGGGGCGTGCTCTGCTCGACCAGATCGCCTGCGTCGATGCCGAGCTGGTTGTGCGAAACGGACGCATGATCGTCGCCGAACTGTCCAACCTGGACGATGCTCGCCTGCGCAACCTATTGCGGCATGTGCTCGGCAGCGAAGGCGTGCTGATGCCGGATAGCTCGCGCCTGCACGAGATTGTGCGGCAGATTCGTCATGCCGATGCAAACCGACATGTGCGCTTTGACCTGGGAACGCGGACGCTGCATCGCTATCGCGGTGAACTCTGGCTGGTCGTTCCGGGCGAAGTGGTCGCCGAGCTGCCATGGCGCGGCGAGGCGGCGCTGCAGTGGGGCGGCAACACACTGCGCTTCGAACGCCGCGCCGGCGCCGGTATTTCGCAGAAGTTGCTTGCGGATCATCCTGTCACGATCGCTCCGCGAAAAGGCGGCGAGCGAATTCGCCCGGACCGCCTGAGGCCGCGCCGTACGCTGCGGAAACTGCTTCAGGAACACGCGATTCCTCCGTGGGAGCGCGAAGTACTACCATTGCTGTGGTGCGAAAATACCTTGGTTTGGGCAGCCGGCATCGGCGTCGATTGCGCCTGGCAGTGCGCCCCGGGTGAGGCGGGACTGCTGCCGGATTGGAGCGGGAGTTCCGGCAGCCAGATCAAACTGGCCGGATAAAACCGGTCAGGTCAGATCGCCCAAGCATTTGCTGTTGATTTCCTCTTGATCCGGACTGGCTAAGGATGATTACTGGCCGGAAAGCACCTGTGCCAGCTCCACCGCCGACCGTACGCCCATCTTTTCGAAGATGCGCGACCGGTGCACCTCCACGGTGCGCATGGCAATGTTCAGTTCATCGGCGATCACCTTGTTGTACTTTCCCGCCAGGATGCGTTCCATCACCTCGCGTTCGCGCGGCGTCAGGTGGGCCAGGCGGGTTGCCAGGGTCGCGCGACCGGCCTGCGCTTCCTGACGCAAGGCGTCGGCTGCCATTGCTTCCACGACGCGGTCCACCAATTCGTTGTCGTTGAAGGGCTTCTCGACGAAATCGAAGGCGCCTTTCTTTACCGCGGCGACGGCAAGCGGGATGTCGCCGTGCCCGGAAAGGAAGATCACCGGCAATTGCGAATGTCGCGCGCACAGTTGATCGAAAAGCTCAGGCCCGCTCATGCCATCCATGCGAACGTCGAGCACCAGACATCCGCGCATGTCCGAGCGCCATTCGGCAAGATAGCTTTCCGCGGAAGGCCAGGCACGGGCGGCCACCTTGCGCGAATGGAACAGCCAGCCAAGTGCGTCGCGGATGGCTTCGTCGTCGTCAACAATGTAGGCGCAGGGCAGCGTCACGGCACAGGCAGGGTAAAGCGAAAGGTCGTGCCGCCACCAAGATTGTCATCGACCCACAGGCGCCCCTTATGGAACTCTATGATCGAGCGGCAGATGTTGAGACCCATGCCCATACCTTCCGGTTTTGTCGAATAGAACGGCTCGAACAGATGTTCGACGGCATCCTGGGCAATCCCGCTGCCATGATCGGCGACGCCCACCATGATGCCACCATCGGCGACAGCCGTGCTGACGACTAGTTGCTTCCTTTCTGTCGGCGTGGCCTGCATGGCGTCCATGCCGTTGCGCATGAGGTTGAGGAGCACCTGTTCCAGCATGACCCGGTCGGCCATCAATGCCGGCAAGCCCGCGCCCAGGTCGCGCACGATGCGCACGCCGCGCTTGCGCGCATCCGCTTCTGTGAGGCCGATTGCATCTTCCACCACCGCATTCATGTCGCACGGGGCGCGCTGCGGCTCGCTGCGGCGCACGAAATCGTGGACCTGCCGAATGATGCGGCCGGCTCGCTGCGCCTGGCTGGCTAGTTTGCCGAGGGCCTCGCGCAGTTCATTGCGTGGCAGGTCATCTGCGTCGAGCCGGTTGATGCAGCCGGTTGTATAGCTGGCGATGGCGGAGAGCGGCTGGTTCAATTCATGCGCCAGCGTCGAAGCCATCTCGCCCATGGTGACCAGTCGTGCGGTGAACTGCAGTTTCTCCTGCTGCTGGCGATTCAGTTCGGCCGCCCGCTTGCGCTCGGTGATGTCCAGCACGGAGCCCATCCATCCGGCATGATGGCCGCCCGCGTCGATGAGTGGCGCTTCGTAGATCAGCGCATCGAAGCGCTCGCCGTTCTTGCGCTGCAGGCGCACCTCGACGCCTTCAGTCGGCGCCAGCCCGGCAAGAACCTTCTGGTGCACCGCGAGCGTCGATTCGTACGCCTCAGGCGCCCAGTAGGGCATCGGTGGCCGGACACCAACCAGTTCCCCGGCGTTGAAACCCGTCATGCGGCAGAAGGCCGGATTGACATAGATGATGCGCCCCTCCAGATCGCGCGCGCGCAGGCCGGTGAGCAGCGAATCCTCCATGGCCTTGCGAAAGGCATGTTCCTGCGACAGCGCCTGCTCGGCCTCGAGCCGCCGCTGTACGTGGCGGCGCAGCGACCAGAGGCTGCCGAGGACGCCGATGGCAAGGCCGACGATGACTATGGCCAGGAGGTTGCGCCACAGACTGGTGTCGGCGCGGTAGGCGTTTGCCGTCAGCAGCAGGCCGTGCCCAGGTGGCTCAAAAGGAATCTGGTAATCGAGTGTTTCGCGACCGGCCTTGAGATTGGATTTTGAACCCAGTACCGTGCCGCCGGCGTCGGTGACGGAGAGGCGGTAGCGCTCGGCGAACCACCACGGCACCTGCTCGGAGATCAACTTGCGGATCGAGAAAGTGGCGACAATCGTGCCCAGCAGCCGGCTGTCGCGGAAATGCGGCACGACCAGATCGAAAAAGAACTCTCCGGCCGCAGGATAGGCCGGACTGAAGGCCGGCTTTCCGGTGGAATGGGACAGGCGGAAGGTTTGCCGGGAAGCCTCCGGACGCAAACCGACGCCGCCGATGTCGTCGCTGGCGGTGCCGGGCGCACCGCGCAGCAGGGATCCGCCGTCGTCGAGAATCAGCACTTGCACCATGCCGGAGCTGTTGAGCAACAGGCTTCGCGCATGCGGATCGAACTTGCTTCCGGTCAGCCCGCCGCCGAAGTAATCCTGCGCCAGTTGCTGCAGCTGTTCCTGGCTGCGACCGAGCTGAAAATCCAGATTCTGCTCGACCCAGAGCATGTCGTTGATCAGCGATGCGCGCTGCTCCTCAATATCCTGGCGATGGAGCAGCCACAGCAGCGTGCCGAGCGCCAGGACGAACAGGAAGACCGCAACGCGCGGCGCGGTCCAGTACCAGGGCTGCAGGCCTGGCGGGCGCGGGCTGGCGACTGAGAGACTCATCGAAGTGAGGTGGGCTGTTTCGCAAACATGTTACCCCAAGGCGCCTGGCAGCCTGACTTGCGGATAACCACAATGGTGCCGTGTTGCGCTCTCACGCAAAATGCGCCACGCTGTCTTTGCAAGCCTCGCCGGGTGGGGCGCATTCAACCAGGAGGAAACCATGAGAATGAATTCTTTGATGCTGGGCGTACTGGCCTTGGCGTTGTCCACGACGGCCGTCGCGCAGCAGCCCATCGTCATCAAGTTCAGCCATGTCGTGGCCAACGATACGCCGAAGGGCAAGGCGTCGGAGTTCTTTTCCAAGCGGGCCGGAGAACTGACCAAGGGCAAGGTCAAGGTCGAGGTGTATGCCAATAGCACTCTGTATAAGGACAAAGAGGAAATGGAGGCGCTGCAGCTCGGTGCCGTGCAGATGCTGGCACCGTCGCTGGCGAAGTTCGGACCGCTCGGCGTCAAGGAATTCGAGGTGTTCGATCTGCCCTTCATCTTCGACAACTATGCCGAACTGCACAAGGTGACACAGGGGCCGGTCGGCAAGCAACTGCTGGCCAAACTGGAGCCGAAGGGCATCCGTGGGCTGGCCTACTGGGACAACGGTTTCAAGTCGATGTCGGCCAACAAGCCGCTCAAGACGCCTGAGGACTTCAAGGGACAGAAGATGCGTATCCAGTCTTCCAAGGTCCTGGAGGCGCAGATGCGCTCGGTCGGTGCATTGCCGCAGGTGATGGCCTTCTCGGAGGTGTACCAGGCGCTGCAGACAGGCGTCGTGGACGGCACCGAGAATCCGCACTCCAACCTCTACACGCAGAAGATGCACGAGGTGCAGAAGCACATGACGCTGACCGAGCATGGCTACCTCGGCTACGCGGTGATTACCAACAAGAAATTCTGGGACGGTCTGCCCGCCGATGTGCGCGGCCAGCTTGATCAGGCCATGAAGGAGGCGACGGATTACGCCAACAAGATCGCCAAGGAAGAGAACGACCAGGCATTGGAAAAGGTCAAGGCGTCCGGCAAGACGCAGGTCTATGCGCCGACTCCGGCCGAGCGACTGGCAATTAAGAAGGCCATGGCAAAGACACACAAGGAAATGGAGTCCCGCATCGGCAAGGAGGTCATCGAGTCGGTGTACAAGGAAACCGGCTTCGATCCTGCCAAGCTGTAATCTCGCTTTGAGCCACCGGCGCCTTGTGCTCCGGTGGCGCCCCGTACCGACATTTCTGGGCCCGCGATCATGAAAGTGCTGAATCATCTGGAGGAGTGGCTGATCACGTTCCTCATGGGGGCGGCGACGGTGATCATCTTTGCTGCCGTGGTGCATCGCTATGCATCGGGTTTTGCGATACCCGGCGTACAGGATTGGCTGCTTGGCTTGCGCTTCGGCTGGGCGCAGGAATTGTGCATCATCATGTTCGTCTGGATGGCCAAGTTCGGCGCGGCCTACGGCGTGCGTACCGGCATCCACGTAGGTGTCGATGTCCTGATCAACCGGCTGCAGGAAAGGAATCGCGCCCGCTTCATCATCTTCGGCCTGTTGGCCGGTGCGACATTCACCGGCATCGTCGGTACGCTCGGCGCGACCTTCGTATGGGAGAACGGCGCGCATTTTGCGATCTTCCAGTTATTCGGCCTGAACACCGGTGACCTTCCGGAAGGCCCCACCACGCCCGATCTCGAGTGGCCGACCTGGATCGTCTACTCTGCCGTGCCGTTCGGTTCCTACCTGATGTGCTTCCGCTTTCTTCAGGTGACCGCCGGCTTCGTGAGTAGCGGGGAACTGCCGCATCACGACCACGGCCATGTTGACGGATTGGAAGAAACGCCGCTTGCGGCGCCCGGCAACGAGGACAAGATCTTCCGCATGGACGACGACCTGCATCCGCGCGAGACCGACGGGGGAGGGCAGAAATGAACACGCTCATCATTTTCTCGCTGCTCGTCGTGCTGATGCTGACGGGCATGCCGATCTCGATCTCGCTCGGCCTGACAGTCCTCTCGTTCCTCTTCTTCCTGACGCAGGTGCCGATCGAGTCGGTGGCGCTGAAGCTGTTTACCGGCATCGAGAAGTTCGAGATCATGGCCATCCCATTCTTCATCCTGGCGGGCAACTTCCTTACCCATGGCGGCGTGGCGAAGCGCATGATCCGGTTTGCCACGTCAATGGTCGGTCACTGGTATGGCGGGCTGGGGCTCGGTGGGGTGCTTGCCTGCGCCCTGTTTGCCGCGGTATCGGGTTCCAGCCCTGCGACGGTGGTGGCGATCGGCTCGATCCTCATGCCGGCCATGGTCAAGGCCGGCTTCCCGAACCGTTTTGGCGCCGGCGTCATTACCACATCGGGCGCGCTGGGAATCCTCATCCCGCCGTCGATCGTCATGGTGATGTATTCAGTGTCGACCAATACCTCGGTGGGCGCGCTTTTCATGGCGGGCGTCGTTCCCGGAATCGTCCTGGCGATCATGCTTGGCATGACCACCTGGTATCGCGCCCGCAGCAACGACTACCCGCGCATGCCGAAGGCAAGCTGGGCCGAGCGGCTCAAGGCCCTGCGCGAGTCGATCTGGGGCCTGCTATTGATCGTTATTGTCATGGGCGGCATCTACTCTGGCATGTTCACGCCGACCGAGGCGGCAGCGATGAGCGCGGTATGGGCCTTCATCACGGCGGTCTTCATCTACAAGGATCTCGGCATGAAGGATGTGCCGCGCGTGTTGCTGTCCTCGGCCAACATGAGCGCCATGCTGCTTTACATCATCACCAACGCCGTGCTGTTTTCCTTCCTGATGACGCACGAGAACATCCCGCAGGCGATGGCCGACTCGATGATCGGCACCGGCGTCGGCGTGATCGGATTCCTGCTGATTGCCAATATTCTGCTGCTGGCCGCCGGCAACTTCATGGAGCCGTCCTCCATCGTACTGATCCTGGCGCCGATCCTCTTCCCGATCGCGGTAAAACTCGGAATCGACCCGGTGCATTTCGGCATTCTGATGGTGGTCAACATGGAGGTCGGCATGTGCCACCCGCCCGTCGGACTGAACCTCTACGTGGCATCGGGCATCACGAAAATGGGCATCACCGAACTCACCGTTGCCACCTGGCCCTGGCTGCTGACCATGTTGGGCTTCCTCGTCATCGTCACCTACTGGCCGCCGCTCTCGCTGTGGCTGCCGCGGCAACTCGGCATGATTGCAGGCGGATGACCGGAAAGGATCTGAATGCGCGCCCGGCTCCGGCCGGGCTTTTTTTCGGGTAAGCTCGGCGCCATGCTCGATCCTGCCTATTGGATTGCCGTTCTGCAGATCATTGCCATCGATATTCTGCTCGGCGGCGACAACGCCATTGTGATCGCCCTGGCTTGCCGGCGGCTGCCGGAGCAGCAACGCAGACAGGGCATCTTCTGGGGCGTGGTCGGAGCGATCGCATTGCGCGTAATCCTGATCTTCTTTGCCCTGCAACTCCTGGCGATTCCCTTCCTGAAGATCGTCGGCGCGGTGCTCCTGCTGTGGATCGGCATCAAGCTGTTGCAGCCCGAAGAGGACGAAGGCCATGGCAAGATCGCGGGCAGCACGCATCTCATCGGCGCCATTCGCACCATCGTTATTGCGGACGCCGTCATGAGCCTCGACAACGTCATCGCTGTGGCAGCCGCGGCGAAAGGCGATCTGACGCTCGTCGTCTTCGGCATTCTGATCAGTATTCCGATCGTCGTCTGGGGCAGCAAGTTCGTGCTCAAGCTGATGGACCGCCTGCCCATCGTCATTGGCTTTGGCGGGGCGTTGCTCGGCTGGATTGCCGGTGACATGCTGCTGGGCGACGCGGTGGTGAAGCCCCACCTGGAGGGCCAGCCGGACTGGCTGAGGTATGTGTCCGCCACAATTGGCGCCTTGCTCGTGGTAGTGGTCGGGAGCTGGCTTGCCCGCCGCGCGGCGTCGCGTGCGAAAGGGGCAGAAGTGGTGGAAGTGGCGTCTAGCACGTCAAGAGAGGGGAGAGGCGATGGCGCGTAGCAGCGGGCCGGAAAAACGGCCGAAGATCCTGGTGCCGGTCGATGGTTCTCCCTGCTCGGATCGGGTCATCGATCAACTGGTCCGTCAGCTCGAGATCGAGGGCCCAATGGACCTTCACCTTATCAACGTGCAGATGCCGGTCGACTCCGGCCACGCGCGCATGTTCGTCAGCGCCGACGATGTCGAGGCCTATCACCGCGAGGAGGGGATGCTGGCGTTGAGTGCGGCGCGGCAAAAGCTCGATGCGGCCGGCATCCCGTTCAGCTGGCATGTCGTGGTGGGGCGGGTTGCCGAGACCCTCGTGCGTTTCGCGCAGGAGCACGGCTTCGACGGCATCGTCATGGGAACCCACGGCCGCGGCGGGCTCGCCAACCTGCTGCTGGGCTCGGTGGCGAAGGAGGTGTCCCGCAGCGCGGTGATTCCCGTCACCCTCGTCAAGTAGCCCCATCCGACTACCGGGGTTTGCCATGATCGTCTTGTCCGGGCTCCTTTTGCCTGGCCGATGCGCCGTCGCGCTGCCCTTTGCCGCTGTGACCCGAATCGCGGCCTCCGTCCTGTGCCGGGGCCGGTCGCGTTGGCGCCGGTGCGGCCATGGCGGGGGCCGGCGTGCGAGCCGGTTCGGGCGCGCTGCGAACCGCTGCGGGTTCGCGCACTGGGGGCGCCGGCGGCGGGGCCGTGCGGAAGGTATCGGATGGTCTGGTTGCCGCGGTGTCAGCCGGGGCTCGCGGCGTTGCCGGGAGCGGTTCATAACGTGGCGCGGGCCCCGTCGGCGCCACTGCCGGCTGGACCACGGGCGTCGGGAAGGCGGCCGCCGATGCGCCATTGCGCAGCGGGCGAGCGTTGTTCGGATCATCCTGATTGATCCGCTGAGTCGGGGATGGGTCGGCTTTGCCTCTGGGCTCAGTAGACAAGGGGACTGGTGCCGGTGATTTGCCGGGGAGAGGCAGCGGCGTGGCGCCGCTTCGTACCGGGCCGTTTGGATCCCGCAGTGGTGCGGTGAACACCGGGGCGATGGCCAGCGGCGCTGCCGTCAGGGTGCCCGGGTCCGGCCGCGGAAGCGCGGTGCGACCGACCGGCATTCCCGCGGTCAATGTGTGACCTGGAACGATCGTGACGGCATTCCCTCGTGTCCGATGGGTGTACTGGTCAAAGCTGGCGGGCGACCGGCTGCCCGGTGTGATTATGTTGATGTTGGTCACGTGGGTCACGTTAAGGTGGTGCACGTGCCGCGGGCTGCAACGATAGGCCGGATAGAAAGGTTCGCGAGGCCCGAGCGGAAACCAGCCGACGGCCGGGGCAGTGCCGAACGAGAAAGCAACTTGCCAACCAGGGTTGCCCATCCAGACCACCAGCGCCGGTGCGTAAATCGGGCGTGCGGCGTGCGCGCCAGGTAGCCATGCCCAACTTCCGCCGATGAACAGCCAGCGGCCATAATGCGAGGGCGCGAAGCCCCAGGGCGCATCATCGATCCATGTCCAGCCCCACGGCGCGATCCACGCCCAGTGCCCCCAGCGGTAAGGCGCCCAATCGCCCGGCAGCCCCTGCGGAAACCAGGCGGGGCCATATTCAGGCGTTTCGCGCCAGGTTCCGTGGCGTGAGAGTTCCTCGAAACCGGTCATTTCCGGTGAAGCGGCTCCGTCATCGGCCCGTGCTTCCAGGCGCTCCCGGGCGAACGACCACTGGGCGAAGTCGTCGGCCACCGCCCGCGCCACGACATAATTGCGGTCGGGACCACCGAAGAACTGTATGCGCTCACCGGCGCGTACGGCGAGCCCCATGCCTTCGATGCGCGCCGTGCCGGACACCGCGGTCACGGCGGTCATGGCCGCATTGACATCGATGCGATAGTGGCCGACGCCGTCGAAGCGGATCCTGCCATGTGATGTGTCGAGCGCAAGCTCCGCCGCATGCTCGGGGTTCCTGATGCCGATGGCGGCGGTGCCTCGGTGCAGGCGCAGCCAGATTCGCTCGTCGCTCAGCTCCGCGAATTCCAGGGCGGTGTTTCCATCCAGGCGGATGGCGGTCGACCCCACCCTCGCCTCTGTTCGCGCAACCGTTCCGCTCTCGACGATGGCACTGGTCGAAACCGGCCAATTCACAGTTGCGCCGCCTGTCGTGGCTTGGTCGCCGATGCGCAGGGTGGTACCGTCGCTGGCCAGGCTGATCCGCCCGACGCGGCCCGGCGGGTCGCTTTGGCCGAAAACGAGGGAGGTCGCCACGGATATCAGAAAGAATGCGAAAAGGCGGCGTGGAAGCGCTGACATGTGGATTTCCTCTTCTCGAAGTGATGGCGCCCGGCGGCGCAGGGTCCTCGGCGTCCTGGGCTCTTAACGCGCCGGGCCGTCGGGCGGACGACACGCCAGCGGGGCTGCAAGCGCCATCCGGTGCCTGCGCCAGGTCTGGGGCGTGCGCTGCACTTTGCGCTGGACTTGGGCGGGACAGCGCGGATTCTTCCTGTTAAAATAACGTGTTAAACGCGATCCTTGGTGTTCTTTTCAACTCTTTGATTTTGGAGTATTAGATGGCTGTTGAACGTACCCTGTCGATCATCAAACCGGATGCCGTTGCAAAAAACGTGGTCGGCAAGATCTATTCGCGCTTCGAAACCAACGGCCTGACGGTCATCGCCGCGAAGATGAAGCACCTGTCGCGCAAAGACGCCGAGGGCTTCTACGCAGTGCACCGCGAAAGGCCGTTTTTCAAGGATCTGGTCGAGTTCATGATTTCCGGCCCGGTGATGATTCAGGTCCTGGAGGGTGAAGGCGCCATCGCGAAGAACCGCGATCTGATGGGTGCCACTGATCCGAAGAAGGCCGCACCGGGAACCATCCGTGCCGACTTCGCACAAAGCATCGATGCCAACGCCGTGCATGGCTCGGACGCGGCCGAGACCGCCGCGGTCGAGATCGCGTATTTCTTCCCGTCGATGGAAGTCTATTCGCGCTGAATGAAGACCCGTATCCTCGATCTCGATGCGGCCGGTCTCGCCGCCTGGTTTGCCGAAATGGGCGAGAAGCCCTTTCGCGCCAATCAGGTATCGCGTTGGCTGCATCAATTCGGGGAGCGCGATTTCCTGCGCATGAGCGATGTTGCAAAGAACCTGCGGGCACGCCTGGCCGAATCGGCAGAAGTGCATCTGCCGTCGATTCTGAGTGACGCGGCTGCAGCGGACGGTACACGCAAGTGGCTGCTGGACGTTGGCGGCGGCAACGCCGTCGAGGCGGTGTTCATTCCGGAGGAAAACCGTGGCACGCTGTGCGTGTCGACGCAGGCGGGGTGTGCGCTGGACTGTGCTTTCTGTTCGACTGGAAAGCAGGGCTTCAACCGCAATCTGACCTCCGGCGAAATCATCGGGCAGTTGTGGTGGGCGCGCCATGTTCTTGGTGATTTCCGGGCGCCGGGCGGGGCGATTCTGCCCAACCGCAGGAAAGCACCAGGCGATGAGGCGCGTGTCATCAGCAATGTGGTGCTGATGGGCATGGGTGAACCGCTGGTCAATTTCGAGAACGTCGTCACGGCGCTGCGCCTCATGCTGGACGACAATGCTTACGGTTTGTCGCGGCGGCGCGTCACCGTGTCGACTTCCGGCATCGTACCGGCCATGGATCGACTGCGCGACGAATGCCCGGTTGCCCTGGCGGTTTCGTTGCACGCGTCGCACGACGCGCTGCGTGATCGACTGCTGCCAATCAACCGGAAATACCCGCTGGCGCAGCTGATGGCGGCCTGCCGGCGGTATCTGGAGAGGGCGCCGCGCGACTTCATCACCTTCGAATACATCATGCTCGATGGCGTCAACGACAGTGACGCCGATGCGCGTCGCCTGGTTGAACTTACCCGGGACGTGCCGTGCAAATTCAATCTGATTCCCTTCAATCCATTCCCAGCGTCCGGGTTTTCGCGCTCGCCGGCGTCGCGCGTTCGCGCGTTCGCTGACGTTCTGATGCAGGCTCACATCATTACGACGACGCGCAAGACCCGCGGAGAGGATATCGACGCCGCCTGCGGCCAACTGGCCGGGCAGGTGCGCGATCGAACGCGGCGCCAGGAGAAATACCCCATTTCCTTCGCGGAGAGCCCATCGTGATACGAGCCCTGTTGATCCTGCCTGCAGTTTTGCTTGCGGCCTGTGCCGGCGGTCCGGCGGCGCCACCCAGCGCCGCCTCGGTACCCGTGGCGGAACAGATTCCCTACACCGATTTGCAGAAGATCGCAAAGGCGCATGGCGATCTGGCAATGGTCTATTACCAGGGCGGTAACATGGCGGTGGCATTGCAGGAGGCGCGCATCGCGTTGGCCGCCGATCCGGCCTATGCACCGGCCTACAACGTCATGGGATTGGTGCAGATGTATCTCGGAGAGACGCCGCAGGCGCAGGCCAGTTTCGAGCGCGCCGTCCAGTTGGCGCCGCAGGATTCGGAAATCGCCAACCATTACGGCTGGTTTCTCTGCCTCGCCGGCCGCGAGCGGGAATCGTTTCCGTTCTTCCTCTCCGCTGTGAAGAATCCGCTGTACAAATCACCGACCAAGCCCTACACGAATGCCGGGCTGTGCGCCCTGCGCATCAAGGACGACAAAGCGGCGGAGGAGTACTTCCAGCGCGCGGCGATGGCGGATGGTTCCAACGCCCAGGCGATTTTTCATCTTGCGGATATCGCCTTTCGCCGCGGCGATTTTTACAAGGCGCGAAATTTTCTCGGCGAGGTGTTGCGCCTGTCGGACCCGAACGCGGAGGCGCTCTGGCTGGCGGTGCGGATCGAACGCAAGCTTGGCGACCGGCACGCCGAGGCGGGCTTTTCGGCGCAACTCCGCCGCAAGTTCTCCGGGACGCCGGAACACCAGGCGCTGATGCAAGGCAAATTCGAGTGACCCAAGACGAGGCGGTTGATTCGGGGGTAGTCGCGGCGCCTGGGCCAGGCGCGCAATTGCGCCAGGCGCGCGAAGCGCGCGGCATGAGCGTGGCGGAGGTCTCAGCGTCGCTGAAGCTCAGCGCAAGGCAGATCGAGGCGGCCGAAAACGACGATTTCTCGCGCTTGTCCGGCGCGACTTTCGTGCGCGGCTTCATCCGCAACTATGCACGCCTGCTGAAGATCGATGCGGCGCCGCTCCTGGCAGGCGTCGCCGGTCGGATCGAGGAACCGGCACTCGAACTGAACGTGCCGGCTGGTTCTGGCGTGCGCATGCCGGCCGGCAACGAGCGCCACGGCAAGGGTTCGATCGCCGCAGCCGCCTTGGCAGTCGGGCTGCTGGCGGTGGCGATCGCACTCTACCTCGACATCTTCAATCTCGATGTGCCTCTCGGCTGGCTGGCGGAAAGGCGCGGTGCCCTGGTTGCGCGCAACGCCGCGCCGGCCGGGACGCCGCCGGCCGCGCAAGCGGTCGTACAACCGGCACCGACGATTGTTGCACTCGCGAGTGCCGAGCCTGAAGCGGTGCCCGCGGCGCGCGCAGCAGTGGAAGCGGCGCCGGTAACCGGAGCGGCGCAACTGCTGTTCAGCTTCGATGGCAACGCTTGGGTGGAAGTCAAGGATGGCAAGGGACACACGGTTTTTTCGCAACTCAGTCCAAAGGGCTCGACCCAGCGTGTCGAGGGCAGCCCGCCGTTTCAGATCGTGGTCGGCAATGCCGGCAGCGTGCGCCTGAGCTACAAGGAACAGATGGTTGATCTGCGGCCGCATACGCGCGTCGAAGTCGCAAGGCTGACGCTGGAATGAGCGTTCGCCGGATCTGCTGCGCTGCCGCCGGATTCACGGCGTGCCGGGAACGGCGATGAACGTTATGGACACGCCCGTGATGCCGCCGCATGGGACGCCACCGCGGCGCGCCGCGCGTGCGGTGCGGGTGGGGCCGGTCAGGATCGGTGGCCAGGCACCCATTGTCATCCAGTCGATGACCAATACTGACACCGCCGACGAGGTGGCCACGGCGGTCCAGGTCGCCGAGCTGGCGCGCGCAGGGTCGGAGATCGTGCGGATCACCGTAAACAACGAGGCCGCCGCGCGAGCGGTGCCGCGCATTCGCGATCGGCTGGCGGGCATGGGTATCGAGGTGCCGCTGGTGGGCGACTTCCACTTCAACGGGCACAAGCTGCTGGGCGAGCATCCGGCCTGCGCCGAGGCGTTGGCCAAGCTGCGCGTCAATCCAGGTAACGTTGGGCGTGGATCAAAGCGCGACGACCAGTTCGCGCAGATCGTCGGGATTGCCTGCCGCAACGAAAAGCCGGTACGCATCGGGGTGAACTGGGGCAGTCTCGATCCTGCCCTGCTTGCTCGCATCATGGATGAGAACGCGCGCCGAGCACGGCCAAAGGACGCGGTGGCGGTGATGCGCGAGGCAATGGTTGCGTCTGCGCTCGAAAGCGCCGCCAGGGCGGAACAGCTGGGCCTTGCCGGCGATGCAATCGTGCTTTCGTGCAAAGTCAGCGGTGTACAGGACTTGATCGCCATCTATCGCGAGCTGGCGGCGCGCTGCGACTACCCGCTGCACCTCGGCCTGACCGAAGCCGGCCTTGGCTCAAAGGGTATCGTCGCATCGACGGCGGCGATGGCCGTTCTGTTGCAGGAAGGCATCGGCGATACCATCCGCGTATCGCTGACGCCGGAGCCGAACGGCGACCGGACGCAGGAGGTCGTGGTGGCCCAGGAAATGCTGCAGACCATGGGGCTGCGCGCCTTCACGCCGTTGGTGGCGGCGTGCCCCGGCTGCGGCCGTACCACCAGCACGGTGTTTCAGGAATTGGCCAGTGACATACAGGCCCACGTGCGCGAGCGGATGCCGGCGTGGCGTCTCGAATACGTCGGTGTCGAGAACATGACCCTGGCCGTCATGGGATGCGTCGTGAATGGCCCGGGGGAAAGCAAGCACGCCAACGTCGGTATCAGCCTTCCCGGTACCGGCGAGACGCCGGTGGCGCCAGTCTATGTCGATGGCGAGAAGACCGTCACGCTGAAAGGAAACCGCATCGCGGAAGAGTTCAAGGCAATCGTCGAAGCATATGTCGCGCGTAGGTTCCCGCCGCGATTGCCGCCGGATGCACCACACGGGGTTGAGCAATAGCCGTGATCCCTTTCGAACCAGCCAATCCGCGAATCCATCCATGAACAACACGATTCAAGCCATCCGTGGCATGAACGACATTCTGCCCGGAGAGGCGGAACTGTGGGAGCAGTTCGACGACACCGTGCGAAGCTGGCTGCGCGCCTACGGGTATCGTCCCATCCGCATGCCCATCGTCGAGCCGACGCCGCTGTTCGCGCGAGCGATCGGTGCCGTGACGGACATTGTCGAGAAGGAAATGTACTCGTTCGTCGATGCCCTCAACGGCGAGGCACTGACCTTGCGTCCGGAGGGAACTGCCTCCTGCGTGCGCGCCGTGCTGCAGCACAACCTGCTCTACGGCGGCCCGCAGCGCCTCTGGTATGCCGGCCCGATGTTTCGCCATGAACGCCCGCAAAAGGGCCGTTATCGGCAATTCCACCAGTTCGGCGTCGAAGCCTTCGGCCTGGCGGGCCCGGATATCGACGCCGAGCAGATTCTCATGTGCGCGCGCCTGTGGGAAGACCTTGGGCTCGACGGTGTCCAGCTCGAGATCAACTCGCTCGGCTCGCCGGATGAGCGTGCGCGCCACCGTGCCGAACTCGTTACCTATTTCGAGCAGCATCAAGCGGCGCTGGATAGCGACGCGCAGCGGCGCCTGTACAGCAACCCGTTGCGCATTCTCGACAGCAAGAACCCGCATATGCAGGCGATCGTCGATGGCGCGCCGAAGTTGATGGATTTCCTCGGCGAGACGTCGCTGGAGCACTTCGCTGGAGTCCAGTCGCTGTTGCGCGACGCAGCCATACCGTTCCGCATTAACCCGCGATTGGTGCGCGGACTGGATTATTACAATCTGACGGTGTTCGAATGGGTGACTGACCGGCTCGGCGCACAGGGGACGGTGTGCGCCGGCGGCCGCTACGACGGATTGATCGAGCAGCTTGGCGGCAAGTCGGCCCCCGCCTGCGGCTTTGCCATGGGTGTCGAACGGCTGCTGGCAATGCTGGCGGACCAGCATGGCGCGGAAGCGATGCAGGCAGCGCGGCTTGCGCCGGACGTCTACATCGTGCATCAGGGCGTCGATGCGGCGCGGCCGGCGTTTCGCGCGGCGGAGGCGCTGCGTGGTGCGGGACTGGATGTTCTGCTGAACTGCGGCGGCGGCAGCTTCAAGGCACAAATGAAGCGCGCCGACGCTTCCGGGGCGCAGGTTGCGGTGATCATTGGCGATGACGAGGCGCGCGCAGGCGAGGCTTCGTTCAAGCCGCTGCGTGACGATGGCGGGCAGAAGCGGGTGGCGGTCGAGAGACTGGCGGAAGAAATTGGCAACGTGTTACTTGGGGATGGCAGCGATGGCAGCATTTGATCTGGAAGAGCAGGAACAGATATCGGAAATAAAGACTTGGTGGCGCATGTACGGCAACCTGGTCACGAGCGTCGTGGCGGCGGTTGCGCTGGCGGCGGCCGGCTGGCAGGGTTGGAACTGGTATCAGCGCAACCAGGCGACCGAAGCTGCGGCAATCTATGCCGCGGTGCAAAAGGCGGCGGGCGAGCGCGACGCGCGCCGGGCGCGCGAGGCAAGTGGTGAACTGACCGAGAAATACTCCGGTACAAGCTATGCCGCGATGGCTGCATTGACTTCGGCACGGCTGCAGTTCGACGCCGGCGACCTGAAGACCGCAAAGCTTCAGCTTCAATGGGTGGTTGAACGGGCGTCGGATGCCGAACTGCGCGATCTGGCGCGCCTGCGCCTGGCCCACCTGCTGTTCGACGAAAAAGAGCTCGACGAGGCGCTGAAACTGATTAGTGCCGAACCCGTGGCGGCATTTGCACCGCGGTTTGCGGAACTGAAAGGCGATCTGCTGCTGGCGCAGGGCAAGACAGCGGAGGCCGGCGCTGCCTATGCGGCGGCACTGGCAAAGCTCGACGCGGCACAGAGGTCGTCGGTGCCGGCCGGCGGGCGCGAGATGAGCTATCGCGACCTCCTGCAGATCAAACTCGATGCGCTTGGGGAAAACAAGTGAAGCTGCGCGTCATCGCTGCGTTGGGCCTGGCGGCCGCTCTCGGTGCCGGCTGCTCGACCATGGAGAAGCTCAATCCGGTGAACTGGTTCTCCAGTTCACCCAAGCAGAAGCCGGCCGAACTCGCGCCGATCCAGCCGACGGCCGAGTTACGCACCTTGTGGCAGGCGAGCGTCGGTTCCGCCGGTGCGTTCGTCCTGACGCCGGCAGTGGCCGGTACCAGCGTTTTCGCCGCCGCCCAGGATGGCACACTCGCGCGCTACGACAATGGCGCGGCGGTCTGGCGCATCGCGCTTGGCCAGACGGTGTCGGGTGGCGTCGGCAGCGACGGCCGCATCGTTGTTGTCGGCACGCCGAAGGGCGAGGTGCTTGCTTTTGATGCCGCCGGCAAGGAACTCTGGCGCAGCCGGGTCAGTTCGGAAGTGCTTGCGCCGCCACAGGTTGCCGATGGCATTGTTGTTGTGCGGAGCGGCGACAACCGGATCTTTGCGCTCGATGCAGGCGATGGCAAGCGGCGTTGGGTCTATCAACGCGCCACTCCGGCGCTCAGCTTGCGCACGACGACCGGCGTGGCGATCGCGGACAAGGTCGCGCTCGCCGGCTTCCCGGGCGGCAAGCTGGTAGCGATTGCGCTCAACAACGGCGCGGCCGTGTGGGAGGCAACGGTCGCCTTGCCGCGCGGCGCAACCGAATTGGAGCGCGTCGCCGACGTCACCAGTTCTCCCGTCGTCGCCGGACGCGAGGTTTGCGCCGCCGCCTACCAGGGGCGCGTTGCCTGCTTCGACCTGGCATCCGGCAACCATCTCTGGTCGCGCGAGCTGTCGTCGGCTGCCGGCCTCGACGTCGACGGCCGGGCGGTCTATGTGACCGACGAGAAGGGCGGCGTCAGTGCCTTCGATCGTGCCAATGGTGCGAGCCTGTGGAAGCAGGACAAGCTGCTGCTGCGCCAGGTGAGCCGTCCGGTTGCCCTTGGCGTGCACGTTGCGGTGGGTGACTACCAGGGCGTTGTGCACTTGCTGCGCCGCGACGACGGCGCCTTTGCCGCACGTTTCGCGACGGACGGTAGCGGTATCGCTGCCGAACCGCAGCGGCAGGAGCGCGGATTTCTTGTGCAGACGCGCAATGGCGGGCTTTACGCGTTGGCGGCCGATTGATGCCGCGCTGGTGCGAATGCTGCCGACCGGGCGGTGATGCCGGCAATTGCGCCCTGTCCCGCCGCTTCCCCGCATGAAGCCGACACTCGTCATCGTTGGCCGACCCAACGTCGGCAAGTCCACGCTGTTCAACCGCCTGACCCGGTCGCGCGATGCGCTGGTGGCGGACTTTCCCGGGCTGACCCGCGATCGCCACTACGGACACGGGCGCCTGGGAAATCGTCCCCACCTGGTGGTTGACACCGGCGGTTTCGAACCCGCAGCGAAGGTGGGTATTCTCGCTGAAATGGCACTCCAGGCCGAAGCCGCGATCGCCGAGGCTGACATGCTGCTGTTCGTGGTTGACGGCCGCGCCGGATTGTCACCCCAGGACCGCAGCATCGCCGACCGCCTGCGTCGCGCCGGGCGTCCCCTGCTTCTGGTGGTCAACAAGGCTGAAGGCATGGAACGCGCCATTGCCGGCGCCGAGTTTCATGAACTGGGCTGTGGTGTGCCGCTGGTCATTTCGGCTGCGCATGGCGACGGTGTAAAGGAACTCGTCGAGGAGGCTCTTGCGCATTTTCCGGAAACCGAGGAGGCGGAAGAATCCGCCGCCGGTCCGCGCATTGCCGTCGTCGGCAGGCCCAATGTCGGCAAGTCCACCCTGATCAATGCGCTGCTCGGCGAAGAACGCGTCATCGCCTTTGATCAGCCTGGCACCACCCGTGATGCCATCGCCGTTCCGTTCCGGCGCAAGGGGCGCGACTACACGCTAATCGACACGGCCGGCCTGCGACGTCGCGGCAAGGTATTCGAGGCGATCGAGAAGTTCTCGGTCATCAAGACGCTGCAGTCCATCGAAGAAGCCAACGTGGCAGTGATGGTGCTTGACGCCAGCCAGGACATTTCGGACCAGGATGCCCACATCGCCGGCTTCTGCGTCGAAGCCGGGCGCGCGATGGTCATCGCGGTGAACAAATGGGACGCCGTCGACGCGTACCGGCGCGACCGGGTCAAGGCCGACATGGCGCGAAAGCTCGGATTCCTCGGTTTTGCCAACGCGCACTTCATCTCCGCCTTGAAGGGCGAGGGCGTCAATCCGTTGATGGCCGCCGTGGATGCCGCGTTTGCTGCTGCGATGGTCAAGATGCCGACGCCAAAACTGACGCGCCTGCTGCTGGCGGCGCTGGAGAAGCAGGCGCCGCCCCGTCACGGCATCTTTCGTCCGAAAATGCGCTACGCGCACCAGGGTGGCAGCAACCCGCCGATCATTGTCATCCACGGCAACGCGCTCGACCACGTTTCCGATACCTACCGACGCTACCTGGAGCGCCATTTCATGGATGCCTTCGCGCTGAAGGGAACGCCGCTGCGCATCGAGTTCCGCACTGCGCGGAACCCGTATGCCGAAAGGCGGTCGAAGTGACCGGAGCCATCCCCGCAGGCGGGTGGCGTTGCGCCAGAAAATCCAGTAAAGTGGCGCTGAAACAACAAAATATACGAGGCTACCATGAGCAACAAAGGGCAACTCTTACAAGACCCGTTCCTCAACACCCTGCGCCGGGAACATATCCCAGTGTCAATTTATCTGGTGAACGGCATCAAGTTGCAGGGACAGGTCGAGTCTTTCGACCAGTACGTCGTCCTGCTCAAGAACACCGTCACGCAGATGGTCTACAAGCATGCCATTTCGACGGTTGTCCCGGCGCGGCCGGTGAATATCCCGCACGAGCACGGCGAGGGCTGATGGCCGTTTGCGCCGGCTGGCGTTTCGCCAGCCGCATCTGATGTTTGATCGTCCCGGTGGCGGGGAAAAGGCTGTCCTTGTCCAGTTGGACCTTGGCCAGGGCGACGTGGCCGAGCGTCTGGCGGAGCTGAGACTGCTTGCCGTATCGGCCGGGGCGCAAGTGGTCGACGTTGTTCACGGCCGGCGTGACCGACCCGACGCGGCGCTGTTTGCGGGCAAGGGCAAGGTTGCCGAAATTGCCGGTAGCCTGCAGGCGGTTGCCGGCGACCTCGCCATCTTCAACCACGAACTGTCCGCCGCGCAACAGCGCAATCTGGAGCGTGAACTGGGTTGCCGCGTGGTGGATCGCGCCAGTCTGATCCTCGATATTTTCGCGCTGCGTGCCAAGAGTCACGAGGGGAAGCTGCAGGTGGAGCTGGCCCAATTGCAGCATCTGGCCACGCGCCTGGTGCGCGGCTGGACGCACCTTGAACGCCAGAAAGGCGGCATCGGCCTGCGCGGACCGGGCGAGACCCAGCTAGAAACCGACCGTCGTCTCCTTGGCCAGCGCGTCAAGGTGCTGAAGGGGCGGCTGCAGCAACTGGAACGGCAGCGGGCGGTGCGGCGCCGCGCGCGGCAAAGGCGCGAATTGCTTTCCGTGTCGCTGGTTGGCTACACCAATGCAGGCAAGTCGACGCTTTTCAACGCGCTGACCAAGGCAGGGACCTACGCCGCCGATCAGCTGTTCGCCACCCTCGACACGACCTCGCGGCGCCTGTTCATAGCCGACGCCGGCCAGGTGGTCCTCTCGGACACCGTAGGTTTCATCCGCGACTTGCCGCATTCGCTGGTGGCGGCATTCCACGCGACGCTCGAGGAAACGGCTGCGGCCGACCTGCTTCTGCACGTCGTCGACTCGGTCAGCGCCGACCGCGACCAGCAGATCGCGGCGGTGAATGGCGTTCTCGATGAGATCAGTGCCGGTACGGTGCCGCAGATCCTCGTTTGGAACAAGATTGATCGCACTGGTGTACCCGCCGGAATTGAGCGCGACGCCTATGGTAGAATCACCCGCGTCCGCGTAAGCGCAGAGACCGGCGCGGGGCTCGAATTCTTGCGGACAGCCCTGGCTGAAATCGCCGGCGCCTGCGCCGAATCGCATCCTCCCGCCGCCGACGCGGCTTGAACTCACTCACTTCGATGATTACAGGCATTCTGATGTCTCTGAACGACCCGCGCTGGGGCAACAACAAGGGCTCGAACCAGGGTCCGCCGGACCTCGAGGATCTTTGGCGCGATTTCAACCGCCGACTTTCCGGCATGTTCGGTCGCCGTGATGGCGGCGGCGGCAACGACAACCCGCGGCCACCCATGAATGCCAAGATGTTTGGCGGCGGCGTCGGTGCGCTGGTGGTGCTGGTGCTGGTCGTCTGGCTCGCAAGTGGCTTCTATATCGTTGACGCGTCGCAACGCGGTGTGGTGCTGACCTTCGGCAAGCTGTCGCAAACCACCGACCCGGGCTTGCGCTGGCGGCTGCCGTACCCGATTCAGACCAACGAAATCGTGAAGCTGACCGACGTCCGTGTCGTCGAGGTCGGCTATCGAGGCTCGGACAAGAACCGCATGCTGAAAGAAGCTCTGATGCTGACTGATGACGAGAACATCATCAACATCCAGTTTGCGGTGCAGTGGTTTCTCAAGGATCCGCAGGAATACCTGTTCAATAACCGCAACCCGGATGAAGCGGTGCTGCAGGCGGCCGAGACGGCGATGCGCGAGGTGGTTGGCCGCAGCAAGATGGATTTCGCGCTTTACGAAGGGCGGGAGCAGGTCGCCGCCGAGGCATCCAAGCTGATGCAGGAAATTCTCGACCGCTACAAGACCGGCATCCTCGTCTCCAAGCTGACGCTGCAGAACGTGCAGCCGCCGGAGCAGGTGCAGGCGGCCTTTGACGACGCGGTCAAGGCGGGCCAGGACCGGGACCGGCAGGTGAATGAGGGGCAGGCGTACGCCAATGACGTGATTCCACGCGCCCGCGGCACCGCCTCGCGCCTGACCGAGGAGGCCAGCGGCTACAAGGCGCGCGTGATTGCCAATGCGGATGGCGAGGCCTCGCGTTTCAGGCAGGTGCTGGTCGAATACAACAAGGCGCCTGAAGTGACGCGCAGCCGCATGTATCTCGAAACCGTGCAGCAGGTGCTGTCAAGCACCAGCAAGATCATGGTGGATGCCAAGGGCGCCGGCAATCTGCTTTACCTGCCGCTGGACAAGCTCATGCAGGCAGCGGGTGTGGCCGCCGTTCCGGCCGGCGAGGCGGCAGCCAGCCAGGCGCGCTTGCCGACGGGTTTCCCGGCCGAGGCGCCGCTGCCGACGGCGGAAAAGGCGGACGCAGCGCGCTCGCGCGATGCGCTCCGCTCGCGTGAAAGGGGAGAACGCTGATGCGCGCCAACCTGCCGTTTGCCGCCGCCCTCGTCCTCGGCCTGCTGGCGCTGCTGGCGATGTCGCTATTCTCGGTCGACCAGCGCAAGTTCGCCATCATCCTGCAACTGGGTGAAATCAAGGAAGTCGTCACCGAACCGGGCTTGAACTTCAAGTGGCCGCTGATCCAGAACGTGCGCTTCTTCGAGAAGCGCATCCTCACCTACGATTCGCCCGACCCGGAGCGCTTCATCACCTCCGAGAAGAAGCCGGTGCTGGTCGACGCCTTCGTCAAATGGCGCATTGTCGATCCGAAGCAGTACTACATCAGTGTGCAGGGTGACGAGGCGCGTGCGCATGTACGTCTGTCGCAAACGGTGAACGGCGGACTGCGCGAGGAATTCGGCCGGCGCACGGTACACGAAGTGGTTTCAGGCAAGCGCGAAAAAATAATGGAAGACGTGCGCGAGAAGGCCGACGTCGACGCTCGCGCAATTGGCGTGCAGATCGTTGACGTGCGGTTGAAGCGGGTCGATCTGCCGCAGGAAGTTTCGGACTCGGTGTATCGGCGCATGGAGACCGAGCGCAAGCGCGTCGCCAACGAATTGCGTTCGAAGGGTGCGGCGGATGCCGAAAAAATTCGCGCGGATGCCGATCGGCAACGCGAGGTCATCATCGCCGAGGCGTATCGCGACGCGCAGCGCGTCAAGGGCGAGGGCGATGCTCGTGCGACCGCGGTTTATGCCCAGGCGTTTGGCCAAAATGCCGAGTTTTACGCCTTTTATCGCAGCCTCGATGCCTACCGCGCTAGTTTCAAGAGCCGAAGCGACGTTCTGGTGGTCGATCCCAGTTCCGACTTCTTCAAGTATCTCAAGAGCACCGGCAAGTCCAGATAGGCGGTGCGATGGTGACGACGCTGCTGTTGGC
Source organism: uncultured Rhodocyclaceae bacterium (assembly GCA_964487715.1). Classification (GTDB taxonomy): domain Bacteria; phylum Pseudomonadota; class Gammaproteobacteria; order Burkholderiales; family Rhodocyclaceae; genus Desulfobacillus. The sequence goes on along the minus strand of CAZASE010000012.1, from coordinate 35,584 downwards.
GCTCGCGCTGATGTTGGTACTTGAAGGATTGCTGCCACTGCTGGCGCCAACGCTCTGGCGCGAGATCTTCAAGCGGATCATGACGCTGGCAGACGGACAGTTGCGCTTTGTCGGCCTGTCGTCGGTTGCCGTCGGGTTGATCCTGCTTCTTGTCATTGGATGATCATGCGTCGCTGGCTTCTTCCCGAGGCGATCGAGGACGTGCTGCCCGTTGAAGCGCGGCAGGTGGAATCGGTGCGCCGGGCGCTGCTTGACGAGTTCAGGCTGCACGGCTATGAACTCGTCATGCCGCCGCTGCTGGAGTACCTCGATTCGCTCCTGACTGGCAGCGGACGCGACCTCGATCTGCGTACATTCAAGCTGGTCGACCAGATATCCGGCCGCAGCATGGGCTTGCGGGCTGACATTACGCCGCAGGTGGCGCGCATCGACGCACACCTGCTTAACCGCAAGGGAGTAGCCCGTTTGTGCTATTGCGGCAGCGTCCTGCACGCGCTACCGTCGACGCTGAATGCGACGCGTGAGCCGCTGCAGATCGGCGCCGAGCTTTATGGGCATGGCGGGATCGAGGCCGATGCAGAGGTGATTCGCCTGCTGGCGCGGTCGCTCGATCTGGCCGGGGTACGGACGACGCGACTGGACCTCGGCCACGTCGGCATATTCCACGCACTCGCGGTCTGCGGCGAACTTGATGCCGAGTTGGAGGAGGAACTCTTCGCCGTCCTCCAGGCAAAGGACGTTCCGACTCTGCGCGAACTGGTGGCCGGCGTCCCCGAGCCGGCACGCTCGGCACTTCTGGCGTTGCCGGATTGTTATGGTGGTGTGGAAGTGCTGGAGCGTGCGCAGCGGTTGCTGCCGGACGCGCCCGAGATTGGGCGTGCGCTGGACGATCTGCGCCGCCTGGCGCGCGAGTTGGCCGATCTGCCGCTCGGTTTCGATCTGGCCGACTTGCGTGGCTACCACTACCACAGCGGCGTGGTTTTTGCGGCCTACTGCGCGGCGCATTCGGGTGCCATTGCCCTGGGCGGGCGCTACGACAAGATCGGCAAAGCCTTTGGGCGCGGGCGTGCGGCGACCGGATTCAGTCTCGACCTGCGTGAAGTGACGCGGGCGGTCGGTGCGATCGCGGCGCCGCCGGCGATCCTCGCACCATGCGCCGGCGGGCCAGGCCTCCGGCAGGCCATTGGCGCGCTGCGCGCGGGCGGCGAGATCGTGATCGAGATGCTGCCAGGGCAGGATAGTAACTGGCAGGAGTGCGGCTGCGACCGGCGCCTCGTCAGCCGCGGCGGCGAGTGGCGGGTTGAAAGCATTTAGGGAGTGAAAACAAGAATGGCAAAGAACGTCGTCGTCGTCGGCACCCAATGGGGGGACGAGGGCAAAGGGAAAGTGGTCGACTGGCTGACGGACCATGCCCAGGGCGTGGTGCGTTTTCAGGGCGGGCACAACGCTGGCCACACGCTGGTTATCGGCGGAAAGAAAACCGTGCTGCACCTGGTTCCGTCGGGCATCCTGCGCGACGGCGTGACCTGCTACATCGGCAACGGCGTGGTGCTCTCGCCCGATGCCCTGATGCACGAACTTGACGAACTCGAGTCAGCCGGCGTCGACGCCGAAACGCGGCTGAAGATCTCCGAGGCCTGCCCGCTGATACTGCCCTATCATCAGGCGGTCGACGTGGCACGGGAAGCGGCCAAGGGCAGCAAGAAGATCGGCACCACCGGCCGTGGCATCGGCCCGGCCTACGAAGACAAGGTGGCGCGGCGCGGATTGCGCCTGCAGGACCTGCTGCGACCGAAACGTTTTGCCGAGAAACTGGCGGAAATTCTTGATTACCACAACTTCGTCCTGAAGAACTATCTGGGCGCCGAGGGTGTCGATTTTCAGAGTGTCCTGGATGGCGCGCTGGCCGTCGCGCCGCGCCTGACGCGCATGATCGCCGACGTGCCGCGCGCCCTCTACGACGCCAACAAGTCGGGTGCCAACCTGCTGTTCGAGGGCGCGCAGGGCACGCTGCTGGACATCGACCACGGCACCTTTCCCTACGTGACTTCGTCGAACTGCGTCGCCGGCGCCGCGGCGGCCGGTGCCGGTGTCGGCCCGGGTATGCTGCATTATGTGCTTGGCATTACAAAGGCTTACACGACACGCGTCGGTGGCGGACCATTTCCGACGGAACTGTACGACGCCATCGACAAGCTCGACCCGGTTGGCAAGCACATGGCCACGCGCGGTCACGAGTTCGGCGCCACCACCGGGCGGGCGCGTCGCTGCGGCTGGTTCGATGCCGCGGCACTCAAGCGCTCGATCCAGATCAATGGCGTATCGGGCTTGTGCGTGACCAAGCTCGATGTGCTCGACGGCATCGAGGAAATGAAGATTTGCACCGGCTACCGCATTGACGGCGGCTTCAGCGACATCCTGCCGGTCGGCGCGGATGATCTGGAGCGTTGCGAGCCGGTTTACGAGTCGCTGCCGGGCTGGAGGGAAAGCACCGTCGGCGTGAAGGTTTTCGGGGCGCTGCCGGCGCAGGCGCAGGCCTACCTGAAGCGGATGGAAGCCCTTTGCGACGTTCCGGTGGACATGATTTCCACCGGCCCGGATCGCGAGGAGACGATTGTCTTGCAGCATCCGTTCTGCTGAAAAAAAGCCGGTCGTGCGACCGGCTTTTTGTTTCTTGGTGCCCAGAAGAGGACTCGAACCTCCACAGTGTTGCCACCGCTAGGACCTGAACCTAGTGCGTCTACCAATTCCGCCATCTGGGCAAAGAGGGCGCAATTTTAAAGGAAACCCCGATTTTGTCAAACAATCCGGCGAAGATCCGCAAGCGCGATCCGCACCTTGCGCGCGAAGCGGAGAAATACGACAACCCGTTGCCAAGCCGCGAGTACATTCTCGAGATCCTGCAGGGCAGGGGCGTGCCGCTGGCATTCGATGAACTGGCCAGTCTGCTTGCTGTCAAGGCCGGCGAGTTCGAGGCCTTCTCGCGCCGGCTCGGCGCCATGGGACGCGACGGCCAGGTCATGCAGAATCGCCGCGGCGACTACCTGATCCCCGACAAGGCGGATCTGGTCCGCGGGCGTGTCGAGGGACACGCGGACGGCTTTGGTTTCCTGGTGTGCGATGAGCCGGGGCCGGATCTTTTCCTCGGACCCAAGGAAATGGACAAGGTGCTGCACGGCGACCGCGTCATGGCGCGGATCGTCGGCATGGATCGCCGCGGCCGCCCGGAAGGCAAGATCGTCGAGGTGCTGGAGCGCGCCAACCATCAACTGGTCGGTCGCGTGCATAACGAGCATGGCGTGCTGTTCGTTGTGGCCGAGAACCGGCGGATCAGCCAGGACGTCCTGCTCGCGCCCGGGTCCAAGCTGAAGCCCCGGGCGGGCGAGGTGGTGGTGGTCGAGATCATCGAGCAGCCGTCCAAGCATTCGCAGCCGATTGGCAGGGTCGTCGAGGTGCTCGGCAACTACGCCGATCCGGGTATGGAAATCGAGATTGCGCTGCGCAAGCACGAACTTCCATTTGAGTTCGCCAGAGAGGCGCTGGCTGAAGCAAAGAAGCTGCCGGAGGAAGTGCGCAAGAGCGACTGGAAATGGGCTGGCGGCACGCGCGAGGACTTGCGCGCCTTGCCGCTGGTCACGATCGACGGCGAGACGGCGAAGGATTTTGACGATGCCGTATATTGCGAACAGCAGGGGGCGGACGGCAAGGGCGGCTTCCGTCTGGTCGTGGCGATTGCCGATGTCAGCCACTACGTGCAACCCGCGAAGGCGCTCGATCGCGACGCCTACGATCGCGGCACCTCGGTGTATTTTCCGCGCCGCGTGATTCCCATGCTGCCGGAGAAGATATCCAACGGTCTGTGTTCACTCAACCCGCGGGTGGAGCGGCTGTGCATGGCATGCGACATGGCGATCGCCGCCGATGGCGAAGTCACGCGCTACCGTTTCTATCCGGCCGTGATGTACTCCCACGCGCGGCTGACCTACAACCAGGTTGCGGCGGCGCTCTACCAGCCCGATTCGCCTGCGGACAGGGTACCCGATTCGCTGCTGCCGCACCTGAAAGCCCTGGATGCGCTCTACCGCGTGCTTGCCAGGGCACGCCAGAAGCGCGGCGCCATCGACTTCGAGACAGTCGAGACGCAGATGATTTTCGACGACCAGGGCAAGATCGCGCGTATCGTGCCGGTGGCACGAAATGACGCGCACCGCATCATCGAGGAGTGCATGCTGGCGGCCAACGTCTGCGCTTCGGCATTCCTGCAGGAGAAAGGGCACGCCGCGCTTTACCGCATCCACGAGGGGCCGACGCCTGAGAAACTGCTGAAACTGCGCGAGTTCCTCAAGGAGTTCGGACTGCAGCTGGGTGGCGGCGACGAACCGCACGCCAAGGACTACGGCAAGCTGCTCGACAAGGTCAAGGCGCGCCCGGACATGCAGCTCTTGCAGACGGTGATGCTGCGCTCCCTGCAGCAAGCGGTGTACAGCCCGGACAACGTCGGCCACTTCGGCCTCGCCTATGAATCCTACACGCACTTCACGTCGCCGATCCGGCGCTATCCCGACCTCGTCGTCCATCGCGCCATCAAGGCGGTACTCGCCGGCGCCCGGTATCAACCGGGCAGCGGCGCTGCGGCGTGGGATGAGGTCGGCATCCATTGCTCGCAGACGGAACGGCGCGCCGACGAGGCCAGCCGGGATGTCGAATCCTGGCTCAAGTGCTACTACATGCAGGACCGCATTGGTGAGTCGTTCGAGGGCAGCGTCTCTGCGGTGACCTCCTTCGGCATTTTCGTCGCGCTCGATGACGTGTTCATCGAGGGGCTGGTGCACATATCCGATCTCGGCAGCGATTACTTCCACTACGACGACGCCAGGCACCAGCTGGTCGGCGAGCGCACCGGCACGCGCTATCGCCTGGCCGATCGCGTCCGCGTTCAGCTGGTCCGCGTCGACATGGAAACCAGCAAGATCGATTTCCGGCTACTCGACGACGGCAGCGGCCGGCGCGAAGGCGTGCGGACGTCCGGCGAGAAGCGCAAGGCGCGGCGCCATGGCTGAGTCGCACTTCATCTTCGGTTTTCATGCGGTCAGCGCGCGCTTGCGGCAGAGCGCCGACAGCATCGCTGAGATCTACCTGGCTGCGGAGCGGCAGGATGGTCGGGCGCGCGACCTTGCCCGGCTGGCCGCGGCCCACGGCGTGCGGGTCATCCCGACTGAGCCGGCGCGTCTTGACGGAATGGCCGGAGGCCACGTCAAGGCAGGCCGCCACCAGGGCGTCGTCGCGCGCGTTTCCGCCGCGCAGCGCCACGTGACCTTGGACGATGTTCTGGATACGCTGGCCGAACCGGCCCTGTTATTGGTGCTCGACGGCGTGCAGGATCCGCACAACCTGGGTGCCTGTCTGCGCGTGGCCGATGCCGCTGGCGCACACGCGGTGGTTGCGCCCAAGGATCGGGCCGTCGGCCTGAATGCGACCGCGATCAAGGTCGCCTGCGGCGCCGCGGACGCCGTCCCCTACGTCACCGTGACCAACCTGGCCCGTGCCCTGCGCGAGATGCAGGAGCGGGGCATCCACGTCGCCGGCACCGATGCCGCGGCGGAAAAGGACATTTTCACAGTCGACCTGACGGGGCCGCTGGCGCTGGTCCTTGGTGCCGAGGGCGGTGGCATGCGGCGCCTGACAAGGGAGACCTGCGACACGCTGGCGACTATCCCGATGCATGGCAGTGTCGAGAGCCTCAACGTTTCCGTCGCGAGTGGCATCTGCCTGTTTGAGGCCCGGCGGCAGAGGCGTCCGGCTTGAGGCAGTGCGACGCCCGCCATTGCGACAACCGCTTGATTTTTGGCACCTGTCAGGCTAAAATCGCCGGCTTTCTTGACCTTGCTCCACCGCAACGCATGGCGGGGGGCATAACCCATAAGGAGACTGCATGCGACATTACGAAATCGTTTTCATCGTTCATCCCGACCAGAGCGAGCAGGTGCCCGCGATGATCGAGCGCTACCGGGGGCTCGTCACCGGCCGCGCCGGCCAGATTCACCGCCTCGAAGACTGGGGTCGCCGGCAACTCGCCTACCCGCTGCAGAAGGTGCACAAGGCGCACTACGTGCTGATGAATGTCGAGTGCGACGCCGAGACGCTCGCGGAACTCGAACACGCCTTCAAGTTCAACGACGCGGTGTTGCGCCACCTGACCATCAAGATGCGCCAGGCGGTGATCGCCGCATCTCCGATGATGAAGGACGAGAAGGCCAGGTCGCTGACGCAGCCGGCCGAAGTCAAGCCGCAGGCGCCGGCCGCGGAAGCCGCGCCGGTGGAGCAGCCCGCAACCTGACGTGGCGGCATCGCGGAACCAGCTGACGATTGGCGGGTGCATCATCGAACTGGCGCCGCTGCGGCATACCCCGAACGGTTTGCCGGTGCTGAACTTCCGGATTGGCCACGCGTCGGAGCAGGTCGAAGCCGGATTGTCGCGCAAGGTTGGCGTAGAACTGGCCGCAGTGGCGCTGGGACAGGCGGCGATGCTGCTGGCGAAGGCGAAACCGGGCGATGATCTGAACCTGGTCGGGTTTCTAGCCGCGCGAAGCGCTAGGTCGAAACAGCCGATACTGCATGTTGAACGAATTGAATTTGTGGAAGGAATGAATCATGGCATTTAAGCCAAAAGGCAAAGGCAAGGACGCGAAGAAAAAGCGCGACGACAAAGGCAACCGCGGCTTGTTCAAGCGGCGCAAGTTCTGCCGCTTCACGGCGGAAAAGATCGCCGAGATCGACTACAAGGACGTCGATATCCTCAAGGATTTCATCACCGAGAACGGCAAGATCATGCCGGCGCGCATTACCGGTACGCACACCGGCTACCAGCGCCAGCTGTCGACGGCCATCAAGCGTGCGCGCTTCCTGGCACTGATGCCTTATACCGACCTGCACTGACAAGGGGACCGACATGCAAGTGATCCTGATGGAAAAAGTCGTCAACCTCGGTGGTCTGGGCGACGTCGTCAAGGTGCGCGACGGCTACGCACGGAACTTCCTCATCCCGCAGGGCAAGGCCAAGCGTGTTACGCCGGAAAACCTGGCACATTTCGAGACGCGGCGTGCCGAGCTCGAAAGGGCGCAGGCGGAGCACCTCGCCTCGGCGCAGGAACGTGCCGCCAAGCTGGAAGGCATGATGGTCCAGATCACCCGCAAGGCGGGCGTGGATGGCCGCCTGTTCGGCTCGGTGAGCAACTTCGACATAGCCGAGGCGCTGGGCGCCCAGGGCATGGTGGTCGAGAAGGCCGGCATTCGCATGCCGCAGGGCCCGCTGAAGCAGATCGGCGACACGCAGGTGCAGATCGCCCTGCACAGCGATGTCCTGGCGACGATCACGGTTTCGGTGCTGGGCGAGCACTGAGCGAGTGCCTTGCCACAAGAAAAACAGGCCGCCGTGGCGGCCTTTTTTTCGTCTTTTCCACAGCATTCCCACAGGTTCTTCATCGCTTATCCACTGCTTATCCACCTGTTATCCACTCGCCTCGGCGCCGCATCGCGGGTAGACTGAGGGCCTCTTTCCGCGGCCTTTCCGATGGCACAGACACGCGTCCTCAATTCCCCTTCGGCAGCGGATCCACAACTGGCATCGCTCAAGCTGCCGCCCCACTCGATCGAGGCGGAGCAATCGCTGCTCGGCGGTTTGTTGCTGGACAACTCCGCCTGGGATCGCATTGCCGACCTGGTCAGCGAGGCCGATTTCTACCGCGACGACCACCGGCGCATATTTCGCCAGATACAGCGGCTGATCGATGCCGCACGCCCGGCCGACGTCGTGACGGTATTCGAGGCGCTCGACAAGTCGGCCGAAGCCGAACAGGCAGGCGGACTCGCCTATCTCGGCGAAATCGCCAACAACACGCCTTCCGCGGCCAACATCCGGCGCTATGCCGAGATCGTGCGGGAGCGTGCGATCCTGCGCAAACTCGTCACCGTCGGCGACGAGATTGCTGCCAGTGCGCTCAGTCCGCGCGGCAAGGAAGCCAAGCAGCTGCTCGACGAGGCGGAGAGCAAGGTCTTCGAAATCAAGGACGCCGGCGCCCGCCATACCGAAGGCTTCACGCCGATCCAGCCGCTGCTCGGACAGGTGGTGGATCGTATCCAGGAGCTTTACGACCGCGACCATCCGTCGGATATTACCGGCATTCCCACCGGCTTCAACGACCTCGACTTCAAGACTTCGGGTCTGCAGGCCGGCGAGATGATCGTCGTTGCCGGCCGTCCGTCGATGGGCAAGACGGCGTTTGCCCTGAACATGGCGGAGCACGTGGCGCTGGTTGCCGGCCTGCCGGTTGCCATTTTCTCCATGGAAATGCCGGGAACCCAGCTGGCCATGCGTTTTCTTTCCTCGGTCGGCAAGCTCGATGCGCATCGCGTGCGCACCGGCAAGCTGAACGACGACGAGTGGCAGCGCATGACCTACGCCCTGGGCAAGCTGCACGAGGCGCCGATCCATATCGATGAAACGCCGGCACTCAACGCGACGGAACTGCGCGCCCGTGCGCGGCGCCTGTATCGACAGTGCGGCAAGCTCGGGCTGATCGTGATCGACTACCTCCAGCTGATGTCGTCCGTCGGCACCGGCGAGAACCGGGCGACCGAGATTTCCGAGATATCCCGGTCCGTGAAGGCGCTGGCGAAAGAACTGAGCGTGCCGGTGATTGCCCTGTCGCAGCTGTCGCGCAACGTCGAAAGCCGGCCGAACAAGCGGCCGGTGATGTCCGACCTGCGCGAGTCGGGCGCCATCGAGCAGGATGCAGACGTCATTCTGTTTATTTACCGGGACGAAGTGTATAACCCGGATTCGCCCGACAAAGGGACGGCCGAGATCATCATCGGCAAACAGCGCAACGGACCAATTGGCGTGGTCAAGCTGACCTTCCTCGGCGAGTACACGCGCTTCCAGAACTTTGCCGCGCCCGGCTCCTACTGATCCGCTTCAAGGCGTTTCGTGCTTCGGCCGTTGATGCTGGAACGCGACCCCGGAGATCGATTCATGCGCGGCCTGTTTTTCGCAATTTCCCTGGTCCTGGTCGTTGCTCCGGTTCGCGCGCAGACGCCTTCGGCAGAAGCGACGGCGCGTGCCGCGCCCGTCGCCGGCAAGGTCGAGCTGGTCGAGGGTGACGCGAGGGCCTACGACAGGTCGCAACAGGCGCGCCGGCTCGCTGCCGGCGATGCCGTTTACGAGGGCGACAGCCTGGTCACCGGCAAGGACGGCGAAATGCATGTCAGCCTGGCGGACGGCGGATTCATTGCCGTGCGTCCCGACACGCGCTTGAGCATCGTCACCTACCGGGCGCAGGGGCAGTCCGACGATCGCGGCGTGTTCAGCCTGCTCCAGGGCGCCTTTCGTTCCGTCACCGGCTGGATCGGCAAGTACAACCCGAAGAGCTACCAGGTGCGCACACCGACCGCGACGATCGGCGTGCGCGGCACCGATCACGAGCCGCTGGTCATTCCGCAGGGCAGTTCGGCCGGCGAACCCGGCACCTACGACAAGGTAAACGTCGGCGGCAGCTACATCCAGACCCGGCATGGGCGGGTCGATGTCGCGCCGAACCAGGCCGCCTTCGCGCCGTGGCGCGGCAAGCCGGTGCCGCGCTTGCTGAAAGAGGTCCCAGGGTTCTATCGCCCGACCCGCAATGAGGCGCTTCTGGCCGGCCGGCATGAAACCATCCAGAAGGTGCTCGAGCAACGGCGCGACGAGCGCAGGAAGCTGTTGCTGGAGCGCAAGAGCGTGCTGGAAAAGCAAAGGATCGACCGCCAGAAGGCGCGCAACCAGTTGAAGCAGCGTGAGGACACCGAGCGCAGCAGGCAGCGCGAGGAACGTCGCAAGCAATGGCGGGAACAGCGCGGCAGTACGCCGTCGGAGCACCGTACCAGCGCAGGCGCGGAGCGCGGATTGCGGCACCCGTCGACCGACGAGCGCCGTCACGGCAAGCGGGAAGTCGGCGCCCGCCCGCAAGATGGCGCGCAGGCCGGCCGTCGCGGCGGCCGCGGGCGCGACTGAACGGCGGGCCCTACAGCACTTCCGCGGCGTGGTCGGCCAACCGCGAGCGCTCGCCGCGGGTCAGCGTGACGTGGCCGCTGTGCGGCCAGCCCTTGAAACGATCGACGACGTAGGTGAGGCCGGAACTGCCCTCGGTCAGGTAGGGCGTGTCGATCTGGGCGATGTTGCCGAGGCAGACCACCTTGGTGCCCGGACCGGCACGGGTGATCAGGGTCTTCATCTGCTTCGGCGTCAGGTTCTGTGCCTCGTCGATAATCAGGTACTTGTTCAGGAACGTGCGGCCACGCATGAAGTTGAGCGACTTCACCTTGATGCGCGAGCGGATCAGGTCCATGGTGGCGGCACGGCCCCAGTCGCCGCCGCCGGGCCCGGATTCGTCCGGCTTGTTGAGCACATCGAGGTTGTCCTCCAGGGCACCCATCCACGGCGTCATTTTCTCTTCCTCGGTGCCGGGCAGGAAACCGATGTCCTCGCCCACCGGAACCGTCACGCGCGTGACGATGATCTCGCTGTACAGCTTCATCTCCAGTGTCTGCGTCAGGCCGGCCGCCAGCGTCAGCAGGGTCTTGCCGCTGCCGGCCTGGCCGAGCAGGGTGACAAAATCCACGTCGGGATTCATGAGCAGGTTGAGCGCGAAGTTCTGCTCGCGGTTGCGTGCCGTGATGCCCCAGACGCCGTTCTTGCCGTGGCTGAAGTCGGTCAGCGTCTCCAGCACCGCCGTCCTGCCGGAGCGCTCGCGCACGATGGCGTGGAATGGGCGGTCGCCGTCCTGCCAGAGGAACTCGTTTACCAGCAGGTCCGGGCACAGCGGCCCCTTGAGGCGGTAGAGCGTGCGGCCCTCGTTCTTCCAGGATTCCATGTCCTTGCCGTGGGCTTCCCAGAAGCCCTGCGGCAACTCGCAGGTGCCGGTATACAGGAGGTCCGTGTCCTCCAGCACCTTGTCGTTGAAATAGTCCTGCGCGTCCAGCCCGAGTGCGCGGGCCTTGATGCGCATGTTGATGTCCTTGCTGACCAGGATGACGCGGCGGCGCGGGTGCCGTTCGCACAGATGCATTACCACACCGATGATCTGATTGTCGGCCTTGGCCGTGGGCAGCGCCGGCAGCTCCGTGGTGATCGGCTCCGTCTGCAGGAGCAGCCGCCCGGTCGCCAGCCCGGCGGAAGCATCGTCAAGCGCAATACCGTGTTCGATGGCCTCCTCGGCGCCGCTGACGATCGAGTCGAGGGTGCGGCTGGCCTGGCGTGCGTTGCGCGATACCTCGGACATGCCCTTCTTGTTGTTGTCCAGTTCCTCCAGCGTCATCATCGGCACGAATACGTCATGCTCTTCGAAGCGGAACAGGCTGGTGGGGTCGTGCATGAGCACGTTGGTGTCGAGGACAAACAGCTTGGTGGCCGGGTGTTTCTTCGCGTTCATTGCGGTCCTTGCAGGGTCTTCGTGAATTCGAGAACTTCGGCGGCGTGGCCGTCCGCCTTGACGCCGCGCCATTCGCGGCGCAGGACGCCGCTGCGGTCGATGACGAATGTGCTGCGTTCGATGCCGCGCACCGGTTTGCCGTAGAGGACTTTTTGCCGTACCACGCCGAACAGGGCGCAGGCGATTTCTTCCGTGTCGGACAGCAGATCGAAGGGAAGCTGCAGTTTCGCCTTGAATGCTTCGTGCGAGCGCATGCCGTCGCGGGAAATGCCGTAGACGGCGCATCCGCTATCGCACAATGCCGGATGGATGGCACGGAATTGCTGCGCCTCAGTGGTGCAGCCCGGCGTGTTGTCCTTCGGATAGAAATACAGCACCAGTACGGTGCCGTGTGCGGCGGCGGGCGAAAACACCTGGTTGCCGGTTGCCGGCAGGGAAAATTCGGGTACGGGTTGATCGAGGCGCATCGCTCACGGCATTGTTGATGAAATCGGCCGGGCGTGCAAGCTCGGTTCGGCAAGGAACTCGGCGCCCTGCAGCATCAGCGTGCCCGAGCGGCCCGCCACCTCGCCGCGCACGATTTCATGTCGTGGCAGGCCTCGCCGGTCGAGGCTGGCGGCCGCTTCACGCAGCGGCACCAGATCGTAGCCCTGCGCCTTCCACCCTTCCAGCAGACGCTCGAAAACGGGCAGCAGGCGGCGGCCTTCCAGTTCGGCATGCGCCGTGTACACGTGACCTTCGGCGGGAGGCGTCGCGGTGAGCTGCAGCAGATGGTCGGCAACATTGCCCGCATCGAGGCCGTCGCGGCCGATCAGTTCGTCGAGCGTGGGCAGCGTGGTCGGCAGTTGCGGGCAGGCGATGATCTCGCCGTTGCATACCGGCAAGAACGGATGGCTGCCGCGGCAATCCGACGCATAATCGAAGCCGAGGCGCTGCGTCAGCCGCAATGCATGGGCGTTCATCTGCCAGCCGGCAGCGCCGTGCGTATGCGGGGCCGCGGCGAAGACCTGTGCATAACGCCTGCAGGCCCGCTGCATCTCCCGCTCGGTCCAGCGCGCGTCGGCGGCCGCTACGCCGTCCTGCCAGCGCACGTGGTCCCAGGTGTGGATGCCGGTCTCGAAGCCGGCGTCGCGCACGCCGCGCAGGATGGCGGCGCAGCGTCGGCCGATGTCCGGTCCCGGCAGCAGCGTGCCATAGAGCAAGGTCAGCAGTCCGTAGTGCTCGATCACCGAAGTGCGCGATACTTTCCTCATGAAGCCGGGCCGAAAGGCGCGCCGGATCGCGCGGCCGGTATGGTCCGGGCCGAGGGAAAAGAGGAAGGTCGCGCCGGCCTGATGCCGGCGCAGCGCTTCCACCAGGCGCGGAACGCCGATCAGCGTGCCCTGATAGGTGTCGACGTCGATCTTCAGCGCGAGCTTCAAGCGCGGCGGCTCCGGGCGGTCAGCGTCATTCGACCAGCCGGCGCGCGTCGGCAACGTGGTCGCGGTAGGCGTCGAAGATCTGGCGCAAGGCATCCGGCATGGCGACGACGGGCGACCAGCCGAGGTCGGCGCGCGTGTTGTCGATCATCGGCACGCGGTTCTGCACGTCCTGGTACCCCTTGCCGTAGTACTCCGCCGAGGTGGTCTCGACCAGGCGGACCTGCTCTGCCGAGTCACGGTACTCGGGATACTGCCGTGCCATGTCGAGCATCATGCCGGCCACCTCGCGCACCGAGAAATTGTTGGCCGGATTGCCGATGTTGTAGATCTTGCCGCTGGCGATGCCGTGCGGATTGGCGATGATCGCCATCAGCGCTGCAACGCCGTCGTCGACGCAGGTGAAGGCGCGTTTCTGCGCACCGCCGTCGACCAGCCGGATCGGCTCGCCGCGGACGATGTGGCCGAGGAACTGGGTGATCACGCGCGAGCTGCCTTCCTTCGGAGTGTAGATCGAATCGAGGCCGGGACCGATCCAGTTGAACGGCCGGAACAGCGTGTAGTCGAGTCCGCGTTCCATGCCATAGGCGTGAATGACGCGGTCCATCAGCTGCTTGGCGCAGGAATATATCCAGCGCGGCTTGTTGATCGGGCCAAGCACCAGTTCGGACTGCTCCGGATCGAAAGCCTCGTCGCGGCACATGCCGTACACCTCGGAGGTCGAGGGAAAGATCACGCGCTTGCGATACTCCACCGCGGCGCGGATGATCGGCAGGTTCGCCTCGAAGTCCAGTTCGAAGACACGCAACGGCTCGCGCACGTAGGTGGCCGGCGTGGCAATGGCGACCAGCGGCAGCACCGTGTCGCATTTCTTTACGTGATAGGCGATCCATTCCTTGTTGATGGTGATGTCACCCTCGAAGAAATGGAAGCGCGGATTCGGCAGCAGCTCGGCGATCCGCTCCGACTGCATGTCCATGCCGTAAACCTCCCAGTCGGTATCGGTGATGATGCGCTGGGAGAGATGGTGGCCGATAAAGCCATTGACGCCGAGGATGAGGATCTTTTTCATGTCTACACTCAAAGCAGATTGATCTTGCGAGCCCCGAACATGGCCGTGAAGCGCGGCGCGTCGAGGATCTCGCCCTCGCATTCGACCAGCAGCCGCAGCACGCCGCCACCGGCACAGTCTGCGAGCAAGATGCCGGGCTCGCAGTAGAGTCCGGCAGCAGGCGACCGGGGTTCGCGCTGCGGCTCGATCCGGCTGGCCAGCAGCCGCAGGCGGCGGCCCGCCAGGTCGGTGAATGCGCCGGGATAGGGGGGCGCGACGGCACGAATCAGGTTGTGGATGTCGCGCGCCGGCTGGCGCCAGTCGACGCGCCCGTCCTCCGGCTTGCGGCCGCCGAAATAGCTTCCCTGCGACAGATCCTGTTCGAGATGGGGCGCGCATCCGGCGAGCAGTGCCGGCAGCACGCCGTCAAGTGCGATTTCGGCCGCCACCGTGACTTTTTGGAAGACATCGAGCGCCGTGTCGTCGGGCAGGATCGGCACCGCCTGCTGGGCGACGATGGCGCCGGCGTCGGGTTTCTCCACCATGCGGTGCACGGTCGCGCCGGTCCGGCGTTCGCCGCGCAGGACGGCCCAGTTGATGGGAGCCCGGCCGCGATAGGCGGGCAGCAGCGAGCCGTGCAGGTTGTAGGCGCCGCGCGGCGCCAGCGCAAGCAACGGCGCGGCAAGCATGCGCCGGTAGTAGAAGGAGAACAGGAAGTCCGGCCGCAGCGCGGCGATCCGCGCGATGACCTCGGGCGCATTTGGATCCTCCGGCGTGATGACCGGGATGTCGTGCCGCGCGGCACGCTCGGCGACGCTGTCGAACCAGATGGCCTCGCCCGGGTCGTCGCGGTGCGTCAGCACGAGTGGCAGCTCGATGTCGTGGGCGAGCAGCACCGACAGGCAGCGCACGCCGACGTTGTGGTAGGCAAAAACCACGGCGCGGGTCATCGGTCGGCGGCGTCGCGTTCGAGAATTGCCTCGACCAGGTAGCGCGGCCGGTGGCGGACCTGCTGGTAGATGCGCCCGACATACTCGCCGACGAGGCCGAGACCAAACAGCAGGATGCCGGTGAGGAAGAACTGGAGGATGTCGCGGTCCCAGATGGCCCGGAGGCCCTCGAGCGGGCCGGCCTCGATGCTGCGCGTGACCAGCACGACCAGATAGGCAATCAGCGCGCCCAGCGACACCAGCATGCCGAGCAGTGAAAACAGCTGCAGGGGTACCAGCGAGAAACCGGTCATCAGGTCGAAGTTAAGGCGGATCAGGCTGTAGAGGGAATACTTGGATTCGCCCGCCGTGCGCTCTTCGTGGCCCACCTCAATCTCGGTTGGCCGCCGGGCGAAGGTGTAGGCCAGCGCCGGAATGAAGGTGCTGACCTCGCGGCAGCTGTTGATGGCATCGACGATGCTGCGGTGGTAGGCGCGCAGCATGCAGCCCTGGTCGGTCATCCTGATGCGCGTGATGCGTTCGCGCAGGCGGTTGATCGCCAGCGAGGCGCCGCGGCGGAAGAGGCTGTCGCGCCGCTGGCGTCGAATGGTGCCGACATAATCGAAGCCCTCGCGCATGCAGCCGACGAGCCTGCCAATTTCCTCTGGCGGGTTCTGCAGGTCGGCATCCAGCGTGACGACAATCTCGCCGCGGCAGTGCTCGAAGCCGGCCATGATCGCCATGTGCTGGCCGAAGTTCGACGAGAAGAGGATGACGCGCGTGACGTCGGGACGATGCTGGAACTGCTCGCGCAGCAGGCCGGTCGAGCGGTCGCGGCTGCCGTCGTTGACAAACAGGACCTCGTAACTGGTGCCGAGGGCGTCAAGGGCCGGGTAGAGCCGGGCGAACAACGCGGGCAGTCCGGCTTCTTCGTTGTAGACCGGAATGACGATGGAGACTTCAGGCCGGCTCATTTTCGGGTGTTTTGCGTGAGGATGTCGCCCACCGCCTGGCAGACGCGATCGACGTCTGCATCCTGCATGGCCGGAAAGAGCGGCAGTGTAACTGTTTCACGCCCGATTCGCTCGGCGTGGGGGAAGTCGCCCTCGCCGAAGCCGAGGCGGCGATAGGCGGCGAACAGGTGGATGGCCGGATAGTGTACGCCGACGCCGATGTCGCGCGCCTGCATCGCCCGGATGAAGTCGCCGCGGCTGATGCCAAGCCGGGCGAGCGGCAGCGTGATCTGGAACATGTGCCAGTTGCCGTGCTCGAAATCGGCCGGCGGCATGCCGCAATCGCGCGTCGCTTCGCTGGCGGCGAAACCGTCGAAATAGCGCCGCGCCAGTTGCTTGCGGCGCAGGTTGAAGGCCTCGATGTGCTGCAGCTGGCCGAGGCCGATACAGGCCGCGATGTCCGTCAGGTTGAATTTTCCGCCAAGCACATGGACGTCCATGCCTCCGTCGGCATCGCGCACCACGCCCTGCAGGCGGTGCTGCTCGGCCAGCGCCGCCTCGGCGTCGTCGTTCAGCACGAGGCAGCCGCCTTCGCCGGTCGTCATGTTCTTGTTGGCGTGGAAGCTGATCGAGACGAGGTCGCCGAAGCTGCCGATCGGCCTGCCCTGCCAGGACGCGCCCATCGACTGCGCGGCGTCTTCGATCACGCGCAGCCGGCCGGCGCGCGCGATGGCATAGAGGCGGTCGCGGTCGACCGGCAGGCCGGCCAGGTCGACCGGCATGAGGGCACGCGTGCGTGGCGTGATCGCCGCCGTGGCCCGCTCCAGGTTGATGTTGCGCGTGACCGGGTCGACATCCACGAACACCGGCCGCGCGCCGGCGCGCAGGATGACGTTGGCGGTGGCCACCCAGGACAGCGGCGTGGTGATGACTTCATCGCCGGCGCCGATGCCGCAGAGGGCGAGGGCGACCTCGAGCGTGGCGGTGCCTGAACTGAAGGCGCGTACCGGGCGGCCGCCGAAACGGGCGGACAGCGCGGCCTCGAATTCCTTGACGCGCGGCCCGCTGCTGAGCCAGCCGGAGCGCAGCACGTCGGCAACGGCGGCAATCGTGTCCTCGTCGATCGACGGTCGCGTAAAGGGCAGGAAACTCATGAACGCGTCACCAGGAATACGCCGGTGATGATGAAGCCGATGCCGGCCAGTTTCTGCGCCGTCAGGGTCTCGCCGAACCAATGCCAGGCGACGAAGGCATTGATGACATAGCCGATGGAAAGCATCGGGTAGGCCACGGATACGGGCACGCGCGACAGGCCCATGATCCACACCACCAGGCTGACGACGTAACAGGCAACGCCGCCCATGATGTGCGGCTCGAATGCGAGTTTCGCGCCCACCGGCAGGAGGTTGCCGAGATGGAAATCGAAGTGGCCGACGGCGTTGGTGCCGGCCTTGAGCAACAACTGCGCGGCGGCATTGAGCAGCACGCCGGTGATGATCAGGGCAAAGCTGATGGGGGTCATGGCCTGGCTTTTCTCACAATCAGTTGTCGCGCATCCTCGGCTACCACCCGCATCGACAGACCGTCGCGGGCGAGCTGCTCGTAGGTGTTTCGGTGCATCACGGCGAAGGCATCATCGTCGGCCTGCCAGCGCTGCCGGAACGCCTCGATCGTGGCAAGGCCCTTCTCCGGTTCCTGGTCGAGGCCGAATCCCATCTCGTCGCGGTAATCGACGAGCGTCACCGTCCGGCGGAGATAGAAGGGCAGCGTCTGCTCGTACATGCGCACGCTGTAAAACGGCACGCCTTCCTTCAGCAGCGGAGCGACCTGCCCGGCAATATAGTGCGCCGAGTTCGACCTGCCAAGCTGTTCGTGGCCGAGCAGCGCGCCCAGGCCGGCCAGATGCGCCGCGGCGGCGAGTGTCAGCATTGCCGGAAGAAGCCGCTCATGCCGCACCAGCCAGAGCGCCGCCAACGTGCCGGCGAACCAGCCGCCGATCGCGAGCGACAGCCAGAGCGCGTAGCGCGACAGCGGTTCGGCGGCAGGATCCGTCGCAGCCAGCCCGGTCGCCCGCGCCAGCAACCCCAGCGCGACGGCGGCGAGCAACAGGATGGCGGCAAGATGCAGGGAAAGTGCGCGGCGCCCCATGCGTGCCAGCAGTTCGCCGGCGAGCAGTGCCAGTGCCGGCAGCATCGGCAGGATGTAGGACGGCAGCTTCGAGCCGGAGGCGCTGAAGAACGCGAAAACCAGCGTCGCCCAGACCAGCAGAAAGCGCTTCGGCTGAAAAGCCTCGATCGTGGTGCGGCGCCAGGCCCCGGCTGCCGCCTGAACCATGATCAGTGTCCAGGGCAGGGCGCCGGCCGCCAGCACCGGCAGGAAGTACCACCACGGCTGGTAGCGTCCATGTACCCTGGTGAGGAAGCGCTCGACATGTTCATGGATGAAGAAGAAATCGGGAAACTCCGGATTGGCCAGTGAAACGGCAATGAACCAGGGGGCGGCAATCAGCAGAAACAGCGGCAGGCCGCTGCCTGGGTGCAGGCGCCGCCAGGGCGAAGCATCCCGTGCCAGCAGGCTGTAGGCCAGCAGCGCGGCGCCGGTCAGCAGCGGAGCGACGATTCCCTTCGAAAGCACCGCCAGCGCCAGGCCGGCCCACGCCAGCAGCATGCAGTTGCGCGCGGCCGCCGGTGTGCGCGCCTTCTGCGCGAGCAGAAAGCCGGAGACCGAAAGCTGGAGGAAGAAGGCCAGTCCCATGTCCAGGGCATTGAAATGCCCCATCGTCAGAAACAGAAAACTGCTGGCCGCGACCGCCGCGGCGAGCAGGCCCGCGCGGCCGCCGAAAAGGCGGCGGCCCGTGTGGAACAACAGGAGCACGCAAAGGAAACCGGTTGCCGCCGGCCACAGGCGCGCGGTCCATTCACGCTCGCCGAACGCCGTGAAGGCGGCCGCCGTCGCCCAGTATTGCAGCGGCGGCTTCTCGAAATACTTGAGGCCGTTCAGGCGCGGCGTGAGCCAGTCGCCGCTGGCCGCCATTTCGCGGGCGATCTCGGCGTAGCGTCCCTCGTCCGCCTTCACCAGCTTGCGGTAATCCAGCGTGCCGAACCAGGTGATGCAGAAGACCAGGAACAGCGCCTGGAGTGTGCGGCGGGAAAGCAGGTCCTGCCGCTGCATCAGGCGGCAAGCAGCAGGGCGGCGGCAACCTGCCGGCCTTCCGCCATGAGGATGTTGTAGGTGCGGCAGGCCGCCGCCAGATCCATCACCTCCCAGCCGATACCCGCTTCGATCAGCGGGCGCAGCAGTTGCTGCCGCGGAAAACGCTGTGCGGCGCCCGTGCCGAGCAGCACGATCGCCGGTTCCTGCGCCAGAACTGCCTCGAAATCCGCTTCCGACAGCCCGTCGAACCCGCCGCTTCCCCAGGGCTCCACCAGGCGGTCAGGCAGGACGATCAGGCCGCTCTCGTACCGGCGATGGTTGATGGCGACGTAGCCCGCTCCGTAGCCGGTGACCAGGTTCCTGCTGGTCGGGTTGTCGAGATGAAGCTTCATGGGAGTACGCCAGCCGCCAGATCCGGGTTCGGCCGCCACGAGGGGCGCCGGTCGAAACGTTGTTTTGTTGCGAGGTAGGGTGTCGGGTAACATTATATCTTTGTTGTTGCGCCGCCGAAATGAAGGACTTCCCCAGAATCCAGCGTTTGCCGCCCTATGTCTTCAACATCACGGGCGAGCTGAAGATGGCTGCCCGCCGCCGCGGCGAGGACATCATCGACATGAGCATGGGCAACCCGGACGGGCCGACGCCGCAGCACATCGTCGACAAGCTGGTCGAGGCGGCGCAGCGCGGCGACACGCACGGCTATTCGGTGTCGAAGGGCATTCCCCGCCTGCGCAAGGCCATCTGCGACTGGTATGCGCGCCGCTACGGCGTCGACTTCGACCCGGAGGCCGAGGCGGTGGTGACCATCGGCTCGAAGGAGGGCCTCGCCCACCTGATGCTCGCCACGCTGGATCGCGGCGACACGGTGCTGGTGCCGAACCCGTCGTACCCGATCCACATCTACGGCGCCATCATCGCCGGCGCCGACATCCGCTCGGTGCGCATGACGCCGGACGCCGACTTCTTCGAGGAGCTGCAGCGCGCCATCCGCGAGTGCACGCCGAAGCCGAAGATGATGATCCTCGGCTTTCCGAGCAACCCGACGGCGCGCTGCGTCGAGCTGGATTTCTTCGAGCGCGTGGTGGCCCTGGCGAAACAGCACGACATCCTGGTGGTGCACGACCTTGCCTATGCCGACATCGTTTTCGACGGCTGGAAGGCGCCCTCGATCATGCAGGTGCCGGGCGCGCGTGACGTCGCTGTGGAGTTTTTCACCCTGTCGAAGAGCTACAACATGGCCGGCTGGCGCATCGGCTTCATGGTCGGCAACCGCGACTTGTGCAACGCGCTCGCCCGCATCAAGAGCTACCACGATTACGGCACCTTCACACCGATCCAGGTGGCCTCGGTGATCGCGCTGGACGGTCCGCAGGACTGCGTCGAGGAAGTGCGCCTGAAATACCAGACCCGCCGCAACGTGCTGGCCAAGGGGCTGCACGAGGCCGGCTGGATGGTCGAGGTGCCGAAGGCCTCGATGTACATCTGGGCGAAGATTCCGCCGGCCTACGGGAAACTCGGCTCGCTGGAGTTCGCCAAGAAATTGCTGGCGGATGCCAAGGTGGCGGTGTCGCCCGGCATCGGCTTCGGCGACTACGGCGACGATTACGTGCGCTTCGCGCTGATCGAGAATGAAGAGCGTACCCGCCAGGCGGTGCGCGGCATCAAGGACATGTTAAGAAAGGATGGTTTGCTCTGATGCAGCCGGTATTGAAATCGACCAAGCTCGCCAACGTCTGCTACGACATCCGCGGCCCCGTGCTGGCCCGCGCGCGGCAGATGGAGGAGGAGGGCCACCGCATCATCAAGCTGAACATCGGCAACCCCGCGCCGTTCGGCTTCGAGGCGCCGGAAGAGATCGTCGTGGACGTCATCCACAACCTGCGCGACGCCTCCGGCTATTCCGATTCGAAGGGCCTCTTCGCCGCGCGCAAGGCGATCATGCACTACTGCCAGGAGAAGCGCATCGCCGGCGTCGGCATCGACGACATCTTCATCGGCAACGGCGTCTCCGAGCTGATCGTCATGGCCATGCAGGCCCTGCTCAACAACGGCGACGAGGTGCTGGTGCCGGCGCCCGACTATCCGCTGTGGACGGCGGCGGTGAGCCTCACCGGCGGCACGCCGCGCCATTACCTCTGCGACGAGGGGGCCGGCTGGCTGCCGGATCTGGCCGACATCCGCGGCAAGATCGGCCCGGCGACACGGGCCATCGTGCTGATCAACCCGAACAACCCGACCGGCGCGCTGTATCCGGACGACCTGCTGCGCGAGATCATCGAGATCGCGCGCCAGCACCAGCTCATCGTCTTCGCCGACGAGATCTACGACAAGGTGCTCTACGACGGCGCCACGCACACCTCGGTCGCCTCGCTCGCCGACGACGTGCTGTTCGTCACCTTCAACGGCCTGTCGAAGAACTACCGCGCCTGCGGCTACCGCGCCGGCTGGATGGTCGTCTCCGGCGAGAAGCGCCACGCGCGCGACTACATCGAGGGCCTCGACATGCTGGCCTCGATGCGCCTGTGCTCCAACGTGCCCGGCCAGTACGCCATTCAGACCGCGCTGGGCGGCCACCAGAGCATTCTCGACCTCGTCGCCCCGGGCGGGCGCCTGGCGAAGCAGCGCGACCTGGCCTGGGAGCTGCTCACGCAGATTCCCGGTGTCTCCTGCGTCAAGCCGAAGGCGGCGCTCTACCTCTTTCCGCGCCTCGATCCGACGGCCTATCCGATCGCCGACGACCAGCAGTTCATCCTCGAACTGCTGCTCGAGGAGAAGGTGCTGCTGGTGCAGGGCAGCGGCTTCAACTGGCCCAGTCCGGACCATTTCCGCGTCGTCTTCCTGCCCAACGTCGACGACCTGCGCGAGGCCATCGGCCGCATCGCGCGCTTCCTCGAGCATTTCCGCAAACGGCACGGCACATGACGCATTTCTGTCGAATCATCGACGTCACCGATGCGGACGGCCGCGTCGCCGAGGCGGCCTGGCTCGGCCGCGCGGAAGCCGTGCATCGCCAGCTGCGCACGGCGCTGCCGGCCGATTACGCCGCGCGCCTCGCGCAGGTGTTCGCCAACGGCGGCCGGCTGGCCGTCGCGGCGGAGGGCGAAACGGTGGCGGGCGTCGCCCTCTGGCGCCTGATCGAGAACACCTACGAGGGCCGGCGCCTCTACGTCGACGACCTCGTCACCGACGCGGCGCAGCGCTCGCGCGGCGTCGGCAAAGCCCTGCTCGGCCATCTGGAGAACAAGGCGCGGGGGCTCGGCTGCAACGTGCTGGCCCTCGATTCCGGCGCGCAGCGCGCGGCGGCCCACAAGTTCTATTTTCGCGAGGGGATGCACATCCCCGGCTTCTGCTTCAGGAAAGACCTCAAATGAAACCCATCAACGTAGGCCTGCTCGGCATCGGCACCGTCGGCGGCGGCACCTTCACCGTCCTCCAGCGCAACCAGGAGGAGATCACCCGCCGCGCCGGCCGGCCGATCCGCATTTCCGTCGTCGCCGACAAGAACCTGGAACTGGCGAAGAAGGTCACCGGCGGCGCCTGCCGCATCACCGACGACGCTTTTTCCGTGGTGGCCGACCCGGAAGTCGACATCGTTGTCGAGCTGATCGGCGGCTACGGCGTGGCGCGCGAGCTGGTGCTGAAGGCCATCGGAAACGGCAAGCATGTGGTCACCGCCAACAAGGCGCTGCTCGCCATCCACGGCAACGAGATCTTCGCCGCCGCGCAGAGGAAGGGCGTGATGGTCGCCTTCGAGGCGGCGGTGGCCGGCGGCATCCCCATCATCAAGGCGCTGCGCGAGGGCCTCACCGCCAACCGCATCGAGTGGATCGCCGGCATCATCAACGGCACCACCAACTTCATTCTCTCCGAGATGCGCGAGAAGGGCCTTGCCTTCGAGACGGTGCTGAAGGAGGCGCAGCGCCTTGGCTACGCCGAGGCCGACCCGACCTTCGACGTCGAGGGCGTGGACGCCGCGCACAAGCTGACCATCATGTCGGCCATCGCCTTCGGCATCCCCATGCAATTCGACAAGGCGCACGTCGAGGGCATCAGCAAGCTGCAGGCGGAGGACATCAAGTACGCCGAGCAGCTCGGCTACCGCATCAAGCTGCTCGGCATCACCAAGCGCAAGGCGGCCGGCGTCGAACTGCGCGTGCATCCGACGCTGATTCCGGCGAAACGCCTGATCGCCAACGTCGAGGGCGCCATGAACGCCGTGCTGGTGAAGGGCGATGCCGTTGGCGCCACCCTCTACTATGGCAAGGGCGCCGGCGCCGAGCCGACCGCCAGCGCCATCATCGCCGATCTGGTGGACGTCACGCGCATGCACACCGCCGACCCGGAGCACCGTGTGCCGCACCTGGCCTTCCAGCCCGATGCCGTCAAGGACATCCCGGTGCTGGCGATGGGCGAGGTGGAGACCGCCTACTACTTCCGCATGCGCGTCGAGGACCGACCCGGCGTACTCGCCGACATCACGCGCATCCTCGCCGACCAGCAGATTTCCATCGACGCCATGATCCAGCGCGAGCCGGCCGAGGGCGAGGAGCAGACCGACATCATCATGCTCACGCACCAGACGCGCGAGAAGAACGCCGATGCCGCCATCGCCCGCATCGAGGCGCTGTCGGTGGTGAAGGGCAAGGTGGTGCGCCTGCGGCTGGAAGAGCTGAACTGAGACCCGAGGGGGCCTGGCGTGCTCAAGTTCGAATGGGACAACAGGAAAGCGCAAGCCAACCTGGCCAAGCATGGCGTCACGTTCGAAGAGGCCGCATCCGTCTTCGGCGATCCGCTGGCGCTGACTTTCGACGATCCCGATCATTCCGCGGGGGAATCACGCTATCTGACGTTCGGCTTGTCTCACAGAGAACGGCTGCTGGTTGTTGCGCACGCCGAACGCGGGCGTAATATCGTCAGGATTATCAGTACCCGCAGGGCAACGCGACACTTGATTACCAACGATACTCAGCATGAAATCCCATCGGCTCCAAACGCGTCATACCGGCGAACGCCGGTATCCA
Organism: uncultured Rhodocyclaceae bacterium; assembly: GCA_964487715.1. Taxonomy (GTDB): domain Bacteria; phylum Pseudomonadota; class Gammaproteobacteria; order Burkholderiales; family Rhodocyclaceae; genus Desulfobacillus. The sequence goes on along the minus strand of CAZASE010000012.1, from coordinate 11,597 downwards.
GGACACGGCTTGCGTTTCCGCAACGGCCGTTCTGGATTCCGGCGTTCGCCGGAATGACGATCCGGTTGCCGTGCCATGGCTTCGAGGAGCAAGCGCAAGCATGGCTGAGTCTCATGGGTAACCAGGACGCGACATGAAGGAGGCATCTATGAGCAAGGCTAAGAGCGATATGCGGCCCGAGTACCGGCGCGAGGACCTGGGCAGGGGCATGCGCGGAAAGTATTTTGCGCGCTTCGAGAAAGGGACCAATCTGGTTCTGCTGAACGACGAGGTGGCCAAGGCTTTTCCCAGCGCAACCGCAGTCAATGAGGCGCTGTCAGGCCTGCTGGCGCTTGCCAGGCAGGCAAAACGCGCTGCCCCTCCAGTACGGGCATCGCGCAAGCGGGCAGCGGGATAGAACCGGATGGATGACCAGGCCAAACACTATGCGGACAAGCTCGCCTATGAAATTGACTCCTGGGACCTCAAGGTAGCCATTGAGTCTGTTGCGAATAAACGCGCTTTTGTTCGCATGACATTGATTTCATCGGCAAAGCTGCACTTCAAATGAAATACCTCTCCACCCGCGGTCAATCCCCAGCCCAATCCTTCTGCGACATCCTGCTCGACGGCCTGGCGCCCGACGGCGGCTTGTATCTGCCCGAGAGCTATCCGCAGGTGACGCGCGCCGAGCTCGACGAATGGCGCGCGCTGCCGTATCACGCCCTGGCGCTGGCGGTGCTCTCGAAGTTCATCGCCGACATTCCGGCCTGCGACCTGAAGACAGCGGTCGACCGCAGGTACACGGCGCAGGCCTGCCGCTGGTGTCGGCCCGGCAGGGAAGAGGGCTTATTGCCGTAGCTAACCTAATAGGTTAAATTCCACCCATGGAGAAACGCAAGCCGCACTACCCGCTGGCGCAGGTCAAGGCGGGTGTGGCGGCACGCGGGGCCGATGCCTTTACCGGAACGGCACTGTCTGGCGGTTACGAAATGGGGCTGGATCTGGCCGGAATGCTGAAGGTGGTCGTCGGATTGTCAGGCCGGAGTTTCGTCAAGAGCATGACCACGCTTATCGATCACCGGCTCTGGCAGGACGTGTGCCACGCGGAAACGCCGGCGGGTATGGCCTACGTAAAATTTACGTTGCGAGACGACGGAACCATCGTGGTTTCCTTCAAGAGGTTATGAGCATGAGCAAAGCGAAATCCCATCCCTGCCTGAATTGCGAGCAGTCGGATATGGAACTGCGGACGAAAGACGTGACCATCGAACTGGATGGCCTCGCACGCGTGGTGCCGAAAGTGAAGGGCTGGCACTGTCCCGCCTGCGGCGAAATCGAGTTCATCGGCGATGGCAGCGCCAAGCGCTACGCTTCGGCACTCGATGCGCTGGCCGCCGAACGGGACGCACTGCAACGAGAGGAGCTGGCGCGCATTCGCAAGCGCCTCAAGCTCACCCAGGCACAGGCGGCGGCAATCGCCGGCGGCGGTCCCAACGCGTTCTCGCGCTACGAGCGCGGCAAGGCGCGGCCGGTTGCAGCGGTCGTCAATCTGTTCCGCCTCCTCGACAGGCATCCCGAATTACTGGCTGAGCTTCGGCCGGCCGGGTGAGAAAGCGGTGAGTGACTTGGGCTCGTTTGCCAGGCGTTTCATGTCGGATTTGATCGGCATTTTTTGATCCATGCTCATCCGCGAGGCCCATTCAGACGACGCAGCCGGGGCGATCTCGCTCCTGCAGCGGCTTTATGCGGAAACCAGGTTTTTGCTCTACGAGCCGGGCGAATCCGTCCCGACGCAGGCGGGCTTCGCGCGCAGGATCGCCGGGAATGCCGAACTTGGCGCTGGGACGATGTTTCTCTCGGAGGGCAACGGCGCCCTCAATGGCATCCTCGTCGGCAACCGTGGAACCGCGGGAAAGACGCGTCACACCTTGTCGCTGGTGCTCGGCGTCGTGCAGGCCGCGTGGCGGCAAGGGGTTGGCAGCGCCTTGCTTACCGCGGCGGAAGGCTGGGCGACGGGTCGCGGCGTGCATCGCCTGGAACTCATGGTGCGCACTGACAATTTGCCGGCCATCACGCTGTACGAGAAGTGCGGCTTCCAGCGGGAGGGGCTGAAGCGCCATACCCTGTATATCGAGGGCGCGTATTACGATGAATACCTTATGGCCAAGCTGTTGCCTCATGGGGAGGCGTGAGCCTTGAAGGAAAAGTCAGTCCGGCCAGTACGGCTATTGCAAATTACCAACATCGTTACATGATCCAATACGACCCCGATCAGCCCCCGGATCCCGCGGCCTGGCTTGCGCTCGACGAAGGCGAAAGAGTTCTGCTCGTCGAACAGTATCATCGCGATGCGCGGGTACCCTTACCGAAGGGCGCCAGAAAACCCCATGCGGTCTTTCACACGATCGTCGAGAACCAACTGGCCCTGGAGGATCAGGTCGTTGTCCGGGAGACGCTGCGCCGGCTGATGGACGAGGGGCTTGCCCGCCATGAAGCGGTGCATGCCATCGGCTCCGTCCTCGCCGAGCATGTGCAAGACCTGTCTCGGGAGCCCGCGGCATCGTTCGACAACGCTCGGTACCATGATGACCTTCGCCGGTTGAGTGTCGAGCAGTGCCATCGCAACACGTCGGAATAGACCGAAACCAACCATGAAATACCTCTCCACCCGCGGTCAATCCCCAGCCCAATCCTTCTGCGACATCCTGCTCGGCGGCCTGGCGCCCGACGGCGGGCTCTACCTGCCCGAGACCTACCCGCACGTGACGCGCGCCGAGCTGGACGAATGGCGCGCGCTGCCGTATCACGCGCTGGCGCTGGCGGTGCTCTCGAAGTTCATCACCGACATCCCGGCCTGCGACCTGAAGACGCTGGTCGACCGCACGTACACGGCGCAAACCTATCGCTGGTGCCGGCCGGGCCGGGACGCTGCCGACATCACGCCGCTGACCGCCCTGGAGCCGGGGCTGCACCTGCTGGAGCTGTCGAACGGGCCGACGCTGGCCTTCAAGGACATGGCCATGCAGCTGCTCGGCAACCTGTTCGAGTACGTGCTGGAGAAACGCGGCGAGACCATCAACATCCTCGGCGCGACCTCCGGCGACACCGGCTCGGCGGCCGAGTACGCCATGCGCGGCAAGCACGGCGTCAAGGTCTTCATGCTGTCGCCGCACGGCCTGATGAGCGAGTTCCAGCGCGCGCAGATGTATTCGCTGCCGGACGCCAACATCTTCAACATCGCCGTCCGCGGCATGTTCGACGACTGCCAGGACATCGTCAAGGCGGTTTCCAACGACGCCGCCTTCAAGGCGCGATACAAGATCGGCGCGGTGAACTCGATTAACTGGGCGCGCGTCGCGGCGCAGATCGTGTACTACTTCAAGGGCTATTTCGCGGCCACCCGTTCCAACGACGAGGAAGTGTCGTTCGCCGTGCCCTCGGGCAACTTCGGCAACATCTGCGCCGGGCACGTCGCGCGCATGATGGGCCTGCCGGTGCGCCGTCTGGTGCTGGCCACCAACGAGAACGACGTGCTCGACGAGTTCTTCCGCACCGGCGTGTACCGCCCGCGCGGGGCGGCGGAGACGCGCGTCACCTCGAGCCCTTCGATGGATATCTCCAAGGCCTCGAATTTCGAGCGCTTCGCCTTCGATCTGGCCGGGCGCGACGCGGCCGTGGTGCGCGAATGGTGGGCGAAAGTGGAGTCAGCGCAGCCGCAGGGCGGCGGCTTCGATCTGCGCGGCACGCCCTATATGGCTCGTCTGCCGGCGTTCCGCTTCGTCTCCGGCACCAGCAGCCATGCCGACCGCCTGGCGACGATTCGCGCCGCCTGGGAAAGATACGGCGCGTTGATCGACCCGCACACCGCGGATGCGCTCAAGGTCGCGCTGCAGTGGCGGGAGGCAAACGTGCCGCTGGTGGTGCTGGAGACGGCGCAACCGGTCAAGTTCGCCGAAACGATCCGCGAAGCACTCGGCCGCGAGCCGGGGCGGCCCGCGGAACTGCAGGGCCTGGAAGCACTGCCGCAGCGGGTGACGGTGCTGGATGCGGATGCGGCAGCGGTGCGTGACTTCGTCGCCGGGCGGACTTGAGACCGGCCCGGCGGCGGCGCCTGGAACGCTGCGTCAGAGGTAGATGACGGCCGGAAAGACGGTTGCGGCGAGGACGAGCACGACCCATTCAAGATTGTGCCGCGTCAGAAACCCGGTGAAGTGCAGGATCAGTACCGTAATCGCCACGACGTAATACAGGATGAACAGCATCTCGACACTCCGCCCTTGATCCGATTTGTTCTCGCGAGCGGCCCAGCGGAAACCGGGATGCCGCGAATGCCTGCGCCGTTTATACCATAGAAACTACGCCGCAGAAACAAGTGCCGGGGCGAAGCGCCCGCCGGCAGGCGGCTAGCGCTCGACGTGGCGCAGGGACAGGTCGATCGCCCGCACGTCCTTGGTCAGAGCCCCGACCGAAATGCGGTGCACCCCGGTTTCCGCAATGGCGCGCACGCGGCCGAGATTGACGCCGCCGGATGCCTCCAGTTCGGCGCGACCGGCAACGAAGCGCACGGCCTGGCGCATCATCGCCGGATCCATGTTGTCGAGCAGCACCATGGTCGCGCCGGCGAGGACCGCGTCCTCCAGTTGCTCCAGCGTCTCCACCTCGATCTGGATGAAGGCACCCGCGGGTGCCAGGTCGCGCGCCCGCCGCAGCGCGGCCGCAATGCCGCCGGCCGCCATGATGTGGTTTTCCTTGATCAGCACGCCGTCGTAGAGGCCGAGGCGGTGGTTGGTGCCGCCGCCGCAGCGCACTGCGTATTTCTGCGCCAGGCGCAAGCCGGGCAGCGTCTTGCGCGTGTCGACGATCTTCGCGCCGGTGCCGGCGACGGCATCCACGTAGCGCCGCGTCACCGTGGCCGTGGCCGAGAGCAGCTGGAGGAAATTCAGCGCAGCGCGTTCGGCCGACAGCAGCGCCCGCGTTTCCGCCTCGATCTCGCACAACATCTGGCCGGCGCGAACACGGTCGCCGTCGCGGGCGTGCCAGTGGATGCGGGCGCCGGCGTCGAGCTGGCCGAAGCAGGCGTCGAACCAGGCGGCGCCACAGAGCACCGCCTCCTCGCGGCTCACCACGGCGCCGCGCGCGCCCTGGCCGGCCGGCACGAGTTGCGCCGTCAGGTCGCCGCTGCCGATATCCTCGGCCAGTGCGATGGCGACGTTGCGCTCGATTTCTTTTGCCAAAAGGGCTGTGGAACCCATGTTTTTGTGCCGATAATGGAGTTTCGATTCTAGCATTGGGGGACAGCATGACGGGACTCATGAGCGTACTTTCGGTCAGCGCCGGCACGTTGCTCGCCATCCTCCTGTTCGTGACCCTGGTGTTCTGGTACGTCAAGGACATCACGCAGAAGAAGCATACGGTCCTGCGCAATTACCCGATCATCGGCCGCCTGCGCTACTTTTTCGAGCAGATGGGCGAGTACTTCCGCCAGTACTTCTTCACCGGCGAGCGCGACGAGATGCCCTTCAACCGCTCGACCCGCGGCTGGGTGTACCGCCTGGCCAAGAACGAGGGAGGCGTGATCGGCTTCGGGTCCACCTACAATCTGCAGGAGCCGGGCGCGCTGGTCTTCGTCAATGCGCCGTTTCCGGTGCTCGAAGACGATCAGGTGCCGACGCCGCCGCTGGTCATCGGCGGCGGATATTGCGAGAAGCCGTTCACCGCGCGCTCCGTCGTCAACATCAGCGGCATGAGCTACGGCGCCATTTCCAGGCCGGCGGTGCGCGCGTTGTCGCGCGGCGCGGCGGCGGCCGGCTGCTGGCTCGACACCGGCGAAGGCGGCCTCTCGCCCTATCACCTCGAGGGCGGCTGCGACGTCATCATGCAGATCGGCACGGCCAAGTACGGTGTGCGCGATGCCGACGGGCAGCTGTCGGCCGAGCGCCTGCGCGAACTGGCCGCCCACGAGGCGGTGCGGGCCTTCGAGATCAAGCTGTCGCAGGGGGCCAAGCCGGGCAAGGGCGGCGTCCTGCTGGCCGCCAAGGTCACGCCGGAAATCGCCGCCATCCGCGGCATTCCGCCGGGCATGGATTCCCTCAGCCCGAACCGCCACCGCGACATCGCCTCGGCCGATGATCTGGTCGAGAAGATCGCCTGGATACGCGAGCTCAGCGGCAAGCCGGTCGGCGTCAAGACGGCCATCGGCGGCTGGCAGTTCATGCACGAGCTGTGCGAGGCGGTGTCGCGGCGCGGCCTCGCGTTTGCGCCGGACTTCATTGCCATCGACGGCGGCGAAGGCGGCAGCGGGGCGGCGCCGCAGGCGCTGGCGGATCACATGGGTCTGTCCATCGACGAGGCACTGCCGCGGGTCGTCGATGCCCTGATCGAGACCGGCCTGCGCGAGCGCGTACGCGTCATCGCCGCCGGCAAGCTGGTCACCTCGGCGCGCGCCGCCTGGGCACTCTCGGCGGGCGCGGATTTCGTCAATACGGCGCGTGGTTTCATGTTTGCGCTCGGCTGCATCCAGGCGCTGCGCTGCCACAGCAACACCTGCCCGGCCGGCGTCACCACGCACAACCCGCGACTGCAGCGCGGCCTCGTGGTGGCCGACAAGGCCGAGCGGGTGGCGAACTACTGCCGCAACATGAACAAGGAAATCGACATGATCGCGCATTCCTGCGGGCTCCACCACGCGCGCGAATTCCGCCGCGAACATGTGCGCATCGTCCAGGGTGCCGGGCAGAGCATGGCCCTGAACATGCTCTATCCGTACCCGGTGCTGCCGCAGGACGGCTAGCCGTCCTGCGCCCGTTCCGCGCGACGGGTGCCGCGCTCCGCCAGCGCCAGCCAGAGGCCGCTGGCCGCGATGATTGCCATGCCGCTGCCGGTCGCCGCATCCGGCACGTGGCCGAAGACCAGCCAGCCGAGTAGTGCCGCCCAGACCAGCTGGGTGTAGCCGAAAGGCGTCAGCGTCGACGCCGGCGCCAGGCGAAAGGCGCGGATCAGCAGAAAGTGGCCGAAGCCGCCATAGAGGCCGAGCGAGGCGATCAGCAGCCATTGCAGCGGGCTCGCCGCAGTGTCCACCCAGAACCATGGCAACGCCGCGCTCATCACCGCCGTCCCCACCATGGCCGTGTAGAAGAGCAGCGTCAGCGGATGCTCGGCGTGGCTCAGGCGGCGCGTCAGCAACTGGTAAGCCGCGTAATTGGCGGCGGCCGCCAGCGCCCACAGCACACCGGCGATATCCAGCGCGCCGCCCGGGCGGGCGATCAGCAGCACGCCGGCAAATCCCACCGTCACCGCGGCCCAGCGGCCGCCACCAATACGCTCGCCGAGGAAGGGTCCGGCCAGCACCGTCACCAGCAGCGGTGCGAGAAACACCACCGCCGTCGCCTCGGCCAGCGGCAGGCTGCGGAACGCCGCCATGGCGCAGCCGGTGGTGGCGGCCAGCGCCAGCGCACGAATGACCTGCAGGGCGAGGTGGTCGGTGCGTACCAGCCGGCTGCGCATCGAGGGCGCGACGAACAGCAGCATGAGGAGGAAGTGCAGGGCATATCGCGCCCAGACCAGCAGCGGCACGGCAAACGACGCGGTCAGGTATTTCGAGGTGGCGTCCAGCATGGCGAACAGCACCACCGCCAGCATGAACAGCAGCATGCCGCGCAGCGGGTGCTGCGCCGGAACCGGATGGCCGGCCACTAGTTCGTGCCCCGCGCCGGCGGGGTGGTCCAGCCGTTGAACACCCGCCGTGCCGCGTCGATCGTCTCGCCGGCGGTCAGCCCGGCCGGCCCGACGCCGTCGTGCACCAGGCGGTCGGCCGCCGCGCCGTGCAGATGCGTCGCGCAAAGCAGCGCCGCCTCGGCCGGCCAGTCGCGCGCCAGCAGGGCGGCGGCGATGCCGGCCTGCACATCGCCCATGCCGGCGCTCGCCATGCCGGCGTTGCCGCTGGTGTTGATGTACCAGTGGCCGTCCGGTCGCGCGATGACGCTGCCGCAGCCCTTCAGCAGCGCGCACTGGTTGAACCGGCGCGCCAGGTCAAGCGCGGCGGCAACCCGATCGGCGGAGACCGTCGACGGATCGGCGCCGAGCAGTCGCGCGGCCTCCAGCGGATGCGGCGTCAGCAGCGTCGGCGCGGCGCGCTTGCGCACCTGGCCGGCGAGGACCGGATGCGCTGCCAGCAGGTTCAGCGCGTCGGCGTCGAGGACCAGCGGCAGCTCTCCGGCCAGCGCGTGTTTCAGCAGATCCAGCGCCGTGCCGCTCTGGCCGAGGCCGGGGCCGAGCGCCAGCGCGGTAGCCAAACCCGCCCCCAGCACCTCGGCCGGCGTGCGCAGCATGAGCTCCGGCTGGCCCGTGTCCACCGCCAGCGCAGGGTTGTCGATCAGGCCGACATAGACGCGTCCGCTGCCGAGCTTCAATGCCGCCCGGCCGGCCAGCAGCGCTGCCCCGACCATGCCGGGCGCGCCGCCGATGATGCCGACGCCGCCCATCATGCCCTTGTGGCTGTTCTTGCGCCGCGGCCCCAGCCAGGCGGCGAACAGTTCCGGCGTCACCACGCCGGCCTCCGGCTTGAGCACGGTCTCCGGCGCCAGGTCCAGGTCGTGCACGCTGATGTCGCCGCAGTAGTCCGGGCCGTCCAGCGTCAGCAGCCCCGGCTTGAGGCCGATGAAGGTCGCCGTCGCCGTGGCGCGCACGGCGCTGCCCAGCACCCTGCCCGTATCGGCGCACAGGCCGCTCGGCACGTCGACCGCGAGCACGCGGCATTGCATGCGGTTGACGCGGTCGATCAATGCCGCGTACTCGCCCTCGACCGGCCGCGCCAGGCCGATGCCGAACAGCGCGTCGATGACCAGCGAGAACGACCGTTTCGGCATTTCGCGCTCGAAATGGCCGCCCCAGGTGCGCCACTCGTCGAACGCGGCGCGGGCATCGGCCGGCAGGCGCTCCGCGTCACCGGGGAATACCACCAGCGGGTTGTAGCCGCGCTGGCGCAGGACGCGCGCGACGACGAAACCGTCGCCGCCGTTATTGCCGGGCCCGCACAGGATCAGCGCCGGCTCGCGCGTACCGCGCATCAGCGCCAGCGCTGCCCGCGTCGCGGCATCGCCGGCGCGCGCCATCAGCGGCGGCGCCACGTCGGCGCGGCGCGCCTCGATCTCGCGTATCTGCGCGACGCGGTAGATCGGCTGCGGAAAATGGATGGCGGCGTGCATGGAACCCTCTCGCCGGACGGTAATCACTGGCTGGTGCTTTGTCAAACCTGATTGCCAACGAAACTCGGCACGGCATCCCGTCGGCTCCAGACTCGTCATGCCGGCGAACGAACGTCACCCCGGAATGCCTGAATCCGGGGCCGGTATCCAGGATACGGCTTGCGTTTCCGGAACGACCGCTCTGGATTCCGGCGTACGCCGGAATGACGATCCGGTTGCCGTGCCATGGCATCGAGGAGCAAGCGCAAGTATGGCTGAGTCTCATGGGTAATCAGGTTGTCAAACTGCCTGAACAGGTCGGAGAGCCAGGCAGGACGCGGCTTGCGGGGCGTTGGCAGTGCCGTTGCGGGCAGGTGTGGCGAGGCGCGAGCGAGCCTTGCGGCGATGCCCCGCCACGTGTCAAGTGGCGACCGGGCAGGCGGCGCAAGTCGCAGCCTCGGCTGCATCAGGGACCGGCGCAAACAGTTCGAGGTAGCGCGCGGCCATCGTGTCGAGGTCGTGGTGGCGGCGGACGTAGGCGCGGGCGGCGGCGCCGAAGCGGGCGGCAAGCGTGGGCTGCGCGAAGGCTTCCTGCATGGCGTGCGCGAGCTGGTCGGCGGTGCAGTCCTCCGGCAGCAGCCAGCCGGTGTCGTGGTTGCGCAGCATCTCGCCGGTGCCACCGCTGGCATTGGCGATGACCGGCAGGCCGGCGGCCATGGCTTCCAGCACGGCGTTGGGCGAGCCCTGGTGCGTGCCCAGCACCACGGCGGCGGTAAAGGGTTCCGCCAGGTAGCCGAGGTCCGCCTGCGCGCCGCGGAAGTGCACGCCGCTGCCGGCGGCCCGCGTGTGCAGCCGCGCCAGGTAGTCGGCGTGGCGCGCTTCGGCCTGGCCGACCAGGTGCAGTTCGGCGGCGGGTTGCCGGCGCCGCACTTGCGCGAATGCCGCCAGCACGAGTTCCAGGCGCTTGCTCGGCGCGATGCGCCCGCTGACGAGGAATCGCGGCATTGACGGTGGCGCGGCCGGGCCCGGACGTTGCGCAACGCCGTTGGCGATGACGATGGTACGGCGGGCGGCCGGCGTGCCGGCGGCGCGGTATTTCAGCACCAGCAGGTCGAGGCGGGCGTAATAGCCGGCCGCATCGAGATCGATGGCGGCGCCGAAGTCGTCGGCGCCCGCCAGTTCCTCGAAGGCATAGTGCCCGGGACTGACGTCGATCAGGCGCAGTCCGGCGGGCGCCGTGCGCGCCAACAGCAGCTTGACCTTCGGATCGACGTTCCAGCAGCAGAGCGTGGCGATGCCGTGCGATCCGGCCCAGGCCAGCAGGGATTCGGCGACGGCAAAGGGTTCGGCCGTCGGCGCCGGCCGAAACGCCTCGACGCCGCGGGCGGCGAGTGCGTCGGCGAAGGCGCGCTGCGTGGTTTCGCCGCATACCGCCAGCGCGAGGGCATGCCGCGGCGCCAGGCGCGTGAGCAGGTTCACCAGCGAGCGCTGGGCGCCGCCGGCGTTCAGATTGGCGGTGACGAAGAGGGTGTCGGCGCGCCGCGTGCCGGCCCGCTGCCAGGCCGAACTGAGCGACCAGAGGCGCGGTGCGCGTGGCGCCGCCTCGCCGGCGAGGCAGTTGCGCACCGGCAGGGCGGCAAGATGCTGCGCGATGAGCTGGTCCGCCGCATCCGGCGCGACCAGGTGCAGCCGCGCATGCGGCAGCTCGCGCTGGCCGCCGACCGCCGTCGCCACCACCGGCAGTCCGCCGGCGAGCGCTTCGCGCACCGCCATGGAGAGACCCTCGTGGCGGCTGACGTTGAGCAGTGCATCGGCGGCGGCGTAGTAGGGTTCGATCGGCTGGACGAAGCCGGGCAGGCGCAGATGGTCGGCCAGGCCGGCGGCGCAGGCGCGCGTCATCATGCGGTCGAGCTCGGCCAGGCCATCGCGGTCGAGCACGCCGCCGAGGATCAGCAGCACCGCATCGCGATGCCGGCGCAATTCGCGCATCACCGCGATGGCGCGGCAGTAGTCCTTTTGCGCCTTGACGGCGCCGACGGCCGCCACCAGCAGCGTATCCGCGCCGATGCGCAGTTCGGCGCGCAGTCGCGCGCGCGCGGCCGGATCCAAGGCCGCCGTGCCGAGGCCCGGCCGATGCCGCAGGGTCATCACCGGCACGCCGCAGCCGTGCGCCAGCATGTCGTCGCGCACCGCATCGGCGCAAGCCACCGCGCGCGGCACCTGCGGCGCGCGCCAGCAAGACGGATCGTTGCGCCAGCCGGCCCGCGTGTTGTGCACCACCGGTACGGTCTGTATGCCGGCGTCCCAGAGCGGGCGCATCAGTTCGTCGCCGACCAGGTGCACCGAGACCGGTGCGCGGGCGCAGCGCCAGCGGCCCGCCAGCGCGGCCATGAACGCGGCGGGCGTCTCGCGGCCGCGCGCGTGCAGGCCGAC
>CAZASE010000011.1:0-65208 GCA_964487715.1 uncultured Rhodocyclaceae bacterium | reverse complement strand
GCACGTTGAGGCTGGCCTTGGTGATGGCGCGGCAGCCCATGTTGAGCACGTAGGGGAGCCGCTTGCCGACCGCCGCATAGAGCGACTCGTGCATGAAGGCGACACCCTGGCCGGAGGAGAAATTCACCGCGCGCAGGCCGGTCATCGACATGCCGGCGGTGACCCCGGCGGCGGCGTGCTCGGATTCCGGCTCGATGAAGATCAGCGGCCGCTCGGAAATGTTGAGGTGGCCGGCCGCGGAGGCCTCGGCCCAGTACTCGCCCATCTGCGTGGACGGCGTGATGGGATAGGCGCCGGCGGCGTCGGAAGCCTCGCGCTCGACGTGGATGACCGCCGTGTTGCCGTCGACCGCGTCGCGCACGCCCGGGTATTTCACCTGCGTCTTGTCCTTGCCGGCACCGGAAGCACGCTCGAACAATTTGTATTCCTTGAGTTTTTTCAGCATGTCCGCACCTCACGCGCTAATCAGGGGTAATTCGTTCTGGCGCAGGATCTTCCTGGCTTCCGCGCCCTTGACAGAGAAATTCGGGTTGTCGAACCAGACGATCGAACCGGTCGGGCAGCGCTCGATGGCCTGCCTCGCCGCCCGCGCGTTCTGCGCGTAGTCGACTACCGCCAGGTTGTTCTCCAGCTTCATCACGCCGGGGGCTGCATCGACGACGCACTTGCCGCAGGCGGTGCACGCCACTTCGCAGGAGGCCTCCGCGGTATCGCCGTCGGCGAGGTTCTTGCAGGCCACCCACAGCTTGCGCGAGACGGGTTCGAGCGAGAACAGGCCCTTCGGGCAGACCTCGACGCAGTCGTTGCAGGCGGTGCACTTGTCGGCGTCCACCACCGGCAGGCCGTGGGCGTCCATGTGGATGGCGTCGAAAGTGCAGACGGTGGCGCAGTCGGCCAGGCCGAGGCAGCCCCAGGCGCAGTCCTTGCCGCCGCCGCTGACGACGTGCGCGGCGCGACAAGAGTCGTGCCCGGCATAGCGGGCGCGCAGGTAGGCGACGTGGCGGCCGCCGGCGCAGGCCAGGCGCGCCACGCGTTTCTCCACCGTGCCGGCGTCGACGCCGAGCAGGTCGGCGATCACGGTCGTCTGCGCCGGTGCATTCACGGTGCACTGGGCGGGAATCACCTCGCCGGCGACAACCTTCTCGGCGAAGTTGCGGCAGCCGGCGGTGCCGCAGGCGCCGCAGTTGGATTTCGGCAGCAGCGCCTCGACTTCGTCGATGCGCGGATCCTCATAGACATAGAGACGGCGGTTGGCGAAGGCGATCACGCCCGCCAGGACAACACCGAGCAGCGCCATGAAAGCGCCGGCATAGGCCAGACTCGCCATCGATCCCGTGCCGCCCATTGCATTCCTTCAAGAATCAATTACCCACGACAACTCCAGGGCCTGCGGTCCATGCGTCGGCACCCGGCGCAACGCGGACAAGTAAGGACTCTGGAACCCAATGGCCTCGGGCAGCACCTTTTGGGGGCGCAGGCGACGATGACCATTCACGGGGCAGCCGGAGATCGGATCCGGCTTACAAGATGGCCGGGCGGGGTGTGCCTGGCCGGGTGACACGCAAGCAGTGCGGTCGCGCTGTTTGCGTTCGTGATGCGGCGAAGTATAGGAAGCGCGCCGCGATGCAACAACTAAGTCTTACATATGAATACCCAAAGTTTTCCTTATATGTCGCCGGGTGTTGCACGCGCTTTTCGTATAGTAAAACACAATTTCTCAAGCCGGGAGCGAGTCGCTGTTGCGTTGCACCACAATGCGTCAACGATCTCGATCCATCTACCTATAATTCGACAGGGGCCTTGATTCCCACGGCTCCTGCCATACCTGCGTTTGCGATGAACCAGTTCCTCGACATCCGTCCGCCTGCCGTCGCCGGTGCCTTCTACCCGGCCGATCCGCTCGTCCTCGCACGCGACGTGCGCAGCTATCTGGCGGCTGCCGCCGTTGCCGACGCGTCGCCACCGAAAGCGCTGATCGTCCCGCACGCCGGCTATATCTATTCGGGCGCCGTCGCCGCACGAGCTTATGCCCTGCTGGCGCCGGCACGCGCGACGGTACGCCGCATCGTCCTATTCGGACCCGCACATCGCGTGCCGTTGCGCGGGCTTGCCTTGCCGGCGGCCAGGGCTTTCGCCACACCGCTGGGCTGCGTGCGCATCGATGCCGACGGCGCTCGCGCCGCGCTCGGGCTGCCGCAAGTCTCCGCCAGCGACGTGGCGCACAATCTCGAGCATTCCCTCGAGGTGCAGCTGCCCTTCCTGCAGAGCGTGCTCGACGACTTCACCCTGCTGCCCTTCGCCGTCGGCGCAGCCTCCCCTGCCCAGGTGGCCGAGGTCCTCGATCTGTTCTGGGGCGGCCCGGAAACGCTGATCGTCATCAGCTCCGACCTGTCGCATTTCCACGCCTACGCCGCGGCGCAGGGCATCGACCAGGGCACGGTCGGCGCGATCCTCGCCTTCGAGCCGTCCATCGAGCACGAGCAGGCCTGCGGCGCGACGCCGATCAATGGCCTCCTGCTTAGCGCAAGGCGGCGCGGCCTCACCATCGACCTGCTGGACCGGTGCAACTCCGGCGATACCGCCGGCGACCGCTCGCGCGTCGTCGGCTATGCCGCGTTCGCCCTGCGCGAAGGAACGTCGCATGCCGGACACTGAACTCGGCGTCGTCCTGCTGCGCCTGGCGCGCACCGCCATCGGCGAGAAGCTCGGCAAACCGGGCACGGACGCCGCGAGCCACGCGCGGCTGCACGAGCCGGGCGCCACCTTCGTCACCCTCACCCAGGAGGGCGATCTGCGCGGCTGCATCGGCTCGCTCGAAGCGCACCGCACCCTGTTCGACGACGTGCGCGAAAACGCCCTCGCCGCCGCCTTCCGCGATCCGCGCTTCGAGCCGCTCGCCGTCGAGGAATTCGCCTTCACCTCGGTCGAAGTCTCGCTGCTGACGCCTGCCATGACCATGAGTTTCCGCGACGAGGCCGACTTCATGGCCCAGATCCGCCCGGGCGTCGACGGCATCGTCTTCCAGTTCGGCCGCCACCGCAGCACCTTCCTGCCGCAGGTGTGGGAGAGCCTGCCCGAGCCGGAGCAGTTCATGCAGCAGCTCAAGCGCAAGGCCGGCCTGCCGCCGAATTTCTGGCACGAGACGGTGAGCATCTCGCGCTACGAAGTGACGAAGTGGAAAGAGAACCAATGAGCCCCCTCGTCATTCCCGCGAAAGCGGGAATCCAGGACTTTTCGATCAGCGCCGATGGGTCCCCGCTTGCGCGAGGACGACGAGAATGAGCGAGTTCTATCCCGGCCGCTGGTGGCACCTGCTCGACGACGGCCGTATCCAGTGCGACCTCTGCCCGCGCGATTGCAAGCTGCGCGACGGCCAGCGCGGCGCCTGCTTCGTGCGCCAGCGCGTGGCCGACGGCATGGTGCTCACCACCTACGGGCGCAGTTCCGGCTTCTGTATCGACCCGATCGAGAAGAAGCCGCTCAACCATTTCCACCCCGGCAGCAGCGTGTTTTCCTTCGGCACCGCCGGCTGCAACCTCGCCTGCAAGTTCTGCCAGAACTGGGACATCTCCAAGTCGCAGGACATGGACCGCCTGATGGACCAGGCCTCGCCCGAGGAGATCGCCCGCGTCGCCGCCGAACAGGGCTGCAAGAGCGTCGCCTTCACCTACAACGACCCGGTGATTTTCGCCGAGTACGCCATGGACGTCGCCGACGCCTGCCATGAGCGCGGCGTGCAGACCGTCGCCGTCACTGCCGGCTACATCGGCGAGGCGGCGCGGCGCGAGTTCTTCGCGAAAATGGACGCCGCCAACGTCGACCTGAAGGCCTTCAGCGATGATTTCTATTACAAGCTCACCGGCGGCCACCTGCAACCCGTGCTGGACACACTGGCCTACCTGAAACACGAGACCGGCTGCTGGTTCGAGATCACCACCCTGCTCATCCCCGGCAAGAACGACTCCCCCTCCGAGATCGAGGCTATGAGCCAGTGGATCGTCAGGGAACTCGGCCGCGACGTGCCTATCCACTTCACCGCCTTCCACCCCGACTACAAGCTCGACGATCTGCCGCCGACGCCCGCCGCCACGCTGCACCGGGCGCGCCGGATCGCGCTCGACGCCGGCCTCCGCTACGTCTACACCGGCAACGTGCACGACACCGAAGGGGGCACCACCTTCTGCCCCGGCTGCGGCAAGGGCGTCATCGTGCGCGACTGGCACCAGATCCTCGCCTACGACCTCACCGAGGAAGGCCACTGCCAGCACTGCGGCACGCCCGTCGCCGGCCGCTTCGGCAAGTATGAAGGCCAGTTCGGCCGCCGCCGCATCCCCGTGCGCGTGCGCATGGGCGCCTGATGGAAGTCCTCATCCCCGCCGCAAAAGTCAGTCTCCCTGGCACGGCGACGATTCCCGAGGGCGCCGCCGGCATCGTCGCCTTCGCCCACGGCAGCGGCAGCAGCCGCCACAGCCCGCGCAACCGCTACGTCGCCGAAGTCCTGCACGAACACAACATCGCCACCCTGCTCTTCGACCTGCTCACTCCGCAAGAAGACCAGACCTATGCCACGCGCTTCGACATCGGCCTCCTCACCGAACGCCTGCTCGCCGCCCTCGCCTGGCTGGAAGGCAATGCAGAAACGAAAGGCACGAAGATCGGCTGCTTCGGCGCCAGTACCGGCGCCGCCGCAGCCCTGCAGGCGGCGGCGAAACATCCGGGCATCGCCGCCGTGGTCTCGCGCGGCGGCCGCCCAGACCTCGCCGGCCCGCAGGCACTGACTTTGGTCCGCGCCCCCACCCTGCTCATCGTCGGCGGATGGGACGACGGCGTGATCGAGCTCAACCGGCAGGCTTTCGATCTGCTGCGCTGCGAGAAGAAACTGGAGATCGTCCCCGGCGCGACGCATCTTTTCGAAGAGCCGGGCACACTGGAGTCGGCGGCGGAGCATGCAGCGAGGTGGTTTGCCTCGCATTTCCGGCCGGCAAAAGCGTGAGCCTGCGCGCCGAGAAAAGCGCCAGCCAGGAATGCCGTGACGCGCGGCGGAACTACGAGAACGAGTCCCGTTCGCCCGAGGCCATCAAGAAGATGAAGCACCTGATGTACGAAGCCTGCGGGATGGAGCCGCCCGCCGACGCGGGCGTCGGCACCGGCCAGGCCGTGATCGTCAGCCGGCCACGCATCTTTACGAACACTCCCCCGCTCAGACCCGACAGGCCAGTGGCCAGGCAGCCCAGGACAATGGAGCCCGCCGCCAATGCGTCGAGCCCGTCGACGAAACGCATGGACGAGTGAGGACGATTCAGGGCGCGCCGATGGGTCAGCTTGCTCTGCCGACCCGGTGCGGCAAATCGGCAGATCAACTGAACGTCTCTGGATCGGCCGAAGCGGACTTCCTGAGAAAAGCACTCGAGGCCCGCTCTCGGCTAGAAGCAGACCTTATCGAGTCCGTCCAGATGCGGACAACCGACTGAAGCCGGGGTATGCTATCCGCAATGAATGATTGTGGTCAGTCCACAAATCCCTCCCCGATTCTTCCTTCATGTTTGAACACATTGTCCTTCGCCGAGCAGAACGAGGCCATCCGATCTCCGTCGGACAGATCGCCGAATCCTTGCTCTATTACCAAAGGCTTCATATCTTCATTGACCGAGGGACTCTATTTCAACTTATTAGACAGGTTGGAACCGACCGGGTCTTGACCTTGTTGAATCGCGCGGAGGTATCGGCGGTTTATTGCGAGGAGATGCTGGGCATCCAAACGGACTCTGTTGGAGTCTCACAACGCCATAACTGCATTGCATTTACGCTGGCTGGTCACAAAGATGTTGGCAATCTCAAAACTCCTGAAGAGCGGCTCCAATATGAGCTTGGGCGCCAAGGTATTTCAAAGCAAGAAGCAAAGCGATTTGCCAAGCTATTTTTCGCCCGGGTACCAGTACGCAAGTTCTCGGGCAATCACTATCTTCAGGGCGGCATCACATCAGCAGCGAAACGCGATATATTGGATATTGAATACGCAAAACAGGCGATTCGTCATGCAGTAGCTGCAACAGAGGGAGGGTACATAGTCGGTGATGACTTGCACTTGGAGATCATCGATACCGATTCTGGATTTTATGTCTTCACGAATATCGATCTTAACTCTATCAACCGAAGGCGCTCCGAAGGCAACCCACCGATTGAGCCACTTACTATTGCGCACCTATTGGGCAGTTTCTTGGAAGCGAGAGCTGACCTAGCCTTGGCGTCGTTCTATAGTGGTGACTTTGTTACCTCGGCCGTTACGTCATCAATCATCCAGGCACGGCATGCCGAGTTGCTACGACGATCAAATCTTAACCTCGACTCGCGACGTCACTTTACTGAGGTCGCTCTTCCTGACACTCCGTGTCTTGCGGAGGTAATCGACTCGGGAGAACGCTCAATCGACGAATTTCTTGTTCTGCTTGATCGTGCAGGAAGATTCAAGGATTGGCTCAAAACCGTTAATCCTGACGAGAACTTAGTCAGGACCTATATGCGAGATATATCATCCGATGGATGGATTCAGCGACTTCCGGCGAAGAGTATTCGCTACGTCTTGACTCTTGCTATAGACGCAACGAACCCGGCTGTGGGTTTTGTGTCAGGATTCATAGACAATTTCCTGGTAGAAAAACTTCTATCCGGATGGCGCCCGAATCATTTTGTGTCTGGAAGACTTCTCCCGTTTGTACAAGGGAATTGACATGCCATCGAACTCCCTCTCCTGGAATTCGAATGAAAAGCGTCCGCATTACTTTACCCCGTGTGATCGCTTGGGTTGGTACCGGTAGTTGTCCCTTGACCTATTGAACTTCCGCTTTGGCCGACTTAGAGACGTTCATTCAGGCAAGTCGGCAATGCTTCCTCCCTGGCGAACACCTTTCTCCCCGAATTCATCGCCGTCTTGCGCAGGCTGACTTTTCCTGAGAGGTTGCCGATCCCGGGGCGTTGCGGTTACCGTTGCGCTCCCAACGATCCCGTCTAGAGCACAATCATGTCCGCCACCCCGCCCTGCCCCCAATGCGCCCTGGAAAACGTCTACCCGGACGGCGCCAATTATGTCTGCGCCGACTGCGGCCACGAGTGGCCGATGGCCGAGGCGGCGAAGGCCGCTGACGGCGCCGGCGCGGCGGTGCGGGACGCCAACGGCAAGGTGCTGGCCGACGGCGATGCGGTGGTGCTGATCAAGGACCTGAAGGTGAAGGGCTCGTCCATCACGCTGAAGATGGGCACGAAGGTGAAGAGCATCCGCCTGGTCGGCAGCGGCGACCACGAGGTGGACTGCCGCATGGATGCCGGCAGCTTCATGCTGAAGGCCTGCTACCTGAAGAAGGTCTGAGGGCAACCGGTCGCGCCGTGCGGCCGGCCGCCGACACCCGGCCGATGGCCGGAAAGTGGCGCCCTGCCTTGTTCTCAGGCCATCTTGCCGCCGTCGGCGGTGACGCCTGGCGGCCGGCAGCGGGCGTGGTGGCGCAGGCGCTTGCTGCCGGCTTTACGCAAAAGGGCTATGATCCGAGTCGATCCCACCGTTGCAGGATCACAGCAGCTCAAACCAATCCAGGAGGCATGTCATGGCAAAGAAATCGTCAAGGAAATCCGCCGAAGCTGTCTACAAGATCGTCGAGGTGGTCGGGTCGAGTCCGAGTTCGTTTGAGGATGCGGCGCGCGCCGCCGTCGATGCGGCCGCCAAGACGCTGCGCGACTTGCGCGTGGCCGAAGTCACCAAGCTCGACATGAAAATCGACAACGGCAAGGTGGTCGCCTACCGCGCGCGCGTGTCGATGTCGTTCAAGTACGAGGCCTGACAAAGAGCGGCGGCGCGCAAAACCGCGCGCCGCGATGCACATCCGCGCCGCTCAGGGCGGTGCATCAGCCAGCTCCGTATCCTCGTGCCGGTAGGCCGGGCTGCAGCAGCAGAGGATGTGCAGGGCTGCGGGCCCGATGGCCTCGATGCAGTGCGGCGTGCCGGGCGGGATCAGCACCGTGTCGCCGGGACCGACTTCCATCCGTTCCTCGCCCAGCGTCAGCAGTCCTTCACCTGAAGTGATGTGGTACAGCTCCTCGGTCTCGCGGTGGCGGTGCAGCCGCGTGCGCGTGCCGGCCGGCACGACGGCTTCGGCCAGGCTCTGCCGGCGGTTGCCATGCTGGTCCGGATGCATCAGCTCGCGGATCTCGGAACCATCCTTGGTGATGTAGGGCACAACGTCGGCGAGGCGGGTTTTGGTTCGGACACAATGCCTGCTGACGCAGGCGCTAGCCTTCTCTGAACTTCGTTTCATGGACGGGCATTCCTGTAGCGGGCCAGGGCGCGCTCGCGCTGGACAGCGTGGTCGACGACGGGCGCCGGGTAGTCGCGCGCCTCAGCATAGGCGTCGATGCGCGCGAGGAAATCATCGATGGCCTCCTGCGCGCCTGCATCGGCGGGGGCGCGAGATGGCCGCGAGCTGTTCGTGCGCGAGGCGCGGCGCCAGACCGGCATCGCTGACGCGTTTCAGCCAGGCGTTCCTGCAGGGCGTAAACACCGTGAACGGTCGCCCGGCCTGGGTCAGCAGTTCGCTCTTGGCGAAGACCGCGGCATCCTTGACGGCGGTGAATCCGATGCCGGCCGCGCGCAGGCGCCCGGCGACCTCGGCGTCGCGCAGCCGCCCGCGCAATTCCCGCACGGAATGCCAGATGAAATCCACGCGCCGGTCGGCGCGGGATTCGAGCGCATCGAGGATCTTGGTGTCGAAGGCGAAAGCGCAGAAGACGCGCTTCGATGCGGCCAGGGCGTGCCCGAGCGCGCCGTGGGTCGCGGCGAAGCCAGGCGAGCGCCGCCGCCATCAGCGCGCTTCGGCGGTCTCGCGCCTCTGTTCCGCCTGCCTGGCGGCTTCATCCAGCTTGCCCTGCACCTGATCGAGCATTGCCTTGGCCTGCTCGGCTTCCTTGGCCTTGGCGGCGCCGGCCGCCGCCGCGACGGCGGCGGTTTCCGAGACACCGCAAGCGGTAAGGCTGGCGGCAGTGACGGCCAACAGCATCGAGCGAATTGTCATGATGGTTTCCTCCGTTCGGACAGCAGGGCAATCACCTCCTCATCCTCGACCTGGCCGAAGTCGGCGTAGAACTGCCCGACAGCCTGGAAATTCTCCGGCGCATACAGGCACACCACCTCGTCGGCCTGCTCCCCGACTTTCTCCAGCGTGTCGGGCGGTGCCACCGGCACGGCGCAGATCAGCTTCTGCGGCGCGCGCTGGCGCAGGGCATGCAGCGCGGCGAGCATGGTCGAGCCGGTGGCGAGGCCGTCGTCGACGACGATGACGACGCGGTCCTTGGGATCGATGGGCGAATGCAGCGGCGAATACTGGGCGCGGCGGCGGCGGATGGTCTCCAACTCGCGCGCCTTGATGCGCTCGATGTAGGCATCGTCGCCTCCGGCCATGGCGGCGTAGGGACCGAGGGTCGCCCAGCCGGTCTCGTCGATGGCGCCGATGGCAAATTCCGGGTTGCCGGGGGCGCCTAGTTTGCGCACCAGCACCACGTCGAACTCGCCGCCCAACGCCTCGGCGACGATCTTCGCCATCGGCACGGCGCCGCGCGGGATGGCGAGGATGAGCGGATTCTGCCCTTGATATTTGGCGAGCCTGTCGGCGAGAAGTCGCGCCGCCTGTTCGCGGTTGCTGAAGATCATGTGACTACCTTAGCGCCGCCCGGAAAGACTGTCCAGACCGGTATAATTCGCTCTTTGAAAAGCAGCTTTCCGCAAGCCTGTCCCATCCTTCCAGAATGACCGCCGCCGCCCGCAGGGCCGCCCCAAGGGCGGCTCAGTCAGCCGCATGGAGCGGGCGCAGCCCGCGAAGCCGCATCACCCCCTTCCCCGGGAAGGGGGACGGGGGGAAGGTCGTCCCATGACTGCGCTCCTGCCGAAGCTGCCCGCATTGCCCAGGCCCGGCGCCCGCCTCGACCTGCCCGTACTGAAGGGCTCGGCCGACGCCCTGGCACTGGCGCAGGCGGCCGGCTCGGGACGCATGCTGGCGGTGATCACGGCCAATCCGCTCGACGCCCAGCGCCTGCAGGAGGAGATCGCCTGGTTTCAGCCTGCGTTGCGCGTGCATCTCCTGCCGGACTGGGAGACCCTGCCCTACGACACGCTCTCGCCGCACCACGACCTGATTTCCGAACGACTGGCGACGCTCTACGAGATTACGCGCGGAGCCTGCGACATCGCGCTGATTCCGGCCACGACGGCGCTGCACCGTCTCCCGCCGGCCGAATACCTGGCGGCACACACTTTCTTCATCCAGCAGGGCGCGCGCCTCGACGTGGCGGGCCTGCGTGACCAGCTCACGCTGGCCGGCTACCAGCACGTCACCCAGGTCGTCTCGCCGGGCGAATACAGCGTGCGCGGCGGCCTCATCGACCTGTTCCCGATGGGCTCGGCGCTGCCCTTCCGCATCGAGCTCTTCGACGACGAGGTCGAGACGCTGCGCAGCTTCGACGTCGACTCGCAGCGCACGGTCTACCCCGTGCCGGAGGTCCGCCTGCTGCCGGCGCGCGAGTTCCCGCTCGACGAGGCCGGCCGCACGCACTTCCGCGGCCGCTACCGCGAGACCTTCGAGGGCGACCCGTCGCGCTCCCCCATCTACAAGGACGTCTCCAACGGCATCGCGCCGGCCGGCATCGAGTACTACCTGCCGCTGTTCTTCGACAGGACGGCGCTGGTATTCGACTACCTGCCGCAGGACTCGGTGCTGTGCCTGCACCATGACGTGCCAAGCGCCATTCGCGAGTTCTGGGCCGACACGGCGTCGCGCTACAAGCTGCTCGGCGGCGACCGCAGCCGGCCGCTGCTGCCGCCGGGCGAGCTGTTCCTGACCGAGGAGCAGTTCTTCATCGCCGCCGCCGTGCTGGGGAGACTGACTTTTGCCTCCGGCGCAGCCGAAGCCGAGGCTCCGGCCGCAGCCCTGCCCGACCTCGCCGTCGAGCGCCGCGCCGACGATCCGCTGCACAAGCTGAAGGCTTTCGCCGCCGGCTTCGACGGCCGCATCCTGCTGCTGGCCGAATCGCCCGGCCGGCGCGAGACGCTGCTGCAATACCTCGCCGAATACGGCCTGACGCCGTCGCCCTGCGCCGATTTCAGCGGCTGCGCGACGGCGGAGGGAAAACTCCTGCTGGCGGTGGCGCCGCTCTCGGCGGGCTTCCTGCTGCCGCAGGCGAAGCTCGCCGTCGTCACCGAGAACGAGCTCTACGCTGCCACCGCCCGCCCGCGCGGGCGCAAGGCGGACGCCCGCCGCGCCAGCCTCGAAGGCTGGCTGCGCGACCTCACCGAGCTGAAAATCGGCGACCCGGTGGTGCACGAGAGCCACGGCATCGGCCGCTACCAGGGCCTGGTGCACCTCGATCTCGGCGAGGGCGAGACGGAATTCCTGCACCTCGAATACGCCGGCGGCGACAAGCTCTACGTGCCGGTGGCGCAGCTGCACCTCATCTCGCGCTACAGCGCCTCCGAGCCGGAACTGGTCGAGCTGCACAAGCTCGGCACCGACCGCTGGGATCGCGCCAAGCGCAAGGCGGCGCAGCAGGTGCGCGACACCGCCGCCGAGCTGCTCGCCCTCTACGCCCGCCGCGCGGCGCGGGAGGGCCACGCCTTCAATTTCAAGGAGCACGACCTGGAGGCCTTCGCCGACGGCTTCGGCTTCGAGGAGACGCCCGACCAGGCCGCCGCCATCGCCGCGGTGGTCGCCGACATGAAGTCGGGCAGGCCGATGGACCGCCTGGTCTGCGGCGACGTCGGCTTTGGCAAGACCGAGGTGGCGCTGCGCGCCGCCTTCGCCGCCGTGATGGACGGCAAGCAGGTGGCGGTGCTGGCGCCGACCACCCTGCTCGCCGAGCAGCACTTCAACACCTTCTCCGACCGCTTCGCCGACTGGCCGGTGAGAATCGTCGAGCTGTCGCGCTTCAGGAGCGCGAAGGAGCAGACCGCCGCGCTGAAGGACCTCGCCGAGGGCAAGGTCGACATCGCCATCGGCACCCACCGCCTGCTGCAGAAAGACGTCAAATTCGCCCGCCTCGGACTCGTCGTCATCGACGAGGAGCACCGCTTCGGCGTGCGGCAAAAGGAGGCGCTGAAGGCCCTGCGCGCCGAAATCGACGTGCTGACGCTGACCGCCACGCCGATCCCGCGTACCCTCGGCCTGTCGCTGGAGGGCCTGCGCGAGTTCTCCGTCATCGCCACCGCGCCGCAGAAGCGCCTGGCCATCAAGACCTTCGTCGTGCCGCACTCCGATGGCATCGTGCGCGAGGCGGTGCTGCGCGAGTTCAAGCGCGGCGGCCAGGTGTACTTCCTGCACAACGAGGTGGACACCATCGAAACGGTGCGCGAGCGCTTGGCGAAGCTGCTGCCCGAGGCGCGCATCGTCGTCGGCCACGGCCAGCTGCCGGAGCGCGAGCTGGAGCGCGTCATGCGCGAATTCACCCAGCAGCGCCACAACCTGCTGTTGTGCACGACCATTATCGAGACCGGCATCGACAACCCGCACGCCAACACCATCCTCATCAACCGCGCCGACAAGTTCGGTCTGGCGCAGCTGCACCAGTTGCGCGGCCGCGTCGGCCGCTCGCACCACCAGGCCTACGCCTACCTTCTCACCGACCGCAACGCCAAGCCGAGCGCCCAGGCGCAGCGGCGGCTGGAGGCGATCCAGGCCATGGAGGAGCTCGGCTCCGGCTTCTTCCTCGCCATGCACGACCTGGAGATCCGCGGCGCCGGCGAGGTGCTCGGCGAATCGCAAAGTGGTGAGATCCAGGAGATCGGCTTCAACCTGTACACCTCGATGCTCAACGCCGCCGTGCGCGCGCTGAAGGAGGGCAAGGAGCCCGACCTGTCGCAGCCGCTGGGCATCACGTCCGAGATCAACCTGCATGCGCCGGCGCTGCTGCCCAGCGACTACTGCAGCGACGTGCACGAGCGCCTGACGCTCTACAAGCGCCTCGCCAACTGCGAAGGCGAACATGGCGAGGAAGATCTGCTGCGCCTGCAGGAAGAGCTGATCGACCGCTTTGGCGAGCTGCCGGCCCAGGCGCGCACGCTGATCGAGACCCACCGTCTGCGCATTCTGGCCAAACCGATCGGCCTGGCCAAGATCGACGCCACCGAGGCGGTGATCAAGCTGCAGTTCGTTTCCAATCCGCCGATCGACCCGGCGCGCATCATCCAGCTGGTACAGCAGGACCGCCGCTGGAAGCTGGCCGGGCCGGACCGGCTCGCCGTCTCCCGGGAGACCGCCGCCCTGCCCGAGCGTGCAGCGGCCATTCGTGAGATCATTTCGTTGTTGAACACCCCCGTTTCACCATCCAAAAAGCAGTCATGACACAGCAAGCCCTGGAAAACGTCCGCATCGGCGCCTTCGACCTGATGCCCTCCCCCGAGGAAATTCATGCCCGCGTGCCGCTCTCGGAGAAGGCCTCCGACACCGTCTTCGCCAGCCGCGAGGTCATCAAGGCCATCCTCGACCGAAAGGACCCGCGCATTTTCATCGTCGTCGGCCCCTGCTCCATCCACGACCCCATCGCCGGCTACGACTATGCGCAGCGCCTGAAGAAGCTGGCCGACGAGGTGGGCGACACCCTCTACCTGGTCATGCGCGTGTATTTCGAGAAGCCGCGCACCTCGACCGGCTGGAAGGGCTTCATCAACGATCCCTACATGGACGACTCCTTCCACATCGAGGAAGGCATGGAGAAGGCGCGCGCCTTCCTGCTGAAAGTCACCGAACTCGGCCTGCCGACGGCGACCGAGGCGCTCGACCCGATCGCGCCGCAGTACCTCGGCGACCTCATCACCTGGACCGCCATCGGCGCGCGCACCTCGGAATCGCAGACCCACCGCGAGATGTCGAGCGGCCTGTCCACCCCGGTCGGCTTCAAGAACGCCACCGACGGCGACATCGTTCCCGCCATCAACGCCATCAAGTCGGCCGCCAGCCCGCACAGCTTCCTCGGCATCAACATGCAGGGACGCTCGGCCATCGTGCGCACGCAGGGCAATGCCTACGGCCACGTCGTGCTGCGCGGCGGCGACGGCCGCTCGAACTTCGACACCGTCAGCGTCTGCATGGTCGAGCGCGCCCTGGCCAAGGCGAAGATCGCGCCGAACATCGTCATCGACTGCTCGCACGCCAACTCGCTGAAAGACCCGGCCCTGCAACCGCTGGTGATGTCCGACTGCGTGCACCAGATCCGCGAGGGCAACCAGTCCATCGTCGGCCTGATGATCGAAAGCAACCTCGAAGGCGGCAACCAGCCGATCCCCGAGGACCTCTCGCAACTGAAGTACGGCTGCTCGGTCACCGACGCCTGCGTCGACTGGTCCACCACCGAAACCATGATCCGCAAGGCGCGCGACGTTCTCAAGGACGTCCTGCCGAACCGCAACGCCTAACCGAAGAAAAGCAACATGTCGCTCATCAAGCCTTTCCGCGGCATCCGCCCGGCGCCCGACCGCGCCGGCGAGATCGCCGCCCCGCCCTACGACGTCCTTTCCGCCGACGAGGCGCGCACGCGTGCCCAGGGCAAGCCGAACAGCTTCCTGCACATTTCCAAAGCCGAAATCGACCTGCCGCCTGAGGTCGACCACTACTCGCCGCAGGTGTACGCCAAGTCGCGCGAGAACTTCGACCGCATGCTCCGGGAAGGCGTGCTGAAGCAGGATGACGCGCCCTGCTACTACGCCTACCGCCTGGTCATGGGCGAGCACGCGCAGACCGGCCTTGTCGCCGCCGCCTCGGTGGCCGACTACGACACCAACCGCATCCGCAAGCACGAGTTCACGCGACCGGACAAGGAAGACGACCGTGTGCGCCAGATCGAGGCGCTCAACGCTCAGACCGGGCCGGTGCTGCTGGCCCACCCCGATGCGCCGGACGTCGACGCCATCCTGGCGCAGGCGACCATCGGCGCGCCTGACGCCGACGTGACGGCCGACGACGGTATCCGCCACACGATCTGGGCGATCCGCGACGCCGCCGTGCTGCAGCGGCTGACTTTGGCCTTTGACGCCATGCCGGCGCTCTACATCGCCGACGGCCACCACCGCTCGGCCGCCGCCTCGCGCGTCGCCGCCGCGCGCCACGCAAAGAACTCGCACCACACGGGCGACGAGGACTACAACTACTTCCTCGCCGTGATCTTCCCGCACAGGCAGATGCGCATCATGGACTACAACCGCGTGGTGAAGGACTTGAACGGCCTCAGCACCATGGGCTTCCTGGCGCGGCTGACCGAGCGCTTCGTCGTCTCGATCTGCGCGCCGCGCTACCGGCCGATGCAGCGCGGCGAGTTCAGCCTCTACCTGCCCGGCCAGTGGTACCGCCTGACCATCCACCCGCACCTTATTCCGACCGACGACCCGGTGGCGCGGCTCGACGTCAGCCTGCTCTCGGACAACCTGCTCGGCCCGGTGCTCGGCATCAAGGATCTGCGCCGCGACAAGCGCATCGACTTCGTCGGCGGCATCCGCGGCCTGGAGGAACTGGAGCGCCGCGTGGACAGCGGCGAGATGGCGGCGGCCTTCGCCCTGCACGCCACCGACATGGAAGACCTGATGTCGGTGGCCGACGCCGGCGAGGTGATGCCGCCGAAGTCGACCTGGTTCGAGCCGAAACTCGCCGACGGGCTGGTCTCGCACGCGCTGGATTAGTTGTCGTTCCCGCGGAAGCGGGAATTCATGAATTCCGAACGCAGCCGGACTTCCGCTTTCGCGGGAATGACGGCCATTCCCGTCAGTGCAGGTCGACGGCGAAGCGCTTTAGGTCGTCGAGCGAAACGAGGTCCAGCGTCGCCTCGTTGGTGGCGTTGAGCACTACCTGGGGCGCCATGCCCGCCTGCAGGGCCTCGCGCCAGCGCGCGACGCACAGGCACCAGCGCTGGCCCGGCTTGACGCCGGGAAAGTCGTACTCGGGCATCGGCGTCGCCAGGTCGTTGCCGCGCGCCTTGGAGAAAGCCAGGAATTCCGCGCTGGCGACGATGCAGACGGTATGGCGGCCGACGTCCTGCGGGGCGGTGTCGCAGCAACCGGTGCGGAAGAAACCGGTCACCGGCTTCTCGCTGCAGACGCCGAGCGGACCGCCGAGCACGTTGCGCTGCAGGCCGCCTTCGTCGCGGTTCATTCCTTTTCCTCAATCCAGGCCGCCTGGATCGCTTCAAGGATTTTCTCGCCGCAGTGATGCGGGTCGTCGTCGAAGTCCGGCAGCGCCCTCACCCAGTTCATCAGGTCGACAAAATTTATCTTCATCGGGTCGACGTCCGGATGGGCATCGGCCAGTTCGATGGCGATGTCGTTGATGTCGGTCCACTTCATGGCGCCTCCGCCGGGCCGCCCCAAGGAGGTGCAGCCAATAATTTGTGAGCGAAGCGATCAACCGTCACCCCCTTCCGCGGGAAGGGGGCCGGGGGGAAGGTCGTCATTTCTTGTGCCCTTCCGAAACCATGTTGATGGTGTATTTCGGGATTTCCACGACCAGCGGCGTCTGCGTCGCCAGCGCCTGGCAGGACAGGCGCGAGTTCGGCTCCAGGCCCCAGGCCTTGTCGAGCAGGTCTTCCTCCTTCTCCTCGGCCGCGGCCAGACCGTCGAAACCCTCGCGCACGACGACATGGCAGGTGGTGCAGGCGCAGGATTTCTCGCAGGCGTGCTCGATTTCAATGCCGTTTTTCAAGAGGCCGTCGCAGATGGAAGTGCCGGGCGCGACGTCGATCACCGCGCCGTCCGGACACAGTTCGACATGCGGGAGAACGATGATCTGGGTCATAGTTTGAGCTCGATTACCCTGTGTCCGGTGAGTACCCGCTTGATGCCCTGGTCCATGCGGCGGGCGGCAAAATCCTGCGTCGCGGCGTTGAGCGAGTCGATGCCGGCCTTGATGGCGCGGTGGTCGCTGCCGGCAATGCGTTTCTTCAGCGAGGCGATCTCCTCGTCAATGTCGGCGCGCTCTTCCTTGCGCAGCAGGCCGCCGTCCTGTGCCAGTGCCGCCTCGACCGCCTCCACCAGGCGCTGTGCCTCGACCTGTTGCTCGCGCAGGTTGCGCGCCTGCACATCGTCGCCCACATGGTCAATCGACTCCTTCAGCATGCCAGCAATTTCATCGTCGGTGAGCCCGTAGGACGGCTTCACGCTGATCGAGGCTTCGACGCCCGAGGTCATCTCGCGCGCCGAGACGGCGAGCAGGCCATCGGCATCGACCTGGAAGGTGACGCGGATGCGTGCCGCGCCCGCCACCATCGGCGGAATACCGCGCAGCTCGAACCTGGCCAGCGAGCGGCAGTCGGACACCAGTTCGCGTTCGCCCTGGACGACGTGAAAACTCATGGCCGTCTGGCCGTCCTTGAAGGTGGTGAACTCCTGCGCGCGTGCGTAGGGGATGGTCGAATTGCGCGGAATCACCTTCTCGGTGAGGCCACCCATGGTCTCCAGGCCGAGCGAAAGCGGGATGACGTCGAGCAACAGCCAATCCTCGCTGCTTGCGCGATTTCCGGCGAGGACGTTGGCTTGCATGGCCGCGCCCAGCGCGACGACCTTGTCCGGGTCGAGGTTGGTCAGCGGTTCCTGCTTGAAGTAGTCGGCCACGGCGCGCTGCACCTGCGGCATGCGCGTGGCGCCGCCGACCATCACGACGCCCTTGATGTCATCCACCGTCAGGCCGGCATCGCGCAGCGCCTTGCGGGTCGGCGACAGGGTCTTGCTGATCAGGTTCTTTGTGATGTCGGCAAAAGTGTCGATCTTCAGCGTCAGGTTGACCTGCTCGCCGGTGCCGAGCGTGGCATGGATCGGCGCCTCGTCATGCGAGGTGAGCATCTCCTTGGCTTCGCGCGCCTTGAGCAGCAGCCGGCGAGTGTCGGCGATGCTCGGGAAGGTGATCCTGGCGTCGTCGAGGATCCAGCAATACACGCGCTGGTCGAAATCGTCGCCGCCCAATGTTGCGTCGCCGTTCGTCGCCAACACCTCGAAAACCCCGCGCGAGAGCTTGAGGATGGAGATGTCGAAGGTGCCACCGCCGAGGTCGAAGACGGCATAGACGCCTTCCGAACCATTGTCGAGGCCGTAGGCGATCGCCGCTGCCGTCGGCTCGTTGATCAGGCGCAGCACGTTCAGCCCGGCCAGCCGGGCAGCGTCCTTGGTGGCCTGGCGCTGCGCGTCGTCGAAGTAGGCCGGCACGGTGATGACGGCGCCGGTCAGCTCGCCGCCCAGGCTGGCCTCGGCGCGCACGCGCAGCACCTTGAGTATCTCGGCCGAAACCTCGACCGGGCTCTTCACGCCGGCGACAGTGCGCAGGCGAACCATGCCCTCAGCGTCGATGAAGTCGTAGGGCATCGATTCGATATGCGCGACGTCCTTGAGCCCGCGCCCCATGAAACGCTTGACCGAGACGATGGTGTTGCGCGGATCGGCGGCCTGGGCGCCCTGCGCCGCGTAGCCGACATCCACGCCGCCGTCGGCCTTGTAGCGCACGATGGAGGGCAGCAGGCTGCGACCGACCTCGTCGTTGAGCACCACGGCAATGCCGTTGCGCACGGTGGCGGCGAGCGAATTGGTGGTGCCCAGGTCGATGCCCACGGCCAGCCGGTGCTGGTGCGGGGCCGCGGACATGCCGGGCTCGGAGATTTGAAGTAAGGCCATTCAGTCGGCTTCCGGTTCCGCTCCGTCATTCCCGCTGTCATCCTCGGACTTGATCCGGGGAAAGCGGGAATCCAGATTCAAATGCTGGGTCCCCGCTCCCCGCTCACGACATGCGGAGGCAAGCTTCGCGGGGACGACGGGCTGCGCCCGCTCATTGGTTTTCCAGCGCTTCCAGCGCGTCTTCTATTTCGTATTCCAGCTTTTCGATGAACATCAGGCGGCGCACCGCATCTGCGGCCGCAACGTAGTCCTTCCGCGCGTCGAGGCAGGCCTCGATTTCCCCGCGCACTGCGCTACTCGCCCGCTCCAGGCGCTGCACCAGCTTTTCCAGCTCATGGTGGTTGCCGGCGGCGCGTGCTTCGGCAACCGCCTCGCGCCACTCCATCTGCTCGACGAGGAACTCCGGCGACATCGCCGTGTTGCTCTCGTGGTTGGCATCCGCGCCGGCAAGCCGCAACAGGTAGTGCGCACGCTGCAACGGCTGCTTCAAGGTGCGGTAAGCCTCGTTCACCTGCGTCGCCCACTGCATCGACATGCGACGTTCGGCTTCCGGCAAGTGGGCGTGGCGATCCGGATGGACCTTGCCTTGCACATCGTGGTAGGCGCGGTCGAGCTGCGCCGGGTCGATGCGGTAGGCGCGCTTCAGGCCGAAAAGCGCAAAGTAGTCCTGTCTGAAATCCGGGATCATCGGCGGCCGGGCGTCAGACGTTGAAGCTTTCCCCGCAGCCGCACTGGTCCTTGACGTTGGGATTGTTGAACTTGAACCCCTCGTTGAGGCCCTCGCGCGCGTAGTCGAGTTCGGTGCCGTCGATGTAGGGCAGGCTCTTCGGATCGACCAGCACCCTGACGCCGTGGCTCTCGAAAACCAGGTCCCCGGCCGCCGCGTCGTCGGCGAATTCGAGTTTGTAGGACATGCCCGAGCAGCCCGAGGTCTTGACGCCGATGCGCACGCCAAAGCCTTTGCCGCGCTTGGCAATGAAGTTGGCGACATGCCTGGCCGCCCGTTCCGTCAGAGTAACCGTCATGGTCTCACCTCAAGCGTCATGCTTTTTCTTGTAGTCGGCCACGGCCGCCTTGATGGCGTCCTCGGCCAGGATCGAACAGTGGATTTTAACCGGAGGCAGGGCCAACTCCTCGGCGATCTGCGTGTTCTTGATTTCCATGGCCTGGTCCACCGTCTTGCCCTTCACCCATTCGGTGACGAGCGAGCTGGAGGCAATCGCCGAACCGCAGCCGTAGGTCTTGAACTTGGCGTCCTCGATGACGCCCTCCTTGTTCACCTTGATCTGCAGCTTCATCACGTCGCCGCAGGCCGGCGCGCCGACCATGCCGGTGCCGACGCCGTCTTCTTCCTTGTCGAAGGCGCCGACGTTGCGCGGATGTTCGTAGTGGTCGAGTACCTTTTCGCTGTAGGACATTTTCGCTGCTCCTTCAAAAACTCAGTGCGCCGCCCACTGGACGGTGTTCAGGTCGATGCCTTCCTTGTACATGTCCCACAGCGGCGACATCTCGCGCAGCTTGCCGATCTGCCGGTGCAGGAGCTGGATGGTGTAGTCGATTTCCTCGACCGTCGTGAAGCGGCCGATGGTGAAGCGGATCGAGCTGTGCGCCAGCTCGTCCTGGCGGCCGAGCGCGCGCAGCACGTAGGACGGCTCCAGGCTGGCCGAGGTGCAGGCCGAGCCGGAGGACACCGCGACGTCCTTGATCGCCATCATCAGCGACTCGCCCTCGACGAAGGCGAAGCTGACGTTGAGGTTGTGCGGCACGCGACTCTCGAGGTCGCCGTTGAGGAAGACCTGCTCGATGTCGGAGAGGCCCTTCCAGAGGCGGTCGCGCAGCATGCGGATGCGCTCGTTCTCGGCAGCCATTTCCTCGCGCGCGAAGCGGAAGGCCTCGCCCATGCCGACGATCTGGTGCGTCGCCAGTGTGCCGGAGCGCAGGCCGCGCTCGTGGCCGCCGCCGTGCATCTGCGCTTCCAGGCGGATGCGCGGCTTCCTGCGCACGTAGAGGGCGCCGATGCCCTTCGGGCCGTAGGTCTTGTGCGCCGAGAAGGACATCAGGTCGACCTTCAGCTTCGACAGGTCGATCGCCACCTTGCCGGTGGCCTGGGCGGCATCGACGTGGAGGAGGACGCCTTTGGCACGGCAGATCTCGCCCATCTGCTCGATCGGCTGGATGACGCCGATCTCGTTGTTCACGAACATCACCGAGGCGAGGATGGTGTCGGGGCGCAGCGCCGCCTGGAACTGTTCCAGGTCGACCAGGCCGTTCTCCAGCGGATCGAGGTAGCTCACCTCGAAACCGTGGCGCTCCAGCTCGCGCATGGTGTCGAGCACCGCCTTGTGCTCGGTCTTCACCGTGATCAGGTGCTTGCCCTTGCCCTGGTAGAAGAAGGCCGCGCCCTTGATGGCGAGGTTGTTCGATTCGGTCGCACCCGAGGTCCACACGATTTCCTTCGGATCGGCGCCGACCAGCGCGGCGACGTTTTCGCGCGCCTCCTCGACGGCCTTTTCCGCCTCCCAGCCGTAGGCGTGGGAGCGCGAGGCCGGGTTGCCGAACTTCTCGACCAGCCAGGGAATCATCTGCTCGGCCACGCGCGGATCGACCGGGGTCGTCGCCGAGTAGTCGAGGTAGATGGGAAATTTCAGCATGCTAGTTTCTCCAGTGCTTCAGGCGGCCACCGCGGCCAGCCCTTTCAGTTTGCGAACCGTTTCGTCGAGCACCTGCAAAAAGCGCGCGACGTCTTCTTCCGAATTGGTGCGGCCAAGCGAGACACGCAGCGCGCTCTTCGCCATGCCTGCCTCGACGCCCATCGCCAGCAGCGTATGCGAAGGCTCCGGCGAGACGCTCGAACAGGCCGAGCCGCTCG
Organism: uncultured Rhodocyclaceae bacterium; assembly: GCA_964487715.1. GTDB lineage: Bacteria > Pseudomonadota > Gammaproteobacteria > Burkholderiales > Rhodocyclaceae > Desulfobacillus. The sequence goes on along the minus strand of CAZASE010000011.1, from coordinate 43,669 downwards.
CCACCGCGAAGCCGGCGCGATCCAGTTGCGCCACCAGGGTTTCGCCGTCGATGCCGGCGAGCGCAAAAAAAACCGTATTCGGCAGGCGCGGCGCGTTGCGGCTGAAGACCGTCGCGCCGCTTGCCGCCAGCCCCTGCTCCAGCGTGCCGCGCAGCGCGGTCAGCCGCGCCGCATCCGCTTCCAGCCGCGCCACAGCCAGTTTGCAGGCCACGCCGAAGCCGACGATGGCCGCAACGTTCTCGGTGCCCGAGCGCAGGTTGCGCTCCTGGCCGCCGCCGGAAACCAGCGGCTTCACCTCGATGCGCTTGTCCACCACCAGCGCCGCGGCGCCCTTCGGACCGTAGATCTTGTGCGCCGACACCGTCAGCGCGTTCACTCCGGCGGCGTTCAGGGCGCGGAAGTCGATTGCCACCTTGCCCAGCGCCTGCACAGCGTCGGTGTGGAACCACGCCCGGGCGGCCCTGGCCTGCGCCGCCAGCGAAGGAATGCCCTGCAGCACGCCGGTCTCATTGTTGGCCAGCATCACCGACACCAGGGCCGGCTTCTTCGCCAGCGCTGCGGAAAAGTCAGTCTCCGCGACACGGCCCTCGGCATCCACGGCGATTTCGTGCAGGTTCCAGCCGAGGCGCTTCAGCTCGTTCGCCGGCTCGCGCACACAGGGGTGCTCGATGGCCGAGACGGCGATGGTGCCGGGCTTCAGGCAGGCTGCCGCGCCCTTGATGAACAGGTTGTTGGCCTCCGAACCGCCGCTGGTGAACACCACCTCGGTCGGGTGCGCCCCCACCGCCTCCGCCACCTGCTGCCGCGCCGTGTCGATGGCAGCGCGCGCCGCGCGGCCGTACTCGTGGCGGCTGGACGGATTGCCGTGGCGCTCCGCGAGGAACGGCAGCATCGCCTCCAGCACGTCCGGGTCGAGCGGCGTCGTGGCGTTATGGTCGAGATAGGCCGGGGCGAACATCGAAACATCAGTGCCCGTCCGGCCGCGCGAGGGGTCCATTTCAGGCAGACACCGCCAGGTTGTCGCGCCGGTTGCCGCGCAGGCGGTCGTCCACCGCAATGGTGGCACCGATCGCCTTGGCCTTCGGCTGGGTGACCAGGTCATACAGGGAAACCGAGGCCAGGTATTCGTGCATGCGCTTGTTCAGGTTGGTCCACAGATCGTGGGTCATGCAGCGCTGTTCGTCGGCGCAGTTCTCGCGCCCGCCGCAATTGGTGGCATCGAGCGGCTCGTCCACGGCCGAAATAATGTCCGCCACCGTGACCTCGTTCATGCCGCGCGCAAGGCGGTAGCCGCCGCCGGGTCCGCGCACGCTGCCGACGATCTTGTGCCGGCGCAGCTTGCCGAAAAGCTGTTCCAGGTACGACAGGGAAATCTTCTGCCGCTCGCTGATCCCGGCCAGGGTCACCGGACCATTGGCCTCGCGCTGGGCCAGGTCGATCATTGCCGTCACTGCGAAGCGGCCTTTAGTCGTCAATCTCATGGTTGCATCCTCTCCAAAACACGGCTTCGGTACCGCGCGAACCGCCAGGCGGATCGCACGAAGCGGCCGAAGCCAGGGAGGCGCCCGGTGGCGCCTAATACTTGATCATTTTTATCGACTATACAAAACCCGATTAGTTCAGTCAACTATTTTGCTCAAGTAATTCGGATCGAACTTGTCCGCGGTGGCCAACTCGTCCGCCTGGCATACGCCGGAGCGTTCCAGGCATTTCAGCAGCATCTCCAGGCGACGATCGGTTTCCACCGCATGGTCGAGCAGGCCATGGATCGCCTTGGCCAGCGGATCATCCTCGTTGCGCGTTACGGCATAGGCGGAAAATCCCATCTGGCCGGCCTTGATCTCCCGGTCGATGTCGCTTTTCTTCTCAATGATCCGTGCCGGGATGCCAACGGCTGTGGCGCCGGCCGGCACATCCTTGACGACGACCGCGTTTGAACCGATCTTCGCGCCCTCGCCGATGACGATGGGTCCAAGCAGCTTGGCGCCGGCGCTGATCATCGCGCCGTTGCGCAGCGTCGGGTGGCGTTTCCCGGCGTTCCACGAGGTACCGCCGAGCGTCACGCCGTGGTAGAGCGTGCAGTCATCGCCGATCTCGGCGGTTTCGCCGATCACCACGCCCATGCCGTGGTCGATGAAGAAGCGCCGGCCGATGGTCGCGCCGGGATGGATCTCGATGCCGGTTATCCAGCGACTGAAGTGCGAGAGCAGGCGCGCCAGCCATTTCAGGCCAACCCCCCAAAGCCGGTGCGCAATCCTATGCAAAACAAGTGCATGCAGGCCCGGATAGCAGGTCAGAACCTCCCAGGTGTTGCGGGCGGCGGGATCGCGGGCAAAAACGCTGGCGATATCTTCGCGCAGGCGACGGAACATCGTGCAACTCCATAAGGAAGTGCTCAGATATTAAAAAACCCCTCGTTTTTAGTCAACTTTTGTCGCCTGGCCGCATGAAGGTCTTGAGCATTCCGCGCAACAGACTGACTTCATCCTCTTCCAGGCGGACGCGATCGAACAGGCGATGCAGGCGCGGCAGCAGCCGCTTGGGATGCGCCGGGTTGAGGAAGCCGCTCTGCGTGACGGCGGCTTCGAGGTGTGCATAGAAGTTGCGGATCTCGTCGAAGCTGGCGGGCCGGTTCTCCGGCGCCGGCGCCGCGCCCGGCACGATGGCCGCCATGCGCAGCTCGTAGCAGATGACCTGCACGGCGGCGCCGAGGTTGAGGGAGGAGTAGCCGGGATGGGTGGGGATCATCACCGGCAGGCGGCACAGCGCCACCTCATCGTTGGAGAGCCCCGCAGTCTCGTTTCCGAACACCAGCGCCACCGGCCCGTGCGCGGCGGCGCCGACGATCTGCGGCGCGGCTTCGCGCGCCCACAGCGGCGGCGGCGCCATCTCGCGGCTCCGCGCCGTCATCGCCGCGGCGAACACCGTGCCGGCCAGCGCCTCATCGAGCGACATGCACACCACGGCACCGTCCAGCACGTCGCGCGCATTCGAGGAGCGCGCCCGCCCTACGCCATCGGGATCGGCGCAGGGATTCACCAGGTACAAGCGGGACAACCCCATGGTCTTCATGGCGCGCGCGGCCGCGCCGATGTTGCCCGGATGGCTGGTATGGGAGAGGACGATGCGGATGCGGTCGAGCACGGGCCTTCAGTTCAGTTAAAATGCCGCCTTCTTCGCCGCCGGCCTGCGCCGCCGGCACGCTCATTCAAAGACCGGAACCGCATGAACCCGACACTCAGCTTCGCCATCAAGGCAGCGCGCCGCGCCGGCGGCATCATCAACCGCGCGGCGCGCGACGTCGATCAGATCAAGGTGAGCGCCAAGCGCGACAAGGACTTCGTCACCGAAGTCGACAAGGCCGCCGAACAGGCGATCATCGGCGTGCTCAGGGAGGCGTATCCGGACCATGCGATTCTAGCAGAGGAATCCGGCGCTTCCGGCGACTCCGAGTACCTCTGGATCATCGATCCGCTCGACGGCACCACCAACTTCATCCACGGCCTGCCGCAGTATTGCGTGTCGATCGCGCTTGCCCATAAGGGCGTCCTCACCCATGCGGTGGTCTACGATCCGAACAGGAACGAGCTATTCACCGCCACCAAAGGCGGCGGCGCCTTCCTCAACGACCGGCGCATTCGCGTATCCCGGCGCACCAAACTCAATGAGGTCCTCGTCGGCACCGGCTTTCCCTTCCGCTACTTCGAACACGTCGGCGCCTATATGGGCATGCTGCGCGACTTCATGCACAAGACCGCCGGCGTACGCCGTCCCGGCGCCGCGGCGCTCGACCTCGCCTGGGTCGCCGCCGGCCGCCTCGATGGTTTCTGGGAGCTCGGCCTGGCGCCGTGGGACATGGCGGCGGGCGCCCTGCTCATCGCCGAGGCCGGCGGTCTTGTCGGCGATCTCACCGGCGAGGCCGACTACCTGAACACCGGCAACATCGTCGGCGGCAATCCGAAAGTCTTCGCGCAGCTGCTGCAGCTCATTGCGCCGCACCTCAGTGCCAAGCTGAAGGCCTGAAGACCCTCGCCGCCGCGGCGGACTGTTGCCATTGGCATGGCATTTTGCTAACTCCCCCCGCGTCAGAATAGTTGTCGCCCCGATATGATCTTGAACTTGGGACGACCTGATTAGCTACAAACCTCAGCTTCGTCATTCCGGGCAAGCGAAGCGCGACCCGGAATCCAAAGCGGCCTCAAAAAAACCCTGGATTCCGGGTTCCGCCCCCGGATCAAGTCCGGGGCAAGCTCTGGCGGGCGGCCCCGGAATGACGGTGCCGGTGGGAACTTCGATCGTCTGCTGAACATTGTGGCTAATCCGGTGGGGCGATAAGGAAGAACGACGGCACGGTACGGCGACGCATTCAGGAACAGAGTGGTGGCGCGGTTGTTGCCGCCGGAGAGCGCGAATATCAGGGCGCTGGCGAAAAAGAGATTGGGGTGTCGGTGCAGACATTGGAACGGTGGCACGCGCCCGGCTCGAAGCGGTGATCATTACCGCGGCGACGGGCGAAGCGGCCATCCTCTGGCTGCTTTCCGACGAAGCCTCGTATTCCACGGGCGCGATACTGGACGTGGCCGGCGGACGGTAGCAGGATATCGGCTTGCGGCGCAGGACCGGCCGCGTCTTCGAGGAGGGATCGTCATGGGCAACCCGGTCGACTGGTTCGAGATCTACGTGCAGGACATGGCGCGCGCCAAGGCGTTCTACCAGTCCGTGTTCGACGTGCAGTTGTCCGACCTCGGCGGACAGGGCATGGAGATGTGGGCCTTTCCCATGGGCTCGGAGGAGTACGGCGCGACCGGCGCGCTGGTGAAGATGGCGGGCTTTCCCTCCGGTGCCAACAGCGTGCTGATCTACTTCAAATGCGCCGACTGCACCGTCGAGGCGGCGAAGGCCGTCAAGGCCGGGGGCCGCATCCAGAAGGAGAAATTTTCCATCGGCCAGTACGGCTTCATCGCGCTGGTGGTCGACACCGAAGGCAACATGATCGGCCTGCATTCGATGCAGTAGCGCCATGGCTTACGACGAAGGTTTGGCCGAGCGCCTGCGCGAACTCCTTCCCGAGCACGCCGACATCGCCGAGAAAATGATATTCGGCGGGCTGTGCCTGCTCTCGCGCGGCCACATGTTCGTCGACATCGTCGGCGAAGCGCTGATGGCGCGCGTCGGGCCCGATGCCTACGAGAAGGCGCTGCGCCGGCCGCACGCGCGGGTGATGGATTTCACCGGACGGCCGATGAAGGGCTACGTCTTCGTCGATGCGCCCGGCCACGAGGAGGAGCGCGACCTGAAGCGCTGGGTGGACGACAGCCTGAAGTTCGTGAAGACGCTGCCGGAGAAGGCCCCAAGAAGGAAGCGCGCATGAATCGCCTGGCATTCTTTCTGGCGCTGCTCGCCAGCCTGCTGTTCACCATCGTCGCCGGCGCGCAGCCGATGCGGCCCCCGCCCGGCGGCAAACCGCCGCTGGCGCTACCCGCCGCCGACGCAACCGAACTGCTCGCCCGCGCCCGGGCACAGACGCCGCAGCGCGCTGCGGCGGCGGAGCGGCTCGGTGCGACGCGGGAGAACACCGGCGACGGGCGCAGCTTCGGGCTGCTCTGGCAGCCGGCGGGCCGAACCCCCGCGGGCTGGATCGTCACGCTGCACGGCAGCGCGAGCTGGGCCTACGACGAGATCGTGCTGTGGCAGCCCTTCGCCGAGCGCAACAACCTCGGCATCGTCGCCCTGCAGTGGTGGTTCGGCGGCGGCCAGCGCACCGAGGACTACTACCGGCCGAATGAGCTGCGGCGCGAGCTGGAGCGCCTGATGCGCCGCGCCGGCGCGACGCGGGAGAACGCGCTGCTGCACGGCTTCTCGCGCGGCGCGGCGAACCTCTACGCGCTGGTGGCCTTCGATGCGAAGCTGCCGAATCCCCTCTTCCGCGCGGTAATCGCCAACGCCGGCGGCATGGCGGCGGACTTTCCCGCCAACCGCGACATCGACGGCGGCCGCCTCGGCACGACGCCCTATGCGGGGACGCGCTGGTGGCTGTATTGCGGCGGCGGCGACCCGAACCCGGACCGCGACGGCTGCCCAGCCATGCGCCGCACGCGCGACTGGCTGGCCCAGCGTGGCGGCGAAGCGCAGCTCGCCGAGGACACGGCCGGGGACCACGGCGGCTTCCACCGCCGCAGCCAGAACGTGGACAAGGCGCTGGACTGGTTCCTGCGGCCACGCTGAAACCAGCCCGCGTTGGAGTGAAGTGCTGTTCCCGCGAAAGCGGGAATCCGGCATTTTCGATCGAAGGTTCCTTGATCCCGCTTGCGCGGGAATGACGGCCACTACCGCTTGACGATCACCCCGCAGGCGACGCGCGCACCCGAGTTGCCTGTGGGCTGCGTCGTGAAGTCGTCCGGCGCCGCGTGGACGATGACGCCGCGGCCGACAATTCCGCTGGCGCCTTCCAGCATCAATCCCGGTACGACGGCCACCAGCTTCGCGTTGCCGAGCGCGTCCGTTTCCAGCATTGGCATGTCGCCGGCGTGGTGCGGGCCCCGCTGCGGGTGGCCGTGCGGATGGCCGCCGGGGTTGAAATGGCCGCCGGCACTGGTGCCGTCCGGCGCGCTGCAGTCGCCCTTCTCGTGGATGTGGAAGCCGTGCGCGCCGGGCGAGAGGCCGGCGACATGCGCCGTCACCTCGATGTCGCCGCCCCTCTGCACGAAGACCACAGTGCCGGTGGTGGTGTTGCCCTTTGTGGGCGCGAGCTTGGCCTCGGCGGCGGGGCCGTGGTGGTGGCCGGCGCAGGCGGACAGCAGCAACGCCGCCGAAGCGGCAGCGATCACGGTGTTTTTCATTTTGTCGGTCTCCTCTGTTGGGATGGGGCGCGACGACGGCCGCGGCACCCGCCTTCATGAATACGCCGGGAGCGGCACCCAGTCAACTCCGCCGCGCCCGCAATCTCCGCTTCCAGCATCGCCACTGCAAACGCCGGACTGGCCGCAACGGCCGGCCCGATGCGGCCGCTCGGGCATCGCCAGCCATGGGTCGGAGAAGAAGTCTCGCATCGCAGCCTCCTGTCATTGGCTGCAACAAGGGCTGGCCCCTATATGCACCAATTGAAATGCTTGCAGAAGAAATACGCCAGTCCCTCGCGAACCAAGTAGGATCTGAACGCTGCGTGGGTGCCCGGAAGCACGGTTGTTACGATCGGCTCAGCCATGGCCAGCCCGTTCTCGCTGCTTGTTAGCATGACCACGGCATCACCGGAATGTATCGATGCCATGACAAACGCCCGATAGCCCGGGTTGTTGCCCCATTGCCAAATGAAGGTTTCTCGCGCGCCGCGTTCAATTCCCCAACCGAGGCCCCAGTCAATATCCAGTTTCGGAACGACGCTCACGGGTGCTTCGACGATCAACTGAATGAGCGGACGGTCAGCCATGAGCGCAGCGAGAAACTTCGCATAATCCTTGGCGGTCGTGTAGAGCGAAACCGGCGCCATGGCGTCAGGAAAATCGATCGGCGACTGCCAAGAGGACGACATGCCGGGCGTGGCCTTATTGGCGAACCGGGGCTTCCATCGGAACGCGGTGTTGGACATTCCCAATGGCTCAAAGAGCCGCCGTTCGAGGAAGGCATCGAGTGTCTCGCTTGTAAGTCCTTCGACGACGCGCTGCAGCAGCATGAACCCTTCACCCGAATACTGCCAGCCGGTCCCCGGAGCGAAATCGAAAGCGAGCGGTTCGGTGGACCAATTGGGCAGGCCGGACGTGTGATTGAGGACCATTCGGGCCGTTACTGACCGGATTTCCGGCACTGCAACGCGCTCAACGATCGGTGGACGACCAAATGCAAACGGGTTTCGAACGTGCGAGTAGCCTTGAGGCAGGTAGCTGACAAGCGGCGTGTCGAGACCGAGCAAACCGTCTCGAACGAGTTTCAAGACAGCGTACGCGAATACGGGCTTGCTCAAGGATGCCGCTTGGAAGATATCGTCTTCCGTCGGCGCACTCACTCCGTCGCACCCGCTGGCGCCACCCAAACTAAAAACCTTGCCGGCATGGACGGTGGCATACGAGACCGCGCATACCCGGTGGTCCCGCGCCTGAGTTTCGACAATCGCCTGCAGCTGAGACAAATGCGGCTCGGCGCCCGCCGACTCACGGCATGACGAGAACAAGCATGCAACGAGCAGGATCAGGCAAGCGCAATAGCGGCTTCTGTTGCTCGTAAGAGATGTTGTGCAAGGTGCCAAGCGGCGTTGATGTCCTTGGAACGTGGTTTCCTTTCCCGGGGGGTCGGCAGAGCGATCAGCGCTCACCCGCGCGTCCGGAAATATACCCGGCAACCGGCACCGCAATAGATGCACAACTCGCGACACGTTCAGGTTGTCGACCCTTGAGGATAGAGAACGGCTTTTTCGCGACCGCCCATCGTGGAACGACTGTAGCCGCGCCCCCATAAAATATCAATACCATGGGTGCAGCCATCAGCTGGCCCGCCTTCGAGGCGAAGCCGCCTTGCGGAACGTCATCGACACATGCCCGCGCTCGATTGCCGTCGATCGCAAGTGACAACCCTGGCAAGCCGCGCCACCGATTCAGAAATAGTGGCGCGCCACCAGCTGCCAGGCGCGCGAATCCGGCAGTGCCGCGTAGTTGCTCAGGCGCTCGCCGCCGGTGCGCTGCCACTGGAAGGCGTATTCGGCATGGTCGCCGCGGTAACGGGCCTCCAGCCAGGCGCGGTGGCTGGAATCGACGAGGTCGATGTTCAGCATTACGCTCAGGTCGAGGCGGCTGATCAGCGCGTCCTGCCAGGTGGCGTGGAAGAAGAATGCCTGTCGCGTCGGTAGATCCTGGGCCGTCTGCGCCTGCGTGCGGTAGAGCGCGTACAGCGCCGGCGGCCCGTTGCGCAGCGCAAGCCACTCTTCCCGCTGCAGGCCGGCGCCGTTGTACTGCCATTCCGCAGTCAGGGACAGCTTGTTGGCGGTGGTGTAGGTGAGCCCGCCAGCCAGGCGATTGCGCCACGCCTCGCATACGCAGGCCGGGCCAAGCTGCCGCAATGCCTGGCTCAGGAGCGCACTGCTGCGCCCACCCGACCATTCAAGGTAGGCGACGGTCGCGTGGTTGGCGAGGCCGCTCAGGTTGAGGCCGAACTGCGTCGGCAGCGCGGTTTCACGATAGACCAGGAACTGCGGACTGAAAGTCTCGGTGAGCTGCTGTCCGAGGGCGATCAACCCGCGCTCGCGGTTGTTGGTGGCGCCCCAGTCGAGGCTGAGCCCGGCATCGCTCGCCTGCCGCTGCAGCCGCGGCGAGTACAGCGCCGTCAGCGCCCCGCCCTGCCACAAACCTTGTCCGCGCAGCATGACGCTGCCCTGGCGATTCTCCTTCAGGCTGGCCGGATCGATCGAGGTAACCGAACGCAATGCGCCGTCACGGAAATAGTCGGTCGGGTTGTAGCCGGTCGCCACGCCATGGCGCGCGTTGACACGGCCGAGGTCGAGCAGCACGTCCTGCCGCCATTGCCGGCTGAGATAGGCCTCGTTGACGGTGTTGACGGCATGGTCGACGCGGCCCTGCGCCGGCCAGCTCAGGTCGAGCCGGTCGGCAAACACCGCCCGCCATTCCGGCGACAGGGCATGGTCGTACCGCAGATCGAGCGACAGGCGGCGGTCATGGCGCAGCGAGCCACCGTCCCGCTGTCGGGCGGCGCCGAAGGCAACTTCGGCGAAGCTGCGCCAGTCGCTGGCGCGCGCCGCGGTCTCCGGCGCTTGGTCCGCCAGCCGCAACGCGTCGGCATCGTCCGCCAGTGCGCTGCCGCCCGATACGGCCAATGCAGCCAGGGCGGCAAGCGAAAGACGCTGGCTCATTCCGGCCGGAAGCGCGGCAGGTAATCGCGCTGCAACCAGGCCTCGGGCACGTCGCGCTTCACCCAGTCGGTGTAGCGCATGACGGTGACCCAGTCCGCTTCCAGGCCATCGATGATTACCGTCTCGGTCGGGCGCTCGACGCCGAAGACGTTCTGGTAGCGGCGGTAGTAGGCCGTCTTGAGCAGCTTGCCGCTCTCGGTAAAGAAGTGCGCCTTGACCGGGCGGCTGTTGGCCGCGTCCACCCACATCTCGATGCTGTGGTAGTTGGCGTCCGGCGTGGTGGCCGCCAGCCCGAGCTTGATGCAGCGCCGCGGCTGGCGCTCGCCGTCCTGGGTTTCCTCCGCTTCGGCCGAGGTCGCCCGATAGTCCCGGGCGAAGTTGACGGTCACCACGTCGCCGTTGGAGGCCTGGCCGAGCAGGCGCTGCTGCGGCGAGAGGCGGATACTGGCCTTGCTCGACGGGTCGAAGAACCACAGGTCCTTGCCGTTGAAGAGGATCAGCTTGCTGGCGTCGCGCGGCGGCGCGACATAGCGCACCAGGCTGCGGAACTGGCCGCCGCGGGCGTCCGCCTTCGAGTAGATTGCCAGCACGCTGCTCTCGGTGCGCTTGCCCTGGCGGTATTCGGTCAGGCTGTTGGTCAGCCCGAAGGGAAAATCGGGATTGCGAATGGCATCGCTGGCGATCAGGATGTCCTGCGGGCCGGGGCCGGCATGCGCGGTCCAGGCGAGGGCCAGCGCGAGAAGCGCGCTCAGTGCTTTCTTCATCACGATTCCTCAGGCATGGCGCAGGGCATCGACGATCATCAGCCGGGCGGCGCGCCGGGCCGGCCACCAGGCGGAAGCCACCGTCACACCGATCATGCCGGCTACGCTGCCGGCGAGTAGCGGCAGATCCTGCCAGACGCGCACCAGCACCAGATAGGCATAGGAATAGCCGGGCGGCGTCCAGCTCCAGCCGCTGCGGTTGATCAGCCAAGAGACCGCGAGGGCGCCCAGCAGGCCGACGGCCGAACCGATAGCGCCGAGCAGCAGCGCCTCGCACATGAACAGGCGGCGGATGCCGCCGCGGCGCAGCCCCATGGCGCGCAGGGTGCCGATCTCGACCGTGCGCTCCATCACCGCGGTGCCCATGGTGTTGCCGATGGTGAACAACACGATGACGCCGATCAGCAAGGCGATGAAGCCGAACATCGAGGCCATGAATTCGTCGGTTTGGCCGTAGATCGGATTGAGCGTCTGGAAGTCGAGCACCTCCAGCGCCTGATCACCGAATTCGTCATCGAGCAGCGTTTGCAGGCGCGCGCGCGCCACCGCCATCTGCGCCGTATGCCGCAACTGGACGACGATGGCGGTCGCCTCGGGCCGGCCGGCGCCGTAGATCAGCTTCTGCGCCTGCGACAGGTGCATGGCCATGTACATGTCGTCGATCGCCTTGACGCCGAGGTTGTTGGCGCGCACGACGCTGAGGCCGGCCACGTTGGGCGCGCCGCGCGCGGTGGCGGCGAGCATCTCGATGCGGTTGTGCGCGGCCGCGGTCGGTTGCGCTTTCCTCTCCTGCGCCGAGAGGGCGACTATATCCGCCGGCGCGTCGGCACCGCCCGACTGCCGCCCCACCGCCGGGCTGCAGTCCGGCATGCCGGGCGCCGCACACAGCTGGAGCTTGCGCGCCACGCCAATGCCGACCACCACGGCGTCCTCGCCGGTGCCGGCGAGCGCCAGGGGCTGGGCGTAGCTGACCATGCCGTAGTCGTTCCATTGCAGCATGCGGTCGCGTTCCTCGACCACCAGACCGGTGGCGACGACCGAGCGCGATATGCCGGCCGAGAAGTTGCCGGCGATGCCGCCGAGCTGCAGGGTCGGCGTGACCACCGCCAGCATCGGCGCCAGCGCCGCGTCACGCCGGATCGCCTCGACGATGCGCATGTAATCGGCGATGCCGTAGGCGGTCGGGTTGTCGCCGCCGTCAAGGAAATAGCCGCGGCGCTGGACCTGCAAATGGCCGCTGTATTGCACGAAGCCGGTCTGCATGCCGTAGAGGATGTTCGAGCGGTAACCGCCGAAGAGCAGGATGGCGGTGAGGCCGACCACCATCGCCAGCAGCGTGGCGAGCGAGCGGCGGCGGTTGCGCAGCAGGTTGCGCAGGGCGAGCGACCAGGTGTTCATGCTGTCTCTCTTTCAGCACCCTCGATGCGCCCGTCGCGGATGTGAATCACGTCGTCGGCCTCGGCGCGCACCTGCGCATCGTGCGAGGAAATGACGAAGCAGGCGCCGCGTTCGCGCTGCAGCCGGCGCATCAGCGCGATGATGGCGGCGCCGGTGCGGCTGTCGAGGTTGGCGGTCGGCTCGTCGGCCAGCACCAGCTTTGGCTCGGTGGCCAGCGCGCGGGCGACGGCCACGCGCTGGCGCTGGCCGCCGGAGAGCTGCCCCGGGCGGCTGTCGCGGCGGTCCATCAGGCCGACGGCATCGAGCAGCGCCAGCACGCGCTTGCTGCGCTCGGACCTCGCCACCTTCGCCAGTACCAGCGGGTACTCGACGTTCTCGTAGGCGGTGAGCACCGGCAGCAGATTGAAGTTCTGGAAGATGAAGCCGATGTGGCGGGCGCGGAAGTCCGACAGCGCATCGTCCGCCATCGCCTGCACCGGCTGGCCCGCCACGATGATCTCGCCCCGGTCGGGCCGATCGATGCAGCCGATCATGTTCAGAAGGGTGGTCTTGCCGCTGCCCGAGGGGCCGCAGAGGACGGTGAAGCTGCCCGGGCGGATGTCCATGCTGACCTCGCTCAGGGCGGGCACGGCCACCGCGTCGAGATGGTAGACTTTCTCCACGTTGCGCAAACTGACTGGATGCATCGTTTCTCCAATACGAACGGAATCGCACGCATCCTATCCAGCCATGATTTGCAGGTCTTGAATGATTCCGACACCGCAAGGCACCGGCCCGGCCGGGCGGGGCATGTTCCGGGTGGAACACTGGCCCCGGGACCCCGATTCGCCGCTCAGCGCGGCACGCTCCGAACTGTGGCTGCCGCGCCGTGCGCTGGCCTCCTGCCTGCGCGCCGTCATGAGCCGCGACACGCGCGGCGTGGCACTCGGCGACGATCAGCGCTACAGCCACTTCCCGGTCACACCGACCTGTTCGATCACCTGGTATTTCCACGGCGACTGCGAACTTCTCGCCCCGGGTTGTCCAGCGCAGGCAGACAGCTCGCGCGCGCCGCTCGGGCGCGTCACGTTCGGCGGCCCCCTCACCCACCCGCTCGTCACCTGGAACCCCGGGCCGATGCATGCCATGGTCGTGCTGCTGATGCCCGATGCCCTCACCCAAATGACGGGCATCGATCCCAGCGCCTATCTCGACCGCGCGGTGCCGGTCGAGGCGGTGCTAGACGAATCTTGGCTGGAGCTGTGCCGCGCGGTGGACGCGGCGGCCGACGACGCGCAGCGCATCGGCCTGATCGAGGAATTCCTGGCGCCGCGCTGGCAGCAGGCCCGGCCCGAGTGCGCGTTGACCGGCCGCTTGTTCGCCGACTGGTCGCGCAGCCTGGCCCTGCGCGCCGCCACCTCCGGCTTCGGGCGCAGCCTGCGCCAGGCCGAGCGCCGCATCAAGCAATGGACCGGGCAACCTCTGCGCGAACTGCGCGGCATCGGGCGATCCGAGCAGGCCTTCTTCGACGCCGTGGTGGGCGTGAAGGCGGGCGAAGTGAATTGGAGCGAGATCGCAGGCAACAACGGCTACGCCGACCAGTCGCACCTGTGCCGCCAGACGCGCCGAATCACCGGCTTCGCGCCGGAAAACCTGCGCCGCCGCATCGCCACCGAAGAGAGCTTCTGGAGTTACCGGCTCTGGGGATTCAGCGAGAGCATGCCGGAGGAATGAACCCTCGCGTTCACCCCGGGGTGCCGATATTTCGGCGGCAGGGCGCCGCCGATCCGCCTGCCTCGACGGCACCGGGAAACAACCCGGTCGCGCCACGTCCACGGGCTGTCAAGATGACTGCGCCTCAGGTGTCCCGATGGTGTTCTCCAAATGGATGAAACGGGAAGCCGGTGCGCTCGAAGGAACAATGCCGGCGCTGCCCCCGCAACGGTAAGCGAGTCATTGGCACGGCAATCCGCCACTGTGTGCAAGCATGGGAAGGCGTCGTCGATAGGGGAACCACCCCGCTCGTGAGCCCGGAGACCGGCCTGAGGCAACGCGTCGGCGTTGCGGAGGGTAATGCACCGAAGAGCGTGCCTTGCCTACATCACACCCACTTCCTTGAATTCCTCCACCGAGTGCCGGTTGGCCGACTCACGCGCGCGGGTGCCTTGAGTGCGGACGGACAGATATTCGGCACCTACGTACGCGGCCTGTTCGATCGGCCCAAGGCCTGCGACGCACTGCTCGCCTGGGCGGGCTACCGGGATGGGCAACGCGCACCCGACATGGCCGCGCAGCGCGAGGCGAGCCTCGGACGCCTGGCCGATGCGGTCGAGGCGCATCTCGATACCGTTCGGGTGGCCGCACTGCTGGGGCTGGATCCGCCATGAAACCCTCAGCCTCGGCACCGCGCGTTCTGGCATGAGCCGCCAGGGCGAAAGCCGGGGCGCGACGGGGTCGCCACATCAACTGCCGGCCCCCCGGCACTGAAGTTTCGCGACAGGCCTATTTCTTCTTGGCGGCAGCCGCTGCTGCCGGCACCGGCGCCGCAGCCGGGGCTGCGCCAGGCGCCGCGGCGGCCTGGTAGGGACCCGGGTCCTGGCAGGCGGCCGGGGCGGCGCCTTTCTTGCCCTGCTCCTTCATGTGGCGCTCGGCAGTGCGGTTCTGCGACTTGCACAACTGGTAGGCGCCGATCTTGTCGCCATGCGCGGCCTTGGCCTTGGTCTCCTCGGCCTTGGCCTTCGCTTCGTCACCCGGCGGCGGCAGCTTGGCCTGGACGGCGCCGGCGACACATGCGGCGGCGAGTGCCAGGATCAGTTTCGTTTTCATCGCGTTCCCTCCCCTATTCATGACTGCGCTGCGGCGGCTGCGCCTGGCGCGGATTTGGCTGCATTGGCCGCATTGGCCGCCTGGCCCGCCTGCTGTTTCGCTTCGTTGTACCAGAGCTCGTGGTGTTCCTTCGCCCAGGTTTCGTCGACGTGGCCAAGGCGCATCGACGCGTAGGCGCCTTCCATGCCGATGGTGCCGATGTAGATGTGGCCGAGCATCAGGCAGACGAAAATCAGCGCGGCGACGGAATGGATGAGGTTCACCGTCTGCATGGTGTCGCGCGTCTGGCCGAAGTTGGGGAAGTCCATGATCAGACCGCTGGCGCTGACCGTCAGCCCGAGGAAGACGACGCCGAACCAGAACATCGTCTTCTCGCCGAAATTGAAGCGCCAGGACGGCACGTGCGCGCCGCTTATCAGGCCGCCGGCCCTGGCGATCCAGTCTGCGTCTTCCTTGCGCCAGACGTTGTCCTTCACGAAGAGGAAGAAGGAGACGACGATGGAGAGCAGGAACAGCGGGCCGACGAAGTTGTGCAGGTTCTTGCCGATCACCGCGAGCCAGCCGAACAGGGTATGGCCAAGTACCGGCAGCAGCAGGTGCTTGCCGAACAGCAGCAGCAGCCCGGATACGCCGAGGATGACGAAGCTGACCGCCATGCCCCAGTGCGCCATGCGCTCGATGGCGTTGAAGCGCTCGATCTGCCGTCCGCTCGGCGGCGCACCCAGCTTGATCATGCCGCGCCACTTGTAGAAGAGGCCGATGGCGACGACGACCAGGCACAACACGATGCCACCGTAGAGCGTGACCGGGCCGTTGCGCAGTTCGCGCCAGGTTTCGCCGCCGGACTGGATCAGCACGCCGGTTTCCACGCCGCGAGCGGTGGTGAAGCCGGCCTCGCCGGAGCGGGCGTCGCGCCATAGCCGGGCCTGGTTGTGCGAAGCCTGCGCTTGCGCTTGGGCGGGCTGCGCCGGGGCGTCCGCCGCCACGGCCGGAGCAGTGCCGAGCAGCAGCACCGCGGCAACGGACAAGGCCAGATTGAGGATCGATTTCATCGCGCCTCCTAGCCGCCGGTGCGGCGGGATTCGTCCTGCTGCTGGGCCCGCGCCTTGAGATCGCCTTCCCACCTGGCCTTGTCGCCGTTGTAGGGCGCGTTGCTCCAGGGCTGGCTGTCAGTCTTGCCCTGGTATTTGCCCTGCTTGTAGGCGACAACCTGATCGCGGTCGCCGCAGGCCGCGAGGCCGAGCCCGAAGGCAATGGCGGGGACAACCAGCAACATGCGTGTCTTCATGACTTGCCTCCTTCCTTGGCGGCTTCCTTCTTGCCGTAGGCGGTTCCCCAGCCGATCATGTCGGCGCCCTTGCCGCGCTTCGTCACGCGTTCGCGGTAGATGGTCGAGATGGCTTCCGCGTCGCCGCCCAGCAATGCCTTGGTCGCGCACATCTCGGCGCAGAGCGGCAGCTTGCCCTCGGCCAGGCGATTGCGGCCGTACTTCTTCGTCTCCTCGGCCGAGTTGTCCTTTTCCGGCCCGCCGGCGCAGAAGGTGCATTTGTCCATCTTGCCGCGCATGCCGAAGGCGCCGCCCTGCGGAAACTGCGGCGCGCCGAAGGGACAGGCATAGAAGCAGTAACCGCAGCCGATGCACAGGTCCTTGTCGTGCAGCACCACGCCTTCTTCGGTCTGGTAGAAGCAGTCGACCGGGCAGACGGCCATGCAGGGCGCATCGGTGCAGTGCATGCATGCGACTGAGATGGAGCGTTCGCCAGGCACGCCGTCGTTCAGCGTGACGACGCGGCGGCGGTTGACGCCCCAGGGCACCTCATGTTCGTTCTTGCACGCGGTGACGCAGCCGTTGCACTCGATGCAGCGTTCGGCGTCGCAGAGAAATTTCATTCTGGCCATTGTTGTCTCCTCCTCTTAGGCCTTGGCGACCTGGCAGATGGTCGTCTTGGTTTCCTGCATCATGGTCACCGAGTCGTAGCCGTAGGTGGTGGCGGTGTTGACCGCTTCGCCGCGCACCACCGGGTGCGCCCCGTCCGGGTAGTACTCGAGCAGGTCTTTGCCCTGCCAGTGTCCGGAAAAATGGAACGGCATGAAGCAGGTGTCGGCGGCGACGCGCTCAGTGACCTGGGCGCGAACCTTGAGCTGGGCGCCGGTCGGCGTTTTCAGCCAGACCCAATCGCCGTTGCGGATGCCGCGGTCGTTGGCGGCCTTCGGGTTGATCTCGACGAAGGCCTCCGGCTGCAACTCAGCCAGCCAGGGATTCGAGCGCGTCTCCTCGCCGCCGCCCTCGAACTCGACCAGACGGCCGGACGTGAGGATGAGCGGGAACTTCTCGGCGACCTTGTCCTCGACGTTCTTCTGTTGCAGCGACTTGTACAGCGTCGGCATGCGCCAGAAGCCCTTCTTGTCGTCGTGCGTCGGGTACTTGGCGACCAGGTCCGGCCGCGGCGAGTAGATCGGCTCACGATGCTGCGGCACCGGGTCGGGGAAGTTCCACACCACGGCGCGCGCCTTGGCGTTGCCAAAGGGATGGCAGCCATGGTTCTTCATGACGACGCGGATGATGCCGCCGGACGTATCGGTCTTCCAGTTCTTGCCTTCGGCCTTGGCCTTCTCCGCGTCGCTGAGTTCATCCCACCAGCCAAGTTTCTTCAGCAGCACGTGGTCGAACTCGGGATAGCCGAACTGCAGGTCGGCACCCTTCGAGGCCGAGCCATCCTCGGCCAGCAGATTGACGCCGTCCTTCTCCACGCCGAAGTTGGCGCGGAAGTTGCCGCCGCCTTCCATGACATGCTTCGAGGTGTCATAGAGGTTGGGCGTGCCGGGATGCTTCAGCTCCGGTGTGCCGTAGCAAGGCCAGGGCAGTCCGAAGTAGTCACCGTCGCAGGGGCCGCCCTTGGCGCGCAGCGTCTTCGGATCGAAGGTGTTCATGTGCTTCATGTGCAGCTTCAGCCGCTCGGGCGACTGGCCCGTATAGCCGATGGTCCACACGCCGCGGTTGATTTCGCGCAGGATGGATTCCGGCTCCGGCTCCATGCCGCCCTTGCCCTGCACCATCTTGTAGTTCTTCACCAGTTCCTTGCCGAAACCGAGCTTCTCGGCCAACTGGTACATGATCATGTGGTCGGTGCGCGATTCGAACAACGGCTCGATGACTTTCTCGCGCCATTGCAGCGAACGATTCGAAGCGGTGGCGCTGCCGGAGGTCTCGAACTGCGTCGCCGCCGGCAGCAGATAGACGGCGCGGTTCGGGTTGATATCCTTGGCATCCGGCCCCGGCATCGCCGCCATGGCCGCCGTGGCCGAGGGGTACGGGTCGACGACGACGAGCAGGTCGAGCTTGTCCATCGCCCGCTTCATGTCGAGGCCGCGCGTCTGCGAGTTCGGCGCGTGGCCCCAGTAGAAGACCGCCTTGAGGTTCGGATCCTGGTCGATCAGCTCGTTCTTCTCGAGCACGCCGTCGACCCAGCGCGAGACGGTGATGCCCGGCTTGCTCATCATGCCTTCGCTGGCGAACTGTTTCTTCACCCATTCGAAGTCGACACCCCAGACGCCGCACCAGTACTTCCACGAGCCAGGCGGAATGCCGTAGTAGCCGGGCAGCGAATCCGGGTTGGGGCCGATGTCGGTGGCGCCCTGCACGTTGTCATGGCCGCGATAGATGTTGGCGCCGCCGCCCGACTTGCCGACGTTGCCGAGCGCCAGTTGCAGGATGCAGGAGGCGCGCACGAAGGCGTTGCCGATGGAGTGCTGCGTCTGGCCCATGCACCAGACGATGGTCGAGGGCCGGTTCATGGCCATCGTTTCGGCTGCCTTGAAGAGCTGTTCCTCGGGCACGCCGGAAACCTCGAAAGCCTTGTCGGGCGTCCATTTCGCGAGCACGTCCTCGCGCACCTTTTCCATGCCGAAGACACGGTCATTGATGTATTTCTTGTCTTCCCAGCCGTTCTTGAAGATGTGGTAGAGGATGCCGAACAGCACCGCGATATCGGAGCCGGAACGGAAGCGGATGTACTGGTCGGCCTTGGCCGCCGTACGCGTGAAGCGCGGGTCGCAGACGATCATCTTGGCGCCGGACTCCTTGGCATGCAGCGTGTGCAGCATCGACACCGGATGCGCTTCGGCGGCGTTGGAGCCGATGAACAGCATCGCCTTGCTGTTCTGCATGTCGTTGTAGGAATTGGTCATGGCGCCGTAGCCCCAGGTGTTGGCAACGCCGGCGACCGTGGTCGAGTGGCAGATGCGCGCCTGGTGGTCACAGTTGTTTGTTCCCCAGAAGGAGACGAACTTGCGCATGAGGTAGGACTGCTCGTTGCTGTGCTTGGAGGAGCCGATGAAGTACACGGAATCCGGCCCGTGCGCCTTCTTCAGTTCCAGCATCTTCGCGCTGATTTCGCCCAGCGCCTGGTCCCAGCTGAGTTTCTGGTACTTGCCATTGACCAGCTTCATCGGATACTTGAGGCGCATTTCGCCGTGGCCGTGCTCGCGAATCGCCGCACCCTTGGCGCAATGGGCGCCGAGGTTGATGGGCGAGTCGAACACCGGCTCCTGGCCGATCCATACGCCGTTCTGCACCTCGGCATCGATGGCGCAACCGACCGAGCAATGGGTGCACACCGTGCGTTTGATCTCGACGTCGCCTTGCGCCTTGGCATCGGCCGCGTCGGCCCTGCCGATCATGGCGAAGGGCAACTGGCTGGCGAAGGCGCCAGCACCGACCGATACGCCCGAACGCTTGAGGAAGGCGCGGCGGTCCATGGTTTCCGGCTGCGCGCCGGAAAGGTTGCGGCCGAGCCGGTTGGCGCGTCCGGCCTGCGCCGGACTGGATTTCCTGGTCAGTGACATGATTCCTCTCCCCCTGTCATACCCGCGTGGTGCGGTAGTAGTTCTGTACGTGTTCGCTGAGCCGATAGCCGCCGGCCGCAGCGGCCTTGTCGGGCGCGGCCGCCGGCGTGTCCGACAAGACCTTGCCGCCGATGACGCCGGCGGCCGCACCGGCGCCGCCCAGGCCGACCGTAAGCAGGAAGCCCCTGCGCTTGAGATTGGTTGTCGTCTTGCCGCTCATGACTCGCTCCTCCTTGTTGTGCCAACTATCCGATGCGGAAAAAAGCCTTCTCGATGCCCAGGAACGCGCGTGCAAATGCGGCCACGCTCCGGTAAAAATCCGCCTGCGGCGCCGCTTCGACGGCATCGCACAGGCTGCTGTACCAGGGTTCGATATGCCTGGCGTAGAACTGTTGCTGCGCCGCATCACGCTCAGCCGCATCGCGGCTTTCGTCGAGGATCAGCTGGCGCATGACGTCGGCCAGACCGGCAATATGGTCTTCCGGCTCGCTCGCCGCGCGGCTTCGCGCGAAGCCCAGCGCCGCCAGGTCGCCGCGCAGTTCGGCCAGCGGCTTTTCGTTGAGGAAGCCCGCCAGGTAGAACGAGGCATAGAGCATCACTACCGGCTTGCCGACACCGACGAAGATCGCCTCATGCTCGCTGCGGGTGGCCTCGTCCGTCGTTTCGGCTGCGGCGTGCCGCAGCGCGCTCCAGGCCTCGGGAAGCGCACCGCGCACGCCTTCGGCAGCCAGTTCGCCGCTGCCGGCGAGCAGTGCGAGCAGGCCGGCATCCGCTGGCGCATAGAACAGGCGCGCCAGCAGGCCATAGAAGTCGGCGCGCGCCCGGTCCTGCGGATCAACTGGATGGGAATGGGCAATCTTCTGCGTGGCGGTCATTGAAGTATTTATAGGTCAAGAACGCTCGGCTCGCGCGTCTTGCCGTCCAGCATGTCGGCAACGCGGCAGTCAGCACACATCTGCAGGCGCTTGAGCGCATCCGCCCCGGCAAACATCGAGTGGCCGGCAAGCCGTCCCAGCATGGTCTCGACCATCTGGCGCGTCGCGAAGGGCTTGCCGCAGCGCACGCAATTGAACGGCTCGGCCTCGTTGAGGACGCGCGCCTGGCGAAGCTCGGCGTCGAAGAGCAGGCGTGGTTCGAGCGAAAGCGCGCCTTCCGGGCAGGTCTGGACGCACAGCCGGCACTGGACGCAGCTGCGTTCAAGGAATTTCAGGCGCGGCAGATCGGGCGTGTCGACGAGCGCGTGCGACGGGCAGGCACCGACGCAGGACATGCACAAAGTGCATTTCGCCTTGTCAAGATTCACCGAGCCGAAGGGTGCGCCCGCTGCCAGGGCAATCGACGCCTGCGGCCGTGCGGCCTGCTTCGCCAGATGTTCCAGGGCGAATTCCAGGGCGCGCCGCTTCTCGTCGGGCAGGCCGAACAGCGCAGGCTGACGAACCGTGTCCGCCGCATTCAGGGGCCACAGCGCCTCCTGCAATGCCGCAGGTTCATCGGCCTGGAGAAGGAAGAAATGCCTGCCGGCGTAGCCCAGGGCATTGAGGATCGTCTCGCCAAAGCCGATCTGCTTGCGCAGTGCCTCGATGTACGCCTCGGGCGCGTCGGCCTGGTACAAAATGACGCACTGGCATGCGCCAAAAGCGACCGCCCCGAGCAGTATGTCGAGCCCGATCGCGGCGACGTCGTGCATTTCGAGCGGAATCACCCGCGCCGGCAAGCCCTTGCCCTGCTGGCCGAGACGCATCAGCAGGTCGCGCCCGGCCTTGCCGTCGTGGTACAGCAGGCAGGCGCTTCTGCCGCCCGCCGCGGCGTAGGCAGCCAGCATCTTCCGCGTTCGCAGCCCCAGGGTAGACGGCCGCGGGTAAGCGTACTGCACGGCGCCGGTCGGGCACACCGTATGGCAACCGCCGCAGCCGAGACACAAATGCGGATCGATCTCGGCATGGTCGCCGACCGACCGGATGGCACCCGAGGAACAGACGTCGATGCACTGGCGGCAGCCGGCCACCTGATTACGGCTGTGGGCGCACAGGCTGGGGTTGATCTCGGCATAGCGCGGCTTCTCGAATTCGCCAACCAGGCCGAGCAGTTCCTGAACGGCCTTCGCCTGGTCAAGCGGGTCGCGCCCCGGCGCCCGGTAGCCCAGGGGCGGATGCGGCATTCGGATGAGGGGCACGGCGGACAAATCGAGGACCAGATCGAAATGCTCGCCCCTGGCGCTTTCCGTGCGGCTGAAGTCGATGGCGCCCAGCGCGCCGCAGGCGGCGACACAGGCCCGGTGGCTGCGGCATTTCCCGGCATCGATCTGGTACAGGTAGTCGATTGCGCCTTCTGGGCAGGCGCGCAGGCAGGCATTGCAACGCGTGCAAAGTGCCAGGTCGATCGGGTTTTCTTGTTGCCAAGTTACATTAAATGCACCAAGAAACCCATTGATTGTTATTGTTGTTCCAGACAGTACAGGATATTCACGCGGGGTCGGCAGCGCGCCGTTGCGTGTCGAAGTGAGAAGCACCGAAACATCCAGTGGCTCCTTCAGCCGCTCCGCCCAGGCCAGTGCGGCATCGGCCGGACCGACGATGAGCAGTGCGCCGGCCGAGGCGAAGGAGACGGCCGGCACCGGTTCAGGGTCGGGAATACCGGTCAGTGCCAGCAGCGCCGCGATCTTCGGTTGCGCCTGCTTGCCCTCGGCCGACCAGCCGGCGAGTTCGCGGATATTGACAAAGCGCAACCGGCCGGAAAATCCCGATTCGTCGGCCAGCTCCTGGAACAGCGGCGCTTCCTGCGTGCAGGAAACGATCAGCTCGTTCCCCCCAGTCAGGTCTGCATTGAAGCGATGGATATCCTTGCGGCAAAGCGCCCGGCTGACCGGGACCGGTGCAGCGAGTTCAAGGGCCGCGGCAAGCGAGGCGCCATCCAGAGCGATGGTGCCGTTGCAGTTGCACAGTTCTAGCGTCTTGTCCTGGATGGGCATGTTGTCGGCCGATCAATTCCGGGAAGCAAGAGCAGTTAATGTGCCAGGCAAGAACGGAAAAAACAAACCGATTCTTACCGATTGTCTATTGCTTGTCCTCCGCGGACGGCAGTGCGTCCTCCGCGCTTTCACGCAGTGGCGGCGCACCCTCGATTTCCGCCGCGTCCGCGCCGGCCACCTTTTCTTCCTTCCGGAACAGCAGACCGCGCGCCTGTTGCAGTTGGCTCAGCATCGCCTCGGGGATCGGCTCGAACACGCTGTAATCGTCGATGTAGACGTCGAGACCGTCCATCTGTTTGAAATGCTCGGCCTGGAAAAGCTTCTGCAACGCGGCGCGCTTGAGGGATTCCTCAACCTGAGGCTGGAGGAAACCGGAGAAATCGCTGGAGAAATCGAGCGCATCGAGTGCCGGCAGTTCAACGGCCGGCGCAGGGGGAGTGCGGGGGGCGGCGGCCGGCAATTCACTTGCTGGCGCACGTTTCAGGCGCGACCAGCGCGCCAGGAAGTTCTCCTTTGCCTCATCCATCGCTTAGGCCCCTCCTTCCGTCCGCAGTTTCGACGAGGCGTAACGACCGCCCTTTTTCTTATCTTCCGGCTTGTAGTGACGGGCGACAAACTGCGCCACCCAGTCGCGGACTTCCTCGGGCATCGCCACGCCGTCGACCTGCTCACCCGCATCCATCATGCGTGCCGCCATGCCGTAGCTCACCGTGACCAGCGCCGGCCGCGCCAGCTCGTCCTCCAGCCGCCAGAGAACGAAGACGCGCGGTTCGGGCGAGGTGATATTGGCGTAGTAGAACTCGGCTTCGTCGCTGAACAAGTCGATCGCCAGGCCACCGTGCAGCCAGTGTGCCCGCTGCGCGTCTTCGTAAATGCGGCGCGGCGCCGTGTCGCGACCACTGTCGGGCACGATGCCGAGCGCCTCCCATTGGAAATCCGCCCACTTGTTGGCGAGCACCTTCCGTTCCATAATCACAGCGAGCTGCAAACCGGTTTCAGTCATTTCCCGGGATCTTCTCCTGATCTCTGACAAGGCGCATGGAACGGCGCTTGCTATATTCAGCCCATTGTTCGATGGTAGCCAATCTCATTCGCGAAGGCAAAGAAGTTGAGAAATGAATCCCTGACCCCCGAAGTAGTGCCCTCCTCCCTCGAGGGCTTCGTGCCGTCCACCACGCCTGCCACCTCGGCCCATGCCGCCGGCACCCTGGTGGACAAGTACGGCCGCCACATCACCTACATCCGCCTGTCGATCACCGACCGTTGCGACTTCCGCTGCTTCTACTGCATGGCGGAAGAGATGGAGTTCCTGCCGCGCGACCACCTGCTGAGTCTGGAGGAGTGCCTGCGCATCGCGCGCACTTTCGTCGGCATGGGCGTGACCAAGGTGCGCATCACCGGTGGCGAGCCGCTGGTGCGACGCAATGCGATGTGGCTGCTCGGCCAGATCGGCAAACTGCCGGGCCTGAAGGAGCTGGTCGTCACCACGAATGGCTCGCAACTCGAACGCTACGCCGGCGAAATGCGCGACGCCGGCGTGAAAAGAGTGAATATCAGCCTGGACACGTTGAATGCCGCGCGCTTCCGGTCGATCACCCGCGTGGGGGAAATCGACAAGGTTTTGCGCGGCATCGACGCGGCGCGCGCCGCGGGTTTCGCCGGCATCAAGCTCAACACGGTGATGATGCGCGGCCAGAACGACGATGAATTCTGCGACCTGGTGCAGTTCGCGGTCGACAAGGGCATCGACATCTCCTTCATCGAGGAAATGCCGCTCGGCACGGTCGACCATCCGCGTGCCGACACCTATTTCAGCAGCGACGAGGCGCTGCTCCTGCTGCGCCGGCGCTTCGAACTGCTCAGCTCGCCCGAGAATACCGGCGGTCCGGCGCATTACTGGCGGATCCCCGCCACCAACACCAAGGTCGGCTTCATCTCGCCCCATTCGCACAATTTCTGCGACAGCTGCAACCGCGTACGCATTACCTGCAAGGGGGAGCTGTACCCCTGCCTCGGGCAGAACGACGCGCTGGCCCTCATGCCGGTGCTGCGCGGCAACCCGGATGACGATGCGCCGCTGCGCCAGGCGATTGTCGACTCGATGGGCATCAAGCCGAAAGGCCATGACTTCAACGAGCAGATGCAGAACCCGCAGGTGGTCCGTTTCATGTCGATGACGGGCGGCTGAACGCCGTGGTGTACCGCCCGCAACTCACCGACGCCGCCCGGCCGGCAACCATCACCATCGCCGCCACCAACGAGCACGGCGAGGCGGTGGCGACGCAGATTGCCGGCGAGCATCCGCTGACGCTTTACCTCGACAAGCGCGAAATCGTCACGCTGATGACCCTCGGCGCGGCGCCCGAGGCACTGGCCATCGGCTATCTGCGCAACCAGCGGCTGGTGGCTGCGCTCGAAGACATCGCTGCGGTGCAGGTGGACTGGGAGACCGATTCCGTGGCCGTCACCACGCATCGGCAGACCGGCGACCTCGACGAACGCATGGAGAAACGCACGGTCACCACCGGCTGCGGCCAGGGCACCATGTTCGGCAACCTGATGGACGAGATCGACCGGATGCGTCTGCCGGAAGACACGCACCTGGACGAGGAAACCCTGTACGGCCTGCTCGACGCGGTGCGGCGCCACGAATCGATCTACAAGCAGGCCGGTGCCGTGCATGGCTGCGCGCTGGCACGGGGCGCCGAGATCCTCATGTTCGTCGAGGACATCGGCCGCCACAATGCCGTCGATGCCATCGCCGGCCGCATGTGGCTGGAGGGACTCGATGGCGGCGACAAGGTCTTCTACACCACCGGCCGGCTCACCTCGGAGATGGTCATCAAGGCGGCTCAGATGGGCATCCCGTTCCTCGTCTCGCGTTCCGGCCTGACGCAGATGGGTTACGACATCGCCCGCAGGATCGGCATCACCCTGATCGGCCGCTCGCAGGGCAAACATTACCTGTTGTTCACCGGCCACCCGCGCTTGCGCAAGGCTGCCGCGCCGGTCCCCGCTGCATGAAGATCACCGGTCTCATCCTCGCCGGCGGCATGGGTCGCCGCATGGGCGGGCGCGACAAGGGCCTGCAGCCGTTCCGCGGCAGGCCGATGGCAGCCTGGTCGATCGAGCGCCTGGCGCCGCAGGTGGACGCCCTGCTGATCAACGCCAACCAGAACATCGAGACCTATGCGGCCTTTGGCTATCCGGTGCTGCCCGACCGCATCGGTGGCTTTGCCGGCCCGCTCGCCGGCCTGCATACCGGCCTGCTGGCGGCTGAAACGCCGCTGCTCGTCACGGTGCCCTGCGACTCGCCATTCCTGCCGGCCGACCTGGTGGTGCGGCTGCGGGCCGCGCTGGAGGCGCACGGCGCCGATCTCGCCGTCGCCTGGACCGGCGAACAGCCGCATCCGGTCTTCTCGCTGGTGCGGCGCGAAGCGCTGGCCGGCCTGACGACCTACCTCGAATCCGGTGGCCGCAAGATCGACGCCTGGTATGCCGCGCTGAAGGTCGCCGAGGTCCCCTTCGCCGACGAGAACGCCTTCTCCAACATCAACACGCTGGACGAACTGAACCAGCTCGAATCATGACTTCGCTGCTGAAGGGCCTTTCCTGCGCCGACGACTACGATCCCGAATCGCTCGGCGTGGCGCAGGCGCGGCAGATCATCCTTGACCTGCTCGCGCCGATCGACGGCAGCGAGCGCCTGTCCGTGCGCGACGCCCTCGGCCGCGTGCTGGCCGAAGACGTCATCTCGACGATGAACGTGCCGGGCCACGACAACGCCGCCATGGACGGCTACGCCGTGCGCCACAGCGACCTCGCAGCCGAAGGCGAGACCATGCTGAAAGTCGCCGGCACCGCCTTCGCCGGCCGCGGCTTCACCGGCACGGTCGCGCCCGGCGAATGCGTGCGCATCATGACGGGCGGCGTGATTCCGCCGGGCACGGACACGGTCGTCATCCAGGAAATCGTCAGGGCCGACGGGGAGTGCGTCCGCATTCCGCCGAAACAGCGGCCCGGCCAGCACGTGCGCCACGCCGGCGAGGACTTGCGCGCCGGCACGCCGGCCCTGCGCGCCGGCAAGCAGGTACGGCCCGCGGAACTGGGCCTGATCGCCTCGCTCGGCATCGCCGAGGTGATGGTAAAACGGCGCCTGCGCGTCGCCTTCTTCTCGACCGGGGATGAACTCTGCTCGATCGGCACGCCGCTGAGCGAAGGCGAGGTGTACGACAGCAACCGCTACACGCTCTTCGGCATGCTGACGCGCCTGGGTTGCGAAGTGGTGGACCTGGGCGTGGTGCGCGACCGCCCCGAGGCCATCGAGGCGGCTTTCCGGGAAGCCGCGGCCCGCGCCGATGCCATCATCACGAGCGGCGGCGTCTCGGTCGGCGAGGCAGATTTCATCCGCGGCCTGATGACGCAGCTCGGCGAAGTGGCCTTCTGGAAGATCGCCATGCGGCCGGGCCGGCCGATGGCCTTCGGGAAAATCGGCGACGCGTGGCTGTTCGGCCTGCCCGGCAACCCGGTCGCCGTAATGGTCACCTTCTACCAGTTCGTGCGCGAGGCCCTGCAGAAGCTGATGGGCACCGCGCCAACCGAGCCGTTGCCGCAGTTTCGCGTGCCCTGCGTCACGCCGCTGAAGAAGCGATCCGGCCGCAGCGAATTCCAGCGCGGCGTGCTGTTCCAGGAAGGCGGCGAATGGAAGGTGCGCGCCACCGGCGCGCAGGGCTCCGGCATTCTCAGTTCGATGGCGGAAGCCAATTGCTTCATCGTCATCGAGCCAGAGCGTGGCAATGTCGAGCCGGGCGAAGCCGTGCTGGTGCAAGCGATGGAAGGGTTGGCCTGATGCAGGAGCGCGGTGCTGCCGACGAAACCTATCTCACCGTCAGGCAGGCCGCCGAGTATCTGCACCTCAACGAGAAAACGCTCTATGCCCTGATCCAGGAGGGGCAGATTCCCGCCACCCGGGCCACGGGAAAATGGCTGTTTCCGCGTGTCCTGCTTGACCAGTGGCTGCTGGAAACGGCGCATGGCGGCGCGCTCTCCGATCGCCTCATCGTCGCTGGCAGCGACGATCCCCTGCTGGCGCATGCGATCGCCCGCCTCGCCGCCGAAATCGGCGCCGAAGGCCTGATCGCCTACTGCCCCGGCGGAACGCGGCACGGCCTGGAGAAGCTGGCGCAGCGCCAGGCCAGCGTCGCCACCATTCACTGGGGCGCGGCCGAGGCGGCGGCGAACAGTCATGCGCGCCTGATCGCGGAATATCCGGGCAACGGCCATTGGGTCGTCGTGCAGATGGCGCTGCGCGAGCAGGGGGTCATGCTGCGTCCGGGACTGACCGGATTCGACCTGCGCGATCCCGCCCTGCGCTGGGCGATGCGGCGGCCGGGCAGCGGTTCGCACGCCTTCTTCGAAACGCTCGCCGGATGCGACACGGTGAAATTCGCGGTCGCACAGCAGGCGATCAACGAAAGGGATGCTGCCTTCCTGGTACGCAACGGCGTCGCCGACTGCGCACCGGGGACGCGCAGCGCGGCCGGCGAATTCGGCCTGCCGTTCGTCGCACTGGGGCACGAATGCTTCGACTTCGTCCTGCCGCGCCAGGTCTATTTCCGCAAACTGTTCCAGCAGCTGCTCAATGTGATGGCCAGCGCACCGCTGCGTGCGCTGGCTGCGCAACTGGGCGGCTACGACCTCGGCCCCCTGGGGCGCCTGCGTGTTCAGGAAAAGTAGAACGGGCGGCCGACGGCGTGGCCCTGGGCAAAATCGACGCCCATTTCGCGCAACCGCGTCAGCGTACCCTCCGTCTCGACGAACTCGGCGATGGTCTTCATGCCGAGCGCATGGGAGATGTTGTTGATGGCGGTAACGATCTCCATATTCATCGGATCGGCAAACAGGTCGCGGACGAAGGCCCCGTCGATCTTGACGTAATCCACCGGCAAATGTTTGAGATAGGCGAAGGAGCACATGCCGGCGCCGAAGTCGTCGAGCGCAAAGCGCAGCCCGAGTGACTTCAGTTCGCGGATCAATTCCGCCGCCTTGGTAAGATTCGACACCGCGAGCGTCTCGGTGATTTCGAAGCAGATCGCCTCGGGCGGCACCTGGTGCAGGGTGATCTGCTCGCGAACGAATTGCGGAAAGCGGCTGTCGTTGATGCTGGCGGCGGACAGGTTGATGTCGAAGATGCCGGACACGCCGGGATTGGTCTCGCCGTCGCGCCGGATCGCCGCCAGCGCATTCGACAGCACCCAGCGATCGATCGCCTGCATCATGTTGTGCCGCTCCGCCGACGGGATGAAGACCATCGGCGGCACGATCTTGCCCTCGCGATCGACCAGGCGCAGCAGCAGTTCGAAATGCCGGGCCTTCGCGTCTTCGGGACGCAATCCGGCAATGCGCTGGCGGAACAGGCGAAAGCCGTTGCGCTCGATGGCATCGTGGATGGTCTCGACGATATTCATGTCGGCGCGCGGCGCATGCGCGGCGGCCGTCGCGTGGTAAACGCGGATCTGGTCGCGGCCGGCCTCCTTGGCCGAATAGCAGGCGCTGTCGGCCTGTTCGAGCACCTCGGCCGGCGTCGCCGCCGGATCGGACAGCACGACGAGGCCGATGCTGGCACCGACGTGAAATACGCGGTCACGCCAGACGAAGCGGAAGTTCGCAATGTCCATGCGCACGGCGTTGGCGATGCGCAGCGCCTGCTCCACCGGGCAGGCGTGCAGCAGTACGCAGAACTCGTCGCCGCCCATACGCGCCAGCACATCCGTCGTTCGCACGCGCGCCCGCAGGACGGCGGCGATCTGCCGCAGGAATTCGTCGCCCGCGGCATGGCCGCTGCTGTCGTTGATCAGCTTGAAGCGGTCCAGATCGACGAACAGCAGTGCATGCTGTTTATCCGGCTCGCTGGCGGCGATCGCGTCGCGCAACGCATCTTCGAAACCGCGCCGGTTGACCAGGCCGGTGAGCACGTCGTGATGCGCCTGCCAGAACAGCTCGAGCGAAATCCCGTGCGGGACCGACACATCGGTCATGACGAGAAAACTCACCGGGCGTCGCCCGCTGGCGTCGGAAGAGCAACTGATATCCAGCACATGCTCATTGCCGCCGCTGTCGCTGAGCACCGCACGCACGACCGGCGTGGCGTCGGCACCGGCGCCGCGCAACTGCGGCAGCAGGACCGGCTGCCCGTCCGCGGCGCTGCGCAGTGGAAATGCCTCGGCGAAATCGCGCCCGGCCAGGTCGGTCTGATCGATGCCGGCAAGCTTCGCCGCCGCGGCGTTGGCGAAAAAGACATGTCCGTGGTCGTCCGTTCCGACGACCGCCGTTTCGATGCCGCGCAACGCGGTTTCGATCAATGTCAGCTGCTCGCGCACGCGGCCGGATGTGAAGGTCTGCCACGCCAGCCAGCCGCCAAGGGCGCTGGCGCCGCCCAGTCCGGCGAACCAGAAGACGGCCAGCGGTCGCGCGCCGTCGGCTTCGCCCAGTGCCAGCGCGCTGCCGCAGCAAAGCAGCGCCGCGAGCGCCGCGAGCAGCCGCCGGACGCCGGCGGCCGGAGCCAAGGGCCGGCCCGCCATCATTCTTCCCCCGTCTTGCGGTAGGGAACCGGCGCCAGCAGCGGTGGCTCGTCGAGTTCGGCACCCTCGATGCGGGCGAAATGCCCGGTGATCTTCCGGCTGCTGATCTGCACGTCCTGCACGTCTTTCTGCGCCAGATCGATGTGTGCGGCGAGCTTCTGCATGCGTTCGTCGAAGCGGGCGAAATCCTTGGACAGTTTGCCGAGGGCATCCTTGATGATGTGTATCTGCCGCCGCGTCTCGACATCCTTGAGCACAGCCCGCGCCGTGTTCAGGACGGCCATCAGCGTCGTCGGCGAGACGATCCACACACGCTTTTGCATGGCATGGCTGACCACCTCGCCGTGGTAAGCGTGGATCTCGGCGAAAACGGCTTCGGCCGGCACGAACATCACGGCACCGTCGGACGTCTCGCTGGCGATGATGTATTTTGCGGCGATGGCGTCGATGTGCCGGCGCAGGTCGGCGCGGAAAGCCGCCTGGGCGGCCCGGCGCTCCAGTTCGGACGTGTCTGCGGCAAACATGCGGTGGTAGTTTTCCAGCGGGAACTTGGAATCCACCGCCACCAGGCCGGTCGGCTCCGGCAGCTTCAGCACGCAGTCGACGCGCGTACCGTTGCCGAGGGTGTACTGGAAGTCGAAACTGCCCGGCGGCAGCAGATTGCGCACCAGCGCTTCGAGCTGGACTTCACCGAAGGCGCCGCGCGCCTTCTTGTCGCCGAGCAGCTCCTGCAGGCTGACGACATTGGTGGTGAGTCCATCGATCTTCTTCTGCGCCTCGTCGATGGTGGCAAGGCGCGCCATGACGTTTACGAAGGTTTCGTTGGTCTTCTTGAAGCCTTCGTCGAGGCGTTCGCTGACCCGGCCGCTGATCTGCTCGAGCCGTTCGTTGATGCTCCGCGTGAGGCTCTCCATGCTTGCCGAAAGCTGTGCCGTCGCCTGGCCGAGGCCGCCCTGCAGCAGTTCACGGTCGGCCCGTGCCTGCTCCGCCAGTTTCAACATGATCTGTTCGAGGACCTCGGCGCGCAGCTGGTCCTGTTTGGACTGGAACGAGGCATTCAGTTCCGCGAGGGTCTTTTGCAGCCGTTCGCCGGATTCGGCGCTTTGCGAGAGAAGGCGGTCACCCTGGCGGTTGAGCCCTTCATGCAGGTCGACGAGCATGGCACGATGCCGCTCTGCGAGCGCCGCGTCGATGCCGGATGGAAGGTCCTTCGTCGCCGCGTGAAGCGCGGCAATTCGCCAGAGGATGAAGAATACCGCCGCAATCGCTGCAAGGAGCGCGGCCACCGTCAATGGATCGGGCATGTCCCCCTCAAGTCCCCTGCGGAGCCGCAGCACGGAAAACCCATGCCAACACAGAGGGTTGCGTTCTAATTATGAGATTGAGTATAGCAGCGACACATCTGCTTGCCTATCCCTTTCGTGGTATTTGTCACGCCTGCGCGCGCAGGCTCTGCAGGGCCGGCACACGCAGGCTGCGCGCGGTACCGGCCAGTCCCGCCAGCGTGACGCCGAGCACGCCCCCGGCGACCCCCGCCGGAAGCACCAGCCAGGCCGGTTCATAGGGCATCTGAAACACGAAGCGTCCGAGCAGCCAGCTGATGACAGCGGCGCCGATGCCGCCCGTGATGCCGGCAATCGCGCCGAGTACGGCGAATTCTGTCGCCAGGGCAGCGCGCAACTGGCGATTGCGTGCGCCCAGCGTTCGCAGGACGGCCATCTCGTATTCGCGTTCGTCGTGGGTGGATTCGAGCGCGGCATACAACACCGCCAGCCCGGCGACGAGCGAGAAGGCGAAGACGAACTGCACCGCCTGCGCCAGCTGGTCCATCACCAGCTGGAACTGGCGCAGCACGGACGCGACGTCGATCACCGTCAGGTTGGGATGGGCCGCCACCAGCTGCCCGACGAAACCCGCCCGATCGGGCGGCAGGTGGAAGGCGGTGATGTAGCTGGCCGGAAACGGCTCCAGCACACCGGGTGGGGTGACGACGAAGAAGTTCACGCGCATCGAGTCCCACTCGAGCTTCCGCAGCGAGGTGATCTTCGCCTCCAGCCGCTGGCCGGCGATCTCGTAGCGCAACAGGTCACCCAAGCCGAGTTTGAGCGTATCCGCCAGCCCCTGCTCCACCGAAAATTGCGCCCTGTCGGCATCTTCGGCGGCGAACCAGCGGCCCGCCGCAAGCGCGTTGCCCGCTGGCAGCTCGGCCATCCAGGAGAGGTTGAACTCCCGTTCGACCAGACGCTGCGCACGCTCGTCGGCGTAGTCCGTTGCGGCGACCGGACGGCCATTCACCGCCACCAGGCGCCCGCGCACCATCGGCAGCAGCGCCGGCTTTTCCATCCCTGCCGCGGCAAACAGCTGGCGCACCGGCTCGCGCTGTTCCGGCTGGATGTTGATGACGAAACGGTTCGGCGCATCCGCCGGCACACTGCGTTTCCACGAGGACAGCAGGTCGTCGCGCGCCAGGGTCAGCAGCAGCAGCGCCGTCATGCCCAGGCCAAGCGCGACGGCCTGGATCACGCTGGCGCCGAGGCGGCGATGCAGCGAGGCAAGGCCATAGCGCCAGCCGGCCCCGGCCGCACCACGCAGCCGTCCGGCGCCCGACAACGCGAGACGCGCAATGCCGGCGTAGCTCGCGACGGCAAGCGAGAACAGGCCAAGCACCCACAGGCCGAGCTTGAGGTCGGCGGCCATCCACAACATGAGGGCCGCCAGAACGGCCGCGCCGAAGGCATAGCCGGTCCACGCCAACGGCTCGGCCTCGGCCCACTCGCGCCGCAGCACGCGAACCGTCGGCACGTTGCGCAGGCGCATCAGCTGCGGCAAGGCGAACCCGCCCAGCAGGGCCAAACCGACGGCAAAGCCGTATGCGAGCGGCGCGGGCGAGGGCGCCGGCAGCGCGGTCGTCAGCAGCTTCGTCAGCATGCGCTCCAGCGCATATTGCGCGGCGAAGCCGGCGAGGCAGCCGAGCGCGGACACGATGCCGCCGAAGAGCAGGAATTCGCCGAAGTAAATCCGCAGCAGCTGGCCCTCGTGCGCGCCAAGGCAACGCATCACGGCGCAACCGTCGAGGTGCCGTTGCATGAAGCGGCGCGACGCCAATCCCACCGCGACCGCCGCCAGCACGGCCGCCAGGAGCGCGGCCAAGCGCAGGAATTTCTCGGCACGGTCGAGCGCGCTGCGCACTTCCGGCCGCGCATTGTCGAGGGTTTCGATGCGCTCGCCGCGGCCGAGGCGCCTTTCCGCCCATTTCTGGTAGGCGGCGATGGTGCCGGCGTCGCCGGCCAGATGCAGCCGCCAGGTGACCCGGCTGCCGACCTGGATCAGCCGGGTCGCCGGCAAGTCGTCCGCATGCATCATCAAGCGCGGCGCGATGTTGAAGAAATTCAAGCCACGATCCGGCTCAAGCGTGAGAACGGCGCCGACGGTGAAGCGCGCGGCGCCGAGCGCGACCGTATCGCCGGTCTTCGCGGCCAGCGCGGTGGTCAGCCGTTCGTCCAGCCACACCGTGCCCGGCGACGGCGTGTCCGGTGTCGCGCTATCCGGCTGGTTGAGTGCCGGCGCGATCCGCAGCGTCCCGCGCAGGGGATAGCCCGGCTGCACCGCCTTGACGTCGGCCAGATTGCTGGCGCCGTCGAGCGCCACCATGCTCGGGAAGCTCACGCTGGCGATAGCGCGCAGGCCGAGGCGCGCCGCTTCGGCGCGATAGGCGCCATCCCAGGCGTGGTCGGCCAGCAGCAGCAGGTCGCCGCCGAGCAACTGGTGCGCCTCGCGCGCCAGAGCTCGTGACAGGCGGTCGGAGAAGAAGCCGACACTGGACAGGCTGGCGACGGCGATCAGCAGCGCCAGCCCGAGCAGGCGCAGCTCGCCGGCGCGAAAATCGCGCTTGAGCATCTGCCAGGACAGGTGCCAGGCGGACATCAGCGCCCCTTTCCGCCCGCCCCGTGGCAGGCCGGCAGGAAATCCGCGCTCGCCGCTGCGCGGCGCCGTCGTCGTCCGGCTGTATCGTCCCCGGGACGCGCCGGCGGGCAGATCACGACAGCTCCCTCAGCTTGTCCACCGCCTGCTCCACGCGCTCCAGCGCCACGACCTCGATGCCCCGGATGGCTTGCTTCGGCGCGTTGGCCTTCGGGATGAGCGCGTGCGTGAAGCCGAGCTTGGCGGCTTCCTTGAGCCGTTCCTGGCCGCGCGGCGCGGGGCGGATCTCGCCGGCCAGGCCGACCTCGCCGAAAGCGATCAGCTTGGCCGGCAAGGGCCGGTTGCGCAGGCTGGAGACGATGGCCAGCATCACCGCCAGGTCGGCCGCCGGTTCGCCGATCTTGACGCCGCCAACGGCGTTCACGAAGACATCCTGGTCGAAGCAGGCGATGCCGGCGTGACGGTGCAGCACCGCCAGCAGCATGGCCAGGCGGTTCTGTTCGAGGCCGACGGAAAGGCGGCGCGGGCTGGGCGAGTGCGCTTCGTCAACCAGCGCCTGGATTTCCACCAGCAGTGGCCGTGTGCCTTCCTGCGTCACCAGCACGCAGGAGCCGGCCACCTGGTTCTCGTGGTGCGAAAGAAACAACGCGGAGGGATTCGAAACGCCACGCAGCCCCTTGTCGGTCATGGCGAAGACGCCCAGCTCGTTCACCGCGCCGAAGCGGTTCTTGACGGCGCGAACCAGCCGAAAGCTGGAGTTCGGGTCGCCTTCGAAGTAGAGCACGGTATCCACCATGTGCTCGAGCACGCGCGGCCCGGCCAACGCGCCCTCTTTCGTAACGTGGCCGACGAAAACGATGCAGACGCCGGCCTGCTTGGCGTAGCGCGTGAGCTGGGCGGCGCATTCGCGCACCTGCGCCACCGAGCCGGGCGCCGACTGCAGGGCATCGGAATACAGTGTCTGGATCGAATCCATCACCGCGATGCGCGGTTTGTGCGCGGCCAGCGCGGCGAGGATTCTTTCAAGGTGGATCTCCGCCAGCAGTTGCAGGCCGCCGACCTCGAGTTGCAGCCGGCGAGCGCGCAGCGCAACCTGCTCGCCGGATTCCTCGCCGGAGACATAGAGGACCGCCTGGCGGCCGGCGAGCTGGGCCAGCGCCTGCAGCAGCAGGGTCGATTTGCCGATGCCCGGATCGCCGCCGATCAGCACGACACCGCCGGCGACCAGGCCGCCGCCGAGCACACGGTCAAACTCCTCGATGCCGGTGGCGATGCGCGCGTCTTCGCGCGGATTGATCTCGGCCAGGCGCTGCAGCCGGCCGCTGCCGGCCAGGGCGGCAAAGCGATTGCTCGAAACGGCTTCCGCCAGCCCCTCGACAAGGGTATTCCAGGCATTGCATTGCGGGCACTGCCCCTGCCACTTGCTCGCGCTGCCTCCGCACTCGGTGCAGGAATAGACGGTTTTCTGCTTGGCCATGCGTGGATGTTACCGGCAGCCGGGATCGCCGCGTGAGCCTGCCTCGGGTTGGAGCACGATCATCGCACCGGTGTGCCGCGTGCCGGCCGCCTGCCGGGCTAGCCTATTTCGACGACCGGCACGCGGCGCGTCAGGGCACATAGCAGCTCGTAGCTGACCGTACCGGCAGCGGCGGCGACCTCGTCGACCGGCAAGGACTCACCCCAAAGCACCACCGGCGTGCCAACGCCGGCATCGGGGACACCTTCAAGATCGACCGTGATCATGTCCATCGAGACGCGCCCGACGGTACGCGTGCGCCGCCCCTCGACGATGACCGGCGTGCCGCTCGGCGCGTGCCGCGGGTAGCCGTCGGCATAGCCGCAGGCAACCACGCCGACGCGCATCGGCCGCTCGGCGGTAAAGCTGCCGCCGTAGCCGATGCGGCCGCCCGCCTCGATCTCCTGCACCGAAACCAGCTCGCTGGAAAGCGTCATTACCGGCCGCAGGCCGAGTTGTTCGGCACTCTGGTCCTGCGGAAAGGGCGAGGAGCCGTAAAGCATGATGCCGGGGCGCGCCCAGCCACGCCGCGCCTCGGCGAAGCGCAGCAGCGCGGCCGAGTTGGCCAGGCTCACGGGCTGCGCACAGCCCTGCGTGATCTCGTCGAAATGCGCCATCTGCCAGCCGATGCCGCGCTCCAGGTCGGCGTCGGCGAAATGCGTCATGAGGGTGACGCTGGAGACGTTGGGCGTTGTTTCCAGCGCGGTGAGGACGGGCTGGAATGCCTCCGGCGGAAATCCCAGGCGATTCATGCCGGTGTTCAGCTTCAGGTACACGGGCAATCGCGCCGGCAGCGCGCTA
Source organism: uncultured Rhodocyclaceae bacterium (assembly GCA_964487715.1). Lineage (GTDB taxonomy): Bacteria > Pseudomonadota > Gammaproteobacteria > Burkholderiales > Rhodocyclaceae > Desulfobacillus. The sequence goes on along the minus strand of CAZASE010000011.1, from coordinate 7,218 downwards.
CGGGTCAGGATGTCGACCTGTTCCAGGGTATGCAGCACGGGCGTCAGCCGGTGCTCCGCATACAGCGGCAACTCGTCGGCGGCGAAGAAGCCTTCAAGCAGCAGAATCGGCTGGCGAAAGCCGGCCTCGCGCAAGGCGATCGCATCGGCGGTGTCGAGCAGGGCGAAGCCGTCGGTGAGATCGTCGAGCGCCTCGGCCACGCGCATCAGGCCGTGCCCGTAGGCATTCGCCTTGATCACCGACCACAGCCTGGCACCGGCCGCACTGCGGCGCGCGACCGCCAGGTTTCCGCGCAGGGCGGAACGGTCTATCGTGGCGCGGATCGGACGGCTCAAGTCAGCCCTGTTTCGCCGCGAACTGCCTGAGGCGGACGTTGGCGAATTCGACGAAGGTATTGACCAGCCGCGAACGGAATTTTTCCTTCGGATAAACCATCGACAGCGTACGGTTGAGCCGCGGCTTGAGCGGAATGGCAATCAGATCGCCAAGCCGCTTTTCCTTCACCACCGAGGCCTTCGAGACGATGGCGAATCCGAGGCTTGCCTCGACCACGCCCTTGATCGCTTCCGGGCTGCCGAGTTCGATGGCGATATTCAGACGGTCGGTGGCAATGCCGGCGGCGCGAAAATACCCATCCGTCACCTCCCGCGTGCCGGAGCCCGGCTCGCGGCTGACGAAAGGATGCTCGGCGAGCTGCTGCGGCGACACCTCTTTCAGTTTCGCCAGCGGCGATCCCGGCGCACAGATCGCGACCAGCTCATCTTCGCAGCACACCTCGCATTGCAGGCTGCCTTGATGGGAGGGCGCCTCGATCAGTCCGATATCGAGCGTGTGCTCCACGACGCGCGTCTCGATCGATTCGGAGTTGGCGACGATCAGTCGCGGTTTGACGTTCGGGTACTTCGCCTTGAATTCGCCGAGTATGCGCGGCAGCATGAATTCGGCGATCGTCGTGCTGGCGCCGATCAACAGCGGCCCGCCGATCTGGCCGGTCATCTCGCCGAGGCGCACATCCAGCTCGGACGACAGGCCGAGAATCCGTTCCGCATACTCGAGCACCATTTCTCCGGCCGGCGTCAGGGATATCTTGCCGTGCCCCCGGTCGAACAGCCGCGTGTTGAAATGCTCCTCAAGCTGCTTGATCTGAAACGTCACGGCCGGCTGCGTCATGAACAGCACCTCGGCCGCCTTCGTAAACGACAATTGCTTCGCGACGGCGTGAAAAACCTGAAGTCTGCGATCCGCCATAACTCCCCCTGTGGGTGGTGCTTATAGGCTCTATTCAAACACAAATCGGTCGCATAAGGTAGCCTGATGCCGGCCACATAGCCGCCGGGCTGCGGGCCGCGCCGCTACTGAGTCTGGCCCCACGGCCGGCGGGTGCCATCGCGTGCCGGCGCCGGCAGTCAAGGCGCCGCCATCTGACAACGGCACGCAGGGCATGGTATAAAGCCCCGGTCGTCGGCGACCCCGCCGGAAAAAACCAACCCGCGCCGCGGCCGGCGCGATCGCCTCCGGACAACGGCGCTCACGGCTCATATGAACCTCGGCTTCTATATCATCATGGCTGCGCAGTTCTTTTCCGCGCTGGCCGACAACGCCCTGCTGATCGCCTCCATCGCCCTGCTCCGCGACATCCACTCGCCAGCGCAATACGAACCGCTGCTGAAACTGTTTTTCACCGTTTCCTACGTGCTGCTGGCGGCTTTCGTTGGCGCCTTCGCCGATTCCATGGCCAAGGGCCGCGTCATGCTCTACAGCAACGGCATCAAGCTCCTCGGCTGCTTCACCCTGCTCGGGTCGACGGTGCCGATGCTCAATTTCCTCGGCTTGCCGACCTATATCTATCCGCTGACGTCCTACGCCATCGTCGGCCTCGGTGCAGCCGCCTATTCACCGGCGAAGTACGGCATCCTCACCGAGTACCTGCCGCACGACAAGCTGATCGTTGCCAATGGCTGGATCGAGGGACTCACGGTCGGCGCCATCATCCTCGGCACGGTGCTCGGCGGCCTGCTCATCAACCCGACCGTCAGTGGCGTGCTCCTGTCGATCGACATCCCTGGCATCGAGACTTCCATCGACACCGGTCCGGAAGTCGCCATCCTGATGATTTCGCTACTCTATCTGGTTGCAGCGGGATTCAATCTTTACGTGCCCGACACCGGAGTCGATCACAAGCCGCTGCATCGCAACCCGATCTACCTGCTGCGCGAATTCGGGCATTGCGTACGGCTGCTCTGGCGCGACAAGCTCGGCCAGATATCGCTCGCCGTGACCACCCTGTTTTGGGGTGCCGGCGCCACCTTGCAGTTCCTCGTCCTGAAATGGGCCGACGCGGCGCTTGGCCTGCCGCTGGACAAGGCAACCGTGCTGCAGGGTGTGGTCGCCCTGGGCATCGCCGGCGGCGCCTTCATCGCGGCGAAGGCGGTATCGCTCGACAGGTCGGTGAGCGTGCTGCCGGTCGGCATCACCATGGGCGTCGTTGTCATGGGCATGATTTTTGTCACCAGCCTGCCGGTCGCCCTGGTGATGATGATCGCCGTCGGCGGCATGGCCGGCTTCTTCGTCGTGCCGATGAACGCACTGCTGCAGCACCGCGGCCACATATTGATGGGTGCCGGACATTCGATCGCCGTGCAGAACTTCAACGAGAATGCCAGCATTCTCGCCATGCTCGGCATCTATGCCGTGCTGGTTTACCTGAACCTGTCAGTTTACACCGTCATCATCCTGTTCGGCAGCTTCGTCTGCGTCACCATGCTGCTGGTCGGCTTCTGGCACCGGCGCAACATGCGCGCGCACGGCGAGGAGCTGCGCACTCTCCTGGAAGCGGCGCGCAACGTCAACGTGCAGCGCTGATCAGAGAATCACCGGCCGATTCGGCAGCTCGTCCGGATTGGCCGCAAGCGGCGGGAAATGCCGCTCCAGGTGGCGAGAGACCGCTTCGATTGCCGAGCGCGCGCCCTGCTCGAAATCGCGTTTGCGGAAATCGTCCTCCATGCGCCGGCAGATCGCATCCCATTCCGACTGCGGGACGCGGGCCGTGATTCCGCGGTCCGCCAACAGCTCGACCTTTCGATCAGCCATCTGGACATAGATCAGTACCCCGCTGTTGTGCTCGGTGTCCCACACGCGCAGTTGCGCGAAGACGTCCACCGCGCGCTGCCGCGCCGTTTGGCCGCGCCATAGCGCCGCCAGCGGCAAGCCGGCTTCGACGGCGAACCGCAGTTCCGCATCGTGTCGCGTTTCGGAAGCCGCGATGGCCTCCTCGATGGCGGCCAGCACCGGCGCCGGAAACGCCATTCCGACGATCCAGTGCGGCACCAGCAGATGCCTTAGCAGGCGCTTGAGTTCCATCACCAGTCTCCCGAGGCGCCGCCGCCGCCGAAATCACCGCCGCCCCCGGAGAAGCCGCCCCCCGACGAACCCCCGCCCGACCAGCCGCCACTGCCTCCGCTCCAGCCGCCGGACGACAAGCCGCCGCCGCGCGAAGCAATCGCAATGGCGAAGAAGAATGCCAGCAGCGCCGCCACCAGGGCGACAACCGACGAACCGGTAAACAGCCAGCACAGCCCGCCGACCAGCGCGCCGGTGGTGGTCGAACCGCCGAGGCGACCCATGGCGCGGCTGAGAACGCCGCCGATCAGGGCGGCGGCAACGGTGCCGAGGATAAACAGCGTGCCAAGATCCATCCCGCCGCCGTCCCGCCGGCTTGCCGCGCCTTGCGGCGGCGGCAACGCCTCGCCGCCGATGATCGACTCAAGCCGCGCCACCCCCGCGTTGATGCCGCCATAGAAATCGCCGGCCTTGAAGCGCGGGCCGATCACCTCGGCGACGACGCGCTTTGCCACGGCATCCGGAACCGCCCCTTCCAGCCCGCGTCCGACCTCAATGCGCAGCTTGCGGTCGTTCTTGGCGACAAGAAGAATGATTCCGTCGTCGATCCCCTTGCGTCCGATCTTCCAGGCTTCGGCAAGACGGATGGCATAGGCTTCGATCGGTTCGGGCTGGGTGGTGGGAATCAGCAGGACGGCAATCTGGCTGCCGCGGCTGTTCTCGAACTGGGCGAGATCGACCTCCAGCGCCGCAACCTGCTCGCGGCCCAGGGTACCTGTCAGGTCGGTCACGCGGGCCGCCAGAGGCGGGATTGCAACGAGATCGTCCGCCGCCAGGCCGACGGCGGACGACAGGAACAGGCAGAGCGCCGCGATCAGCCGGATGGCGGACCGCATGTCTTCTCAACGGCCCTGTTTGATCGGATCCGTCGGCGCCTTGGGCGCCTCGGCGGCGGCCGGCATCGCCGGCTTGGCACCGCCATCGAACTTGATGCTCGGCGGCGTCGAGACGGCCTTTTCGTCCTCAACCGTGAAATTGGCCTTGGTCTTGTAACCGAACAGCATTGCCGTCAGGTTGTTGGGGAAGACGCGCACGCCGGTGTTGTACTCCTGCACCGCCTTGATGTAGCGGTTGCGTGCGACGGCAATGCGGTTTTCAGTTCCTTCCACCTGAGCCTGCAGGTCGCGGAAGCCGGCGTCCGCCTTCAGGTTGGGGTAATTCTCGGCCACCAGCAGCAGGCGCGATAGCGCACCGGAGAGCTGCGACTGCGCGGCCTGGAACTTGGCGAAAGCCGCGGGATCGTTGATCAGTTCCGGCGTCGCCTTGATGGCGCCGACCTGGGAGCGCGCCTCGGTCACGCCCGTCAGCACATCCTTCTCGTGGCTGGCATATCCCTGCACGATCTGCACCAGGTTCGGCACCAGATCGGCACGGCGCTTGTACTGGTTGAGCACTTCCGACCAGGCGCCATTCACCTTTTCGTCGTTCACCTGGATTTCGTTGTAACCGCAGCCGGACAGCAAGCTGGCAAAAAGGGCCAGCACGGCGAGAAGTCTGAAGCGCATCACGGTCTCCTTCCTGTAGTCGGGTCGATGCGGAACGGTATATCAGGGCTGTTCCGCGTACTTCAAGGCTATCTTACATCCGGCTCGAAGAATACCCATCTGGCGGCGGGAAATCTCGCCTGCAGGCGGGCCTCCACGGCGTTGATCTCTTCGACCATGCGTGCGCCGCTGATGTACTCGGCATCGCGCATGCGGGCTTTGACCGCAACCACCAGCTTGTCACCCCAGGCCAGCGTAATGATGTTGAAGACCTCCGCCACCTCTGGCTGAGCGGCGATAAAGCGCTCGATATCGCCGCGCAACTCCGGTGCCGCGGATTCGCCGATGATCAGACCCTTCACCTCGCTCATGACCATCACGGCAATGACCATCAGCACCAGGCCAACCGCCACCGTTCCAAGCGCATCCCACAGCGGATTGCCGGTTGCCACCGTTGCCGCCACCGCCATGAACGCCAGCGCCAAGCCGGCCAGGGCGGCAATATCTTCTCCGGCGACGACCATCAGTTCGGACTCGCGAGTTTCGCGAAACCAGCGCAGGAACGACTTGCCGCCCGCCACCTTGCGGATTTCCCGCAGCGCGCCGGCAAGCGAGAAAGCCTCCAGCACCACCGCGATGGCAAGCACCGCCATCGCCAGCGGGCCGTTCTCCAGCAGTTGCGGATGGTGCAGGCGTTCGATTCCCTCGTAGACCGCAAAGGCGCCGCCCATGAAGAACAGCAGCAGCGCGACGATCATCGACCAGAAATACGTCACGCGATGATGCCCGAGCGGATGGTCCGCGCTTTCCGGCCGTTTTGCCTCTTTCAGCCCGAGCAGGAGCAGCAGCTGGTTGGCGCAATCGGCGGTCGAGTGAATCGCCTCCGCCAGCAGCGAGCCGGAATGCGTCCACCAGGCCGCACCGTACTTCGCCAGGGCAATGCCGAAGTTTGCCGCCAGGGCATAGAGGATGGCGCGCACCGCCCCCTTGCTAGGCGACGACATTGCCGAGGCCCGCCATGGTGCGCCGCGCGAAACAGAGGTCTTCCCAGGATTTCGCTTTGTCCGGCAGGTTGCGCAGCAGGTAGGCCGGATGATAGGTGACGATGAGCGGAACACCCCGATAGTCGAACAGCCGGCCGCGCGAGGCACCTACCTTGATCTCCGCATCGAGCAGGGTTTCGGCCGCCGGCTTGCCCAGCGCAACGATGAGCTTTGGCTGCACCAGTTCGATCTGCCGCCGCAGGAAGGGATGGCACGCAGACGCTTCCTCCGCCTCGGGCGTGCGATTGCCCGGCGGGCGGCACTTCACGACGTTGCCGATGTAGACGTTTTTCCCGCGCTGCAGGCCGATCGCCGCCAGCATGGCATCGAGCAGCCGACCGGCCTGGCCGACGAAGGGCTCGCCGCGCTCGTCCTCCTCGGCGCCCGGACCCTCGCCGACGAAAAACCAGTCGGCATGAATGTCGCCGACGCCCAGCACCGCCTGCCTGCGCTGCTCGCACAGGCGGCAATCGCGGCAGGCTGCCACCGCTTGCCTCAAGGCCTCCCAGTCCATGCCGCCGATGCGCCGGAGGCGATCATCGGTGACGACCACCGCTTGGCCAGCCGGGCCGACATCGCCGGGCGCGGCCTCTGCGGCCTCTGCGGCCGTTGGCGGCCCAGCGCGCAGCCGCCAGAGCGGCGCCAGACCCATCTCGCGCAGCAGGCTCGCGCGCCGCATCACAGATCCACGGCCATCACGATTGCGTCCTCCCGCCCGTCCTGGGCGGGATAGTAGCCACGCCGGCGGCCGATCTGGCAGAAGCCGATGTGCGCGTACAGCGCCTGTGCCGCGCGGTTCGACGGCCGCACCTCAAGCAGCATGCGCCGCGCCCCGTGCGTACGCGCCACCGACATCAGCTGATGCACAAGGACCCCGCCGTAACCATTCCGCTGCCAGGCCGGCGCCACCGTCAGGTTGAGCAGCTGGGCCTCATCCAGCGCCAGCATCATGACGGCATAGCCGACCAGTTCGCCGGCAACATGGCAGTTCCAGGCCGCGTATCCGGCAGCGAGGGAATCGGCAAAGTTCGCGCGGCTCCACGGGAACGCATAGGACGCCTGTTCGACCGACAGCACCGCATCGATGTCTTCGTTTCGCATTGGCCGAAAATCCGGCACACGCTTAAGCACGGCATTCATGGTGTCAAGCCTTGCCGCCCGTCGCCAGGCGCTCGGCGGTCGTCCGGGCGACCTTGTCGCGCACGTAGAGCGGGGCCGCCAGCGCGGCATCGATGCCTTCGCGCCGCGCCAGGCGCGGCGCACCGAGCCGCAGCAGGGCGGCCGCTCGCGGC
>CAZASE010000010.1:62495-69044 GCA_964487715.1 uncultured Rhodocyclaceae bacterium | reverse complement strand
GAAGGGCTCGCCGGTCATCAGCGACTCGTCCACCGCGCCGCGGCCGGCGACGACGTTGCCGTCGACGGGAATGGGTTCGCCCTGGCGCACGAAGACGCGGTCATGCGGCTGCACCTCGTCGAGCGGACAGTCGAGATACTGGCCGCCGCGCAGCACGCAGGCCCGCGGCGCCCAGGCCTGCATGATGGACTTGAGCGATTCGGTGGCGCGCGCGCGGGCGCCGCGCTCGAGGTAGCGGCCGATGGTGACGATCATGACCAGCGTGCCGGCCACCTCGAAATAGAGGTCGATGGAGCGGTTGAAGAACTGGATGACGCTGTAGCCGTAGGCCGCGAGGATGGCGAGGGCGAGCAGGACGTCCATGTTGGGCAGGCGCGCGCGCAGGCCGATCCAGGCCCCGCGCAGGATCGGCCAACCGACGAAGAACACCAGGATCGTCGTCAGGAAGAACAGGAAGATCGGCACGGCCTCGAAGGCGAGCCGGCGCATCGCGCCGTAGTCCTCCACCGTCAGCCAGCCGCCATGCAGCGGGTAGATGAAGATGAAGGTCAGCATCATCACCAGCGAGGCGGCGGTGACGCCGGACACCAGGCGCAGCAGGTCGAGCCCCTCCTCGTGCTCCGGCGCCGGCTCGCCGCGCAGCCGCGCGCGGTAACCGTGGCGGCTGAGCAGCGCCGGCAGCTCGGCCTCCTTCACCTGCGCCGGGTCGTAAATGATGCGGGCGGTGGCGGTGGCGTAACTGGAGGCGACGTCGAGCACGCCGGGGTGCTTCAGGGCGAGCTTGCCGATGAGGAATTCGCAGGAGGCGCAGTGCATGCCGTCGATCCAGAGGAAGGCCTCGCGGCCTGCCGGCACGGGCGCCGTGTCACGGGGACTGACTTTTTCAGTGATGAGGGCGTCCTCGCCGAAGGCGCGGTACACCTCGCGGCAGCCGATGCAGCAGAAGTCGTGCCCGGCGTCGGACACCGGCGGTTTCGGCAGGGGCAGGCCGCAGAGCTTGCAGGGCATGGGCTTACCCGGATATGAGGCGTGATTGCCAACGAAGCGCGGTATTCGATTCCGTCGATCAGATACCCGTCATACCGGCGCAAGCCGGTATCCAGAATGCGGTCTGTGTTTCCTTAACGACCGTACTGGATACCGGCTTGCGCCGGTATGACGGGCATGGCGTCGACGCTGTGGAATACTGAGCCTCATTGACAATCAAGAATCAAAAAAAAGCGTCCGCATCGCTGCGGACGCTTCGGGTTGCCGAATCGTCTTACGCCCGGGCCAGCTCGCCCATGGGCGCGGAGATCTCGCGCGACTTCATCAGATTGTAGAAATATACGGCAAACGAGGCGCCGATGATGAGGCCGAAGACCAGGATCAGGTTGCCGTAGAGCATCCAGCCTTGCGGGTGCCAGTCGGCGAAGCGCCGAGGCATGCCGGCCGCCCCGCCCGCCAGCATGACGATGGCCGCGCCGAAGCTGCCGACGGTCATCAGCTTGATATACAGGTTGCCCAGCCCCGCGTCGAGCTTGCGGCCCGTCAGCACCGGATAGTGGTGATACAGCACGCCCATCCACATCAGGGACATGGACAGGACGACCGTCATGAAGTGGCCGCTCTGCCACATGGTGCCGTGCAGCTGATAGGTCCAGGCGATGTTGGAGGTGACGATGGCGCTGGCGCCGTCGAGGATGTAGAGCGCCCAGCCGATGAGCACGGCAATGATGCCGGGCTCGGGCTTCAGGCCGTGCTGCCAGATGGTGGCGAGGATGGTGAAGATGCTGATCGCCGCGCCGATGCCGGTGCCCCAGCTCATGATGTTGCCCCAGTAGGACAGGGCCGCCGGCTGGTTCGGGTAGAAGGTGATGAAGTGATGCAGGCCCGAGGTGACCGAGGTCACCAGCAGGACCCACAAGGCCAGGTTGGCCAGCTTCTCGCTGTAGAGCTTGCGCGAGCCGTCGGCCAGGTAGAGCGGCAGCGTGGCGTACATCGCGCTCGCCACCATCAGGGCCATCGCCTCCATCAGGTTGTGGGCGAAGAGATAGAACGTGTATTGGAACACCACCGGATCGGCCGCCCAGGCGGCGAGCGACATGGGGATGACCTTGTAGAGCGCCAGCACCAGCGTGGTGCCGACCACCACCAGCGGCAAGCCCGTCAGCAGCAGGGTCGCGGCGGCGAGCAGCATGCCCAGCATGCCCGGCTCGTTGAGCGAGCGCTCGGAGAGGACGAGCTCCGCGCGCTTCTTGCCGAAGAACATCATCTTGAGCACCAGCAGCGGATAGAAGAGGATCATGCAGGCCAGCACCAGGTAGATGCCGGTGAAGCCGATGATCACCGACTCCATGCTCCAGATGCCCATCTGCGCGCCGACCAGGGGCAGCGGGAACATCACCACCACGCTGACCTTGAGGCCCATCAGGACGGCGACGGTGAGGATGGCGGCGCCGAGGTTCATCGACAGCCAGGCCAGCGCCGGCAGCCAGCCGGTGATGGCCTTGCCGACGCAGCCGCCGGAGCGGTGCAGGCCGACGCCCATCATGATCTGGAACGAGAAGGGGAAGGTCAGCGCCGCGCCGTGCAGCGTCAGCGTGGTGTAGAAGTGGTCCGAGCCGAGATCGAAGAGCTGCGTCGCCGGCATGACCAGGCCAAGCAGGCCGGCGACGACGAGCCAGACGAAGGAACTCATGATCATCAGCGCCGGCCAGGCGTTGATCTCCTCCAGGCCGGTGCTCTTGTCGACCGCAAACATCTTGCCGAAGATCGGCGTGCTCTTGACGATGGTGGTGGCTATGCTCATTTGGGTTCTCCTCCTCGGGGCGGGGCGCTTAGTTGGCTGCTACGACGGTCAGTTCGTCCTGCATCCGGTGGTGGGCGACGCCGCAGTACTCGAGGCAGCGCACCGCGTACTTGCCCGGCTCCTTGAATGTATAGACGAGCGACGTGGGCTTGGTGGTGCCCGGCATCATCAGCATGGTGAACAGCACCCTGCCGTTCGGGTGATAGACGGCGAAGCCGTGCTGGGTGTCGCTTGCCCGGCCGGAGAAGCGCACCGGCTTGCCCGCCTCGATCTGGCGGTTGGAGATGTCGTAGGCCCAGGACTTCGCCGTGAAGTCGACTTGCACCTCCGGCTCGCCGCCGGTCCCGCCGGAAGCAGCGGCCCACGGGATGTATTTCAGGCTGGCGAGGTTGGCGACGACGAAGAAGATGAATGCAAACGTCAGCCAGACGCCCTCGATCGGCGCAAACTCGCCGGGCTGCAGTCCGCTCGGTCCGGTATCGACCAGGCTTTTCCTGCGGATGACCCAGTACGCCATCAGGGCAAAGGGGACGAACATGAACATGGTCACCCAGAACGCGCCCCAGCCGGTATACACGTAGTCCAACATGGCCATTGCCTCCTCCTCCTCGAATTTGTCGGCACGGCCGGAATGCCCGGCCGCTCTTGTAGTAGGCGAACGATAGGCCCCGCCACCGGCAGGGGCAATCAGGATGTTTACTTAGTGGCCCTGCGGATGATCCTGATTGAACGAAGCGGCAGGGGGACTAGACTGGGCCGGCCATCAACGACACCGGAGGCCTCCGCTAATGGCCGAAACGATCCTCGCCACCCGCCCCGGCCCGGCCGAACGCCTGAGCCGCTACCTGCGCCTGACCAAGCCGCGGGTGAACACCCTGATCGTGTTCTGCGCCGTCATCGGCATGTTCCTCGCCGCGCCGGGCATGGTGCCGCTGCAGGTGCTCTTCGCCGGCACGCTCGGCATCGCCCTGGTGGCCGGTGCCGCCGCCGCCATGAACTGCCTCATCGAGCAGGAGATCGACGCCGTGATGGCGCGCACGCAGCGGCGCCCGCTGCCGCGCGGCGAGGTGAATTCGCTGGAGACGCTGCTCCTTTCCGGCGCCATCGGCGGCGCCGGCCTGTCGCTGCTGAATGTGTTCGTGAACCCCTTCACCATGTGGCTGACGCTGGCCACCTTCGTCGGCTACGCCATCGTCTACACGGTGATCCTGAAGCCGCGCACGCCCCAGAACATCGTCATCGGCGGCGCCTCGGGCGCCATGCCGCCGGTGCTCGGCTGGGCCGCCGTCACCGGCCAGGCGCCGGGCGAGGCCTGGCTGCTGTTCCTCATCATTTTCGTGTGGACGCCGCCGCACTTCTGGTCGCTGGCGCTCTACCGCGCCCACGAGTACGCCGACGCCAAGCTGCCGATGCTGCCGGTGGTGTACGGCCGCAGCTACACGCTGCGCTGCATTTTCGCCTACACCCTGGGGCTGACCGCGGTGACGCTGATGCCCTTCGCCATCGGCATGAGCGGCTGGCCCTACCTCGCCGCGGCGCTGGTGCTCGACGGCATCTTCATCGCCCACGCCTGGCGCCTGCTGCGCAACTACAGCGACCGCGCCGCGCAGGCCAGCTTCCGCTGGTCGATCACCTACCTGTTCCTGCTTTTCGCCGCGCTGCTGGTAGACCATTACCTGGCATGAAAGTCAGCCTTGACGAGGCGGCGCACTTCCCTCCGCGCCGCCTCGCCTTCTTTTTTCAGGCGGCCTGGTTCTGCATGGACAACTTCACCAGGTCGGAGATCGACCGCGCGTGCATCTTCTCCATCACCTTGGCGCGGTGCACCTCCACGGTCTTGGCGCTCAGGCCGAGCGAGTTGGCGATGGCCTTGTTGGACAGGCCCTCCACCACCAGGTCGAGCACCTCGCGCTCGCGCGGCGTCAGGCAGGCGAACAGCGCCTTCAGCTGCGAGCGCTGCTCTTCCTTGCCGCGCTGGCCGGCGTCGTGGGCGATGGCCCGCTGGATGCGGTCGAGCAGGTCCTGGTCGTTGAAGGGCTTCTCGACGAAATCGAAGGCGCCGGCCTGCACCGCCCGCACCGCCATCTGCACGTCGCCGTGGCCGGTGATGAAGATGATCGGCACGTGGTAGCTGCGCCGCGCCGCCAGCCGCTCCTGCAGCTCCAGGCCGCTCATGCCCGGCATGCGCACGTCGAGCACCAGGCAGCCGGGCTTCGAGGCGTCGTAGCCGTCGAGAAAGGCCTGGGCCGAGGCGAAGGTCTCCACCTGCAGTCGCACCGTCTCGATCAGCCAGCGCAGGCTGCGGGCGACGGCCTGGTCGTCGTCAACTATGAAGACTGTAGCGTCGCTCATCGAGGGGCGATATCCGTGGAACGGCTGGCAGGGTGAAGCGGAAGGTGGCACCGCCGCCGCTGCGCGACTCGGCGCGGATCCTGCCGCGATGGGCCTCGACGATCGAGCGGCTGATGGAGAGGCCCATGCCAACTCCTTCCACCTTGGTCGTGAAGAACTGGTCGAACACCTGGTCGATGAGCGCGCCGTCGATGCCCGGTCCGGTATCGATGACTTCGATTTCGATGCTGTCCGCGCCCTGCGGCAGCGTGCGGACCCTGACTTCGCGCCAGCGCGACCGCGCCTCGTCCATCGCCTCGACGGCGTTGCGCATCAGGTTGCAGATGACCTGCTCGATCATGATGGCGTCGGCCCAGACGCGCGGCTGCTCCGGCGCCAGGTCGAGCGTCACGACGGCATTGTGCTGGCGCGTCTCCAGCTCGGTGAACTTGACCACGCCGCGCACGATCTGGTTGATGTCGACCGCGGTCATCCGCGGTTCGCTCTTGCGCACAAAATCGCGGACGTGGCGCAGGACTTCGCCGGCGCGCTCGGCCTGCTCGCATACCTCTTCCAGCGGTTCGATCAGCTCGGCCGGGCCAACCGCGCCGGCGCGCAGGCGGCGTATGCAGCCGCGGGCGAAATTGGCGATGGCCGAGAGCGGCTGGTTGAGTTCGTGGGCCAGGCCGGTTGCCATTTCGCCCATGGTAGACAGGCGGGCGACGCGCGCCAGCTCGGTCTGGTGCCGCCGTGCCTGTTCCTCGGCAAGCTTGTGTTCGGTGACGTCGCGGGTGATGCCGAGCAGCGCGTAGATGACGCCGCGCGCATCGCGCAGTGGCACTGCATGCGTCTCCATCCAGCTGGTGCGGCCTTTCAGCGTGACCGCCTTGAACTCGTAGACGACCGCCTCGCCGGCAAACACGCGCCGCATGTTCTCGCGGTAGAACTCCGCGTACTCCGGCGCGACGACGCAATAGATCCGCTTGCCGATGATGTCCTCCGGCCGCTCCGCATCGACCAGCCGGAGGCCGGCGGGATTGATCTCGAGGACGGTGCCGTCGGCCGCCTGCAGCTTGACGCATTCCGGCTCGGATTCGATGATGGCGCGCAGGCGGTACTCGTTTTCCTGCAGTCGATCGAGCACGCGCTGGTGCTCGGCTTCCTTGTCGCGAACCTGGCGGGCCGCCTCATGCAGGCGGGCCAGCATGACGATGAAAGCGACCAGCGCGGAAACCAGCGCCCCGCCGAGGATGACCAGGCCCAACCACACCGCTTCGCTTTCAATGATCATTCGCCTGCATCACTCCCGGTTTCAAACCAACCTTATCAGGATGGCCCCCTCGTACAATCAGGAACAACGGCTAACCGCCTAGGTAGATTCCCCAATGGCCTGCGCGCGCCGGGGCGCCAGGAACAGGCCCCAGTCC
>CAZASE010000010.1:0-62395 GCA_964487715.1 uncultured Rhodocyclaceae bacterium | reverse complement strand
TGGTCCTGGTCCTGGTCCTGGTCCTGGTCCTGGTCCTGGTCCTGGTCCTGGTCCTGGTCCTAGTCCTCGTCCTCGTGCGGGCGGAACTTCGCCGCCAGCTGGTTCTGCATCTGCGGCGGCACCGGGGCGTAATGGCTGAACTCGATCGTGTAGGAGCCGCGTCCGCCGGTGAGGGATTTCAGGCGCGACTGGAAGTCGCCGAGTTCCGCCAGCGGTACCTGGCCGGAGATGGCGGCCATGCCGGCGCCGCGGCTGTCGGTGCCGGTGACGTGGCCGCGCTTGCCGGCCAGGTCGCCGGTCAGGTCGCCGATCACCGCGTCGGGCCCCAGCACTTCAATATTCACGATCGGTTCGAGCACGACGGCCGCCGCCGCGCGAATCGCCTCGACCGTTGCCTTGCGCCCGGCGGTCGCGAAGGCGACCTCCTTGCCGTCCACCGGATGCGTCTTGCCGTCGTGCAGGATTACCCGGATGTCCTCGACGGGAAAGCCCGCCACGACGCCTTCGGCCAACGCCCGCCGTACGCCCTTTTCCACCGCGGGGATGAAGACGCCCGGAATCACGCCGCCCTTGACCTGGTCGATGAACTCGAAGCCGGCGCCGCGTTCGCGCGGTTCGATGCGCAGGAACACCTCGCCGAACTGCCCGGCGCCGCCGCTCTGCTTCTTGTGGCGGAAATGCCCTTCGGCGCGGCGCTGGATCGTTTCGCGGTAGGGTATCTGCGGCGGCGCCGTCGTCACCTCCAGCTTGTACTGCTGCGCCATCTTTTCCAGCTTCGACTTGAGGTGCATTTCGCCAAGGCCGCGGATCACCGTTTCGCTCGTCGTCGGGTGGCGCTCGACGCGGAAACACGGGTCTTCCAGCTCCAGCTTGTGCAACACGTCGAACAGGCGCTGCTCATCGCCCTTGCGCCGCGGCTCGACGGCGAGGCCCTGCATCGGCTTGGGGAAGTCGAGCGGCTTCAGGTGGATGTGGTCCTCGTCGCGCGAATCGTGCAGCACGGCATCGAATTCGACCTCATCGACCTTGGCCACGGCGCCGATGTCGCCCGGCAGCAGCGCGTCCACCTCGACGTGGTCCTTGCCCTGCAGCATGAACAGGTGGCCGGCCTTGAAGGGCTTCTTGCCGTCGCCGATGAACAGCGGGGCGTCGCGGCGCAGCGTTCCCTGGTGCACACGGAACACGCCAAGCTTGCCGACGAAGGGATCGACGATGATCTTGAACACATGCGCCAGCACATGTTGCGCCGGATCGGCGACGGCGTGAAACGCCTCGCCCGGCGCACCGGGTGCGCCGCGAAAGAAGGGCGGCGGGTTGCCTTCGCACGGGTTTGGCGCGAGCGTCGCCAGCACGTCGAGCAGGGCGCGCACGCCGGCGCCGGATTTCGCCGAAACGAACAGGATCGGAATCAGGTGGCCGGCGCGCAGGGCCTTTTCAAAAGGCGCATGCAGCTCGGCCGGCGACGGATCGGTGCCGTCTTCCAGGTAGCGCGCGAGCAGGTTCTCGTCCTCCTCGACGACCTGGTCGACCAGCGCACGATGCGCCGCGGCGACCGACTCGATATCGGCCTCGCCGGCGGTGTGCCCGAGCACCTCGATCACGTCGTGACGCTGCTGCGCCGGCAGGTCGAGCAGCATGCACTCGCGGCCGAAGCGCTCGCGCAGCTGCCGCACCAGGCCCGCCAGGTCCAGATTGTCGGCGTCGATCTTGTTGATGACGATCATGCGCGCCAGGCCGCGCTGGCCGGCCCAGCGCATCATGCGCTCGCTCGCAAGCTCGATGCCGGTTTGCGCATTGATCACCACCAGCGCGGTTTCCACGCCGGCCAGCGCCGCGATCGCCTGGCCGGAGAAATCCGGATAGCCGGGCGTGTCGACCAGGTGGATATGCGTATCGCGCCAGGCGAAGTTGACCAGCGACGACTGCAGCGAATGGCCGGCCGCCTTCTCCAGCGGGTCGTGATCGCAGACGGTGGTGCCCTTTTCCACGCTGCCCGCCGCCTTGATGGCGCCGGCCTCGGCCAGCAGCGCCTCGGCCAGCGTGGTCTTGCCGGCGCCGCCATGCCCGACCAGGGCAATGGCGCGGATGGCTTCGGTCGAGTATTTCGGCATGGGCGTTCCCTCCGGTAGACGCAAATGATAGCGTTTGTCGCCGGCGGATTGCTACGGGCCGCCGCCGATGCCCTACAATCCGTTCCATGAAGCCAGCCAGCCCGGACAAGGTCGATCGCATCGTCGCCGAGGCACGCCGCGCCGCCGAGCAGCGCGCGCAGACGTACCGCGAACAGGCCCTGAAGATCTACCCATGGATCTGCGGCCGCTGCGCGCGGGAGTTCACGCGCCTCAATTTGCGCGAACTGACGGTGCACCACCGCGACCACAACCACGACAACAATCCGCCCGACGGCAGCAACTGGGAACTGCTGTGCCTCTATTGCCACGACAACGAGCACCAGCGCCAGCTGGAAGCCGCCGGCGTCACGCTGGGCAAGCAGGGCGACACGCCGGCCGCAACCCACTCGCCGTTCGCCAATCTGAAGGGAATGCTGGAAAGGAAAGAGCGCTAAGGCGCCGGCCGCGGCCGGTTCAGTAGATCGCCGGCATGCGTCCGGAACGCAGCGCGTAGTCGAGCGCCAGTCCGGCGAAGATCGCCGCACCCACCCAGTTGTTGTCCTTGAAAGCGCGGAAGCAGGCCATGCGCTCGCGGCCGCGGATCCAGAAGTAGTGCCGCAGCATCATGCCGCCCGCCACCAGCAGCCCGCCGTAGAACCAGATGCCGCGCCCCGTCTGGGCGCCCACCCCGGCGAGGATCGCCAACGCCACCGCATAGCTGGCCATCACCGCCGCGACGTCGAAGCGGCCGAAGGTGATGGCCGAGGTCCGGATGCCGATCTTCAGGTCGTCCTCGCGGTCCACCATGGCGTAGCAGGTATCGTAGCCGATGGCCCAGAAGATGTTCGCCAGCAGCAGCACCCAGGCCAGCGGCGGCACGGTGTACAGCTGCGCGGCGAAAGCCATCGGAATGCCGAAGCCGAAGGCCACGCCCAGATACGCCTGCGGCACGGCGAGGAAGCGCTTGGTCAACGGATAGGTCGCCGCCAGGAACAGCGCCACCAGCGAGAGCGCCCACACCAGCCGGTGCAGCGGCAGGATGAGCAGAAACGCGCACAGCGTCACGCCGGCAGCCAGCAGCAGCGCCTCGCGCTCGGATACGATGCCGGCGGCGAGCGGCCGATCCTTCGTGCGCTCGACATGCGGATCGAAATGGCGATCGGCGTAGTCGTTCATCACCACCCCGGCTGAGCGCATCAAGAGCGTGCCCAACGCGAAGATCCAGACGACGAACAGGCTCGGCGCCCCCTCCGCCGAAATCCACACCGCCCACATCGTCGGCCACAGGAGCAGCAGCGTGCCGATCGGCTTGTCGAGCCGCATCAGGCGTTCATAGGCATCGAGGCGCTGGCGCAGGGTGAGTTCGGACATGGGCGGATTTTACACTGTGGCCGGAGGCCGTCATCCGCCCGGCAGCAGGGCGTGGCGCCGCTTCGGGTTGTACAGGCTGCCGGCGGGCAGGATGTGCATGCGGATGTCGGTGGCGCCGGCCAGCTCGTCGTCGTCTTCGAGAATGCGCGCGCGCCGGGCGTCGAAGATCTTGACGTAGTGGCTGCCCAGCACTTCCCAGATGCCGTCGGGGCGCACCAGGAGCGCCGTCTCCTCGTCGATGCCGACGCCGAGCAGCTGCGGATGATCCAGCACGGCGCTCAACAGGCGGTTGTAACGGGCGCGCTGCATGAAATGCTGGTCGACGATGGCGCCGGGGAAGAAACCGAAGCCGAGGCCGACATCGGTCATGCCGCGGGCAATCTTCCGCAGCTCCGCCGCCTCGGGACCCTTGAGCCGGCGGCCGCGGCCCGTCAGCATGGCGCTTGACATCACCGCGGCACCGGCCGAGGTGCCGCCGACAACGGCGCCTTCCTCGAACCGGCGCTCGATGGCTTCCAGGGCGCGCGTTCCCAGCAGCATGGCGGCCAGGCGCAGTTGGTCGCCGCCGAGAAACCAGTAGCCGGTGAATTCCTCGAGGTACTTTGCGGTCGATTCCCTCTTGGCATCCTCGCGGCTGAGGTTGACCAGGACGGCCTCGGCCTTGAGCTGCTTCAGCTCGTCAATGACCTCCCGGGCTTCCTCGTCGAACTTGGTGCCGGCCATCGGCAGGACCGCGATCTTCGCCTTGCCGGGCCCGCCGGCCAGGTCGACGAGGCGTTCCTGCACGATGGACGGCGTATCGCCGCCGCCGACAATGATCAGGCTGCCAAGGGGTTCGTGATTTCCCGCTTCGGCGGCCTGCCCGGCGCAGGAACAGATCAGCAGGAAGACGATCGGAAGCAGCCGCCGCAGGGATAGATAGCGCATGATTCAATGTCCTTCCGACGGAACGTTCCAACGCGGTGAATTGTAGTGCGGGTGGTCAGGCCTTGAGCAGCTCCCGCCTGCCGCCCAGCCAGCGTTCGACATGGCGGTCGGCGGCCTCGGGATAATCTGCCAGCATGCGCTCGGCCGCCGCGCGCGCGGCGTCGAGCAGCCCGGCGTCGGCTTCCAGGTCGGCGAAACGCAGCAGCGGCACGCCGCTCTGGCGGCTGCCGAGGAATTCGCCCGGGCCGCGCAGGTGCAGGTCCTGACGGGCGATCTCGAAGCCATCGGCATTCTCGAAAATCACTTTCAGGCGTGCCCGCGCCGTCTCGCCGAGCGGGTGGGCGTAGAGCAGGATGCAGACCGAATCGTCGGCGCCGCGGCCGACGCGGCCGCGCAGCTGGTGCAGCTGCGAGAGGCCGAAGCGCTCGGCGTGCTCGACCACCATCAGCGAGGCGTTGGCGACGTCGACGCCAACCTCGATCACCGTGGTGGCGACGAGGAGCTGCACGTCTCCCGCGGCGAAATCGCCCATCACCCGCGCCTTCTCCTCACCCTTGAGGCGGCCGTGCACCAGGCCGACCCGCACTTCCGGCAACTCGGCGCACAGGCGCTCGAAGGTGTCGACGGCGGTTTGCAGCTGCAGTTTCTCGCTCTCTTCAATGAGCGGGCAGACCCAGTAGGCCTGGCGGCCCTCGGCGCAGGCGTCACGAATCCGGGCGATGACCTCGTCGCGGCGCGCCTCCGACACCAGCTTGGTGAGCACGGGCTTTCTCGCGGGCGGCAATTCGTCGATGACCGAGACATCGAGGTCGGCGTAGTAGCTCATCGCCAGGGTGCGCGGGATCGGCGTGGCCGACATCATGAGCTGGTGCGGATTGGCGCCCTTCTCGCGCAAAGTCAGTCGCTGGCGCACGCCGAAACGGTGCTGCTCGTCGATGATGGCGAGGCCGAGCTTCGGGAAATCGACTGCCTCCTCGATGAGCGCATGCGTGCCGATGGCGAGCGGCGCGCGGCCGCTGGAAATGGCCTCGGCCATCGCCGCCTTGTCCTTCTTCTTCAGGCTGCCGGCGAGCCAGGCGATATCGAGGCCGAGCGGCGCGAGCCATTGCGAGAGCTTGCGCCAATGCTGCTCGGCGAGGATCTCGGTGGGCGCCATCAGCGCCGCCTGGTGGCCGTTCTCGACGGCCTGCAGCATGGCGAGCGCGGCCACTACCGTCTTGCCGCTGCCGACGTCGCCCTGCAGCAGGCGCTGCATGGGATGGCGCCGGGCGAGGTCGGCAGCGATCTCCGTCCAGACACGCTGCTGCGCGCCGGTGAGCCGGAACGGCAACGCGGCGAGGAGTTTTTCCGTCAGCGCGGCTTTTGGCGCCAGGGGTGGCGCATTCTTGGCGCGGCGCGCCTCGTGCGCGCGGCGCAGCGAAACCTGCTGGGCGAGCAGCTCGTCGAACTTGATGCGCTGCCAGGCCGGATGTTCGCGGTCGGACAGTTCGACCAGCGAGGCGGCGGGCGGCGGGTGGTGCAGCAGGCGCACGCTGTCCTCGAAGGACGCGAGGTGGCGTTGCCGGCGCAGCGGCTCCGGCAGGGTCTCGCCGAGGTCGGCCTGCTGCAACGCGAGGTCGATGGCTTTGCGCAAAGCCTGCTGCGAAAGGCCGGCGGTGGTCGGATAGATCGGCGTCATTGCCTGCGGCAGCGGCTCGTCCGCGCCAACCAGCCGGTAGCGCGGATGCACCATTTCGTCGCCGAGGAAGCCACCGCGCGGCTCACCGAAAATCCGCAGGCGCCGGCCGACGGCAAGTTGCTTGAGTTGGCTGCCGTAGAAGTTCAGGAAGCGCAGCACCAGCTCACCGCTCGCATCCCGTACCCGCACCACCAGTTGGCGCCGCGGACGGTACTGCACGGAGGAATCGACGATTTCGGCCTCGACCTGGGCGGGAATGCCGGGGCGCAGCCCGCCGATGGCGGTAAGGCGGGTTTCGTCCTCGTAGCGCAGCGGCAGGTGCAGGACGAGGTCGGATTGCGTGCGGATGCCGAGCTGGGCGAGCTTCGCCGCAGTGGCGGCAGTCACACCCGGCAAGGCAGCGGCGGTTTCAGTGGTCGAGGGCATTCTCGTCATTCCCGCTGTCAGCCTCGGACTCGATCCGGGGAAAGCGGGAATCCAGTCGCCTCACCGGATCCCCGTTTGCGCGGGGACGACGAAACAACGGCCGGCATTCATCCAAGCACGAGCACCGCGTCGATTTCGACCCGTGCGCCGCGCGGCAGCGCCGCCACCTGCACGGTGGCGCGCGCCGGATAGGGCTGGCTGCAATGCAGCGCCATGACCTCGTTCACCCGGGCAAAATCGGCGAGGTCCGTCAGGTAGATATTGAGCTTGACGGCATCGGCGAGCGAGCCGCCGGCCGCCGCGGCGACGGCCTTCAGGTTGTCGAAGACGCGCGCGACCTGCGCGTCGATGCCCTCGGCCATCTGCATGGTCGCCGGGTCAAGGCCGATCTGGCCGGAAAGGTAGACGGTGTTGCCGCTCTGCACCGCCTGCGAATAGGGGCCGATGGCGGCCGGGGCGTCGGGCGTGGCAATGATCTTCTTCATGGAGCGTCCTCTGGAGTCGCCGGAACGCCAATGTTAGTCGACAAGCTCATTGCATGGCCGGGGCCACCCGAAAATCCTTGGGCGGCGTTGCCTTTCCGGCAGGCGCCGTCCTGGCACCGCGACGCCATGCCCGGCGGCTCATGGGCGGCGGCCCACGGCGGTCTCTGGCGCATTGCCTGGCGACCGCGTTCGGCGCTGCCCGTCGCGGCGATCCTCTTTCAGACCTCTACTTTTTTTGCGGCGGCAGCAGCAGGCCGGGGCCGAGGCCGAGTTCCTTCAGCTTGCGCCGCGCTTCGTCGGCTTCCTTTTGCGTCTTGAAAGGGCCGACCTGCACGCGCGACTCGATGTAGGAGGGGATGCCGGCCTTTTCCAGCCTGGCGTGCAATTCCTCGGCATTCGAGGCACTCGAGAACACACCCATCTGCAGGCGGAAGCTGCGCGCAAGGGCCAGGGCGGGTTCCGGCCGCGGCGCGGCTGGCGGTGCGGCCGGCGCGGCAGCCTTCGGCGCGGGCGCTTCGGCTTTCTTCACCGGTGCAGCCGCCGGCGGCTTGATGACAACGCGGGAGGCCGGACGCGGCTCGGGCGGGGGCGCCAGCGGCACCTCCGTCCTTTCCGGTTCCGCCTTCGGCTCCTCCTTTTTCTCTTCGGGCCTCGCCTCTTCCCTCTTTTCTTCGGCGGGCTTTTGCTCCGGCCGGACGGGCTCCGCGGGCGCTGCGGCGGGCACTGCCGCGGTGCTCGCCGGTGCCGCGGGCGGCTCCGGCGTCATCGCGTTCTCGAACAGCGCCAGCCCGCCGAGCAGGGCAACGGCCGCCACACCGGCGATCGCAATGCGCAACATCAGCTTTTTCTTCAGGTCCGCCTGCTCATCGTGTCCCGGCTCAGCCATCTCCCCTCCTCCTATTCCGTCTGGGTGCGGCTCAGGGCCCGCACCATCTCGGCTTCCGCCACCGAGATGCCGCAGCGCTCGGCAATCCGGTCCGCCGCCATGCCCTGCTGCGCCAGCGCCACCGCTTCACCGTATTGCGGCGAGACGTTGCGCGCCGTCTTGAGCAGGGCGACTTCCGCCTTCAGGGCGGCCAGCTCGCCGCGCAGCGCCACGAGTTCGGCCTCGATGCCGGTCTTCAGCGTCTGCTCGCCGAACTGTGCCGGGTCCTGTTTCCAGACCGGCTCCGCCGGCTGCGGCTGCGGCTGCGCCTGCGGCCGCGACATGCGCGACAGGCGGATGATGATGATGCCGGAATAGATGCCGAGCAGCACGGCGATGCCGATCACCCATTCGCGCAAGCCCAGGTTGTCAATCAGCTCCATTGCCGTCGGTCCTCATGCGGCGCTGCGGGCCAGCGCCTGGTCAATGTCCCACAGGATGTCGTCGAGCGTTTCCAGCCCCACCGACAGGCGGATCATGTCGGGCGTGACGCCGGCCTTCGCCTGCTGTTCCTCGCCCAGCTGGCGGTGCGTCGTCGAGGCCGGATGGATCACCAGCGTCCTCGCATCGCCAACGTTGGCGAGGTGCGAAAGGAAACTCACGCCTTCGATGAACCTCTCGCCGGCGCGCTGGCCGCCATGGATGCCGAAGGTGAAGATCGAGCCGGCGCCCTTCGGCAGGTATTTCCGCGCCAGCGCATGGTACGGGTTATCCGCCAGGCCGGCGTGGTTCACCCAGGCGACGCGCGGATGCGCGGCGAGGAATTCCGCCACCGCCTGGGCGTTGGCGACGTGGCGCTCCATGCGCAGGTGCAGCGTCTCCAGGCCCTGCAGCAGCAGCCAGGCATTCAATGGCGCGAGCGCCGGCCCCAGCGTGCGCAGCGTCTCGAAGCGGGCGCGCATGGTGAAGCCGAAGTCGCCGAAGGTCTCGTGGAAGCGCACGCCGTGGTAGCCCTGCGAGGGCTCGGTCATCTGCGGGAACTTGCCATTGTCCCAGGGGAATTTGCCGGACTCGACGATCAGCCCGCCCATGGTGGTGCCATGGCCGCCGATGAACTTGGTGGCCGAATGCACGACGATGTCGGCGCCGTGCTCGATCGGCCGGCACAGGTAGGGCGAGGCGAAGGTGTTGTCGACCACCAGCGGAAGCCCCGCCTCGCGTGCAATGCGCGCCACGGCGGCTATGTCGAGCACATTGCCGCGCGGATTGCCGATGGTCTCGGCGTACAGGCATTTCGTCTTCGGCGTTATGGCGCGGCGAAAATTCTCCGGCTCGTCAGGGTCGACGAAGGTGGTGTCGATGCCGAGCTTGCGGAAGTTGAAGTCGAATTGCGAGTAGGTGCCGCCATAGAGCGTGCTGGCGGAAACGATGTGGTCGCCGGCCTCGCACAGCGTCAGCAGCGCGACCAGCTGCGCCGACTGGCCGCTGGCGGCGGCCAGCGCGGCGCGGCCGCCCTCGAGCGCGGCGACGCGCTCCTCGAGCACCGCCACGGTCGGATTGGAAATGCGCGAATAGACGTTGCCGAAGGTCTGCAGGTTGAACAGGCTCGCCGCATGCTCAACCGAATCGAAGACGAAGGAGGTCGTCTGGTAGATCGGCACCGCCCGCGCGCCGGTGGCGGCGTCGGGCTGGCTGCCCGCGTGCAGGCACAAGGTTCCGAAACCGTATTTCCTGTCGGGCATGGCGCTCGCCGGAGTCCGTGTCGAGGGCCATTATGCCAGCAGCGCCACCGGATCGGCGTACGAAAGCGCGCCGGCTCCGCGTACGGAGCCGGCGTCCGGTCCTGCGCCTTCCCCGCCGGGAAGGCGGCGGGCCTTACTTGGCGAAGACGGCGGGACGCGGCCTGGCCAGCGCGGCATCCAGGCTGAGCCGCTCGGGCCGCCGCGCTTCGTCGTTTGCCGGCGACGCCAGCGCGCTTACCGGCGCCGGCGGGCTGGCCACCTGCTCGGCCGCCAGCGAGCAGACGTCGCCAGACACCTCGCCGCCTTCCTCGATGACGATCTTGCCGTAGCGGATCTTGCCGGAGACGCGTCCGGTGGCATGCACCACCAGGCGCTTGCGCGCCAGCAGATCGCCGTCGAAGTGGCCAAAGATTTCCGCGTTGTCGATGACGACACGGCCGGAGAAGGCACCGGCCTCGGCAATCTGAATCGCCTGGCTGTCGAGCACTGCCTCGACGCGCCCCTCGACCACCAGCATGCCGCAGTCGGCGATCTCGGCGCCCTTCAGTTTGACGCCGGGACCGACGGTCAGCCGGCTGCCTTCACCCGGCTCGGGCCGCGGCGCGACGGCAGGTGCGGCATCGGGCCGCGCCGGGGCCGGCGGCGGTGCTGCGTCGGCGGGTTTGCGCGGCGCCGCCGCGGCGTCCGGCCTCGGTGCGGGTTGCGGTTGGTTCGGTTTGCCGAAAAGTTGCATCTTGTCGAGCATGGCGACTCCTTGTGTGGTTTTCATGCAGAAACGCGACACCGCGCATTGCTGGCGGCAGCAAGCCCTACGCAAGCCGCATGCCCGCGCGGCTTTGTTGCGTAACATCAGTCGGATGGGGCGCATCGACGGGCACCGCCGCGCGGCACGCCGCGCGCAACCGTCGTTGCCCGCCGACGGAAAGCGCGCGCGGCATGACTAAGCCTTGCGCGCCATGGGCTTAGCGTGTCGCTGCAAGGCGACCGGCATTGCGCTATCCTTGCGCCCTGCGGGCACGCGCCACAACAGAACAACGCCCCGCGGCGGGCGGCTTCCACGCGCGCGAGGAGACACACATGCGAACCTACAAGAGCGACGTCGTCATCATCGGCGGCGGCCTGGCGGGCCTCTGCGCCGCGCTGGAATTGCTGGACGCCGGCCGCAGCGTGGTGATTCTCGACCGCGACGACGAGGAGAATTTCGGCGGCCTGGCGCGGGAAAGCTTCGGCGGCATGTTCGTCGTCGGCAGCCGCGAACAGCGCCGCGCCGGCATCCGCGACACGCCGGAACTGGCCTACCGCGACTGGTGCGCCTTCGCCGAATTCGGTGCGGCAGACGTATGGCCGCGCCGCTGGGCCGAGGCCTACACGCAGCGCTGCCACGACGACGTCTATCTCTGGCTCAAGGCCAACGGCATCACCTACTTCCCCGTGCCGCACTGGGTCGAGCGCGGCCAACACGCGCCGGGCAATTCGGTGCCGCGCTTCCATATCGTCTGGGGCACCGGGCGCGAACTCGCGCTGCAGCTCATCGCGCGCCTGCGCGCCCATCCGCAGGCGGCGCGGCTGACGCTGCATTTCGGCCACCGCGTCGAGGCCTTTGCCAGCCTGATGGGCGAAATCAGCGGCTGCGGCGGCACGCTGGAGGCCACCGGCGAAGCCTTCGAAGCCTTCGGCGAGGCGCTCATCGTCGCCACCGGCGGCATCAACGGCAGCCTGGAGAAGGTGCGGCAGCACTGGCATGCCGACTGGCGCACGCCGCCGCAGACCATCCTCAACGGCTCGCATCGCTACGCCGACGGCATGGTGCACGACGCGGTCGCGAAGATCGGCGGCAACCTCACCCACCTCGACAAGATGTGGGACTACGCCGCCGGCGTGCACCACTGGAAGCCGCGCAAGCCCGACCACGGCCTGTCGCTGGTGCCGCCGCGCTCCGCCCTGTGGCTGGATTGGCGCGGGCAGCGCTTGCAGCCGCCGCTGGTGACCGGTTTCGACACGCGCGACCTGGTAACGCGCGTCTGCGCCACCGAGCGGCAGTATTCCTGGCAGCTGCTCAACCACAAGATTGCCCTGAAGGAACTCGCCGTCTCCGGCGCCGAGTTCAACCCGTCGATCCGCGACAAGAAGAAGCTCGCCTTCCTGCGCGACCTGCTGTTCGGCAATCGCTGGCTGGTCGAGGAGCTGCTCGCCAACTGCAAGGATTTCGTCGTCGCCGCCTCCCTGCCCGACCTGGTGGCGAAGATGAACGCGCTGCAGGAAGACGACGCGGTCGACCTGGCGGCGATGAGCGAAGCGGTGCTGGCCTACGACGCGCAAATCGATCGCGGCGAGACATTTCACAACGACGAGCAACTGCGGCGCATCGCCTGCCTGCGCCGCTGGAAAGGCGATCGGATCCGCACCTGCAAGTACCAGAAGATCCTCGAACCCGGTGCGCTGCCGCTGATCGCCATCCGCGAGTTCATCGTCAGCCGCAAGAGCCTCGGCGGCATCCAGACCGACCTGCACAGCCGCGTGCTCGACACCGCCGGCAGGCCGATACCGCGGCTCTATGCCGCCGGCGAGGCGGCCGGCTTCGGCGGCGGCGGCATGCACGGCCTGCGTGCGCTGGAGGGCACCTTCCTTGGCGGCTGCGTCCTAACCGGCCGCGGCGCCGCGCAATCGATAACGCGACAGGAGTAAGCCCATGAAAAAGACCGGCGCATGGCTCGCGGCGTATGCCCTGGAACAGCTCGGCGTGCGCCATACCTTCGGCATTCCGGGGGTACACAACACCGAGTTTTACGACGCCCTGAACAGCTCGCAGCACATCACGCCGGTACTGGTGACGCACGAGGGCAGCGCGTCCTTCATGGCCGATGCCGTCAGCCGCGTCTCCGACGCCGTCGGCACCTTGGCCATCGTGCCGGCGGCCGGGCTCACCCACGCCGCCAGCGGCATCGGCGAAGCGTTCCTCGCCGGCGTGCCGATGCTGGTCCTCTCCGGCGGCATCCGCACCGACCTGGACAAGCGCTATCAGCTGCACGAGATCGACCAGCACGCCTTCATGCGCCCGCTGACCAAGGCAACCTTCCACCTCAAACGGCACGAGGACATCGTGCCGACACTGTTCGAAGCCTGGCGCCTCGCCACCGGCGGCGAGCCCGGTCCGGTGTATGTCGAGCTGCCGGTGAACCTGCAACTGTTTCCCGGTGAAGTCGGCGAACTGCCGCGGTTCGTGCCACCGGCGCCGCCGGCCGCTCCGCTCGCGGCGGAAATCGAGCGCGCCATGGTCTTGCTGCGCGCGGCGCGGCGGCCCGGCCTCTTCGTCGGCTGGGGCGCGCGCGATGCAACGGCGCAGGCCATCGCGCTGGCGGAACTGTTGCAGATGCCGGTGGCGACGACGCTGCAGGGCCTCTCGGTGTTCCCGGCCGACCACCCGCTGCACGCCGGCTTCAGCTTCGGCGCCACGGCGGTCCCGGCCGCGCGCAACGCCTTCAAGGACTGCGACTGCCTGCTCGCCGTCGGCACGCGCTTTGCCGAGCTGGCGACCGGCAGCTTCGGCGTCACGGTGCCGGAAAACCTGATCCATATCGACATCAGTCCGGCGGTGTTCAACCAGAACTACCCGGCCCGCGTCGCCATCGCAGCCGACGCCGGCGCCGCCCTGACGGCGCTGCTCGACGCGCTGCGCGCCGCCGCGCCGCGCCCGCACGATGCCGCCCTGAGCGAGGCGATTCGCCGCGACAAGCAGGCCTATGCGGCGGAATGGCTGGCGCACGACAGCGGCACGCGGGTGAACCCGGCGCGCTTCTTCCAGGCGCTGCGGCGGCAGGTGCCGGACGACGCCATAACCGTGGTCGACGACGGCAACCATACCTACCTGACCGCCGAGCTGTTCCCGGTGCACCGCTCGAAGTGCCTGATCGTGCCGACCGACTTCAACTGCATGGGCTATGCCGTGCCGGCGGCCATCGGCGCAAAGATCGCCCGGCCCGAGCGCGAAGTGTTTGCCATCGTCGGCGACGGTGCCTTCATGATGACCTGCATGGAGATCGTCACCGCGGCGACGCACGGCCTCGGCGTCGTCTACTACGTCTTCAACGACGGCGAGCTGTCGCAGATCGCCCAGGCGCAGGAGATTCCCTACAATCGCAAACCCTGCTCGACGCTCGGTGCAGTAAACCTCGCCGCCGTGGCGGCGGCCACCGGCGCCGCGCACGTGGCGATGGGCGACAATGCCGCCATCGAGGACGCGATTGCCGAGGCACGGCGCCTGGCGGCAAGCGGCCGGCCGGTGGTTGTCGACGTGAACATCGACTACTCGAAGCGCACCGCGTTCACCCAGGGTGCGGTGAAGACCAATTTCAAGCGTTTCCCGCTGGCACAGCGGCTGCGCATGGCAGGCCGGGCGCTGCTGCGCAAGGTGACGGGCTAGCAGCCTGACCCTGCGCCACGACCCGCGATGTTCCTGCTGAATATGACGCTCGCCGACCTGATGCTGCCGCCGGCCGGCCCGCTACTGCTCGCGGCATTCGGGCTGCTGCTGCAGCAACGCTGGCCGCGCACCGGCAAGTCCCTGGCATGGAGCAGCCTCCTGCTGCTCTGGCTGCTCGCCATGCCGGCACTGACGCGGCCGTTCGGCGATCCGGCCGACGCGCTGCCGCCGCTCGCGCCGGCGGCAGCGCAGGGCGCCGACGCCATCGTCGTCCTCGGCGGCGGCAACTATCATGCTGCACCGGAGTACGGCGGCGACACCGTCAGCGCCTCCGGCCTGGAGCGACTGCGCTACGGCGCCCGGCTGGCGCGCCAGACGAGACTGCCGATTCTGCTGACCGGCGGCGCACCACGCGGCGGCCTGCCCGAGGCGCAGGCCATGCGCGAAGCACTGCAGCGGGATTTCGGCTTGCAGGCGCGCTGGGTGGAAGATCGTTCCAGCGACACACGGGAGAACGCGCGCTTCAGCGCGCCCCTCTTGCGCGAGGCCGGCGCGAAGCGCGTGTTGCTGGTCACCCATGCAGCGCACATGGTGCGCGCACTGGCCGAATTCGAGCAGGCGGGAATCGAAGCCGTGGCGGCGCCCACCGCCTACCCGACGCAGCCGCCGCTGTCGCTGCCGGATTTCCTGCCGCAGCTGCAGGGTCTGGCACAATCGCGCGCGCTGTTGCACGAATGGCTGGGCCGGCTGGTGCAGCATGTGCTTTGAGGCGACCGGACTGGAATGCCCGTTCGGCCTTGATATACCATTGGGTTCAAGGCAGGATGCGCAACGCACTGCGTCTTCTTGCGGTTTCCGGCTACAGAACCGGACAGCTCGTTAACTCCCAACACAGTCGCGGCGTCAATCTTGTTATTCTGTTTGGTTAGTGGCAGTATGCATAATGAGATGTGTTTTCGCGTCTTCGTTGGGCATCCGTAGCTTACGGCAGGTTTTTCCGCCGTACCAGTGCTACTTTCAACCAAGGAGATTCAGATGCAAAATCCTCCTGTGCACGTCGCAGCAATAGTCCTTGCAGTCGTCGCAACCGATTCTTTTGCTCAGGAAACGCTCGGCGAGTTGCTGGATGCCGGTGGAACCAAGGTGCAAAAGCAGCACTTGGTGACCGCCATGGCTGATTCGAATATCAAGGGACTCACGTCATCGGGCAAGGCCGAAATGAACATCGATCTCAAGTCAGACGGTACGCTATCCGGATATGTCGTCGCTCGCGCAAACGGGGCATCCAGCGGTTCAATCGGGAAATGGTGGGTTGAAGACAACGGCAAAGTATGCGTTGACGAACATCTGACCGCTTGGAATATGCGCCACAACGAATGCTGGTTCACCTATCTCCTTGGCGACACAACCTACCGAACGGTCAGTGATTCCGAAGATCGCGAAGCAAAAATTGTCAAGAGCACTGCAATTCGCAAGCCAATTCAATGACGCACAACACCGCGTTACAGTTGGCGAGATTGCATTGAGCGCCGCACCAGCGCCCCCCTCGTGATTCGTTTGGCGTCATATGCTGCCCCGCGGGTACCGACTGCCATCAATCACGGAATCAGCCCCTCATAACGAAAAATCACATGCGCCACATTCTTGTTCTGCTTTTTCTGCTGGTTTCACATCTGGCATTTGGGCAAGTTCCGTTCCCGCAGCTAGCCCATCCGATAGCGACGTTTTCGTATGAGGATAAGGATTGGGGAGTTGAGCCAACGGCATCCCCGAACCGATCTCTTCCTCACGCTCCAACACCTGTTTCAATTCCCGGTGCACGAGTGATCAAGACGCTGGAACTTAAGCCGCTCCTTGAAAGCAACGCCAAGGTTCTGGTCATAGACGTTCTCGATTCGAAGACCCGCACCACGGTCCCGGGTGCATATTGGCTGTCTGGTGTTGGCGACAGCCAGTTCTTTCATGCGGAAAAGATTCGATTTGCGGCAGCGCTGGAAAAGTTAACGGTTGGGGATAAGACTCGACCAGTCGTTTTTTTATGCCTTAGCTCAGAATGCTGGCTTTCCTACAATGCTTCGCTACACGCGCTCGAAGCTGGATACAAAGATGTGATCTGGTATAGGGGGGGAACCAACGCTTGGGGCGAGGCAAAGCTAGAACGAAAGAAGCCGGAGCGTTTCAACTGGTAGATATTTCGTGCTTATTGAAGCTCGTAAATATGACTGACGGCCTCGCCACCCGCGCGTCATTCCCGCGAAAGCGATGATCTACTGGGTCCCCGCTTTCGCGGGGACGACGGGTAATTATCAGTCACTTCCGCGATTCTCAATAGCCGCGCACACAGAGGTTTCATCATGATTCGATGGTCCTCAAGCCAGCTTGCTCTACTCGCTCTTGTCATACTGCTGTCGCCAGCCTTTGCGGAAGCACAGACCGCCGCAAAGCAGGGCGTCGTCCTGGTGTATTGGAGTTCTAGAGATTGCCGATGGTGCACCTACTGGGAAAGCTCTTGGTCTGGCATGGAAGACAGTTTGAAGAGTTCTGACGAATTCAAAATACTTACCTATCGCGTCGTTAAGAACGACCGCATCGCCGATCCCTACACAGACTCCGACTATCCATCTGACCTCGGGTGGTTAAAGGAACGCGTCGACCGAAGTGAAGAAAAGATTCCGCCCAGGCCGGGTTGGAGCCTTTACGTCAACAGCGTCCGGATTGCTGCGTTTTACGGCACGAGAAATTGGACCTCGAAGATTCTTCCGGAGATTAAACGCCTCGCAACCATGTATGCCGACAAGGTCGAACCCGGTGTTGCACCCGACGCCACCGGTGACGCCACGCAGCGCCGGCTAGCTTCACCTTGAAAATGTAGAAGAGCCCAGATTCTCCGCTGCCAGGCTGATGGTAATTGAGGCTTCGCGCTCCCACCTCTCCATCCACCGGACTCCGCCATGCGTATCCTGAAAATTCTCCTGAGTGTGCTGATCCTCCTGGCCGGCGGGCTGGTGGCTGCGGTCTATCTCGTGCCGGAGCCGGTCACGCGGCTGTTGATCGAGGCGGAGCGCGGCCGCGCCGGGCTCGCGCGCCGGCAGATCGAACTGCCCGGCGGAGTGGGCTACGCCTATCTGGAAGGCGGCAACATGGCGGGCGAGCCCTTGCTGCTGCTGCACGGCTTTGGCGCCAACAAGGACAACTTCAGCCGCGTCGCGCGATTTCTCACGCCGCAATACCATGTGATCGTTCCCGACCATATCGGCTTCGGAGAATCGGCGCATCCGGCGGAGGCGGACTACAGCCCGGCGGCACAGGCCGAGCGGCTGCATGCGCTGCTCCAGGCGCTCGGCATCCGGCGCGTGCACATCGGCGGCAATTCGATGGGCGGGCAAATCGCCCTAGCATATGCGGCGCGCTATCCGGCAGAGACCGCCAGCCTGTGGCTGCTCGATCCGGCCGGCGTGTGGAGCGCGCCGGCGAGCGAACTGCGCGACATCGTGACGCAAACCGAACGTAATCCGCTGATCGCGCGCAATGAAGAGGAGTTTGCGCAGATCCTGCCTTTCGTCATGAGCGATCCGCCCTTCATTCCGCGGCCGATGCTCGACGTCATGGCACAGGAACGCATTCGCAACGTCGCGCTGGAGGAGCGCATCTTCCGCCAGATCGCGGACGACTCGATCGAGGCGCGTGTGAATGGACTGCCGGTGCCGGCGTTGATCGTGTGGGGAGATCGCGATCGTGCCCTGCACGTCGGCAGCGCCGCCATCCTGCACAAGCTGCTGCCGCAATCCCGCGTGGTCATCATGCCCGGCATCGGCCATTTGCCGATGATCGAACGGCCGCAGCAAAGCGCCGACGACTATCGGCGCTTCCGTGAGGAACTGGCGGCAGCAGCGCGCTGATCAACGCGTACGCGCACGCCTCAAACCACCGGCAATCGGCCTGAACGCCAGGCGGGACGCGGCTTTCGGGCCTTCGTCGGGATGTTGAGAGCGGCGCGCGCCGGCGCGCCTCAGTTTCCCTTGAACTGCGGCTTGCGCTTTTCGATGAAGGCGCTGACGCCTTCGGCGAAGTCGGCGCTGGCGCTGCAGCGGGCGAAGGATTGCGCTTCGGCGCGCAGCTGGTCGGCGAGCGAATTGCCGAGCGATTGCTGCAGCAGGCGCTTGGTGCCGGCATGGGCGTGCGGCGGACCGGCGGCGAGGCGTTGCGCCAGCGCCTCGCACGCCGCGTCCAGTTCGACCAGTGGCACGACGCGGTTGAGCAGGCCGAGTGCGAGCGCCTGCTGCGCGTCGATGCGATCGGCCAGCAGCATCAGTTCGGCCGCCCGCTTGGCGCCGACCAGGCGCGGCAGGAAGTAGGTGCTGCCGCCATCGGCGGTGGTGCCGAGCAGCGAATACCCGGTGGTGAAGTAGGCGTTGTCGGCGGCGATCGACAGGTCGCAGCCGGCCATCAGGGAGAAGCCGAAACCGGCGCAGGCGCCGCGCACCTTGGCGATCACCGGCTGCGGCAGGGCACGCAGGATTTCAATGGCCGGGTGCACGAATTGCGCGATCAGCCCCTCGAAGGTTTGCCGGCGCGTTTCCGGCGCCGCGGCGACGATGGTGTGGAACTCCTTGATGTCGCCGCCGGCCATGAAATGCTCGCCGGCGCCGGTGACGATGATGGCTTTCACGCCCTGTGCCGCCTGCAACTCCTGCACGCGCGCCAGCAGCGCCTTGCCCATCTCGACGCCGAGCGAATTCATCGCCCGCGGACGGTTCAGGGTCAGGGTGGCGACGACGCCGCGGATGTCGAGCAAAACCTGGTCGTTCATGCCGGCCTCGCGGTCATTTGCCCGCCGCGTTGAGCAGCAGGCGGTGGTAGAAGGCGATCAGCTCGGCATGGTTGTCGACCGAGATGCGCTCGTTGGTGCCATGGAAGCGCGACAGGTCCTCGCTCTTTGCGCGCACCGGCGAGAAGCGGTAGATGGCGTCGGCGAGCGGCGCCATGTGGCGCGAATCGGTGGCGGCGACCATCAGGCCGGGCGCCACCACGGTGCCGGGAAACAGTTCGCGGACAGTGCGCGCGATGAGCCGGTAGGATGGCGCGGTCGAGGGCGAGATCGGTATCGGCTCGTTGGCATGCCCGCTGGGCGCGACCTTGATCGCCTGGTTGGCCGTGACGGACCTGACGTGCGCCGTCACGCCGTCGATGCTGTCGCCGGGCAGGATGCGGAAATTGACGAGGGCGTCGGCCCTGCCGGGCAGCACGTTTTCCTTGTTGCCGGCATTCACCACGGTGAGCGCTGTGGTGGTGCGCAGCATGGCATTGGTGGAGCCGCCCTTCTCCAGCTGGCTCTTGACGAGCGGGCCGAACAGCCAGAGGTTGGAGAGCAGCACGCGGTTCAGGCCGCTCATCTCCGGCGCGATGGTGTCGAAGGTCTCGGCCGCGACGCCGCGGATGGCGGCCGGCATCTGCCGGTCTTCGAGCCGCGCCAGCGCCGTGCTGAGCATGCCGATGGCGGTATTCGGCGGCGGCATGGAGGAATGCCCGGGTGTGGCGGTGGCCGCCAGCGCCAGCGTGAGGTAGCCCTTCTCGGCGACGCCAATGAGCGCGGCCGGCCGGTCGAGGCCCTTGAGCACGCCTTCGGTGATGAGCAGGCCCTCGTCGATGACAAAGTCAAGCTTCACGCCGCGCGACTGCAGCAGCGCGGCAATGGCTTTGGCGCCCTGCCGACCTCCGATTTCCTCGTCGTGGCCGGAGGCAACGTAGATGGTCTGGCGCGGTTTGAAGCCGGACGCGGCGAGCGCCTCGACCGCTTCGAGGATGGCGAACAGGTTGGCCTTGTCGTCCCAGGCGCCGCGCCCCCAGACAAAGCCGTCGCGAATCTCGCCGGCGAAGGGATCGACCTGCCAGTCCTTCTCGGTGCCCGGTGCGATCGGCACGACGTCCTGGTGCGCCATCAGCATGATCGGCTTCGCCGCGGCGTCGCTGCCGGGCCAGGTGTAGAGCAGGCTCAGCTCACCGACGATTTCCCGCTTGAGCACGGCATGCGCGCGCGGGAAGGACTTCTCCAGCAGGGCATGCAGCTTGCGGAATTCCGCGACGCTGGCGCCGTCGCGGCCGTCGAAGGAGATCGTCCGCAGGCGCACGGCAGCGGCCAGGCGCTGCGCGGCAGCGTTCCGGTCCAGCGCCAGCGGCTCGACCGGCGCCGCCTCGATCTGGCGCGACCCATGGCGCAGGGTATTGGCGGCGACGATGGCAACCAGCAGCGCCAGCGCGAACAGCAGCACAAGGACAGTCTTCTTCAGCATCATTCAGCTCCCGCAGGACGGCAAACTCATACCACCGACTCGAACAGCCCGGCCGCCCCCATGCCGGTGCCGATGCACATGGTCACCAGGCCGAACTTCGCCTCGCCGCGCTGCATCGCCGCCATCAGGGTGGCGGTGCGGATGGCGCCGGTGGCCCCGAGCGGATGGCCCAGCGCGATGGCGCCGCCCTGCGGGTTCACCTTCTGCGGGTCGAGTTCCAGCGTGCGCATCACCGCCAGCGCCTGGGCAGCGAAGGCCTCGTTGAGTTCGATCCAGTCCACGTCGGACTGGCTGACGCCGGCCTGCCTGAGCACGCGCGGGATCGCCTCGATCGGGCCGATGCCCATGACCTCCGGCGGCACGCCGGCGACGGCGAAGCCGCGGAAGCGCGCGATCGGCTTGAGGTTGAATTGCTTGAGGATCTTCTCCGAGACCAGCAGCACGGCGCCGGCGCCGTCGGACATCTGCGAGGAATTGCCGGCAGTGACCGAACCCTTCGCCGCGAACACCGGCCGCAGCCTGGCCAGTCCTTCGATGGAACTGTCGGGGCGCGGGCCTTCGTCGTGCTCCACCACGCGCTCGACGATCTTCACGGCGCCGCTCCTGAAGTCGGGCAGGTGGTCGTGCACGGTGTAGGGCGAGATCTCCGCCTTGAACTTGCCCGCCGCGATGGCGGCGGTGGCCTTGCGGTGGCTGGCGACGGCGAAGGCGTCCTGGTCCTCGCGCGTGACCTTCCACTGCGCCGCCACCTTCTCGGCGGTGAGGCCCATGCCGTAGGCAATGCCGACGTTCTCGTCCTTCTCGAACACCGCCGGGTTGAGCGAGATCTTGTTGCCCATCATGGTCGGCATCATGCTCATGGTCTCAGTGCCGGCGGCGATCATGACGTCGGCTTCGCCCAGGCGGATGCGGTCGGCGGCGAGCGCCACGGCCTGCACGCCGGAAGAGCAGAAGCGGTTGATGGTCATGCCCGGCACGCTGTTGGGCAGGCCGGCCAGCAAGAGGCCGATGCGGGCGACGTTCATGCCCTGCTCGGCCTCCGGCATGGCGCAGCCGACGACGACGTCGCCGATCAGCTGCGGGTCGAGGCCGGGCGCGCGCGCCATGACATTGCGGATGACGTGGGCCAGCATGTCGTCGGGACGCACGTTCTTCAGCGCGCCGCGGACCTTGCCGACCGGGGTGCGCGTGGCGGCGACGATGTAGGCGTCCTGTACCTGGTTGCTCATTTTGTAATATCCTTTCAATTCCGCAGCGGCTTGCCGGTTTCCAGCATGTGGGCGATGCGCTGTTGGGTCTTCTCGGTCTTCAGCAGCTCGACGAACTCGTGGCGCTCGACGGCGAGCAGCCAGTCCTCGCTCACCGGCGTGCCGGTCTCGACGTCGCCGCCGCAGAGGGCGGCGGCCGCCCCTTTCGCGACGCGGTAGTCGTGGGCGGAGATCATGCGGCCCTCCTTCATGTTCACCAGCATCATCTCCAGCGTGGCGATGCCGTTGCGGCCGGCCACTTTGACGCCGCGCGGCGCCAGCTTCGGCCGCCAGCCGGATTCGGCCAGGGCGCGCGCCGTCTGCCGGGCGACATGCAGGATCTCCTGGGCATTGAACACGACCGGATCGGACTCGCGCAGGAAGCCGAGCTCGCGCGCCTCCAGCGCGCTCTTCGAGACGTTGGCCATGGCGACGGTCTGGAACACCGGCTGCAGGAAGAGGAAGATGTCGCCGCCGGAAATGCGCGCCGCGGCGTCGGACGCGCGCACGGCGAACTCCTTGCAGCCGCCGCCGGCCGGGATGAGGCCGACGCCGGCCTCGACCAGGCCGATGTAGGACTCCAGCGCCGCTACGGCGCGGCTCGAATGCATGACGACCTCGCAGCCGCCGCCGAGCGCCATGCCGTTCACTGCCGCCACCACCGGCACCTGGGCGTACTTCAGGGTCTGGCTCATCTGCTGGAAGCGCGCCACGCCTTTCTCCAGCCCGGCGAAATCCTTCGCCTGCAGGGCCGGCGCCAGCGCCGCGAGATTCGCGCCGGCCGAGAACGGCGGTTTCGTTTGCCAGATCACCAGGCCGCGATACTCGCGTTCGGCGCGCGCCACCGCCTCGATGATGCCTTCCAGCACGTCGGGGCCGAGGGTGTTGGCCTTGCTCTTGAAGGACAGCACGGCGATCTCGGCATCGCCCGCCGCCGTCCACATGCGCACGGCGTCGCTCTCGAACACCGTCGTGCCGCGTTCCTCGGCCTCGCCCAGTACGCGCTCGGGGAAGATTTGACGGGCATACACCGGCAGCGTCGAGCGCGGTTTCTCGGTCTTCGCGCTGGCCGAATACGATCCGGCCTTGCCGTGCACGCTGCTTCTGCCGTCGAAGACCCAGGCAGGCAGCGGCGCGCTGCTCATCGCCTGGCCGGCCTCGATGTCGGCCTTCACGGCAGCCGCGATGGCCTGCCAGCCGGCCGCCTGCCAGGTCTCGAAAGGGCCTTCCTTCCAGCCGAAGCCCCAGCGCATGGCGAAGTCGACGTCGCGCGCATTGTCGGCAATCGATTCGAGGTGGAAGGTGCAGTAGTGGAAGATGTCGCGGAAGATGGCCCAGAGGAACTGTGCCTGCGGGGAGGCATGCGCGCGCAGCTTCTCGAACTTCTCCGCGGGATTCCTGATCTTGAGAATCGCGGCGACCTCGGCGTCGACCTCGCCGGCCGAAGGCCGGTAGTCCTGCTTGGCCAGGTCGATCACGTGGATCGCCTTGCCTTCCTTCCTGTAGATGCCGGCCCGGGTCTTCTGGCCGAGCGCGCCCTTCTGGATCAGAAAAGTCAGCCACCCTGGCACGGCGTAGTGCTTGTGCCAGGGATCGTCAGACAGCGTGGACTGCATGGTACCGATGACGTGGGCCATCGTGTCGAGGCCGACGACATCCGCCGTGCGATAGGTGGCGCTCTTCGGCCGGCCGATGGCCGGGCCGGTCAGCGCATCCACCACGTCGAAGCCGAGGCCCAGGCGCCCGGTGTGGTGCATCACGGCGAGCATGGAGAAGACGCCGACGCGGTTGGCGACGAAGTTCGGCGTGTCCAGTGCGCGCACCACGCCCTTGCCCAGGGTGGTGGTGAGGAAGGTCTCCAGGTCGTCGAGCATCGTCGCGGCGCTCGCCTTGCAGGGGATGATCTCGACCAGCTGCATGTAGCGCGGCGGGTTGAAGAAATGGATGCCGCAGAAGCGGCTGCGCAGGGCCTCGGGCAGCGCCTCGGCGAGCGCGTTGATCGACAGGCCGGAGGTGTTGCTGGCGAAGATGGCGCCTTCGGCGACAAAGGGCGCGACCTTCTTGTAGAGGTCGTGCTTCCACTCCATCTTCTCGGCGATGGCCTCGATGACCAGGTCGCAGCCGCGCAACTGCTCGAGGCCCGAATCGTAGTTGGCGGCGTCGATATAGGCGACGCGGTCCTTGGTGGCGAAGGGCGTCGGTTCGAGTTTCTTCAGGCCGTCCAACGCTTTCTTCACGATCCCATTCGGATCGCCTTCCTTCGCCGGCAGGTCGAACAGCACGACCGGCACGTTGGCGTTGGCGCAGTGGGCGGCGATCTGCGCGCCCATGACGCCGGCGCCGAGCACGGCGACTTTGCGTACGATGAAATTGCTCACTTGCTTCTCCTGATTCGGGTGCCTGAAGGGGGAGCGCCGGGATGGCGCGGACATGCGTTGCTACAGTTCGGGCGGGACCTCGCGCTTGCCGCCGTCGGCATCCACGGCGACATAGGTCAATTGCGCTTCCGTCACCTTGACCACCAGCGGACTGGTCGGATGGCGCTCGGCGTAGACCTCGACATTGATGGTCATCGAGGTGCGGCCGACCTTGATCACCTCGGCGTAGAAGGACAGCACGTCACCCACCGACACCGGCTGCTTGAAGAGGAACTGGTTCACGGCGATGGTGGCGACGCGGCCGCGCGCGCGGCGGATGGCGGCGATGCCGCCGGCCAGGTCGACGTTGGCCATGATGTAGCCGCCGAAGATGTCGCCGGCGTGGTTCACGTCAGCCGGCATCGGCATCACGCGCAGGGTGGGTTGCTTCCCGGGCAATCGCGTCGGTTCGTCGCTCACTGACTTTCTTTCAAGTAGTTCATCGGCCCGCCGCGGAACGGCGCGAAGCCGGTGCCGAAGATCACGCCGGCATCGGCCAGCTCGGCGTCGGCGACGACGCCCTCGTCGACCGCGCGCTGCGCCGCCGCCAGGAAGGGCTTCACCAGCCGGTCGGCGAGCCCCGCCGGCACCTGGCCCACGGCGCCCTTCTGCGGCTTGCCCTGATTGTACGTGTAGAAGCCGCGCCCCGTCTTGCGGCCGAGGTGGCCGGCATTCACCAGCTCCATCAGCTTCTTCGGCGGCTCGGTGATGCCGCTGGCCAGCTGCGCACCGGCGGCGACGGCGATGTCGAGGCCGACGGTGTCGGCCAGCTCGATGGGGCCGAGCGGCATGCCGAAGGCCAGCGCCGCCTCGTCGACCACTTGCGGCGCGATGCCCTCGTCCACGCAGCGCATCGCCTCCTGCATATAGGGCGCCAGCACGGCGTTCACCAGGAAGCCGGGCGCGCTCTTCACCGGCAGCGCCAGCTTGTCGATCTTGCGCACGAAGGCGAGGCCCTTCTTCAGCGCGGCCGGATCGGAATCCCTGCCCTCGACCACCTCCACCAGCGGCATCTTCGCCACCGGGTTGAAGAAGTGGATGCCGATCAGGCGCGCCGGGTTCTTCAGGCCGACGGCGATGTCCTCCAGCTTCAGGCTCGAAGTGTTGCTGGCGAGCACGGCGTCGGGTTTGGCGATGGCCTCGATGTCGGCGAAGAGCTTGCGCTTCGCCTCCAGGTTCTCGAAGATCGCCTCGATCACCACGTCGGCCTGGCGCGCACCCTGGCCGCTCGGGTCGGGGATCAGCCGGTCGAGCGTGAAGCGCACCTGCGTGTCGTCGCGCAGCTTCTTCTTGAAGGCCGTCGCGGCGCGCTGGATGGCCGGCGCGATGCGCTCGATGTTCTGGTCCTGCAGCGTCACCGTGAGGCCGCGCAGCGCGCCCCAGGCGGCGATGTCGCCGCCCATGACGCCGGCGCCGATGACGTGCAGGTGCTTCGGCGCGAAGTCGCCGCCTTTTCCATCCGGCTTTCCGAAACCTTTGAGCCGCTCCTGCAGGTAGTACACCCGCACCAGGTTCTTCGTCGTCGGCGAGGCGGCGATGGCTTCCATCGAGGTCGGCCTGTCGGCCGGCACGGCCAGCGCATCGCCGCCGTAATTCGCCCACATGTCGAGGATGGCGTAGGGCGCCGGGTAGTGCTCGGGGCGGGCGCGCTTCGCCACCTGCTTGCGCGCCTGCGCGGCGACGAAGCCCTTCAGCGGGCCGTTCATCAGCTTCTGCATGAACGGTAGTTCCCGCTTCGGCTGGCCCGAGAGCACCAGCATGCGCGCGGCGTTCTCCATCACGCGCGGCGGCACGCATTCGTCGGCAAAGCCCAGTTGCTTGGCGCGCTTCGCGTTCAACGCGCGCCCGGTGAGCATCATGTCGAGCGCGGCGGCCGGGCCGATTGCCTGCGGCAGGCGGAGCATGCCGCCCCAGCCCGGCACGATGCCGAGCATGACTTCCGGCAGGGCGATGCGCGTGCCCGGCTCGTCCACCGCGATGCGGTAGCGGCAGGCCAGCGCCAGCTCGGTGCCGCCGCCCATGCAGTGGCCGCGGATCAGCGCCACCGTCGGATACTTCACGGCGGCGAGGCGGTTGTAGAGGTCCCAGCCGCGCTGCACCAGGGCCTTGGCGCCCGCGGGCGAGGCGACTTTCGTGAACTCCTCGATGTCGGCGCCGGCGATGAAGCCGGCGCTCTTGCCGGAACGGATGATGAGGCCCTTCGGCGGCTCGCGCTCGAATTCGTCCAGCGCCTGCGACAGTTCGAGCATGGCCGCTACGGAAAGGGTGTTGGTGGACTCCCCCGCCTTGTCGAAAGTCAGCCAGGCCAGGCCGCCGGATTCGCGCTCGATGCGCCAGTGTTTCAGTTCAGTCATTTCAACCTCGTCAAGTTTCATCAGGCTTTCAAGCCCCTCCAACCCGGAGCAGCTGTCCTATGATCGCAGGCCGCTCGTCGTCGTTCACATGCAGGGCAAAGCGCGTGCCGTCAGCGCCAGACTCGCTGCGCAGCTTCACCGCTGCGCCATAGAACACCGGTCCCTTGATCCAGGTATCCAGCTGCAGCGGCAGGCCGGAAGGCTGCGGCAGCCGCGCCAGGCACTGGCCGAGCACGCGCTGCGGATGGAAGAAGGCCTGCGCGAAGCCGTGCTTGCGCGCATAGCGGCTCCACCAATGCAGCGGGTTGAAGTCGCCCGACAGGCCGCCGTAGTGCCAGCCGCCGCCGGCCGGCATGCGCCACTGCGCCGTGTCGCCGGGACTGACTTTGGGCGCCTCGGGAATGGCCTCCGCCGTCGGCGCGCCGAAGCGGCCGCGCACGTAAAAAGTGTTCACGCTTTCCCAGGCGGTCGACTTGCCGTCGCCCACTGTCGCGTGCAGGTCGAACTCGGCGCCCTTCTCCAGGATGCGGTGGCCGGCCACGCGTACCGTGATATCGAGCACGGCGTCGCGCGCGAGCGGCGCATGCTGCTGGATGCGGTTGCGCACCTGCAGGACGTTCCAGATCGGCACCGGGAAGGCCGGCTGCGTCAGGATGCTCATGTGCAGGGGAAAACCGATGGTGTGCGGATAGAGCAGCGGCAGCGCCTCGCCCTCCGGCAGGCCGCTCAACGCATGGAAGCGCGCCAGCTCCGCCGCGTCGGGGCGGTGGCGCCAGCGCGCCGATATCGCCGGCACGCCCTTGCGCAGGCCGGGCGAGGGCCGCACCGCGCGCGCCATGAAAGCCAGCGCCGAGGGGCGCGCGCGGTAGTCGAGGCGGATATCGGGGTGCACGGCAGGGCTCAGTTGAAACCGTGCGGGCCGGCCGCATAGGCGATGGAAAGGCCGCCGGAGCCGACGTTCACCGCCGCCGTCATGCTCATC
This sequence comes from uncultured Rhodocyclaceae bacterium, assembly GCA_964487715.1. GTDB lineage: Bacteria > Pseudomonadota > Gammaproteobacteria > Burkholderiales > Rhodocyclaceae > Desulfobacillus. Next base: position 35,080 of record CAZASE010000010.1, on the reverse strand, counting down.
ACCGAGGTCAACAGGTCGACGTCGGACTCGCGCGCGGCGCGATCCAGTTCCGCATAGCCGGGCATGGCCTTCACCTGCTCGGGATCGCCGCCATAGCTGATGCACACCTGCGGCGCCTTGAGGCCCTTGCGAATCTGGCCGGCCGTGTTGCGGAACAGCTTCTCCACTCCGGTGTCGAAGCCGCGCACCTTGCCCACCGGGCCGGTCTGGTCGCGGTGCGAGCAGAGGATCGGTTTCACGTCGAGCATCTGGCCGAGTTGGTAGGTGCCCCAGTTGATGCTCTTGTCGCCGCGCTTCGAGGCGCGCTTGTAGACATGGAACAGGTCGGCCGGCATGAGGAAGGCGTAGGTCTCCTCGGTCAGCTGGCGGATGCGCGCGCCGATCTGCGAGGGCGCGCCGCCTTGGCGGATCAGGCGCACCACTTCGGCCGCCTGCACGGCCTGGCCGGTGAACATGGTGCGGCTGTTGATGACGCCGACGCTGAACGGCCCGGTGAGGCCGCCCTGGCGGCGGCGTTCCTTGTAGCGGCCGATGATGTTGAGCGAGGCCTTGTTGGCGTGGTCGTAGATGAGGCTGCGCGCGCTGGTGATGGTGATGCAGAAGACGTGGTCGTATTCCAGCACCAGGCGGTCGAGGAACAGGTCCTCGATCTGCTGCTGCGTCCAGGGAATCGACTCGGCATGGTCCTCCGTGCGCGTGTCGAGGTGGCTGGCGTAGAACGACCAGGTTTCCTCCGGGTCGCGCCGGTCCACGAAGGTCTTGTCGCCGACACGCACCGATATCGGCATGACGACGATGTTGTTCTGCTCGATGAACGCCTTCGGCAGGTCGCACGCCGAGTCCACCACGATGCCTATCCTCATGTTCCCCTCCTCCGGTTGTTGTCAAATGGCGCCTGAAGACGCTCTATTCCTTTTCCTGATTACCCATGAGACTCAGCCATACTTGCGCTTGCTTCTCGATGCCATGGCGCAGCAACCGGATCGTCATTCCGGCGAACGCCGGAATCCAGAACGGCGGTTCCGGGAACGCAAGTCGCATTCTGGATACCGGCGTTCGCCGGTATGACGAGTTTGGAGCCGTCAGGATGTCATACTGAGTCTCGTTGGTAATCAAGTTCCTTTTTTTAAACCGTCTCCACCAGCATGGCGCCGCCCTGGCCGCCGCCGATGCAGATCGTGGCGATGCCGCGGCGCGGCCCCGACCGCGCGCCACTTTCGCCGCCCGTGCGCCGGAGCACCTGCAGCAGGTGCAGCACGATGCGCGCGCCGGAGGCGCCGACCGGGTGGCCGAGCGCGACGGCGCCGCCGTCGACGTTGAGCTTCGCTTCGTCCAGCGCGCCGAGCGGCGCGTCGAGGCCGAGCTGTTCCCTGCAGTAGGCGGCGTCCTTCCAGGCCTCGATGCAGCCGATCACCTGGGCGGCGAAGGCCTCGTTGATCTCCCAGGCGTCGAGGTCGTTGAGGCCGAGGCCGTGGCGCTGCAGGATCGGCGTGGCGGCATGCACCGGCCCCAGGCCCATCTGCGCCGGGTCGAGGCCGGCCCACTGCGAATCGGCGATGCGGCCGATCGGCTGCAGCTTGTGCCGCGCGACGGCTTCCTCGGAGGCGAGGATCAGCCAGGCGCCGCCGTCGGTAATCTGCGAGCTGTTGCCGGGCGTGACCTTGCCGTACTTGCGGTCGAAGAAGGGCTTCAGCTTGGCCAGCCCCGTCATCGAGGAATCGCGCCGCACGCCGTCGTCGGCGGCATACACCGCGCCGTCGCGGCCGACCAGCGGCACCACCTCGCCGTAGTGGCCGGCGTCCTGGCCGGCGGCGACGCGCTGGTGGCTGCGCACCGAGAATTCATCCATCTGCTCGCGCGTGATGCCGAAGCGGTGCGCGAGGTTCTCCGCCGTCTGGCCCATGAGGAGATTCACCACCGGGTCGGTGAGCCCCTTCATGATGCCGATCACCGGCGAGAGCAGCGCGCCGGGCTTCAATTTGGCGAAGAGCGCCGCCTTCTGGCCGGCCGTCTTCGCCTGCGCCATCTGGGCGAACCACAGCACCATGGTGCGCGAATACAGCAGCGGCGCGTGCGACAGCGCGTCGACGCCGCCGGCCAGCACCAGCTGCGAGCGGCCGGAATTGATGTTGGCGATGGCCGAGTCGAGCGCCTGCATGCCGGAGGCGCAGTTCCTCATCACCGTCCAGCCCGGCACCTTGAGGCCGCAGCCCATGCGCAGCGCCGCGACGCGGCCGATGTTCACTTCATCGGGCGAAGGCGAGGCGCAGCCGAGGATGACTTCGTCGAGTTCCTCGGCGGCGAAAGGCTGGCGCACCAGCAGCGCGCGGCCGGCGGCGGTGGCGAGGTCGCCCGCCGAGAAGGGGCCGGGGGCGTTACGCGCCTTGAGGAAGGGCGTGCGCGCGCCGTCGATGATGTAGACCGGTTTCATGCTGCCTCCGTGCTCAGGCCGCCGCGCGGTGCGCGACCGGCTTCGGTTCGCTGCGCTGCAGGCCGAGGTCGAAGGGGAAGTCGTCGACCTTGATGACCTCGGCCGTCAGTTCGCGGGCGCGCACCAGCAGCGCATGCTCGGCGGACGTGATGACGTTCTTCTCGAGGGCCGAGCGGGCAATTTCCGGCGCCGTGCGGCCGACAAGCACGCCGGTCTTCTGCGCGACGCGGATCTTCGCCTGCACGGCTTCGGCCTGGAGGGTCGCCTCCAGCGCCAGCTCGATCACGCCGACCGGGTCGTTCTGGTCGCGCGGGATGTACATGCCGACGGTGAGGCGGTCGCGCGTCGCCGAGGGGGCGATGAGCAGGTCCGCCACCTGGCCGCCGAGGCGGTCGGACGGCACGACATAGGGCCGGCCGAGCGGGAAGATGGTCCGCCGCAGCAGCGTCGACACGAAGCGGCTGGGGAAGTTGGAGACGACGCCCTCGAAGGCGTTCTGCGCCTTGAACATGGAATCCCAGATCGCCCAGTGCATCAGCGGCGCGTCGGCCTGCTGGCGCCCTTCGCTCTCGTAGCGCTTGAGCACCGCCGAGGAGAGGTACATCAGCGAAAGGATGTCGCCCATGCGCGCGGAGAGCTTCTCCTTGCGCTTGAGGTCGCCGCCCATCACCAGCATGGAGACGTCGGCGAGGAAGGCGAAGGCCGCGGAGAAGCGCGTCAGCTGCTGGTAGTAGCGGCGCGTCTCCGGCGCGACGTTCGCCGGCACGCCGACGAAATGCGAGCCGGTGAGGCCGGTGAGCAGGGCATGGAAGCCGTTGCCGATGGTATGGCCGATGTGGGCGAACAGCGCGCGGTCGAAGGCGACGAGGTCGTTCTTCTGCGCCGCCTGCATCTCGGCCATCACGTAGGGATGGCAGCGGATGGCGCCCTGGCCGAAGATGATCAGGCTGCGCGTCAGGATGTTGGCGCCCTCGACGGTGATCGCCACCGGCACCTGCTGGTAGGCGCGGCCGAGGAAGTTCGAGGGGCCGAGGCAGATGCCCTTGCCGCCGAGGATGTCCATGCCGTCATTGATCGACTGGCGGGCGCGCTCCGTGACGTGGTACTTGACGATGGCGGAGACCACCGAGGGCTTCTCGCCGAGGTCGATCGAACCGGCGGTCATGACGCGGGCGGCGTCGCACAGGTAGAGGTTGCCGCCCAGCCGCGCCAGCGGCTCCTGGATGCCCTCGAACTTGCCGATGGCGGTCTTGAACTGGTCGCGCACGCGGGCATAGCCGCCCACCGTGCGCACCGCCAGTTTCTGCATGCCGGTGTTGGAGGCGGGCAGCGAGATCGAGCGGCCGGCGGCGAGACACTCCATCAGCATGCGCCAGCCCTGGCCGGCCATCGCCGGCCCGCCGATGATGAAGTCGAGCGGCATGAAGACGTCCTTGCCGCGCGTCGGGCCGTTGTGCCAGGCGGCGTTGAGCGGAAAGTGGCGGCGGCCGGTCTCGACGCCGGGGTGATTCGCCGGCACCAAGGCGCAGGTGATGCCGAGATCCGCATTTCCGCCGAACTCGTCGCCGAGCAGGTGCTCCGGATCGAAGAGGCGGAAGGCCAGGCCGACCACCGTGGCGATCGGCGCCAGGGTGATATAGCGCTTGTCCCAGGTGACGCGCATGCCGACGACTTCGCGGCCCTGCCACAGGCCGCGGCAGACGATGCCCTGGTCGGGAATCGAGGCGGCGTCCGAGCCGGCCCACGGGCTGGTCAGCGCGAAGCAGGGAATGTCGAGGCCCTTGGCCAGGCGCGGCAGGTAGTGGTTCTTCTGCTCGTCCGTGCCGTAGTGCAGCAGCAGTTCGGCCGGGCCGAGAGAGTTGGGCACCATCACCGACACCGCCGTGGCGGCGCAGCGCGTGGAGAGTTTCGTTACGACCTGCGAGTGGGCAAAGGCGGAAAATTCCAGGCCGCCGTACTTCCGCGGGATGATCATGCCGAGGAAGCCCTTCTCCTTCAGGTACTGCCAGGCCTGCGGCGAGAGATCATGGTCGAGGTGCGAGGAAGTCCAGTCGTCCGACAGACGGCACAGCTCCGCCGTCTCGTTGTCGAGGAAGGACTGCTCGACGGGCGTGAGTCGCGGCTGCGGGTAGGCCAACAACTTGCTCCAGTCGGGCCGGCCATGGAACAGCTCGCCTTCCCACCAGACGCTGCCTGCCTCGAGCGCCTCCTTCTCGGTTTGCGACATCTGCGGCAGCATCCGGCGGTAGGCGGCGAAGAGCCCGCGCGTGAGAACAGCGCGGCGCAGCGGCCGGATGGCAAAAAGCGCAATCAGCGCCGCCAGCGGCAGGGTTATCGAGACAATCCAGATCATGCTGTTCTCCTTTGTCTTCTTCCGGCGATGGCAACGCCGTAAAGGGTCCTGCAACGAATTAACGGCAGTTGCCGCGGCTTTCCGCAGTCAGGCGGCCTTGCGCGGCGCCTTTTCCCGCGGCTTCGGCCTGTTTTCGGGCTGCGCCAGCGGGGCACGCAAGCCGCCCAGCAGGAACGGCATCAAACGGCGAGCCAGCGCGCCAGGGTCCTTTTCGTCCAGCTCGTGCTCGGCCACCAGCTGCAGCGCGTCGGTGCCGGCGATGGCATAGGACATGGCGCCGAGCATGAAGTGGAAGCGCCAGAGGATTTCCTCCGGCGGCACGTCGGGCAGCGCGCGAAACAGCGCCAGTTTGAAACGCGGCACGACCGCGGCGTATTCCTCGGCGAGGAACTGCCGCACGAAGGCCGACGGTTCCGTGTAGGTGCGCCCCAGCAGGCGCATGAAGGTATGGCCGCCGCGCTCGGTGTCGGCCGCCATGCGCAGCGAAACGCCGAAGAAGGCCTCGACGATCTGATGCGGCTTGAGCGGCGCACCGTTGGCCTCCTGTTCCATGCTTTCCAGCTCGCTCAGGCGCGCCTGGTTGAGCCAGGTGAGCCGGCGGCGAAAAACCTCCTGGATGAGGGCTTCCTTGCTGCCGAAGTGGTAATTCACCGATGCCAGATTGACGCCGGCACGGCCGGTAATCATGCGCATCGAGGTGGCCTCGAAGCCATGCTCGACAAAAAGGGCTTCGGCGACGTCGAGAATGCGCTCGCGGGTGTCGGGGTTCTGCTTCAGATCGGCGAGGGGCATAGAACGCTCGTTTCAAACGGATGTTTGAATCATACGTTCATTTTGATGGCTGTCAAGCCGGAATTTAGGCGTCCGCACCTACGCGACGCGGCTTTGCGGCACAAGTAACTTAGAATCGGGCGATGCGCCGCAGCCATACCGCACGAGCATTGCCCGCCCGGGAAACCGGCCCGCGGCGCGACTGGGAAACCATCCGCAGCCTGCTTCCCTACATCTGGGCCTACCGTGGGCGGGTTCTCTTCGCGCTGGCCTGCATGGTGGCGGCAAAAGTCGCCAACGTCGGCGTGCCGCTGGTCTTCAAGGAGATCGTCGACGCCTTCACAACCGAACGTGCCGCCCTCCTCGCCATACCGGTTGCCCTGCTGGCGGTGTATGGCCTGCTGCGCTTCTCGATGTCGCTGTTCACCGAATTGCGCGAACTGCTCTTCGCCCGCGTCACCCAGCAGGCGGTGCGCAACATCGCGCTGCAGGTGTTCCGCCACCTGCACGCACTCTCGCTGCGCTTCCACCTGGAACGGCAGACCGGCGGGCTGACGCGCGACATCGAGCGCGGCACGCGCTCCATCGGCACGCTGATCAGCTACACCATCTACAGCATCCTGCCGACGCTGGTCGAGGTCGGGCTGGTGATCGGCATCCTGGCCTCGCGCTACGAATCGAGCTTCGTCTGGATCACCGTCGGCGCGCTGGCGATCTACATCACCTTCACCGTGCTGGTGACCAACTGGCGCACCCAGCTGCGGCGCGAGGTGAACGAGATCGACTCGGCCGCGAATTCCCGCGCCATCGACAGCCTGCTCAACTACGAGACGGTGAAGTATTTCAACAACGAGGAGTACGAGGCGCGGCGCTACGACCAGCAGATGGAAAAATGGGAGGCGGCGCAGGTAAGGAGCCAGGTGTCGCTGTCCCTGCTCAACCTCGGCCAGGCGTTGATCATCGCCGTCGCGGTCACGCTGATCATGTGGCGCGCCGCCGCCGGCATAACCAGCGGCACGATGACCGTCGGTGACATCGTGCTGGTCAACGGCCTGATGATCCAGCTCTACATTCCGCTCAACTGGCTCGGCGTGCTCTACCGCGAGATCCGCCAGGCGCTGACCGACATCGAGCGCATGTTCTCCCTCAAGGCCGAACACCGCGAGATCGCCGACGCGCCGGATGCGCTGCCGCTGGCCGCCGGCCCCTGCGCCGTGCGCTTCGAGCACGTCGGCTTCTCCTACGAAGCCAAGCGGCAGATCCTCTTCGACCTCGACTTCGCCATCCCCGCCGGCGGCACCGTGGCGGTGGTCGGCCATTCCGGCTCGGGCAAGTCGACGCTGTCGCGCCTGCTGTTCCGCTTCTACGACGTGCAGTCCGGCGCGGTGAAGGTGAACGGCACGGACATCCGCCGCCTGACGCAGGCCAGCTTGCGCGCGGCCATCGGCATCGTGCCGCAGGACACGGTGCTGTTCAACGAGTCGATCTACTACAACATCCAGTACGGCCGCCCGGAGGCCAGCCGCGCCGACGTCATCGCCGCCGCGCAGGCCGCCCACATCCACGACTTCGTCGAGTCCCTGCCGGAGAAGTACGACACCCGCGTCGGCGAGCGCGGCCTCAAGCTCTCCGGCGGCGAGAAGCAGCGCGTCGCCATCGCCCGCGCGCTGCTGAAAAACCCGCCGATCCTGATCTTCGACGAGGCCACCTCGGCACTCGATTCGAAATCGGAGAAGGCGATCCAGGACGAACTGGAACGCATCGCCGTCGGCCGCACCACCCTGGTCATCGCCCACCGCCTGTCGACGGTGATGAACGCCGACGAGATCCTCGTCCTCGACCAGGGCCGCATCGTCGAGCGCGGCACTCATCGGGCGCTGCTCGATCGCGGCGGCGCCTACGCCCAGATGTGGGCGCTGCAGCAGCAGGAGGAGGCCGAAGCGGCGGCTTAGACATTTGTTATATGCAGGCATAGAATGCCCGCTCGAAGAACAACCAGACCTGAGGAGACTTTCATGAGAAAACTCGCCGTATTGCAGGGACTGACTTTTGCCGCCAGCCTGTGTGCCGCCCTTCCCGCCCTGTCGCAGGACGCCGGCACCCTCAAGAAGATCAAGGACAGCGGCGCGGCCACCATGGGCGTGCGCGAATCCTCCGGCGGCCTCTCCTTCACGCTTGGCGACGGCAAGTTCGCCGGCTTCCACGTCGAGCTGTGCCAGCGCGCGCTCGTCGACATCCAGAAGCAGCTCGGCCTGGCGAAGCTGGACATCAAGTACCAGCCGGTGACCTCGCAGAACCGCATCCCGCTGGTACAGAACGGCACGGTCGACATCGAGTGCGGCTCGACCACCAACAACGCCGCGCGCCAGAAGGATGTCGCTTTCGCCGTCACCACTTTCGTCGAGGAAGTGCGCATCGCGGTCAAGGCCAATTCCGGCATCACCTCGATCGACCAGCTGAATGGCCGCAACGTCGCCACCACCACCGGCACCACCTCGGTGCAGCACCTGCGCAAGCACGAGCGCGCCACCGGCGTGGACTTCAAGGAAGTCTTCGGCAAGGATCACATCGACAGTTTCCTGCTGCTCGAATCCGGCCGCGCCGACGCCTTCGTCATGGACGGCCAGATCCTCGCCGGCAACATCGCCAAATCGAAGAATCCGGCCGACTTCAAGATCGTCGGCGAGGTGCTGGCCGTCGAGCCGATCGCCATCATGATCCGCAAGGACGACCCGGCCTTCAAGAAGGCGGTCGACGACAGCCTCAAGGCGCTGATCAAGTCGGGCGAGATGGCGAAGATCTACGACAAGTGGTTCATGCAGCCGATCCCGCCGACCAACACGCGCATCGGCCTGCCAGCCTCGGAAGCGACGAAGGCGGCGTGGGGCAATCCGAACGACAAGCCGATGGAAGACTACGCGAAGAAGTGACGCCGTAAGGGCGATCCACCACGGCGAACGCGGCGACACGGCGCAAGAGCAGGAAAACAGCCATCTTGTTCTCGCTCCCGTCTTTCGCCGTGCCCGCCGTGTCGCCGTGGTTCAATTGACGTCCCGCAGCCGCTCACAGCGATGAATTGGGACTGGCAGGTCTTCTGCAAGGACACCATCGACGGCAACATGGTGCCGCGCTGTTTCGGCGGCCCCGGCGACATCACCTACCTCGACTGGCTGCTCTCCGCTTGGGGCTGGACGCTGTCGGTGTCGCTGCTGGCGCTCGCAGTGGCGCTCGTGCTCGGCTCGATCATGGGCATCCTGCGCACTGCGCCGCATCGCGGCCTGGTGCTGCTCGGCAGCGCCTGGACGGAACTCTTCCGCAACATCCCGCTGCTGGTGCAGATATTTCTCTGGTACCACGTCGTGCCGGCGCTGATCCCGCCGCTGCGCGGCGTGCCCAGCTTCGTTCTCGTGGTGCTCGGGCTCGGCCTGTTCACCTCGGCGCGCATCTCCGAGCAGGTGAAGGCCGGCATCCAGTCGCTGCCGCGCGGCCAGCGCATGGCCGGCCTGGCGCTCGGCTTCACCCTGCCGCAGACCTACCGCCACGTCATCCTGCCGATGGCGTTCCGTATCGTCATCCCGCCGCTCACCAGCGAGTCGATGAACATCATCAAGAACTCCGCGGTGGCCTTTGCGGTGAGCATTTCCGAACTCACGCTGTTTGCGCTGCAGGCGCAGGAGGAAACCGCGCGCGGTGTCGAGATCTACCTCGCCGTCACCGGGCTGTATTTCATTTCGGCCTTCGCCCTCAACCGCGTGCTGCATTTCGTCGAGCAGCGGGTGCGCGTGCCGGGCATGATTGGGGGCGGTCATTGAAATGCTGAACCTCGACTTCGCCTTCATGACGCCGCAGGTCATTTCCAGCTACGTGCTGAAGGGCTTCGCCTTCTCGCTGCAGCTGACCTGCATCGCCATGCTCGGCGGCATCGCGCTGGGCACCGTCCTCGCGCTGATGCGTCTCTCCAGCCGCCCCTGGCTGGTAATGCCCGCCGCCGCCTACGTGAACACCATGCGCAGCATCCCGCTGGTGATGGTGATCCTGTGGTTTTTCCTGCTCATCCCGCTGGCTATCGGCCGTCCGCTCGGCGCCGAGATGTCGGCCATCATCACCTTCACCCTGTTCGAGGCGGCCTACTACTCGGAGATCATGCGCGCCGGCATCCAGAGCATCCCGCGCGGCCAGGTCGCCGCCGGCTACGCGCTGGGCATGAGCTACGGCCAGACCATGGGCCTCGTCGTGCTGCCGCAGGCCTTCCGCAACATGCTGCCGGTGCTGCTGACGCAGACCATCATCCTGTTCCAGGACACCTCGCTGGTGTACGCCATCGGCGCCTACGACCTGCTCAAGGGCTTCGAGGTCGCCGGCAAGAACTTCAACCGCCCGGTCGAGACCTACCTGGTCGCCGCCGTGCTCTACTTCGCCATCAGCTTCAGCCTGTCGATGCTGGTGAGGAAGTTGCAGCAGCGCATCGCAATAATCCGTTAGCCGGAACGCCATCATGCCCATGATCGAGATGAAGAACCTCAACAAGTGGTACGGCGCCTTCCAGGTGCTGGCCGACTGCACCACCCAGGTCGAGAAGGGCGAGGTCATCGTCGTCTGCGGCCCCTCCGGCTCGGGCAAGTCGACGCTCATCAAATGCGTGAACGGCCTCGAACCCTTCCAGCAGGGCGAGGTGCGCGTCAACGGCATTTCCGTCGGCGACCCGAAGACCGACCTGCCGAAGCTGCGCGCCCGCGTCGGCATGGTGTTCCAGCACTTCGAACTGTTCCCGCACATGTCGATTACCGAGAACCTCGCCATCGCCCAGGTCAAGGTGCTCGGCCGCGACCGGGACGAGGCGCGCGAGCGCGGCCTCAGGCTGCTCGACCGCGTCGGCCTGCGGGCGCATGCGGAGAAGTTCCCCGGCCAGCTTTCCGGCGGCCAGCAGCAGCGCGTCGCCATCGCCCGGGCGCTCTCCATGGACCCGATTTGCATGCTCTTCGACGAACCGACCTCGGCGCTCGACCCGGAGATGATCAACGAGGTGCTCGACGTCATGGTCGAACTCGCGCAGGAAGGCATGACCATGATGGTGGTAAGCCACGAGATGGGCTTTGCCCGCAAGGTTGCCCACCGCGTGATCTTCATGGACCAGGGCCGCATCGTCGAGGACGACAAGAAGGAGGCATTTTTCGGCAGCCCGCGCTCCGAGCGTGCGCAGCAATTCCTTTCCAAGATCCTCCACCACTGAACGGAGTCCCGCATGGCGGCACAGACCGAAACGAAAAACATGGCACTATTCTGCGATTTCGAGAACGTCGCCCTCGGCGTACAGGAGGCGAAGTTCGCGCAGTTCGACATCCGCAAGGTACTCGAACGTCTGCTGCTCAAGGGCAGCATCGTCGTCAAGAAGGCCTATTGCGACTGGGCGCGCTACAAGGAGTTCAAGGCACCCATGCACGAGGCCGCCTTCGAGCTGATCGAGATCCCCCACGTGCGCCAGTCCGGCAAGAACTCCGCCGACATCCGCATGGTGGTCGACGCCCTCGACCTCTGCTACACGAAATCGCACGTCGACACCTTCGTCATCATCAGCGGCGACTCGGATTTCTCGCCGCTGGTCTCCAAGCTGCGCGAGAACAACAAGCTGGTGATCGGCGTCGGCGTGAAGAAGTCGACCTCGGACCTGCTCATGGCCAACTGCGACGAGTTCATCTACTACGACGATCTGGTGCGCGAGGAGGAGGCCAAGAAGCGCACCGCCAAGAAGCGGCCCGCAAAACCGAAGGCAGCGCCGAAGAAGGAAGGCGGCGAGCCGGCCGAAGCCGAGGACCGCCAGCAGGAAGCGCTCGACCTGGCACTTGAAACCGTCGAGGCGCTGGTCGCCGAGCGCGGCGCCGGCGAACCGATCTGGGGCTCGATGGTGAAGCAGGCCCTGAAGCGCCGCAAGCCCGGCTTCAGCGAGTCCTACTACGGCTTCAAGTCCTTCAGCGATCTGCTCGAGGAAGCGCAGGTGCGCAAGCTGCTCGGGCTTCAGCGCGACGAGAAGTCGGGCGGCTACATCGTACGCATGGCCTGAACGCCAGCATCACGTACGCGTATGGCAGAACCATCCCTTCCCTCCCCGCCAAAGTCAGTCCCCGCAGGACGGCGGCTCAGTTAGAACGCCGCCCAGTGCCTGTGGCTACTACCGTACCAGACTCTTGTCCTGTCCGAATTCAATATCGTCGCGCCATAAAGCGGCGATCGACGCATGAATTCGGCCAGCGACTCCTTTGGATGGATCATCTTTTCATACTGCGAGGCCGAAATAACCACCACCGCTTCGCGGCCGTGCCGAAGCACCATTTGCGGTCCATCCTCAAGAGCGCGCGCCACTACCTCGCAGAAATGGCTCTTGCTTCTTGCATACTCCAGACTCGGCGCGGCTGGCTAAACTTCGTCATGTGATTATGTCTCCTCCGCTTCAGCCAGCACAGCACGAATCAACTCGGCGGAGAGCCTGAAATCGTTTTCAAGCAGTTGCTCGAACACCGGCCTTACCGCCGGAATCAGGCGCCGTCGCTTCGCCGCCAGGATGATGCCGGCGGTGCCGGTGACGGCGAACCCCAGTTCCCGCGCCACGGCGCGGCCGGCTTTTTCGTCCATGAGGATGAGGCAGGGCCGGCGCAGGCTGACGGCCGCGCGCAGCGTGCTGGCTTCGCCTGCGTCGAGTTCCGCGAAGGCCGGCTCCGTCCACTCTTCGCGAATCACCTTGAGCCAGCCGCGGCGGAGTGCGGCGGCGATTTCCCGCTCACCCGGACGGGCGCTGCCCGGCGCGACTTCGCCCTGCACGGCCGCGGTCAGCGAAATCTTGCCAAAGAGGGTATGCGCCCAAGCCAGCCCACCGACGACGCCGAGCGCGATGAGCGGGCTGGCGTCGGCGAAGACGATCGAGGCGGGGCGCTTCACGCCGAGCGGGCGAGCCAGGCGTCGAGGTCCTTCATGTCTTCGCGCAGCGAAGCGGCGTTGCCCTTGATGGCAGGGATGCCCAGACGCGAGACATGCCGCATGAAGTCGGCCAGCGCCATGCCGGCGAGGCGGGCAGCATGGCCGAGGGACAGGCTGTCGTCCTTGAACAGAGAGACGGCCAGCGCGGTGCGCACGCCGGGCTGATCGAGCAGTTTCTCGTCGTCGAGATGCACCAGCACAGCCTCGGGATGGTGGCGGCTGGTGACCACCACCACGCCCTCCTGCGCCATCTTGAGGGCAGTGGAAGGGTTGTCCTTGAGCTCACGCACACTGACGGATTTCATATGTCCTCCTGAATGTGGGAACATTATAGGGGAACATCAAGGGCCGGATCAAGCCTGCCTTGCTCACAACCCCGGATCGCTCCCCTCCTCCCCCGCCAGCGCCGACTGAACCATCTTGCGCGTCAGGTGCGGCGCGAACAGTTCGATGAAGGTGTAGGCGTAGCCGCGCAGCCAGGCGTTCCTGCGGATGCCGAGGCGCGTGGTGGCCGACTCGAACAGGTGGGCGGCGTCCACCGCCCGCAGGCCCTGGTCCGCCGCCGGGTCGTAGGCCATGTAGGCGACGATGCCAATGCCCAGCCCGAGCGCCACGTAAGTCTTGATGATGTCGGCGTCGATGGCCGTCAGTGCTACGTTAGGCGTGAGCCCGCGCGCGGCGAAGGCCTTGTTGATCTGGCTGCGGCCGGTGAAGGCGAAGTCGTAGGTGACGATCGGGTATTTGGCGATCGCCTCCAGCGTCAGCGGCTTCGCCTTGAGGATGGGGTGATTGGGCTGAGCGATGACGCAGCGGTTCCACTGGTAGCAGGGCAGCATGACGAGATCGTCCTGCTCGCCGATGGCCTCGGTGGCGATGGCGATGTCCGCCTCGCCCGCCAGCACGTACCCGCACACCTGGCTCGGGCTGCCCTGGCGCAGGCTGACGCGCACGTTCGGGTGGCGCTGCATGAACGCGCCGATGATCGGCGGCAACACGTAGCGCGCCTGGGTGTGGGTGGTGGCGAGGGTCAGCGTGCCCTCCTCCTCCGCGCCGAACTCCCGGCCCACGCTGCGCAGGTTGTCGAGGTCGCGCAGCAGGCGCTCGGCGATCTTCAGCACCTCGCGGCCCGGATCGGTGACAGCCGTGAGGCGCTTGCCCTGGCGCACGAAGACATCGACGCCGAGCTCCTCCTCCAATAAACGGATCTGCTTCGAGACGCCCGGCTGCGAGGTGTGCAATGCGGCCGCGGCCTCGGAGACGTTGAGGCCGCTGCGGGCGACTTCGTGGACGTAGCGCAGTTGCTGCAAATTCATGGTTTCGGGCCTTGTTTATAACCAATGGTTATTTAATACTAACATCAAAGTATTTTTAGATTCTATAGGCCGCCGATACCATGCGCCTCACCATGGATGCGGCCTACACACTCTCGGGATTCGTCGTCGGCGCCATCGTCGGACTGACCGGCGTCGGCGGCGGCTCGCTCATGACGCCGCTGCTGGTGCTGCTGTTCGGCGTGCACCCGGCGACGGCGGTGGGCACGGACCTGCTCTACGCGGCGCTGACCAAGGCCGGCGGCACAACCGTGCATGCCCGCCACGGCACGGTCGACTGGCGCGTCACCGGGCGGCTGGCCGCGGGCAGCCTGCCGGCGGCGGCGCTGACGCTGGCGGCCGTCTGGCATTTCGACATCGACCGCGCGATTTTTTCCCACCTGATTTCGGGCGCGCTCGGCGTGGCGCTGCTGCTTACCGCGGCCGCGCTCGTCTTCAAGGCGCGCGCGCAGCGCCTCGCCCTGGATCACCTCTCCGATGCCTGGCATACGCGCCGCGTCGGGCCGATCACGGTGGCCGTCGGGGCGCTCCTCGGCGTGCTGGTCTCACTCTCTTCGGTCGGCGCCGGGGCGCTCGGCGTCACCGCTCTGCTATTTCTCTACCCGACCCTGCCGGCGGTGCGCATCGTCGGCTCGGATCTCGCCCATGCCGTGCCGTTGACCCTGGTCGCCGGCCTCGGCCACTGGCTGCTCGGCAACATCGACTGGAGCCTGCTGGGCGCGCTGTTGCTCGGCTCGCTGCCCGGCATCTGGCTCGGCAGCCACTTCGCCGTGAAGGTGCCGGAGCGCTGGCTGCGCTCGGGCCTCGCCGCGCTGCTGGTGCTCATCGGCACGAAACTGGTTTTTTGAAAAGGGAAACATCATGACAACCCAACTCGCCCCCCTCGCCGACGCCGACGAAATCGCCCATTACGAAGAGGCGCTCGCCCGCTATCTCGACCTCGAACTCGACGCCGAGCGCTTCACCGCCCTGCGCCTGCAGCAGGGCGTGTACGGCCAGCGCCAGGAGGGCGTGAACATGGTGCGCATCAAGCTGCCGGGCGGCCGCCTCGATCCGGCGCGGCTGGCGGCCATCGCCGACGTCGCGGAGAAGCACGTGCCGCAGCAGGTGGCGCACATCACCACGCGGCAGGACATCCAGCTGCACCACGTGCCGCTGGCTGAAACCGGCGCCGTACTGCGCCGCCTGGCCGAGGACGGCGTGACCACGCGCGAGGCCTGCGGCAACACCATCCGCAACATCACCGCCTGCCCGCTCGCCGGCGCCTGCCCGCGCGAGCACACCGACGTGACACAGCACCTCGACGGCGCGGTGGCGCACTTCCTGCGCAACCCGCTCAACCAGCAGATGCCGCGCAAGTTCAAGGTCAGCTTCTCCGGCTGCGAGGCGGACTGCGCCCAGGGCCTGATCCACGACCTGGCGCTGATCGCCACGCGACGCGGCGAGCAGAGCGGCTTCACCGTGCTCGCCGGCGGCGGCCTCGGCCACAAGCCGCACGAGGCCATCACTGTCGCCGAGTTCATCGAGGAGCAGGACCTGCTGCCGGCGATGGAGGCCGTCGTCACCCTGCACAACAAGTACTCGGATCGCACCAAGCGCGCCAAGTCGCGCATCAAATTCCTGGTGGACCGTTTCGGCGAGGCCGGCTTCATCGCACGCTTCAACGAGGAGTTCGCCCGCACCCGGGCGGCGCTCGCCGGCAAGGCGGCACCGCGAGGCGAATGGCGGCAGGCCGCGCGCGGCCCGGTGCCCGGCCCCGGCGCGCCGCGCGTCTTCTTCGCGCAGAAGCAGGCCGGCCTGCATGTGGTGCCGATCTCCGCGCCGCTCGGCCAACTCAAATCCGCCCAGCTCGCCGGCCTCGCCGCGCTGCTCGGCGAGTTCGGCCTGAACGACGTGCGCAGTACGCAGGACCAGAACCTGATCGTGCTCAACGTGCCGGCGGTGCAGGTTTCTTCGCTGACCGCGCGTCTGGCCGAACTCGGCCTGAAGACGCCGCAGGCAGGCGACAACGTCGTCGCCTGCCCGGGCAGCTCGACCTGCCGCCTCGGCATCACCACCTCGATGCACGTCGCGCCGAAACTCTCCGGCGGCCGGCACGACCTGCGCATCCGCGTCTCCGGCTGCCACAACGGCTGCGCCCAGCCGGAGTCCGGCGACATCGGCATCTACGGCGAGGGCAAGCGCCAGCACGGCAAGCTGATCCCGCATTACCAGATGTATTTCGGCGGCGATGGCACCAGCGCCTGCGGTTCGATCGCGCTGAAGGGCCCGTCGATTCCCGCGGCGCGCATCGAGCAGGCCATCGTGCGCGTGCAGAAAGCCTACGACGAGGAGCACGTCGAGGGCGAGCGCTTCTTCGGCTGGGCACAGCGCCAGGGCGCCGAGCGCTTCCAGTCCCTGCTCGCCGACCTGACCCAGGTCTCGCGCTTCGAGCTGGCCAAGCTGGCACGCGACCACGGCGACGCAGCGGACTTCCGCGTCGTCTCGCTCGGCGGCGGCGAGTGCGCCTCGGCCACGGATGTGGCCATCGGCCGCGCCTTCTTCGATGCCGCGCATGAGCGCGGTTACCGCGAGGCCTTCGTGTTCCAGCGCAAGCTCGAAGATGCGGCCGCCTGCGCCGAGGCGCAGTTGAAACTGGTCGGCGAAGGCTTGGCCGGGTTCCTCGGCGGCGGCAAGGCGAAGGAACTCGCCGACATCGCCGCCGTGCTGCAGGGACTGACTTTTTCGGAAACGCTGGGCCAGCGGCTCGGCGGGATCGCCGCCGCGCTGGCGGACCTCGTCGAGGCAGTCGAGGCCGAGGCGAAACAGGTCTTCGCCGAGATCGACCAGTGGATCGTCGACGCCGCAGCGCTGTGCCAGGCGCGCGATCCCCAGCTCGATCTGCGCGGCGCCCTGCCCGCGGTGCCCGCCGCCCGCAAGGCCGAGTTGGCCGCAGCCTGAGAAAGGACACGACATGAGCCTGGAAAGACTTCCCCAGCAGCACATCGACGAGGCCGTCGCGCTGCTCAAGCGCATCGAAGGCGATTTCGCCCCGGCCGCCTTTGCCAACAGCCTCGGCGCCGAGGACATGGTGCTGACCGATCTCATCGCGCGCCACGCGCCCGGCATCGAGATGTTCACCCTCGACACCGGCCGCCTGCACGAGGAGACCTACCGCCTGATGCAAAAGGTGGCCGACCAGTACGACCTGCGCCTGCGCGTCTACTTCCCGCAGCCCGAAGCGGTACAGCAGTATGCGGTGGCGCACGGTGTAAACGGTTTCTACGGCAGCATCGAGCAGCGCAAGGCCTGCTGCCACGCGCGCAAGGTCGAGCCGCTCGGCCGCGCCCTGAAGGGAAAGGCGGCCTGGATCACCGGACTGCGCCGCGAGCAGGCCGTCACGCGCAGCGAACTGCCTGAGCGCGAATTCGACGCCGCCCACGGCATCGAGAAGTTCAATCCGCTCGCCGCCTGGAGCGAGGCCGAGGTGTGGGCCTACCTGCATGCCTACGGCGTGCCCACCAACGAACTGCATGAGCGGGGCTTCCCCAGCATCGGCTGCGCGCCCTGCACGCGCGCGCTGGCCGCCGGCGAAGAACTCCGCGCCGGCCGCTGGTGGTGGGAAAATCCCGCGACCAAGGAGTGCGGGCTGCACCCGGCCAAGCGCGTCAAGGCGGCGGCCTGACGGGGATGACCATGGAGACCCGAATTTCCGCGCTCGACCGACCCCGCGGCCGCCTCGACCACCTGGAATGGCTGGAAGCCGAGGCCATCCACATTCTGCGCGAAGTGGCCGGCCAATGCAGCAATCCGGTTCTGCTCTTCTCCGGCGGCAAGGATTCGATCTGCCTGCTGCGCCTGGCGGAGAAGGCCTTCCGGCCGGGGAAGTTTCCGTTTCCCCTGCTGCATGTTGACACCGGCCACAACTACCCGGAAGTCATCGCCTTCCGCGATCGGCGTGCCGCCGAGTTGGGTGAGCGTCTCATCGCGCGCAGCGTCGAGGATTCGATGCGGCGCGGCACCGTAGTGCTGAAATCGGCCGACGAATCGCGCAACAAGCATCAGTCCGTGACTCTGCTTGAGGCAATCGCCGAGTTCGGCTTCGATGCCTGCATCGGCGGCGCGCGGCGCGACGAAGAAAAGGCGCGCGCGAAGGAACGCATTTTTTCCTTTCGCGACGACTTCGGCCAATGGGATCCGAAGAACCAGCGGCCCGAGTTGTGGGATCTCTACAACGCGCGCATCAATCCGGGCGAGAACATCCGTGCTTTCCCGATTTCGAACTGGACCGAACTGGACGTCTGGCAATACATCGCGCGGGAGAAGCTGGAGCTGCCTTCGATCTACTTCGCCCATACGCGCCCGGTGGTCCGCCGCGACGGCGCACTGGTGCCGGTCACGTCACTCACGCCGCCGCGTGGCGGCGACAATGTCGAGGAGGTTTCCGTGCGCTTTCGCACGGTCGGCGACATCACGTGCACGGCACCCGTGGAATCGGCCGCCGATACGCTGGACAAGATCATCATCGAGACGGCGCTGACCACCATCACCGAGCGCGGCGCCACGCGGCTTGACGACCAGACCTCGGAGGCCTCGATGGAGCAGCGCAAGAAGGAGGGTTATTTCTGATGTCCGCCCGCGAACCGTTGCCCGAGATCCAGGCCGAGGACCACGGCCTGCTGCGCTTTCTCACCTGCGGCAGTGTCGACGATGGCAAGAGCACGCTGATCGGCCGACTGCTCTACGACAGCAAGTCCATCCTCGCCGACACGCTGCACGCCATTGAACGCAGTTCGCTGAAACGCGGCATGACGGCGGTCGACCTTTCGCTGCTCACCGATGGGTTGCTCGCCGAGCGTGAACAGGGCATCACCATCGACGTCGCCTATCGCTATTTCTCGACTGGAACGCGCAAGTACATCATCGCCGATGCGCCGGGACACGAGCAATACACGCGCAACATGGTGACGGCGGCGTCGACTGCCGACCTGGCTGTCATTCTGGTTGATGCTCGCAAGGGCGTCGTGACGCAGACCAGGAGGCATTCGCACATTGCCCATCTGGTGGGCATACGGCACCTCATCGTCGCAGTCAACAAGATGGACCTGGTCGGCTTTGCGCAGGAGACCTTCGCGCGCATCCGTCAGGATTTCCTGCAGTTCGCCGCAATCCTCGGCATTCCGGACGTGCGTTTCATTCCGCTTTCCGCCCTCGAAGGCGACATGGTGGTGGAACGCGGTGACAGAATGGGGTGGTACGCAGGTCCGACGCTGATGGAGGTGCTCGAATCGGCACCAGCCGCACACAGCGAGGCGGCGAAGCCGTTCCGCTTCCCGGTGCAAGGCGTTTGCCGGCCGCGCAGCGCCGAGCATCCGGATTTCAGGGGCTATATGGGGCGCGTCGAATCCGGCGAAATCGGCATCGGCGACGAGGTTCTGGTGCTGCCAGCCGGTCTGACGAGCCGAGTCAGAGACATCCGCCTCCTCGACCAATCGTTGGCGCGGGCCGAAAGCGAGCGTTCCGTAACGCTGCTGCTGCAGGACGAGTTGGACATATCGCGCGGCGACATGATCGTGAAAGCAGGCGAGGCGCCGCGCTGCGCCCGGCAGATCGAGGCAATGGTGTGCTGGCTGTCGGAGACGCTGCTGGAGCCAGGCCGCAAGCTCGTCCTGCGACACACGACGCGGGAAACACGGGCACTGGTGGCGGCCATTGAGTACCGGCAGGACATCAACGAATTGAAGCGGGTCTCGGGCGGCAGGCTCGCCACGAACGATATCGGCAGCGTGACATTCAAACTGGCGCAGCCGCTATTCGTCGATGCCTACCGCGAGAATCGCGCAACGGGGGCGTTCATCCTCATCGACGAGGCGACGAACAACACCATCGGCGCAGGGATGATCGTCTAGACGCTTTCCGGGTAGCCGAACAGGCCAGGCGCGCCGCCGGTGTGCACGAAGAGCAGCGCCTGATCCTTGCCGAAGCGGCGGCTGCGCGCCAGGTCAACCAGGCCGGCAAAGGCCTTCCCGGTATACACCGGGTCCAGGACGAGGCCTTCGAAGCGTGCGGCCAGCGATACGGCCTCACGCATCGAATCAGTCGGCCTCGCATACCCTGGACCGACGAAGTCATCCATGACGCAGGTCCGCTCCGGCGGCACTCCGTCGGACCAGCCAAGCAAGTGCAGCGTGGCAGCGGCCTGGCGGGACGCCAGTGCCTCCTGCTCGCTGCGATCGCCTTCGACTGCGATGCCGATGACCGCCGTGCCGCCTTGCAGCGCCATGCCCGCGAGGAGCCCGCCCTGGGTTCCCCCGCTGCCGGTCGCTACGACGATGGCGTCGAAGCGCAGGGCCGCCGCGGCGGCCTGCGCCGCAATCTCGGCCGCACAAGACACGTATCCCAGGTTGCCGAGGCCACAACTGCCGCCGACCGGGATGCAGTAGGGCTGTCGGCCTTCACGGCGCAGCGCATCGGCGCGGGCCGCCATGGCATCTTCGCGGCTCTGGTGCGGATCGAGGCAATGGATGCATGCGCCGAACAGCCGATTGAGAAGCATGTTGCCGCTGCTGGAATAGGCCTCGGTGGCATGGCTGCTGCGCCGGAGGATCAATTCGCACGCGAGCCCCAGCCGAGCGCAAGCCGCGGCGGTCTGGCGGGCGTGGTTGGACTGAAGGGCGCCGACCGTCAGGACGCTGTCCGCCCCCTGCGCCAGTGCCTCGCCAAGCAGGAACTCAAGCTTGCGCAGCTTGTTGCCGCCGAGACCGAGGCCGGTGAGGTCGTCGCGCTTGACGAAGAGCTGCGGTCCGCCGAGATGCGCCGACAGGCGCGACAGCGGCTCGATCGGCGTCGGCAGCCGGGCCAGCGGTACACGCGGAAAACGCGACAGATTCATGAATCGCAGCTTAGCAGCCGGATCCGGAAACGACAAAGCCCGCCGAAGCGAGCTCTGTTCTGTGTCGGGAGAGTGCTTACTCCGCAGCGACCGGCGCCGTGGCGTCCTCCGGTCGATCCAGCAGTTCGACCAGGGCCATCGGCGCGTTGTCGCCCTGCCGAAAGCCGAACTTGAGAATTCGCAGGTAACCGCCGTTGCGGTTGGCGAAGCGCGGGCCGAGTTCGTCGAACAGCTTGGCGACGATGTCGCGATCGCGCAAACGGTTGAAGGCGAGGCGGCGATTGGCGAGCGACGGCTTCTTGCCGAGGGTAATCATCGGCTCGACGACGCGGCGCAGTTCCTTCGCCTTGGGCACGGTGGTCTTGATCGCTTCATGAAGCAACAGCGAGTTGGCCATGTTGCGCAACATGGCCAGGCGATGGCTGCTGGTGCGGTTGAGTTTGCGAAGGCCGTTGCGGTGGCGCATGGTGAATTCTCTTTTCTGATCTGCCTGCCGTGCGTTACGACAGTTTTTCCAGGCCGACCGGCGGCCAGTTCTCCAACTTCATCCCCAAGGTAAGGCCGCGCGAAGCGAGCACTTCCTTGATCTCGTTGAGCGACTTGCGGCCGAGATTCGGCGTTTTCAGCAATTCGGTCTCGGTGCGCTGAATCAGGTCACCGATGTAATAAATGTTCTCGGCCTTGAGGCAATTCGCCGAGCGCACCGTCAGCTCAAGATCGTCGACCGGGCGCAGCAGGATCGGATCGACCTGGCTGGGCTTCGGCGTTTCGACCGAGATCGGCGTTCCTTCCAGGTCGGCGAAAACCGAGAGCTGCTCCATTAGCACGCGCGCGGCGTAGCGGATGGCTTCTTCCGGCTCGATCGCGCCGTTTGTTTCGATGTCCACGACAAGCTTGTCAAGGTCGGTCCGCTGCTCGACCCGCGCGCTCTCAACCAGATAGGCGACGCGACGCACCGGGCTGAACGAGGCGTCAAGCATGACGCGACCGATCGTCTTGCTTTCCTCCGAAACAGGCCGCACGTTCGACGGCATGTAGCCGCGACCGGCCTCGACCTTGATCTGCATGTCCAGCTTGCCGCCCGGCGCCAGATGGGCGATCACGTGGTCGGGGTTGATGATTTCGACGTCGTGCGATGCTTCGATGTCTCCGGCCGTCACCACGCCTTCGCCGTTTTTCGACAGCGTGAGCAGGGCCTCGCTGCGGTTATGCAGCTTGAGCACGATGCCCTTCAGGTTAAGCAGCAGGTCGACGACGTCCTCACGGACACCATCAAGCGTTGAATATTCGTGCAGCACGCCTTCGATCTGGACTTCGGTCGGCGCGTAGCCGGGCATCGAAGACAGGAGAATGCGCCGCAGCGCATTGCCGAGCGTGTGGCCGTAGCCGCGCTCGAACGGTTCCATCACGACGCGGGCATGCACCGGAGAAAGGTTCTGCACGTCAATGATGCGCGGTTTCAGGAGTGCAGTGCTTTGCATCTGTATCCCTTCGGTTTCGGTGCGTCAACAGACGCGGGATTTAGCGAGAATACAGTTCGACGACCAGGCCTTCGTTGAACGAAGCGGGCAACTCGGTACGCGCCGGGTGCGCCTTGAAGACGCCCTTGCCCGCCTTGGCATCGACCTCGATCCATTCGGGAAAGCCGCGCGATTCAGCGGCTTCCACTGCAGCCTTGACGCGCAGTTGGCCGCGCGCCTTCTCGGTCAGCTCAACCACGTCGCCCGGTCGCAGGTCATAGGACGGGATGTTGACGCGTTTGCCGTTGACGGTCACGCCGTTATGGCGCACCAGCTGGCGCGATTCAGCGCGCGAGGCGCCGAATCCCATACGGTAGGCCACCGCGTCGAGACGGCCCTCAAGCAGCTGCAGGAGGTTCTCGCCCGTCTGTCCCTTGCGCCGATCGGCCTCGGCGTAGACCTTGCGGAACTGGCGCTCAAGGACGCCGTAGGTACGGCGGATCTTCTGCTTCTCGCGCAACTGGACGCCGTATCCCGAGAGCCGCTGGCCGGATTTCTGGCCATGCTGTCCGGGCGCGTAGGAGCGGCGCTCGACGGCGCACTTGTCGGTAAAACACTTTTCGCCCTTGAGGAAGAGCTTCTCTCCCTCGCGACGGCATTGACGGCACTTGGGGTCAAGGTTTCTGGCCACGGTTCAGCTCCTAGTCGTTCTCAGACGCGACGCCGCTTGGGCGGGCGGCAGCCATTGTGCGGGATCGGCGTTATGTCGGTGATGCTGGTGATCTTCATGCCCAGCGCGTTCAGGGCGCGTACCGCAGACTCGCGGCCAGGGCCGGGGCCCTTGATGCGAACTTCAAGATTCTTCACGCCGCATTCGAGCGCCGCCTTGCCAGCATGCTCGGCAGCCACCTGCGCGGCAAACGGGGTGCTCTTGCGCGAACCCTTGAAACCGGCGCCGCCGGAGGTTGCCCACGACAGGGCATTGCCCTGCCGATCGGTAATGGTGATGATCGTGTTGTTGAAGGAAGCGTGGATGTGGGCAATGCCTTCCGCCACATTCTTCTTGACCTTCTTGCGCACTTTGGTCGCGGTCTTAACCATCTATTATGATCCTTTACTTCGTCACACGAATGGCCTTGCGCGGGCCTTTGCGCGTGCGCGCGTTGGTCCGAGTACGCTGGCCGCGCACGGGCAGGCCCTTGCGATGGCGTACGCCGCGATAGCAGCCGAGGTCCATCAGTCGCTTGATGCTCATCGTCACTTCGCGACGAAGGTCA
Organism: uncultured Rhodocyclaceae bacterium; assembly: GCA_964487715.1. GTDB lineage: Bacteria > Pseudomonadota > Gammaproteobacteria > Burkholderiales > Rhodocyclaceae > Desulfobacillus. The sequence continues at coordinate 11,617 of CAZASE010000010.1, read as the reverse complement.
CCCTCGATGGTGAACTTGCCAACTTCCTCGCGCAGACGATCCATCTGCGCATCGGAAAGATCCTTTATTTTCGCCGTACGGACAACACCCGCCGAGTCGCAAATCTTCTGCGCCCGGGTGCGTCCGACACCATAGATCGCGGTCAAGGCGATCTCGGCATGTTGGTGGTTGGGAATGTTTACCCCTGCGATGCGGGCCATAAACTGTAACCTTTCGTCACCCCAAAGAAGCGAAACAGATAATTATATCGAATCCACCCGACTCGATCAACCTTGGCGCTGCTTGTGGCGCGGGTCCGTGCAGATAACGCGAACCACGCCCTTGCGCCGGATGACCTTGCAATTGCGGCAGAGCTTTTTCACGGAAGCGAGAACTTTCATGCTATTTCTCCAATACACAGTCTCGGTGCAGGCGCAACCTTCAGGCTACGCCGAAACCAAAATCCTTCCTATTTTGCGCGGAAGGTAATGCGGCCCTTGGTCAAATCGTAGGGCGTCAATTGCACCGTCACCTTGTCGCCCGGCAGGATGCGGATGTAATGCATGCGCATCTTGCCTGATATGAAACAATGCACCAGGTGGTTGTTTTCCAGTTTGACCTTGAAGGTCGCATTGGGGAGGTTCTCCACCACCTCGCCTTGCATTTCGATGACGTCTTCCTTGGACATCCCCTACCGTCCGGGAAACCCGGCGCCCTTGAAGTTCGCTTTCTTCAGCAGGCTTTCATACTGGTGCGACATGATGTAGGCCTGCACCTGCGACATGAAATCCATGGTCACCACGACAATGATCAGCAGGGAGGTGCCGCCGAAATAGAACGGCACGTTCCATTTCAGGATCAGGAATTCCGGCAACAGGCACACCAGCGTCACGTAGATGGCGCCGGCCAGCGTCAGGCGCATCAGGATCTTGTCGATGTAGCGCGCCGTCTGGTCGCCGGGCCGGATGCCCGGCACGAAGGCACCGCTTTTCTTCAGGTTATCGGCCGTTTCCTTCGAATTGAATACCAGCGCGGTATAGAAAAAGCAGAAGAAAACGATGGCTGCGGCATAGAGCATGACGTAGATCGGCTGGCCCGGAGAAAGCGTCGCAGCAATGTCCTTGAGCCAGCGCATGCCGTCGCCAGAGCCAAACCAGCCGGCAGCGGTGGCCGGAAAGAGGATGATGGACGAGGCGAAGATCGGCGGAATCACGCCGGACATGTTCAGTTTGAGCGGCAAATGCGAACTCTGCCCGCCATAGACCTTGTTGCCAACCTGGCGTTTGGCATAGTTCACCAGAATCTTTCGCTGGCCACGCTCGACGAAAACGACGAATCCTGTCACCAGGAACACCAGGGCGATGATGAAGATCGCAGTGATCGCGTGCATCGCACCGGTGCGGACCAGTTCGAGCAGGCCGCCGATGGCGTTCGGCAGGCCGGCGGCAATACCGGCGAAGATGATGATGGAGATGCCGTTGCCTAGGCCGCGCTCGGTGATCTGCTCTCCGAGCCACATCAGAAACATGGTGCCGGTCAGCAGCGTCGACACCGTAACCACGCGGAACATCACGCCCGGATCAAGCACCAGCCCGGCCTGGGACTCCAGCGCAATGGCGATGCCAAGCCCCTGGAACAGCGCCAGGGCAACCGTGCCGTAGCGTGTGTACTGGGTGATTTTGCGCCTGCCGGCCTCGCCCTCCTTTTTCAGCGCCTCCAGCGAGGGTACCGCGACGGTCATCAACTGCATGATGATCGACGAGGATATGTAGGGCATGATGCCCAGCGCGAAAATGGTGAAGCGCGACAGTGCGCCGCCCGAGAATAGGTTGAAGACACCAAGAATTCCGCCCTGCTGGCCCTCAAACAGCTTCGCCAACTGGACCGGATCGATGCCCGGAACCGGGATGTGCGCGCCGATTCGGTACACGATCAGCGCGCCGAGCAGGAACATCAGCCGGCGCTTGAGGTCGCCGAACTTGCCGGTCTTGCCCAGAGTTGCGGGTTGGTTGGCCAACGCTATTCCCGTACCTATTCGCCCGCGACGCTGCCGCCGGCAGCTTCGATCGCCGCCCGGGCACCTTTGGTCGCACCAACGCCCCTGAGCGCCACTTTCCTGCTGAGCGTGCCGGACAGGATGACCTTGGCGGAAAGCGCGTCGGACGGCACCACGCCAGCCTGCTTCAGCACCAGAAGGTCAACTTCGCCGACCGGCAGTTTCTCCAGGTCGGACAGGCGCACTTCGACGTTGCGCGCGCGCGTCAGCGACGTGAAGCCTCGCTTCGGCAGACGGCGCTGCAACGGCATCTGGCCGCCCTCGAAACCGACCTTGTGAAAACCGCCGGCGCGGGACTTCTGTCCTTTATGCCCGCGCCCGCAGGTCTTGCCAAGGCCGCTGCCGATGCCGCGACCCACTCGCCGCTTGGCGTGGGTGGCGCCGGCCGCCGGTTTGATGTTGTTCAGTTCCATTTGACCCTCACCCCTCGCATTTCAGGAGGTAACTGACCTTGTTGATCATGCCGCGCACAGCCGGCGTATCGATCAGCTCGACCGTGTGATTGCGTCGCCGCAATCCCAAGCCGCGAACCGTGGCACGATGGTCCTGCTTGGTACCCATCAGGCCTTTCACCAGCGTAACCTTGATCGTCTTCTCGGCCATCGCTTACCCCAGGATCTCTTCGATCGTCTTGCCGCGCTTGGCCGCGACTTCGGACGGCAAATTCATCTTTGTCAGACCATCCAAGGTGGCGCGCACGACGTTATAGGGATTGGTCGAACCCAAACACTTGGCGAGGACATCGGTCACACCCATCACTTCAAAAACCGCCCGCATCGGGCCACCGGCGATGATGCCGGTACCGGCCGACGCCGGCTGCATGAGCACGCGCGATGCGCCGTGTTCGCCGATCACGGTGTGGTGCAGGGTGCCGTTCTTGAGGGATATCTTGACCATCTTGCGGCGCGCCTCGTCCATTGCCTTCTGCACGGCGACGGGAACCTCGCGCGACTTGCCTTTGCCCATGCCGATGCTGCCATCACCGTCACCGACCACGGTAAGCGCAGCGAAGCCGAGTATGCGGCCCCCCTTCACCACCTTGGTGACGCGATTGATGGATACCATTTTCTCGCGCAGCCCGTCGTCGCGCTGCTCGGGGACCTGCGGCTTTCTCGATTGCGGTTTTGCCATAGCTAACCTCGCTTAGAACTTGAGCCCGCCTTCACGCGCGGCCTCCGCCAGCGCCTTGACGCGGCCGTGATACATAAAGCCCGAGCGGTCGAAGGCCACGCTGTCTATACCGGCAGCCTTGGCCCGCTCGGCGATCAACTTGCCGACCAGGACCGCCGCCTTGACGTTGCCGCCGGCGGGTGCCTGCTTGCGCACATCCGGCTCGATCGTCGATGCCGCCACCAGCACTTTCGCGCCGGCGCCATCGATGATCTGGGCATAGATGTGGCAGTTGGAGCGGTGCACACAAAGGCGCACCGACTTGAGTTCGGCAATCTTGGCTCGGGTTTTGCGAGCCCTGCGCAAACGCGCCTGCTTTTTGTCCATTGCGGTACCCTTACTTCTTCTTCGTTTCTTTCAGGACGATGACCTCGTCCGCGTAGCGCACACCCTTGCCCTTGTAGGGCTCCGGCGGACGATATCCGCGCACTTCGGCCGCCACCTGGCCCACGACTTGTTTGTCGATGCCCTTGATGAGGATTTCCGTCTGCGTTGGCGTCTCGACCTTGATTCCGGCGGGCATGTCGTGCACCACCGGATGTGAGAAGCCAAGCGTCAGGTTCAGCTTGCTGCCCTGCGCCTGGGCGCGGTAGCCGACACCGACGAGATTCAGCTTTCGTTCGAATCCCTTGGTCACGCCAGTCACCATGTTGGCAACCAGCGCGCGAACCGTGCCGGAGTGGGCGCTGGCGTCCGGCGCACCTTCCACGCCGCGGCACTGCAGCGACTCGCCTTCGCGTTCGATTCGCACGGACGCGTGCAGCGCCTGCTTGAGCGTGCCAAGCGGCCCCTTGACGCTGATTTCGGCGGGAGAAAGGGTGACCTCGACGCCTTTCGGCAGATCAATCGGGTACTTCGCAATTCGTGACATCGCCTAGCTCCTCACGCCACGACACAGAGCACTTCGCCACCAACATTGGTGGCGCGCGCCTTGCGGTCGGTCATGACGCCCTTGGGCGTCGACACGATGGCGATCCCCAGCCCGTTCATGACGCGGGGCAGGTCGCCGGAACCCTTGTAAACGCGCAGCCCGGGCCGCGAGATGCGTTCGATGCGTTCGATCACGGGTCGGCCCGCGTAGTATTTCAGGGCAATATCGAGTTGCGCCTTGCCGTCGATTTCGCGCACGGCGAAGTCGTCAATGTAGCCTTCGTCCTTGAGGACGGCCGCAATCGCAGCCTTGACCTTCGAAGCCGGCATTGCCACGGCGGTCTTCTGGGCCAACTGCGCATTGCGGATACGCGTCAGCATATCGGCGATGGGATCGGTCATGCTCATCTTGTGTGACTCCTCCTTACCAGCTGGCCTTGGTCATGCCCGGCACTTCGCCACGCATGGTCGCTTCGCGCAGCTTGCTGCGGCACAGGCCGAACTTGCGGTAAAAGCCGCGCGGCCGCCCCGTGAGCGTGCAACGATTGCGCTGACGCACCGGTGAGGCATTGCGGGGCAGCCCCTGCAACTTCAGGCGGGCGTCCATGCGCTCCTCTTCGGAAAGCCTGGCGTCCTGGATCAGCGCATTCAATTCGGCACGCTTGGCGGCGAATTTGGCCACAAGCTTGGCGCGCTTTTCCTCGCGGTTTTTCAATGCAAGTTTCGCCATGAGACCCTCAGTTCTTGAACGGAAACTTGAAAGCGACAAGCAGTGCACGCGCTTCCTCGTCGGTTTTGGCAGTGGTCGTGACGCTGATGTTCATGCCGCGTAGGGCATCGATCTTGTCGTACTCGACCTCCGGAAAAATGATCTGTTCCTTGACACCCAGGTTATAGTTGCCACGCCCGTCAAAGGCACGCCCGGAGATGCCGCGAAAATCACGGATCCGCGGCAGGGCGATCGTCACCAGACGGTCGAGGAACTCGTACATCTGCGCGCCGCGCAGCGTCACCATGCAACCGATCGGATAGCCTTCGCGAATCTTGAAGCCCGCAATGGACTTCTTCGCTTTGGTCGTGACGGGCTTCTGGCCAGCAATCTTCGTCATGTCGCCGACCGCGTGCTCCAGCACCTTCTTGTCGCCGACCGCCTCGCCCACGCCCATGTTCAGCGTGATCTTGGAGATGCGTGGCACCTCCATGATCGACTTGTAGCCGAACTTCTTGGTCAGTTCGGCCATCACCGTCTGTTTGTAGTATTCCTGCAAGCGCGCCATAGCAGTCCCTTACGCTTCCACGTTTTCGCCGTTCGACTTGAAAACACGCACCTTGCGGCCATCGTCGAGCAGCTTGAAACCAACCCGGTCCGCCTTCTGGGTGGCGGGATTGAACAACGCCACGTTCGAGACGTTGATGGGCATTTCCTTTTCAAGGATTCCGCCGGGCTGGCCCTTGACCGGGTTCGGCTTGGTGTGTTTTTTCACGCGATTCACGCCCTCGACCAGCACGTGTGCGACATCCACCCGGCGCAGGATCGCGCCGCGCTTGCCCTTGTCCTTGCCGGCAATGACGATTACGTCATCACCCTTGCGAATCTTGTCCATGACCTGTCCTATTCCTCTGCCCGCATCCGCCTTAGAGCACTTCCGGCGCCAGCGAGACGATCTTCATGAAGCGTTCGTTGCGCAACTCGCGAGTCACCGGTCCGAAGATGCGCGTACCGATCGGCTCGAGCTTGTTGTTCAGCAACACCGCGGCATTGCCGTCAAACTTGACGACGGAGCCGTCCGGCCGCCGCACGCCCTTGGCCGTACGAACCACGACCGCGTTGTAGATCTCGCCTTTCTTGACGCGGCCGCGCGGCGCCGCGTCCTTGACGCTGACCTTGATGACATCGCCGATGCCCGCGTAGCGGCGTTTCGAACCGCCGAGCACCTTGATGCACATGACGAAACGCGCGCCGGTATTGTCGGCAACGTTTAGCACCGATTGCATTTGAATCATTTTTCAACTCTCCAACTTAATCGCGGTTTGCGCCGCGGTCAGTCTTGGAACCCGTTTCGGGTCGAGTCCGCCGCCGGACGGGCCGGGGGACGATTTATCTGCCGGCCGCGGGGCCATGGCAGGGAAAGCAAGCCGCTGATTATAGCGCCCCCGCGAACCCTGGTAAAGGATTAAATCGCCCGCGCCTTTTCCATGATGCGCAAGACGCGCCATGCCTTGGTCTTGGAAACCGGAGCGCACTCCTCGATCTGCACGACGTCGCCGGCCGCCGCCTGCAGGCCCTCGACGTGCGCCGCATACTTGCGCGACCGGGTAATGAACTTGCCGATCGTCGGGTGCTTGACGCGACGTTCAACCAGAACCGTCACCGTCTTGAGCATCTTGTCGCTGACGACGCGGCCAGTCAGGGTACGCCGGACTTTCTGGGTGGTTTCGTTCATTTTGCCGCCGCCTTTTCACGCAGGATGGTTTTCACGCGCGCAATATCCTTGCGCACCTTGCCCAATTGACTCGTGTTGTTCATCTGCTGTGTGGCAAGTTGCATGCGCATCGAGAACTGCGACTTGCGCAATTCAAGCAGTTCCTTTTCCAAAACGGCCGTATCCTTGGCCTTGAGATCTTTCGCTTTCATGGTCACCCCACCTGGCGAACGACGAAGGTCGTTTCAATCGGCAGCTTGGCCGCTGCCAGGGCAAATGCCTGGCGCGCCAATGCCTCGTCGACGCCATCCATTTCGTAAATGACTTTGCCCGGCTGAATCTCGGCAACGTAATACTCGGGGTTGCCCTTGCCGTTGCCCATGCGCACCTCGGCCGGCTTCTTCGAAATCGGCTTGTCCGGAAAGACCCGGATCCAGACGCGCCCACCGCGCTTGATGTGGCGTGTCAGTGCGCGGCGGGCGGCTTCGATCTGCCGTGCCGTGAGTCGGCCCCGGCCAACGGCCTTGAGGCCGAACTCGCCGAAGCTGACTTTCGCGCCGCGGGTGGCAACACCCTTGTTGCGGCCCTTTTGTTCCTTTCGATACTTTCTTCGTGCTGGTTGCAGCATGGCGGGTTACTCCTTACCGTCTTTGGTCGCCGCGGGGGTACCGGCCGCAGCCGGCTTGCGCACGCGCTTGACGGCCGGCTTGGCTGCGGTCTCGCCTTCCGGCTTGGTTTCAACGGCCTCCGCAGCCTTGCGCGGCGCACGCGGCTTGGCTGCCGGCTTGGCGGCGGGCCTAGCCTCGGCACTCTCCGGTTTGCCGGCTGGCTTGACGGGTGCCTTGCGCACTTTCTTCGCCGGCTCTTCGGTCGGAGCGACCTCCGCCGCAACCGCGGGCGCGTCGTTCTTGGCCATGGTCTCGCCCTTGAATACCCAGACCTTGATGCCGATGATGCCGTAGGTGGTCTTGGCTTCCGAGGTGCCGTAGTCGATATCGGCACGCAGCGTATGCAGCGGCACGCGGCCCTCGCGATACCATTCGCGCCGCGCAATCTCCGCGCCGTTGAGGCGTCCGGAACTCATGATCTTGATGCCCTGCGCGCCGAGGCGCATGGCATTTTGCATGGCGCGCTTCATCGCGCGACGGAACATGATGCGCTTTTCGAGTTGCTGCGCGATGGAATCGGCGATCAGTTGCGCATCAACCTCCGGCTTGCGGATTTCCTCGATGTTGACATGCACCTGCACGCCCATGATTCGCTGCAGTTCGGCTTTCAGATTCTCGATGTCCTCGCCCTTCTTGCCGATGACAACGCCGGGGCGGGCAGAGAACACCGTGATGCGTGCGTTCTTGGCCGGGCGCTCGATGACGACGCGGCCGACTGATGCGTGTGCCAGTTTCTTTTTCAGGTAATTCCGCACCTTGATGTCTTCGTTGAGCATCTTGGCGAAGCTGCCACTGTTGGCGTACCAGCGCGAACTCCAGTTGCGGGTAACCGAGAGGCGAAAGCCGGTCGGATGGATCTTCTGTCCCATAGTATCTCCTAGCGGCGCGCGAACTTCTTCGCCGGCTCGTCGCCGACGGTGACAAATATGTGGCATGTCGGCTTGAGGATGCGGTAACCGCGTCCTTTGGCGCGCGGCATGAAGCGCTTCAATACCGCGCCGCGCTCGACATAGATGGTCTTGACCTTGAGCGAGTCGATGTCCGCACCATCGTTGTGCTCGGCGTTGGCGATCGCCGATTCCAGCACCTTCCGAATGATCTTGGCGCCCTTTTTCGGTGAGAACGCCAGCACGTTTAGCGCCTGGTCCACCGGCAGGCCGCGGATCTGATCGGCCACAAGTCGGCCCTTTTGCGCCGAAAGCCGGACGCCACGCAGGGTTGCATTGGTTTCCATGGTCTCTCCTTACTTCTTCACTGCGGCCTTCTTGCTGCCGGCTGTGTGGCCCTTGAATGTACGAGTGAGCGCGAATTCGCCCAGCTTGTGGCCGACCATGTTTTCCGAAATGTAGATCGGAATGTGCTGCTTCCCGTTATGGACGGCGATGGTCATGCCGACAAAATCCGGCAGCACAGTCGAGCGGCGCGACCAGGTCTTGATCGGGCGCTTGTCGCTGGTGGCGCGCGCGGCATCCACCTTTCTCGACAGGTGGGCGTCTACGAATGGGCCCTTCTTAATTGAACGTGCCATGCTTCACCCCTTATTTCTTGTGTCGACGCTGGACGATCATGCTGTCCGTGCGCTTGTTGCGGCGCGTGCGGTAGCCCTTGGTCGGGGTGCCCCACGGGCTGACTGGATCACGGCCCGCCGCGGTCTTGCCCTCGCCGCCGCCGTGCGGGTGGTCGATCGGGTTCATCGCGACGCCGCGCACCGTCGGGCGAATGCCACGCCAGCGCTGCGCACCGGCCTTGCCAATCGAGCGCAGATTGTTTTCCTCATTGCCGACTTCACCGATGGTTGCGCGACATTCGACGTGCACGCGGCGGATTTCGCCAGAGCGCAGGCGCAATTGGGCGTAGCTGCCCTCGCGCGCCAGCAGCTGCACGGACGTACCGGCGGCCCGCGCCAGCTGCGCGCCCTTGCCGGGAATCATCTCAATGCAATGAATCGTCGTACCGACCGGGATGTTGCGCAGTGGCAGCGTGTTGCCCGGCTTGATCGGCGCCTCGGCCCCACTGATCAGCTGCGTGCCAGCAGCGACGCCTTTTGGTGCGACGATATAGCGCCGCTCGCCGTCAGCGTAACAAAGCAGGGCCAGATTGGCGCTGCGGTTCGGATCGTATTCCAGCCGCTCGACTTTCGCCGGAATACCGTCCTTGTTGCGCTTGAAATCAACAATGCGGCTGTGCTGCTTGTGACCGCCGCCCTGATGCCGGGTGGTGATCCGGCCATTGTTGTTGCGACCGCCCTTGTTGTTCTTCTTCTCGACCAGCGCAGCGACCGGGCCGCCTTTGTGCAGATCCCGATTGACGACCTTGACAACCGAGCGACGGCCGGCCGACGTGGGTTTGACCTTGACGAGTGCCATTTACGCGGCCCCCCCTTCGGCAAAGTTGATTTCCTGTCCCGGCTTCAGTGATACGTAGGCCTTGCGCACATCGCGCCTCTTGCCCATGAAACGACCGAAGCGTTTTTGCTTGCCCTTGAGGTTGGAAACCTGGACCGACTCGACCTGAACCTTGAAAAGCAGTTCGACGGCAGCCTTGATTTCCGGCTTGGTCGCATCCGGTGCGACAATGAAAATGACCTGTTCGTGCTTGTCCGCTACAAACGTCGCCTTCTCCGAGATCTGGGGTGCGACGAGGACCTGCATCAGGCGTTCCTGGTTGAAAGTTCTCATCCCAGCATCTCCTCCATCTTGGCGACGGCGCCTTTCGTCATCAGCACGTTCCTGAAACGTACCAGCGAGACCGGATCCGTTTCGGAAACTTCAAGCACGAGCACGTTCGGCAGATTGCGCGATGACAGATAAAGGTTCTCGTCGAGCGAATCGGTAATCAACAGCACCGACTCCATGCCCATGCCTTTGAACTTCTCCACCAGCAGCTTGGTCTTCGGCGCGGCGACCGAGAAGCTCTCGACCACCGCCAGACGGTCTTCACGGGCCAGCTGGGAGAGGATCGAGGCGATTCCCGCACGGTACATCTTGCGGTTTACCTTCTGGCTGAAATTCTCCTCGGGCGAGTTCGGGAAAATCCGGCCACCGCCGCGCCAAAGCGGAGAGGAACTCATGCCGGCGCGGGCGCGGCCGGTTCCTTTCTGGCGCCACGGCTTCTTGGTTGAATGGCGGACTTCGGTGCGGTCCTTCTGGGCACGATTGCCGGCACGGGCGTTCGCCTGATACGCAACGACAATCTGGTGCACCAGGGCCTCGTTGTAGTCGCGACCGAACAGGGCATCGGAGGCCTGCAGCCGATCCGCGGCCTGGCCGTTTTCGTTGATCAGTTTGAGTTCCATCACGCCCTCGCTTTCACGGCCGGATGCACGACGACGTCGGCGCCACGGCTGCCGGGTACGGCGCCGCGAACCAGCAGCAGCTGGCGCGCCTCGTCGACACGAACGATTTCGAGGTTCTGCGTGGTGCGCTGCGCATCGCCCAAATGGCCCGCCATGCGCTTGCCGGGGAAGACGCGACCCGGATCCTGGTTCATGCCGATCGAGCCCGGCGTGTTATGCGACCGCGAGTTGCCGTGACTGGCCCGGTTCGAGGAAAAATGGTGGCGCTTGATTACGCCGGCAAATCCCTTGCCCTGCGTGGTGCCCGTTACATCGACTTTCTGGCCGGACTGGAAGATCGTTGGCGCGATGACGTCGCCGGCCTTGAGGCTGGCCAGCTGATCCGCGGCAACACGAAACTCTCTCAGCACGTGACCGGCTTCGACACCGGCCTTGGCGAGATGTCCGGCAGCCGACTTGTTTACGCGGCTGGCACGGCGTTTTCCAAATGTGACCTGCACCGCGGCGTAGCCATCGGTTTCAGGCGTCTTGATCTGCGTGACGCGGTTGTTCGAGACATCTAGCACCGTTACCGGGATGGACTCACCATCATCGGTAAAGATGCGCGTCATGCCAACCTTGCGTCCGACAAGGCCCAAACTCATTTCTTGTTTCCTCCAAAGAGGCGCCGACTGCTATTGGTCAGCGGGTTCAAAAAACCGGCGGGCGGAAGCGAACCACCGCGCGCCAACTGCGAACTACTGCAACTTGATCTCTACGTCGACACCGGCCGGCAAGTCGAGCTTCATCAGCGCATCGACCGTCTTGTCGGTCGGGTCGATGATGTCCATGAGGCGCAGATGGGTGCGGATCTCGAATTGGTCGCGCGAGGTCTTGTTGACGTGCGGCGAACGCAACACGTCGAAACGCTCGATCCGCGTCGGCAACGGCACCGGGCCGCGCACGACAGCACCGGTGCGCTTCGCCGTATCCACAATCTCCAGCGCCGACTGGTCGATCAGGCGGTAGTCGAATGCCTTCAGGCGGATACGAATCTTCTGGCTTTGCATGTCAATTTCCCAAAGAGCAATGCGCGGCGCGACAGGCGCCGCTGCGTAAGTTTTACTCGATCACCTTGGCCACGACGCCGGCGCCGACGGTACGGCCACCTTCGCGA
>CAZASE010000009.1:0-70790 GCA_964487715.1 uncultured Rhodocyclaceae bacterium | reverse complement strand
GCCGCGATGGCCGCCGCCGGCCGGGATTTCGCCGCGCGCCATCGCGGCGCGACGGCGCGCACGCTGGAGATTATTTCTCGAGCAATGCGTTGACCGCCTGCACGTCGTCCTCGCCGAGATTGCCGGCGGCAGACTTCAGCTTGAGCTGGGCGAGCAGGGTGTCGTAGCGGGCGCGCGCCAGGTCGCGCCGGGTGGAAAACACCTGCTGCTGGGCGTTGAGGACGTCGATGTTGATGCGCACGCCGACCTCGTAGCCGAGCTTGTTGGAATCGAGGGCGGATTGCGAGGAGACCAGCGCCTGTTCGTAGGCCTTCACCTGGGCCATGCCGCTGGTGACGCCGAGGAAGGCCTGGCGGGCGCCCTGCGCGACGCTGCGGCGCACGTTGTCCAGGTCGGCCTGGCTCTTCTCGCGCAGGGCCACCGCCTCGCGCTCTTTCGACATCACCGCGCCGCCGGCGAACAGCGGCACGCTCAGCTGCAGGCCGACCGTCGTCGTATGGGTGTCGCTGCCCGGCGCAACCGTGCCGAGCACCAGGGTGCCGGTGGCGGAGCTGCGCCCGCGCGTCGCCACCAGGTCCAGCGTCGGATAGTGCCCGGCGCGCTGGCGGCTGATTTCCTTGTCGGCGATTTCCAGCGCCGCCTGCTGCGCGGCGACCTGCGGGCTGCTCTGCTCCGCCGCGTCGACCCATTGCGCCATGTCGTCGGGCTGCGGCCGCCGCAGCTGCACCTCGGCGCGCACCGGGCTGAGGCGCTCCGGCACCTTGCCGATGACCTGGCGTAGCAACTGGCGCTTGATCTCCAGGTCGTTCTGCGCCGCCAGCTCCTGCGCGACGGTGAGGTCGTAGCGCGATTGCGCCTCGTGCGTGTCGACAATCGTGGCGGTACCGACCTCGAAGTTGCGCCGGGCCGCCTCGAGCTGCTCGGCAATGGCCGTTTTCTGCGCCTGCGCCAGTTGCAGGCTGTCCTGCGCCAGCAGCACGTCGAAGTAGGCCTGCGCCGCCCGCAGCACGACGTCCTGCCGCGCCTGGGCGAACTGCGCCTCGGCGGCGGCGACTTGCAGTTTCGCCTGGTCGTAGGCGACGAAGTTCTGCCAGCGGAACAGCGGCTGCGACAGCGTCACGGTCCAGCCGTTGGTGTTGTAGTTGGCGGCGACGACGCCGGCATCGGCCTGGCGGCGCGCGTAATCCAGCTCGTTCCAGGTCGTGCTGGCGGCGGCCGAGACGGTCGGCAGCAGCCCGGCACGGCCCTGCGGCAGGCGCTCGCGCCCGGCATCGAGCGCGGCACGCGCGGCGGCGAACTGGGCGTCGTAGGCGAGCGCGTCGTGGTAGACCTGCAGCAGGTCGGCGGCGAACGCCGGCGCACCGGCGAGGGCAAGGGAGAGCAGGAGCAGTTTGCGTTTCATGGTGCGGGTCCTTGACAGCGGGCGGCCTCAGGCGGCCGCGGGTTCGACATCGCGCGCCCAGGCCAACACGCCGCCGGCCAGGTTGTAGACGCGCTCGAAACCGTTCTGCCTGAGGAACAGACCGGCATGAAAGCTGCGGGCGCCGGAACGGCAGATCATGACGATCTCGGCACGCCGATCAAGTTCGTGCAAGCGCGCCGGCAGGCTGCGCAACGGCACCAGCTGCGCGCCGTCGATGCGCTGGGCGGCGAACTCCTCGGGCTCGCGCACGTCGAGCAGCAGTGGGGCGGCACGCGCCGCGTCATTCAGCCATGCGTTCAATTCGGTTGCGCTGATCTGCTCCATGCGGCGTCCTTCCTCAGAATGTGAAACGGCCCGGCTGCGGCGCGTTGCGCAGCGGCGGCACGCCGGTTTCGAACAGGTTGACGGACTGGAAGCGTCCCTCGCCGAGGCAGGTGACCAGGCGCGCCTGCACCAGCGGCGCCTCGCCGACGAAGGCGAGCAGGCGACCGCCGGGCTTGAGCTCGTTCAGCAGCGCGGCGGGCAGCACGGCGACCGCACCGGAAAGCAGGATCGCGTCATAGGGCGCCTGCGCCGGCCAGCCCTGCAGGCCGTCGCCTTCCTCGACCGTGACATTGTCGACGCCGGCGTGCTGCAGGTTGTCGCGCGCCGCGGCCGCCAGCTGCGGCACGATCTCGATGCTGAACACATGGTCGCTGCGCAGCGCGAGCAGCGCCGCCATATGGCCGGAGCCGGTGCCGACCTCGAGCACGCGATCCGCCTTGCGCAGGTGCAGGGCCTGCAGCGCCTTGGCCTCCAGCGCCGGCGTCAGCATCGCCGCGCCATGGCCGAGCGGGATGCCGACTTCGGCGAAGGCGAGCGCCTTGCGCGGCGCGGGAACGAACTGCTCGCGGCGCACCGCCATCAGCGCGTCAAGCACGCCCTGATCCAGCACATCGCAGGGCCGGATTTGCTGTTCCACCATGTTGAAGCGCGCTTGTTCGATATTCATGACCCGTCTCCAGACTCCATATTAGTAGTATCTAATATAACCGGCAACCCCGGCAAGAGGACCCGTATTCTATTATCCGGGGCCGGCGAGCGGGCGCCCGCCGGTGCCTTCCGCGGCGCCGGCCTCGCGCGCGACGCGGAACCAGGTGGCGTAGAGCGCCGGCACGAAGAGCACGGTCAGCACGGTCGCCACCAGCAGGCCGCCCATGATGGCGAAGGCCATCGGCCCCCACAGCACGTTGCGCGTGAGCGGGATCATCGCCAGCATGGCCGCCGCCGCCGTCAGCACGATTGGCCGGAAACGGCGCACCGTCGCCTCGCGGATCGCCACCCAGGGCGGCTCGCCGGCGCGGATGTCCTGCTCGATCTGGTCGACCAGGATCACCGTGTTGCGCATGATCATGCCGCCCAGCGCGATGGTGCCGAGCATGGCGACGAAGCCGAAGGGCTGGCGGAACAGCAGCAGGGCCAGCGCGACGCCGATGAGGCCCAGCGGCGCCGTCAGCAGCACCATGAAGGTGCGCGAGAAGCTCTGCAGCTGGATCATCAGGATGGCCAGCACCACCACCAGCATCATCGGCATGCCGGCGTTGATGGACTCCTGCGCGCGGCCGGACTCCTCGAGCGAGCCGCCGACATCGATGCGGTAGCCTGGCGGCAGCTTGGCGCGCAGCCCGGCCAGCTGCCGGTCGATGGCCATCGCCACGTCGGGCGCCTGCACGCCGTCGACGATGTCGGCGCGCACCGAAAGGGTCAGTTCGCGGCTGCGCCGCCAGAGGATCGGCTCCTCGAAGGCCTCGCGCACCGTCGCCACCTGGGTGATCGGCACGGCGCGGCCGGCGGCGGTCGCCACCTGCACGGCCAGCACGCGTTCCAGGGCGTCGCGCTCGGCCTCCGGCGCGCGCAGCACGATGTCGATGAGGCGGTCGTTCTCGCGCAACTGCGCCAGTGCGACGCCGCTGATGGCGCCCTGCAGGGCGCGCGAGACGCTCGCCGTGGTCGCGCCCAGCGCACGCGCCTTCTCCTGGTCGACATCGATGCGCAGCATCGGCGTGCGCACGCCCCAGTCGGTGTTGACGTCGAGGGTGTGGGGCGAGGCGCGCATGAGCTGCGTCACTTCGGCGGCGATGGCCTTGACCTGCGGAATCTCCGTGCCGACGACGCGGAACTGCAGCGGGTAGGCCACCGGGGGGCCGAGGGCAACACGGTTGGCGCGCGCGCGCACGCCGGGGAACTGCTCGGCAAGCAAGGCGCGCAGGCGCCTGACGATGCGCTCGCGCCCCTCCAGGTCCTTCGACAGGATCACCGTCTGGGCGAAATTGGAGCGGAACAGCTGCTGGTCGAGCGAGAGGAAATAGCGCGGCGAGCCGTTGCCGACGTAGCTCACCCAGGAGGCGACGTCGGGATCCTCGGCCAGCGCGGCTTCCAGCCGCTTGGCCTGCTCCTCGGTGGCCTTGATGCTGGCACCCTCCTGCAGCCACAGCTCGACCAGCACCTCGTTGCGGTTCGAATTGGGGAAGAACTGTTTCTCGGTCAGCCCCATGCCGGCGACGCCGAGCAGGAACAGGCCGAGCGTGGCGAGCATGGTCAGCTTGCGGTGCGCCAAGCACCACTCGATGAGGCCGCGCAGGCGATGGTAGAAACGCGTGTCGAAGACGTCGTGGCCGGCGACGGCGTGCTCGTGCTGCGGCCCCTTCAGGATCAGGTTGCCGATGAAGGGCGTGACGACCACCGCCGCCACCCAGGAGATGAGCAGCGCCAGGCCGACCACGGCGAAGATGCCGAAGGTGTACTCGCCGGTGGCCGATTTCGCCGTGCCGATGGGGAGAAAGCCGGCGGCGGTGATCAGCGTGCCGGTGAGCATGGGAAAGGCGGTGCTGCGCCAGGCGAAGGCGGCGGCGGCGAGCTTGCCGAGGCCCTGCTCGATCTTGCGCGACATCATCTCCACCGCGATCATGGCGTCGTCCACCAGCAGGCCGAGCGCGATGATCAGCGCGCCGGTGGAAATGCGGTGCAGGTCGATGCCGTAGTAGCGCATGGCGAGGAAGGTCGCCGCCACCACCCAGGGAATGGTGATGGCCACCACCAGGCCGGTGCGCAGGCCGAGGCTGATGAAACTCACCAGCAGCACGATGCCGAGGGCTTCCAGGAACACGCGCATGAAGTCGCCCACCGCCTGCTGGACGATGCGCGGCTGGTTCGACACCTGGGCGAACTCCACGCCGATGGGCAGGTCGGCGCGCACGCGCGCCATTTCGGCCGTAAGGTCCTCGCCCAGCTTGAGCACGTCGCCGTCCTTGGTCATCGACACCGCCAGCCCGATGGCCTGCTGGCCGCGGTAGTACATGCGCGAGACGGGCGGATCGAGGGTGTCGCGGTATACCCGCGCGATGTCGCCGATGCGGATGCTGCGCCCGGCCACCGCCACGCGCGTGTCGGCCACCGCTTCCACCGTGGCCAGTTCGCCGGTGACGCGCAGCGGAACGACGTGGGTGGCCGACTGCACGGCGCCGGCCGGGACGACGGCGTTCTGTGTCGCCAGCGCCTGGCCGATGGCCTGCGCGTCGAGCCCCAGCGCGGCGAGGCGCAGCGGCGACAGCTCGATGAAGATGCGGTCCTCCTGCACGCCGACCAGCTCGATCTTGGCGACGTTGGGCAGCTTGAGCAGGCGCTGGCGCGCCGCCTCGACGTAATCGCGCAACTCGGAATGCGTGAAGCCGTCGGCGGTGAAGGCGTAGATCGAACCGAAGACGTCGCCGAACTCGTCGTTGTAGAAGGGGCCGGCGACGCCGTCGGGCAGGGTGTGACGGATGTCGCCGATCTTCTTGCGCACCTGGTACCAGACGTCGCTGACCTCCTTGCCGCGCGCCGTGTCCTTCAGCTCGAGGATGATGAGCGACTCGCCCGCCTTGGAGTGGCTGACGGTGTGGCGAAAGTAGGGCACCTCCTGCAGCTTCTTCTCGATGCGGTCGGTCACCTGGCGGTCCACCTGCTCCGCCGTGGCGCCCGGCCACAGCGTGCGGATCACCATGGCGCGGAAGGTGAAGTCGGGGTCCTCGCGCTGGCCGAGCTTGAAATACGAGGCAACGCCGGCGATGGCGACGACGAGGATGAAGAACAGGGTCAGTTCGCGGTGGCGCAGCGCCGCCGCCGTGAGATTGAAGCGGCCTTCTGGGTTCATGTGTAGTCCGCTTCACTTGTGGGAGGGGCTTCAACCCCGACAACGGCACGAGTCGGGGCTGAAGCCCCTCCCACAAAGCGCCGAACCGTGGTCATTTCACTTCCTCGGGCAGGCGCACCTTCTGGCCGTCCGCCAGCAGGTTGGCGCCGGCGGTGACCACCAGCTGGCCGGAGGCAAGGCCGGCCTTGACGCGCAGCGCGTTGCCGGCGACGCCGTCGGTCTCCACCTTCGTCAGCTTTACCGTCTGCGTCGCCGGATCGACCACCCAGACGTTGGCCTGGTCGTTGCGCGTGACGAAGGCCGACAACGGCAGTGCCAGCGCCGTGTCGCGCAGGCTGACTTTTGCCCGCACGCCGGCGCTCATGCCGAGGCGCACCGATTCGTCGGCCTGCGGCACCGCGATGCGCGCCGTGAAGGTGCGCGTCGCCGCGTCGGCGGAGGGCGACAGCTCGCGCAGCCGGCCGGCCCAGCTGCGGCCGGGCAGGCTGTTCAGCGTCACTTCGTAGGACTCCGCCGTGCGCAGCTTCTCCACCTCGGCTTCCGGCACGGCGATGACGATCTCCTTCTCGTTTCCTTCGGCCACGCGCAGCACCGTCTGGCCGGCGGCGACCACCTGGCCGGCCTCGGCCTCCACCGCCGTCACCACGCCGTCGCGATCCGCCGCCAGCGTCGTGTAGGCGGCCTGGTTCTTCGCCACGCCGGCCTGTGCCGCGGCCGTCGTCAGCGCTGTCTCCCTGGCGTCGAGCACGGCCTGGCTGACGAAATTCTTCGCGCGCAGGTCGCGGTAGCGCTTCGCCTCGGCTTCGGCCAGCACGCGGCTGGCCTCGGCCTGCACGGCGTTGAGCGCGGCATCCTGCGCGTCGAGACGGGCCAGCACCTGGCCGCGCCTGACGACGGCGCCGACGTCGACGCGCCGTTCCACCAGCTTGCCGCCGAGGCGAAAGCCGAGGCGGCTTTCGTAGCGGGCGCGCACCTCGCCGGGAAAAGCCAGTCCGGCCGGTGCGGCGGCGCCGTTGATCTTCATGACGCGCACGGTACGCAGCAGCTGCTCCGGCGCCTCGGGTTTCGAACAGCCGGCCAGCAGCAACGCGGCCAGGCCGAGCACCGCCAGATTTCCTGGATTCATGGGTTGTCCTTGCGGGCGAAGCGCCGCTGCGCCCAAACGGTGAGATCGTCGAGAAAGGTGTAGGCCACCGGCACCACCACGAGGGTCAGCAGCGATGAGGTAATGACGCCGCCGATCACCGCCTGGCCCATCGGCGCGCGCTGCTCGGCGCCTTCCGAAATGCCCAGCGCCAGCGGCAGCATGCCGAACACCATGGCCAGGGTCGTCATGAGGATCGGGCGCAGGCGCACGCGCGCGGCCTCGAGGATGGCTTCCCGGCGGCCGCTGCCGGCGGCGCGCGCCTGGTTGGCGAAGTCGACCAGCAGGATGGCGTTCTTGGTGACCAGGCCCATCAGCAGGATGAAGCCGATGATGGAGAACAGGTTGAGGGTGCTGCGGAAGATCATCAGCGCGGCGATGACGCCGATCAGCGTCAGCGGCAGCGAGGACATGATGGCCAGCGGCTGCACGAAGCTCCTGAACTGCGAGGCGAGGATCATGTAGATGAAGATGACGGCGAGCAGCAACGCCGAAGCGGCGAAGCCGAAGGCCTCCTGCATGTCCTTGGTCGAGCCGCCCATGACCCAGCGGTAGCCGGGTTTCCATGCCATTTCGCCGAGCGCCGCCTTGATGTCCTTCGACACCTCGCCGACCGAGCGGCCGTAGACGTTGGCCGTCAGTTCCACCTCGCGCGTCAGGTCGCGCCGGTTGATCTGCGACACGCCGAGCGAATCCTGCAACGCCGCCACCTGGCGCAGCGGCACGTTGCGCGGCGTGCCGTCGGGCAGCAGTTGCGCGCTGGTCAGCATGATGCGCTCGAGGTCGGCGGCGGTATCGCGGTCGGCCGGCGCCAGGCGCACGCGAACGTCGTAGTTCTCGTCGTCCGGTCCGCGCCAGGTGCCGGTGTCCTCGCCGGCGAGCAGCGGCCGCAGCGCGGCGCCGACCTGCGCCAGGGAGATGCCGAGGTCGGAGGCCAGTTCGCGCCGCATCGCGACGGCAATCGTCGGCTTGGCCGGCTTCAGGCTGCTGTCGAGGTCCACCAGGCCGGGAATCCCGCGCAGCCGCGCCTGGGCGTCCTCGGACACCCGCTCCAGTTCGGCGAGGTCGGTACCCTGCAGGCTGACGATCAGCAGCTTGGCGTTGGAGACCGGGTTCATGACGCCGACGTTGGTCACGGTGATGCCGGCGATCTGCTGCAGGCGCGCGCGGATCGGCTTGGTCAGGTCAAGCTGGCTGCGCGCGCGCTCGCTCCGGTCGGTGAGCTTGACGTACATCCCGGCGGCATGCTTTCCGGTGTTGGCGGTGTTGATCGTGGCGTAGGTGGCCTTGACCTCGGCGAACTCGCGCAGCGCGGCGTCGACCTGGCGCACCTTGGCCTCGGTGAACTCGAGCGAGGAGCCGACCGGCGTCTGGAAGTTCACCTGCGTCTCGGCGAAATCCGCCTGCGGCACAAACTCGCTGCCGAGCAGCGGGATCATGAAGAAGCTGGCGACGAAGATGCCGAGCGCCGCCGCCAGGGTCTTGCCGCGGTGCGTCAGTGCCCAGGCCAGCATCCTCTGGTAGGTATCCGAAATGCCCTTCACCAGGCGCTCGAACCAGTGCAGCAGGCGGCCGAGCGGCCCGCCCGGCAGCTGGCCATGCACCGCCGGGTCCGGCCAGATCGACGACAGCATCGGGTCGAGCGTGAAGGAAATGAACATCGACAGCAGCACCGCCGCCGCCACGGTGATGCCGAACTGGTGGAAGAAGCGGCCGATGATGCCGCCCATGAAGCCGATCGGCAGGAACACCGCGACGATGGACAGCGTCGTCGCCAGCACCGCCAGGCCGATTTCCCGCGTGCCTTCCAGCGCCGCCGTCTTGTGGTCGGCGCCGAGCGCGGCGTGGCGCACGATGTTTTCGCGCACGACGATGGCGTCGTCGATCAGGAGGCCGATGCACAACGACATCGCCATCAGCGTCAGCATGTTGATGGTGAAGCCGAACCAGTACAGCGCGAGGAAGGTGCCGAGGATGGCGATCGGCAGCGTCAGGCCGGTGATGACGGTGCTGCGCCAGGAGCCGAGGAAGAGGAAGACGATGGCGATGGTGAGCAGCGCGCCCTCGATCATCGTCTGCTTGGTATTGGCGACGCCGGTGCGGATCGGCTTCGAGGCGTCCTTGATGGTATCGACCTTCACGCCCGGCGGCAGCTCTCGGGCGAGCGCGGCGGCGGCTTCCGCGATGTTGTTGACCACCTCGATGGTGTTCTGGCCGCGCGCCTTGAGGATGTCGATCGCCAGCGTGCGCTGTCCGTTGACCAGGGCCAGGCTTTCCTGCTCCTCCTGGCCGTCCACCACCGTGGCGACCTGGCCGAGGAACACCGGCTGGCCGCCGCGGCGGGCGACGATGATGCGGTTGAAGTCCTCGACCGCCTTCAGGCGCCCTTCCAGCCGCACGATGCGCTCGCGCTCGAGGGCGCGGATGGCGCCGGTGGGCAGCTCCTGGTTCTCGCCGCGCACCGCGTTCATCACCTGGTCGACGCTGACGGCGAGCGCCTCCATCTCGGCGGGCTTGAGATAGACCAGCACCTGGCGCTTGACGCCGCCGACGAGGGTGACCGAACCGACGCCGCGCACGTTTTCCAGGCGCCGCTTGACGACCTGGTCGGCCAGCGTGGTGAGTTCGCGCAGCGAGCGGCCCTCGCCGGTGACCGAGAGGGAGAGGATCGGCCGGTCGGCCGGATCGAAGCGCAGGATCTTCGGCTCTTTCACTTCCTTGCGGAACTGCACCTTGACCGCCGCCACCTTGTCGCGCACGTCCTGCGCCGCCTGGTCGGCGTTCACGCTCAGCTCGAACTCGACCCAGACCAGCGAGCTGCCTTCGAAGGAACGCGAAGCGACCGCCTTGATGCCGTTGATGGAGTTGATCGCCTCCTCGATCTTGCGCGAGACTTCGGACTCGATCGACTCGGGCGAGGCGCCGGGGTATTCGGTGGTGATCACCACGACGGGAAACTCGATGTCGGGCCACTGGTCGACGCGCAGGCGCTGATAGGAGAACAGGCCAAGCACGACGAAGGCGAGCATCATCATCGTCGCAAAGACGGGGTTCTGGATCGAGATGCGGGTAAACCACATGGCGGCCGGGCCCTTTACTGGGCTTTCGCCGGGGCGGCGAGCCGCACCAGCGCGCCGACCTTCAGGTTGCCGAGGTTGCTGCGCACCACGCGGGCGCCCGGAGCAAGCCCCTTGAGGATTTCGCTCCGTCCTTCCGCCTCGTTCGCCAGGCCCACGGTGACGTCCTGGCGCATCAGCCGGTCTCCGGCGAGGGTGTAGACGAAGTTGGCCGCGCCCTCGGTGCGCAGCGCCGTCACGGGCACCAGCACCTCGGCGCGCCGCGTCGACAGGACGAGGCTGCCCTTGGCGAACATGCCGGCTTTCAGCGTTTGTTCAGGGTTGGGGATTTCGACATACACGAGGATCGAACGCGTGCCCGGCTGGGTCGCCGGATTGATACGCACGATGGCGCCCGTGAATTCCCTGGCGCCATAGCCCTCGACGTTGAAGCGCACCTGCTGGCCGATGGCGAGATTCGGCACTTCCGCCGCCGGCACCGGCGCCTCCAGTTCGAGGCGCGACAGATCGACGAGGGTGAACATGCGCGTATCCACGGCGGCCTTGTCGCCGCGCTGCACGGCGCGCTCGGAAACGCTGCCGGCGATGGGTGCGCGCACCTGCGTGTCCTCCAGCGCCTTCCGCGCCAGCGCGAGCTGCGCTTCGGCCGCGCGCACCTGGCCCTCCGTGACGCTGGCATTGGTCTGGTAGTTCTCGTAGGCGGTTTCGGAAATGAATTTCTTCGCCAGCAGATCTTCATACTTGCGGCGCGACTGCTCGGCGAATTTCGCCTGGGCGCGGCTGGCTTCCAGCGTGCCTTTGCGTTCGTCGAGACGGGCCTGGTATTCGACCGCCTCGATGCGCGCCAGCAACTGGCCCGGCTTGACCGCATCGCCTTCCTTCACCAGCACCTCGGCCAGCTCGCCGGCGACCTTGGCTTTGACCACCGCCTGGGAGACGGCGCGCAGGGCGCCGGTCACCGGCAGAAGCCGCTGGATCTCGCCGGGTTCTGCCGTTGCCAGATCGGCCTCGGCCAGTTCGAGCGCGATTTCGGCCGGCTTCTCTTCCGCCGGCGCCAACGCCGGTCGCCGCAGGCCCAGCGCCGCCGCCAACAGCGCGATGCCGAGCAACGCCACAGCCCATTTCGTCTTCCTGCTCATGCCAGACTCCCGGTTCCTGCGGGTGGATCGCTGCGCAGGCCGCGCAGCGTCAGTTCAAGGTATTCCCTGAGATAAACGTCCACCGGAACGGTGCGCACGCCGCAGCAGTCGAGGGAATGTTTCCAGATCACGCGCATCATCAGGGGCGAGAACACGATATGCACAAGGTCATCGGGATCGAAGCGGCGGAACTCGCCGGAGTCGATGCCGCGCTGGAAGACGGCAACCAGCAGGCGCTTGCCGCGATCGATGACTTCTTCCGCGTAGAAACGGGCGATGTCGGGGAAGTTGCGCGCCTCGGCGATAACCAGCTTGGGAATGCCGCCGATCGCCCGGTCGCCGACGCTCTGCCACCAGCGCATGACGATTGCCTTGAACAGCTCGCTCGCCGGACCGGGCATGCTGGCGACCAGCTCCTCGCCTTCCGCCAGCAGCGGCAGCATGCCCTCGCGGATGACTGCCTTGAACAGCTCTTCCTTGTTCTCGAAATAGAGGTACAGCGTGCCCTTGGAGACACCCGCCCGTGCAGCGATCTCGTCCAGCCGTGTCGCGGCGAAGCCCTTTTCGACAAAGAGCTCGAGTGCCGCCGCGGTGACTTCCTGCGGGCGGGCATCCTTGCGGCGTTTCCAGCGAGTGACCGGACAGATCATGGGACCGAATATTTAATAACCGACCGGTCAGTAATATATATCCGCTGCCCTCCGGCGTCAAGCCGAACGTGATCGGACGCAATAAAGTCTGTCGGGCGCGACGACGAGCGCGGAAAGGACCGCATGTCGGCTGAACTTGACGTCGGATGCTCGCCCTTTCCACGCTGCGCGCAAGGCGGTTGGTCTCCAGGTGGGAGATAACATCGGCGTCTGCTGCGTGCGAAAAAGTCGGCCATTCAGGACGGCCGGCTGCAACCGGCTACCTGATCAGCTACAAACCTCAGCGTCGTCACTGCGGGCAAGCGCAGCGCGACCCGGAATCCAAAGCGGTCTCAAAAAGACCCTGAATTCCGGGTTCCGCCCCCGGATCAAGTCCGGGGCAAGCTCTGGCGGGCGGCCCCGGAATGACGGTGCCGGTGGGAACTTCGATCGCCTGCTGAACATTGTCACGAATCAAGAGCGGCTATCCGTCGACCATGGACCGCTTGCCGGACGCCTGTGACGTGGCGCCGAAAACATTCTTCACGCAGTTGGAGCGACGAACGTCACCTCTGAACACCCCCCGAGATTAGCCTAACTGTCCAACGCGTCGCGGGAAATGAGGCCTGCCGCCTGAGTTGTTGAGGTCGTGAAGTCGAACGGCGGCTTTATTTGCCGACTTACCTGACTCTCCTTGCGCGCACGATCTGGTAGGCACGACCGAGGTATGCGAAAGGCGCGCTCCAGATATGCACCAGGCGGGTGAAGGGGAAGAACAGGAACACGGACATGCCGAGGAACATATGGAACTTGTAGGCCGGGTCCACTTCCAGTACCAGCGACGGATCGGGATGCAGGTAGAGGATGCTCTGCACCCAGTTGGCGAGATGAATCATGGCTTCGGCATTGCCCGTGTTGGCGTGGTTGATGGAGAAGGGGATCGTGAATAGTCCTGCCGCGGCGGTCAGCGCGAGCCAGCCCATGATGTTGATGTCCATCCAGCGCGAGGCGGTGCGCACGCGCGGGTTGGTGAGGCGCCGCAGCCACAGCACGATGGCGCCGAGCAGACAGGCACCGCCGAAGAGTGTGCCGGCCGTGATCGCCAGCCACTGGTGCGCCATGTCGGATACGCCTAGCGCAAGGAATACGGCGTGCGGCGTTAGCAGGCCGGCCACATGACCGAGGAACAGGCCCAGGATGCCGTAGTGGAAGAAGTTGCTGGCGAAGCGCATGCCGGCCTTCGAGAGCAACTGGCTCGAATCACTTTTCCACGTATATTGCTCATGATCGAAGCGGATCCAGCTTCCGAGCAGGAACACGGTCGTGGCGATGTAGGGGTACACGCCGAAGATGAAGTTGTGCAGAAATTCCATAATCGTCTCCGTATTGTTTGATCAGCGCCCTGAGCCGGCGCACTCGGAAGCGAGGCTCGGCGGCGCATTCCAGTTCACCTGAGGGTCGTAGTCGCCATCGTCGAGCAGGGGGTTGGACTTCTCGGCGGGAGGAGTTATGACCTCGCCGCCGGCGTCGACCAGGCGGCTGCGCCGTTCGACCAGCGCCACCAGCTCGGCATAGGGGCTGCCCGCCGAGGCCAGATTGGCCTGCAACTGGCGCAGGGCCTTGTTCCAGCAAGACAGGAACATGCGCCCCTCGTCGCCGTCCAACACCGAGGTGAACTCGAGCATCAGCGGCAGGTAGTCCGGCAGCTCCTTCTGCGCGATCACCACGCCGTACTCCTTGAAATACTCGGTCAGGTCGATCAGCGCCGGCCCGCGATTCTTGTCCTCGCCCAGCAGATGGTGCGTCAGATGCAGGCTGTGCTCGGGCACCATGTCGAAGGTGCGCACATATTCTTCCTCGCCCGCCGTCGGATCGTTGTCCGAGATCTGGTCGATGAAGCGGTTGAGCGTTGCGCGCTCGTCCGCGGCAAGATCGGCGGAAGCGACAGTCGCGGCGATCTCCGGCAGGGCGGCGCGCAGTTCTGCGTCCGGGTAGCCGAGCAGGGCGGATAGTATGCGATGGAAAAGCATGATCTGCCTCCTTAGCGTTCGTCGGCGGCGGGCGCCGGTTCGCACGACTCGACGGTTTCCTTGCGGCGCTCGGGAAACAGCGAATGGCCGCTGATGCCGGGCGAGGAGTCGTTGCCGAAGGTAAAGCCGTTCTGTCCCTGGAAGCCGTAGAAATCCTCCAGCGCGATCTCGGCGTGGCCGGTCGGGATGACGAAGCGATCCTCGTAGTTGGCGATGGCAAGCAGCCGGTACATCTCCTTCGCCTGGGCTTCGCTGAGGCCGACGCGCTCCAGGGCGCGTGTGTCTGCCTTGCCGTCCACATGCACCGAGCGCTGGTAGGAGCGCATGGCCATCATCCTGTTCAGGGCATCGAGCACCGGTTGTTCCGTGCCGGCGGTGAGCAGGCTCGCGAGATATTGCAGCGGCAGGCGCATGGCGCCGGCCTGGGGAATCGCCCCGTCCGGCTCGGTCGGGAGCTGTCCCTGGTCGATGGCCGACTGCACGGGCGAGAGCGGCGGCACGTACCAGACCATGGGCAGCGTGCGGAACTCCGGATGCATCGGGAAAGCGATCTTCCATTCCATCGCCATTTTCCAGATCGGCGACTTGCGCGCCGCCTCGATCCAGGAGTCCGGCACGCCGTCGCGGCGCGCCGCGGCGATCACCTCCGGATCGTTGGGATCGAGGAAGATGCGGCGGTGCGCCTCGTAGAGGTCCTGTTCGTTCGGCGTCGAGGCCAGCTCTTCGATCCTGTCCGCGTCGTAGAGCATGATGCCGTTGTAGCGGATGCGGCCGACGCAGGATTCCGAGCACACCGTCGGCATGCCGGATTCCACGCGCGGATAGCAGCCGATACACTTCTCGGCCTTGCCCGATTCCCAGTTGTAGAACACCTTCTTGTAGGGGCAGGATGACACGCACATGCGCCAGCCGCGGCACTTGTCCTGGTCCACCAGCACGATGCCGTCTTCCTCGCGCTTGTAGATGGAGCCCGAGGGGCAGGCCGCGACGCACGCCGGGTTGAGGCAGTGGTTGCAGATGCGCGGCAGGTACAGGTGGAAGGTATTCTCGAACTGCGAGTAGATGCGCTTTTCCAGACCCTTCATGTTGACATCCTTCGCGCGCTTGTCGTACTCGCCCGCCAGGTCGTCCTCCCAGTTTGGGCCCCAGGTGACTTTCTCCATCTTCTCACCGGTGATCTGCGAGACCGGGCGTGCGGTGGGCGCAGCCTCCGACAGGGGCGCGTTCTGCAGGCGCGCGTAGTCGAAGGTGAAGGGCTCGTAGTAGTCGTCGATCTGCGGCATGTCCGGATTGGCGAAGATATTGAGCAGGCGCGCGAGCTTGCTGCCGGACTTGAGCTGCAGGCGGCCAGAGACCAGCTCCCAGCCGCCGTGCCAGACCTCCTGGTTCTCCCATTGCTTGGGGTAGCCGATGCCGGGCTTGGACTCGACGTTGTTGAACCAGGCGTACTCGACGCCCTTGCGGTTGGTCCACACGTTCTTGCAGGTCACCGAGCAGGTGTGGCAGCCGATGCACTTGTCCAGATTGAAGACCAGCGCGAATTGGGCACGAACTTTCATCTGCGTTTCCTCTCTATAGCGTTCAGCGTGGGCCGATGCCGGCGGGGTTGGGCCGGGCCTCGCGTTCATTCGTCAATGGACGCTCCAGCCAGTCGACGTCCTTGTCCTCGATCTTGTGCACCACGACGAACTCGTCGCGCTGCGTGCCGACCGTGCCGTAGTAGTTGAAGCCGTAGGCGAGCTGGGCGTAGCCGCCCACCATGTTGGTGGGCTTCACCACCACGCGCGTGACCGAGTTGAGGATGCCGCCGCGCTTGCCCGTGGAGGGCGAGCCGGGCACGTTCACGATCTTCTCCTGGGCGTGGTACATGATCGCCATGCCGCGCGGCACGCGCTGCGAGACCACCGCGCGCGCCACCGTGGCGCCGTTGGCGTTGATCGCCTCGACCCAGTCGTTGTCCTCGATGCCGATGCTCCTGGCGTCGTCCTCGGCAATCCAGAAGTAGGGACCGCCGCGGAAAAGATTCAGCATGCGCAGGTTGTCCTGGTAGCTGGAGTGGATGCCCCACTTGGAATGCGGCGTGATCCAGTTGAGCACCAGGTGCGGCTTGGCCTTCACCGCCGCCGGCACGGTGTTCTGGGCCTTCATGTCCAGGCCCGGGCGGTATGCGCAGAAGCCCTCGCCGAAGTCCAGCATCCACTCGTGGTCCTGGTAGAAGTGGGCGCGACCCGTCAGCGTGCGGAACGGGATGTGTTCGTGGATGTTGGTGTAGCCGGCGTTGTAGGACACCTTTTCCGACTCGATGCCCGACCAGGTCGGCGCGGTGATGATCTTGCGCGGCTGGGCGACGATGTCGCGGAAGGTGATCTTGTCCTCGTGCCGTCCGGCGTAAAGGTGGTGGTGATCCATGCCGGTCTTCTTGGACAGCGCCGACCATGACTTGTGCGCCACCTCGCCGTTCGTTTCCGGCGCCATGCGCAGCACGGCTTCGCAGGCGGCGATGTCGTCGGCGATGCTGGGCATGCCCTTGGACACGCCTTCCAGCTCGACGACGCCGTTATGCGTCTTGAGTTCCTCGTACTCGCGCTCGGTGTTCCAGTCGATGCCCTTGATGTTGTTGCCGAGCTTGGTCATCAGCGGGCCGATCGCGATGAACTTCCGGTAGGTGTCGCCGAAGTCGCGCTGCACGAGTTTCAGCAACGGCAGCGTCTTGCCGGGAATCGGCTCGCACTCGCCGCGCTTCCAGTCTTTCACGCCCAGCGGCTGCGCCAGCTCGAATGGAGAGTCGTGGTGCATGGGCAGTGCGATCACATCCTTGCGCTTGCCCAGGTGCTTTTCTGCGAGTCTGGAGAAGGTTTTTGCAATGTTCTGGAAAATCTGCCAGTCCGACTTGGACTCCCAGCCCGGCGTCACGGCTTCCGCGAGGGGGTGGATGAAGGGATGCATGTCCGTGGTGTTGAGGTCGTGCTTCTCGTACCAGGTGGCCGTCGGCAGGATGATGTCGGAATAGGCGCCGGTGGAGTTGAGGCGGAAGTTGATGTCCACCATGAGGTCGAGCTTGGCGGTGGCGGCGGTCTCGTGCCACTTGACCTCCTTGCAGTCCTTGCCGTCGGTGCCTTCCTGCATGACGCCGTTCTGGGCGCCGAGCAGGTGCTTGAGGAAGTACTCGTGCCCCTTGGCCGAGCACCCGATCAGGTTGGCGCGCCAGACGAAGAGGTTGCGCACATGGTTCTCGGGCGCGTCGATGTCCTCGTAGGCGAAAGCGAGCTGGCCCGATTTGAGCTGCTCGACCATGTGCCTGGCCACGCCCGCCTCGTCGGTGGCGCCGGCACGCTCGGCCTCGGCAACGATGTCGAGCGGGTTGCGGTTGAAGTGCGGCGCCGAAGGCAGCCAGCCCAGGCGCTGCGACACCACGTTGTAATCGGCGAGCTGGTAGCCCTTGTACTTGGCCTTGGCGGACGGCGCGAGCAGGCCGTCGGCCGAGACCTTCTCGTAGCGCCACTGGTCGGTGTGGAAGTACCAGAAGGTGGTGGAGTTCATGTGGCGCGGCGGGCGCTGCCAGTCGAGGGCAAAGGCGATCGGCGCCCAGCCGGCCTGCGGCCGCAGCTTCTCCTGACCTACGTAGTGCGCCCAGCCTCCACCGCTCTGGCCCACGCAGCCGCACATGTGCAGCAGGTTCATGATGCTGCGATAGCTCATGTCGTTGTGGTACCAGTGGTTGATCGCCGCGCCCATGATGACCATGGACTTGCCGCGGGTCTTCGAAGCGTTCTCGGCGAACTCGCGGCCGGTGCGGATGAGATCGGCACGCTTGACGCCGGTAACTTTCTCGGCCCAGGCCGGCGTGTAGGCGACCTTGGCGTCATCGTAGGAGCCGGCGACGTTCGCGCCGCCGAGTCCCCGGTCGATGCCGTATTGCGCGATCTGCAGGTCGTACACGGTGGCGACCAGGGCCTCCTCTCCGCCGGCGAGCCTGAGCTTGCGCACCGGCACGTTGCGGTAGAGCAGGCCCGGCTCGCCCGGCTCGAAGTGCGGGAAGCCGACGGAGACCACGGTGTCCTTCTCGCCGATGCAGGACAGTTGCGCACGGATGTCGGCGCCGTTGGCGCCGTTTTTCGGCAGCGTATTCCATTTGCCGTCCTCGCCCCAGCGGAAGCCGATGGAGCCGTTGGGCGCGACATAAGCCTTGGCGATCTCGTCCCAGACGATGGTCTTCCACTCGGGGTTGTTCTTCTCGCCCAGCGCGCCGTCGAAGTCGGAGGCGCGCAGCGTGCGGTCGGAGACGTAGGCTTCACCGCCATCCTGGTCAATGCGGCGCAGGATGACCTGCATGGGCAGGTCGGTGTAGGTGCGCACGTACTCGGTGAAATACGGATCCTGGCGGTCGATGTGGAATTCCTTCAGCGCCACATGGCCCATGGCGAGGAAAGCCGCCGCGTCGGTGCCCTGCTTCACCGGCATCCACAGGTCGGCGAACTTCACGTATTCGGCATAATCCGGCGCCATGGAGACGATCTTCGCCCCCTTGTAGCGCACCTCGGTGGCGAAGTGGGCGTCGGGGGTGCGCGTCATGGGCAGGTTGGCGCCGGCGATGATGAGGTAGGTCGAGTTGTACCAGTCGGCCGCCTCCGGCACGTCGGTCTGCTCGCCCCAGGTCTGCGGGCTGGCGGCCGGCAGGTCGCAGTACCAGTCGTAGAAGGAGCCGCAGGCGCCGCCGATGAGGGAAAGATAGCGCGAGCCGGCCGCGTAGGAAATCATCGACATGGCGGGAATCGGCGAGAAGCCGTAGATGCGATCGGGGCCGTGCTTCTTGATGGTGTGAATGTTGGCGGCGGCGATGATCTCGGTGACCTCGTCCCAGTGGGTGCGCACGAAGCCGCCCAGTCCGCGCACGGCCGTGTACTTGACGCGTTTCTCGGGGTCGCTCTGGATCGCCTCCCAGGCTTCCACCGGATCCTTCCCGCTCTTGCGCTCGGCGCGGTAGAGGTCGAGCAGACGCCCGCGAATGAGCGGATGCTTGATGCGGTGCGGGCTATAGAGGTACCACGAGAACGAGGCCCCGCGCTGGCAGCCGCGCGGCTCGTGGTTGGGCAGATCCTCGCGCGTGCGCGGGTAGTCGGTCTGCTGCATCTCGAAAGCGACGAGGCCGTTCTTGACGAAAATCTTCCACGAGCAGCCGCCCGTGCAGTTCACGCCGTGCGTGGAGCGCACCACCTTGTCATGACGCCAGCGGTTGCGATAGGCATCCTCCCAGGCGCGGTCTTCGTTGGTGACGATGCCGTGGCCGTTGGAAAAGGTGCTCTTGATGCGGTCGAAGTACTTCAATCTGTCGATGAAATGGCTCACTGTTGTCGCTCCTTTGCATACTCATTGATGGCCAGACGTTGCGGCACGGCGGGCGCGGCGCGGAACCTGATATGCGCAACCGCCCACAGGCCGATCTCGACCAGAAGAAAAAACAGCACGATGTAGGGTCCGCCGGAGATCAGCGAAGCCAGAAGAGGTTTGAACGGCGCGAGCAGCGGCGATTGCGCGTAGGCATCGGCCGCGGCCAGCGAGAATGCGTAGAACATGCCAAACGTGAAGTTTCTCGACCACTGCGAGACGTGATAGGTGAGGATGCCCTGACGCGGGCCGCGTTGTCTGACGCGTCGGACCATGCGCGCGATTTCGATCGCCTCGACGAGTACCAGCATGATCAGCACGTAGAGCCAGGTCACCAGGCCGATCGGCACCGGCAGCAGGCCGGTATAGGCCACCGCCAGCCCGGTGATCGACATCGCGCCGTGGAGAATGCAATTAGTGTTGTCCCAGTCATCCGACAGGGTCCAGCGCGGCTCCCTCAGGTAGCGTTGGACGATAAGCGCGAACCCCGCGCCGTAGAACAGATAGCCGAGCAGCAACAGCACCGTTGCCGGCGTGCGCAGAAGTTCAACGTCCGGCCACAGATGCCAGCCCAGCAGTACCAGCGACTGGGTGCTCACGGTCGAGAGCAGGATGCGCCCCGTCACGCGCAAACGCCCGGGGCTGGCCAGCACGGCGCGAAAGCCTCGCAGCACGAGGGGGAGATATCCCAGCCACAATCCCAGCGCGACGATAGCCAGGACGACGACCGCCTCGCGCCATTCCGGCACGCCGAGCAGGAGCACCCGCGCCATGACAGCCGTGCCCGCCACCCAGGTGCCGACCGCGAAGCCGTCGCCTGGAGCGGCGATAAGGCCGGCAAGGCGCCCCTGCCGCCAGCTCGCCGCGAAGGAGGCGGCAATGAATCCCCAAACGACGAGCAGGCCCAGCGCGAAAGGCTGCCGGGCGCCGGCCGGGATCGTCGGGAGTTGCTGGATCGAGGCCAGCCCGAATATGCCCGCCGCCATGACGATCGCCCCTGCAGCCGTCGGCGAAGGTACCGCACGCAACAGCGTCCGGCGCGCGATCCACGCTGCGGCCGCCAGCGCTGCCAGTTGAACAAGAGGCTGACTCATGGACGGCAACCCGAAACCTCGCCGGATTCGAGACGCTCTTCGCGCGGGGATGTCCTGTAGCAGTGGTGCAGCAGCAGCCCGGTCAGCACCGCGCCCCCCAGGATGTTCCCCAGCGTCACCGGAATCTGATTCCAGACCAGCCATTGCCCCAGGGTGATGTCGGCGCCGAGAATGATGGCCGTGGGTATGACGAACATGTTCACCACGGAATGCTCGAGCGCCAGGGCGAAAAAGGTCGAGACGGGCAGCCAGATTGCGGCGATTTTCCCTGTCGTCGAGGTGGAACTCAGGCCGAGGACGGTGCCGAGCGCCACCATCCAGTTGCACAGGATCCCCTTGACGAACGCAGTCAGCCACCCGCTCGCCCCGGCGTGCTCATAACTCAGGGTTTTCGCCTGCGCGACGGCAATGATCTTTGCGCCGAGCTGCCCGGCATCGTGGCTGAAGCTCCCGGACAAAGCGAGGGCGAGCAGAAAGCCGACAAAGACGGCGCCGAGAAAATTGCCCATGAACACCCAGCACCAGTTGCGCAGCGTCTCGCGCCAGGTCACCGTTCCGCGCGCAATTCCGACCGTCAGCACGGCGAAATTCCCGGTGACGAGCTCCAGGCCGAGCAGAACGATCATGGCGAATCCGACCGGGAAGACGGCCCCGGCAACGAGGGATGCGGTGCCGCCCGACAGGCCGTCCGAAACCGTGAAGGCAAAGGCGGTGGCATAGGCCAGCAACGCGCCGGACAGGAAACCCATCAACAGCATTCCGCTTGCGTTCAAGCCGGCTTTTTTCCTGCCGGCCGTCTCGACCTTCGCCATGAGTTCCTGCGGCCAGACATAGTCCATGCGCTCTTCGCCTTTCTGCAAACTGAACTGAACGGGTTGCCGAGGGTTTCAGACATCGATGCGGCCCGAATTAACCATTTCGGCAATGCCGTTATTCTGGCCACCGAGGGCAAGGCGCACCATCCATCGCTTGGCGATGGGCACGGCTTATTTCGGAATAGGGAAAGATCGCTCGCCGGAACTAGACGAGTGATGCGGGGTAGTTCTAAAGAGCTAGGTCTTCCGGAAGGTCAAACACCGTCGTCCCTGCCGCTCAGGCCGTGCTCCACCGCATACACGGCCGCCTGAACGCGGCTGACGAGATTGAGTTTTTTGAGGATGTTCTGCATGTGTATCTTGACGGTGTTCTCGGCCAGGTCCAGGCTGCGCGCAATTTCCTTGTTGCTCGCGCCACGGGCCAGGAATGCGAGAATCTCGCGTTCGCGAGGAGACAAGCGCTCCTTGTCGAGGACAGGCGCGGCGGCGGTCACGGGGGCGGCGCGAACGCTTTGCATCAGCTTGGCCGTCATTTGCGGCGACATGACGGCCTCGCCTTCCGCCGCACTGCGGACGGCGCTGATGAAGTAGCTGGTATCGATGTTCTTCAGAAGATAGCCGTGAGCGCCCGCCTGCAGCGTGTCCAGCAGGTCCTCGGCGTCCTCCGACACGGTCAGGATCACCACCTTCGTCTCCGGCAGTTCCTCGACGATGAGGCGGACAGCCTCGCGGCCGGAAATCCCGGGCATGTGCAGATCGAGCAGCACCACATCCGGCCTGAGCGACCGCGCCCGCTTGACACCCTCCAACCCGTCGCTGGCTTCGCCGACCACCTCGAAATCCCTCTGCCGCTGCAGCAAGGCCTTGATGCCGCCGCGGAACAGCGCATGATCGTCGACCAGCAAAACCCGAATGACCTGTTCCATGTGAGCCCGGTGCCGCCTAGTTCGGCAGAGTGAGGGTAACACTGGTGCCGCAGCCGAGTGCCGATTCGACCGACAGTCGCGCGCCGACGCGATGCGCGCGCTCGCGCATGATACCGATGCCGACACTGGCGCCGCCCTGCTCGGCCAAAGCCTGCGGATCGAAGCCCCTGCCGTCGTCCCGCACCGAAAGGCTCAGTTCGCGGCCGCCTCGCATCTCGATCCGCACCGCTTTGGCTTTGGCGTGCTTGCGCACGTTCGACAGCGCTTCCTGGACGATGTGCAGGATCTGTATCAGGCTGGTCGCCGGCGGCGCCTGCGCCTCGCCTTGCCGGCTGAACGAGGTCTGGATGCCGGTTTGCCCCTCGAACTTCTCCAGCGCGCTGCGGATGGCGTCGTCCAGATTTGCGTGATCGACCTTGACGCGGAAATGCACCAGCAGCTCGCGCACATCATCGTAACTCTCCTGGATGCCTTCCCGCATCCGCGCCAGTTCATCGTCGGCCGCGCCTGCCTGCCCATTGCGCAGGGAGTCCTGCAGCATCTGCGCCTGGATGTTCAGAAATGCCAGCGATTGCGCGATGCTGTCGTGCAGTTCCTGGGCCAGCAGGTTGCGTTCCTCGGACACCGCCATTTCCTTCTCGCGCACCACCAGGCGCAGGTTCTCGATTGCCACGCCCAGGTGCTGCCCGATCGCCTCCAGCAGGCGGATTTCGTGCCCTGAGAGCGAACGCGCTTCCCGGAAGAACAGGTTTAGCACGCCGATGACGTGTTTCTTCGAACGGATCGGGATCGCAGCCATGGCGGCAAACCCCGCCTCCATGCAGCACTTCAACGGCATCGCCGACGACACCGCGGCCAGATTCCGGGTCAGCGACGAGCCGTCGGCCGCGCTCACGCAACACAGGCAGGCCGACATCGGCAGGCGCGCTTCATCCGCGACGAACGCGTCCGGCATGTTCTGATGGGCGGCAATTTCGAGCATCGTCGTCGTGCCGTTGACCAGCCGCACGACGCCGCCGGAGGCTCCGAGCAAGTTGCGCACTTTGAGCAGCACGCCGTTGCACACCTCCTCCAGTGTCGTGTGCTCGCCCAGATAGGCGGCGATTTCGTAGAGCAGCGCAAGCTCCCGGTTGCTCTCTTCGACGCTGCGCGTTTTTTCCGCCACCCTCTGCTCCAGGGTGGCGTACAGCCCCTGCAGGTTGTCGCCCATATGATTGAAGCCGACGGCCAGCTCGCCAAACTCGTCTTGCGACAGGACGGGCAGGCGGACATCGAAATCCGATCCGGCCATACGTGCAATGCCGGTCCTGAGCATGTCGACCGGTTCGATTACGAGTTTCTTGAAGAGATAGATCAGCAGAACCGTTCCAAGAAGGGCGAAACCGACCAGAACATTCTGAAAAACGAACATCAGGAAGGTATTGCGTGAATTGCTTTGCTCTACCATCAGAACCAGATCGTTCCACTTCTGCACATAACGCAATACCACGGCATCGAACTCCATCAGGAGTCTGCGCCGATCGAGGTCGTCGAGCACGGTTAACAACTTATCGGCCCGAGGTTTGAAGTCGGACCACCATTCATGCTTCAGTATGCGAATCTGATCCCGGATGCGCTGTTCGCGAGGCAGAAAGAGCGGACGATCCGGATCACCTATTTCGAGCTTATCAAGTGTTTGCTTGATCGCTTCCATGAGTTGGCGCGCCTCGGAGAACGCGCCATCATGTGTTTGTGTGCCGTCCAGCATCTGATGCATGCGGAAGGTAAGGTTGTAAATCAGCATTCGCTCCGAACCCGCGACATTGATGGCGCCCCCCCCGCCCTCGAGTTGGTGTGCCACGTAAAGGGTAAGCAGGATCACCGACAAGGCGAAGACAAAATACATCACCAGGATGGCGTTTATCTTGGCGCCGAGCTTGCGGGGGAGCAGATTGGGTATATTTATCATCGCTGCCGCGGTGCTAATTGGCAATCACGTGACATCAAAGCAACAACTCCGCGTGTTTCCAGAACGCGGCGATGAGTGTCGTGCGCCGCTGCGCCGATTTGAGCTTGCCGCGCGCCGTGTCGGAGAACTCGCCGATGGAACCCGGGCAGTAGTTCGCCAGGGCATGGCGCTTGAGCCAGGCCCGGAGATACTCGACCGGGTTCAGATCGGGGGCATGCAGCGGCAGGAACGCCAAGGCGATCATTCGGTCCGGCTCGTCGATGAAGACGATTACGCGCCACTCTTGCCGGGCCATTTTTTGAGCAGAGGCCAGGTGCGCTTCTTCCTGTGCGCGACGGCCTGCGCATTGCGCTCGATGGCCCGCTTCTCCGGCTTCTGGCCGGAGAAGCCCATCGCGCCCGGAATGCGCCAGACATTGACGTCGCTGCATTTGATGCCGAAGCGCTTCTCGATCAGCAGTCATTCGGTTACCTGATTAGCCACAAAGTTCAGCTTCGTCATTCCGGGCAAGCGAAGCGCGACCCGGAATCCAGAACGGCCGTGGGAAATCCCCTGGATTCCGGGTTCCGCCCCCGGATCAAGTCCGGGGCAAGCTCTGGCGGGCGGCCCGGGAATGACGGTGCTGGTGGGAATTTCGATCGTCTGCTGAACATTGTGGCTAGTCAGGTTCGGTTATGTAATTCTCAACAGTTCCCTGTCTTCATTGCCGCGGTGTTGACTGTTTGGCGTGAGCCAGTCGATTGGCTTTCAGCCGCACACGATCATTGATAGCATATCCTCTCTGCAATGCCCGGACCCTATCCATGGGCGGCGATTGTCACACGAGGCATTCAATTGTAACTAGCGGACCGAGACTCGAAGATGGCATTAGACGGTTTGCGTTGGCCACACCGACGTCTGCAATGGCATGCAGCGGTCAGTCATCTGTGTCGGTGCGACCGCCTTTAATGGGCGACCACCGGCCTGCGGCAGGCTTAGGAGAATTCGATCTTATGTACCCTTTTCATAGGACGCGATCTTGCATGTTCGGGGATTCTGCCAATCCTTGGGGCGCGCTAAGCCGATGAATTATCAGCTCTGCTCCGACAGAGTCCATTGTTTCCGATTTACCGCGGCGCAGCACCCGATACTCCCGGGCTTCGGCCGGCAGACCCGAGCTGCGATTACAATCGCCGCCATCGTCGGCGAGCCGCGACACGCCTAGACAACCCTTCGGAGCCTGATTCAATGCCGGAAATGAAGCCAGACGCTGCTGCCGAGCACGACCGCCAGCTCGTGCATACGCGGCAGATTGCCTGCCGCGCCTACCGGACCCGCGACGGGTTGTTTGAAATCGAAGCGACGGTGACGGACGCGAAGGGACAGGAAGTTCCATTCCGCTCGCGCCCGCCGGTGGCGGCCGGCGAATTCATGCACAGCATGGCGTTGTCGGTGACCATCGACAGCGACTTCACCATCCGCGAGGCGAAGGCACACACCGCGCAAGCCCCCTGGCCGAGCTGCGGCGAGACCGACGCCGCCTACCGCAAGCTGATCGGCCTGCGCATCGGCGGCGGATTCATCCGGCAGGTGCGGCAATTGCTGGGCGGCACACGAGGCTGCACGCATATCACCGACATCATCACCCAGGTGGCCAACACCTACATGCAGGCCTCGTTTCCCGACCGGCTGGCGCGGCAGCTTGCCATCAGCCCGGACCCGCGGCAGTGGCCCGACAAGGTCACGCTGGCCTTCGTCGATCAGTGCCACGCCTGGCGCCACGACGGGGAAGCCCTCTTGCGGGAGTATCCCGAACTGGCGCCGAAGGCGCCCTGAGTGCCGCGACGGCGCTTGCGCGCCTGCACGGATTGCAGTAGCTTGCACCTACTAGGGGTGCCGGCAAGCCCGGCTGAGAACATACCCTCTGAACCTGTACGGGTCATGCCGTCGTAGGGAAGCCTGAAAGACTTTCCTTCCCGCATCCCCGTTCCGTCCGGAAGGAAAATTGCCTCCTTCCCCCCGCCCCCTTCCCGAGGAGGGGGGTAACGATTGTTCGCGGGCCATGCCCGCTCGATGACAGGGCCGTTCCTCCTTGGGGCGGCCCTGCGGAGGAACACCATGAACGCCAAGGAACACTTCGTCGCCGCGTCCGCCCATGTGGACGAGGCCGCTGTCCGGCCGTTGCCGCAATCGCGCAAGATCTACGTCGCCGGCAGCCGTCCCGACATCCGCGTGCCGATGCGCGAGATCAGCCAGTCCGACACGCCCGCGGGGATGGGAGCGGAGAAGAATCCGCCGATCTGCGTATACGACTGCTCGGGGCCCTACACCGACCCGGCGGCGAAGATCGACATCCGCAAGGGCCTGCCCGCCCTGCGCCAGCAATGGATCGAGGAGCGCGGCGACAGCGAGGCGCTGCCGGCCCTCACCTCCGCCTACGGCCGCGAGCGCGAAGCCGATCCGCAACTCGCCGAAATGCGCTTCGACCTCAAGCGCCATCCGCGCCGCGCCAAAGCGGGCATGAATGTCTCGCAGATGCACTACGCCCGCCGCGGCATCGTCACGCCGGAGATGGAGTTCATCGCGATAAGGGAAAACCAGAAGCGCGAGGGCCTCGCCGAATTGCTCCTGCGCCAGCATCCGGGCGAATCCTTCGGCGCTTCCATCCCGAAGATCATCACGCCCGAATTCGTCCGCGACGAGGTGGCGCGCGGCCGCGCCGTGATCCCCGCCAACATCAACCACCCGGAAGCCGAGCCGATGATCATCGGCCGCAACTTCCTGGTGAAGATCAACGCCAACATCGGCAACTCGGCGCTCGGCTCCAGCATCCAGGAGGAAGTCGAGAAGATGACCTGGGCCATCCGCTGGGGCGGCGACACGGTGATGGATCTGTCCACCGGCAAGAACATCCACGAGACGCGCGAGTGGATCGTGCGCAACAGCCCCGTGCCGATCGGCACGGTGCCGATCTACCAGGCGCTGGAGAAGGTCGACGGTCGCGCCGAGGATCTCACCTGGGAGATCTTCCGCGACACGCTGATCGAGCAGGCCGAGCAGGGCGTCGACTACTTCACCATCCACGCCGGCGTGCTGCTGCGCTACATCCCGATGACGGCGAAGCGCATGACCGGCATCGTCTCGCGCGGCGGCTCCATCCTCGCCAAGTGGTGCCTGGCCCACCACAAGGAGAATTTCCTCTACACGCACTTCGAGGACATCTGCGAGATCATGAAGGCCTACGACGTCAGCTTCAGCCTCGGCGACGGCCTGCGCCCCGGCTCGGTGCACGACGCCAACGACGAGGCGCAGCTCGGCGAATTGAAAACCCTGGGCGAGCTCACCGACATCGCCTGGAAGCACGAGGTGCAGACCATCATCGAGGGCCCCGGCCACGTGCCGATGCACCTCATCAAGGAGAACATGGAGCTGCAGCTGAAGCACTGCAAGGAGGCGCCCTTCTACACCCTCGGCCCGCTGGTCACCGACATCGCGCCGGGCTACGACCACATCACCAGCGCCATCGGCGCGGCGATGATCGGCTGGTTCGGCACGGCGATGCTCTGCTACGTCACGCCGAAGGAGCACCTCGGCCTGCCCGACAAGGACGACGTCAAGGACGGCATCATCGCCTACAAGATCGCCGCCCACGCCGCCGACCTCGCCAAGGGCCATCCCGGCGCGCAGATCCGCGACAACGCGCTGTCGAAGGCGCGCTTCGAGTTCCGCTGGGACGACCAGTTCAACCTCGGCCTCGACCCGGACAAGGCGCGCGAGTTCCACGACGAGACGCTGCCGCAGGAAGGCGCCAAGCTGGCGCACTTCTGCTCGATGTGCGGGCCGCATTTCTGCTCGATGAAGATCACCCAGGATGTGCGCGACTACGCCGCGGCACAGGGCGTCTCGGAAGACGACGCGCTGAGGCAGGGGATGCAGGAGAAGGCGGTGGAGTTCGTGCAAACCGGGGCCGAGATCTACCACAAGGCCTGAGCAGGATGCCGAGACGAAGACGGCGGCTGCGGCCGCCGTCTTCGTTTTCGTGCCTGCGGTATCCCCTTACCACCCGCACCCGCCGCCACGCTGCAAGAATGGTCGCGGCGCCCGCGCGCGCCCAACCCGATCGAGGAGAGAAAGCATGCCAGGCAAACAGATACTGATGCTCGTCGGCGACTTCGGCGAGGACTACGAGATCATGGTGCCCTTCCAGGCCCTGCAGGCAGTCGGCCACACCGTGCATGCGGTCTGTCCGGACAAGAAATCCGGCGGGTCGATCGCCACCGCCATCCACGACTTCGAAGGCCAGCAGACCTATTCCGAAAAGCGCGGCCACAACTTCAGTCTCAACGCCAGCTTCGACGAGATCCTGCCGGCCGACTACGATGCGCTGCTCATCCCCGGCGGCCGCGCACCCGAATACCTGCGCCTGAACCCGAAAGTCCTCGATGTGGTGCGCCATTTCTTCCAGGCCGGCAAGCCGGTGGCGGCCATCTGCCACGGCGCGCAGATCCTCGCCGCCGCCGGCGTCCTGAAGGGCCGCACATGCTCGGCCTATCCGGCCTGCCGCGCCGAGGTCGAGCTGGCCGGCGGCACCTACGCCGACATCGCCATCACCGCTGCCGCCACCGATGGCAACCTGGTGACGGCGCCGGCCTGGCCGGCGCACCCCGACTGGATCGCGCAGTTCCTGCAGCGGCTCGGCACGCGCATCACCCACTGAAGCGTGCTAGATTGCGCGGCGAGGGCATCCCCGCCCTCGCCGGGCCAGGAGGGCCAGCGATGTGCAGGATTTTCGTCAGCGCCGACCCGGCGCTTTATCGCAGCCGTTCCCGCTCGCTGCGCCTGCGCGGCGTGGCGACCAGCATCCGCCTGGAGAACATCTTCTGGAACGTGCTGGAAGAAATCGGCGCGCGCGATGAGCTGAGCGTCGCCCGGCTGATCACCCGCCTTTACGACGAACTGGCGGAAACCGGCGGCGACCTCGCCAACTTCACGTCCTTCCTGCGCGTCTGCTGCGGCCGCTATCTGGCACTGCAGCTGGCCGGCGGCATCCCGGCCGACCGCAGCGTGCCGATCCGCTCCCTCGACGCCGAGTTCGTGCTGGCTTGCGAGGGGCCGGCTGGCACCGGCCGCCTGCGCCAGCCGGCAAGGCCGCGCATCCCGTCCAACCCCGTGCGCGCCGGTGCCTGACCGGCGCGCATCCATCGAAGGAGCTGCCGAATGAAGACGACCCTCGTTTCCCTGAGCCTTGTCCTGCCACTGGCAGCGCAGGCGGCCGGATTCACCGTGGAAAGCGCGGAAATCAGGCCGGGCAAGCCGATTCCCGAGCAGCATGTCTTCAAGGGCTTCGGCTGCGACGGCGGCAATGTCTCGCCTTCGCTTGCATGGAAGAATCCGCCGGCGGGCACGAAGAGCTTCGCCGTGACCGCATACGATCCGGATGCACCCACCGGCAGCGGCTGGTGGCACTGGGTGGTATTCAACATCCCGGCCGCGGCGACCGGCCTCGCCGCCGGCGCCGGCGATCCCGCATCCGGCAAGGCGCCCGCGGGTGCGCTGCAAAGCCGCACCGACTTCGGCAAGCCCGGCTGGGGCGGGCCGTGCCCGCCGCAAGGCGACAAACCGCACCGCTACGTGCTCACGGTGCATGCCCTGAAGGTCGAGCGGCTCGATCTCGACGAGAACGCCACGGCGGCCCTGGTCGGCTTCATGCTCCACGCCAACCGCATCGGCAAGGCCGCCATCACCGCCACCTACGCACGCAAGTAGGCGGCGCGCCGGCCAGGCGCATCGGCTGCAATGCCGCCGTTCTGATCCGACCCGGAGCCCGCATGCGCCTGCGTACCGCCATCAGCACCCTCCTTGTTGTCGCTCCCGTTCTGGCCATGGCGCAGTCGCGACCGCCGGTGGCGCAGTTCTGGGCTGATGTGGCAACCCACAACCATTCCGTCCCGGGAATGGGCGAGATGGGCATGCCCGGCGGCGGCTTCTTCGGCGCCACCAAGATGGGCGGATGGAATAGTTGAGAACACGCCCTAGAAAACGATCACCTGCCGCACCGCCTCGCCTGCCGCCAGGCGGTCGAAGCCGGCGTTGATGTCGTCGAGGGAAATCCGCGCGGTAATCAGTTTGTCCACCGGCAGCTTGCCGGCATGGTAGAGGGCGACGTAGTGCGGGATGTCGCGCGCCGGCACGGCCGAGCCCAGGTAGCAGCCTTTCAGGGTGCGTTCCTCGGCCACCAGGTTGACCACCGGCAGGGCGAAACGGTGGTCGGGATGCGGCAGGCTGCAGCTCACGGTGGTACCGCCGCGGCGCGTGACGCGGTAGGCCATTTCCAGCGCATCCACCGAACTTGCCGCCTCGATGGCGTACTCGACGCCGCCGCCCGTCGCCGCCTTCACCTGCGCCACCAGTTCCGGATCGTCGGCGTTGAAGGCGTGTGTCGCGCCGAGCGCGCAGGCGCGCTCGAGCTTGTCGTCGAGGCGGTCGATGGCGACGATCTGGCGCGCGCCGGCGGCATGCGCCCCAAGCAGGGCGGCCAGGCCGACACCGCCGAGGCCGATGATCGCCACCGTGGCGCCGAGCGGAATGCGCGCCGAATTGATGGCGGCGCCGACGCCGGTCAGCACGGCGCAGCCGAACACCGCGGCGACATCCGCCGGCAGCTCCGGATCGACCTTCACCAGCGTGCCGCGCGAGACCACGGCGTACTCGGCGAAGCAGGAGACGCCGACCTGGTGGTTGAGCAGCGAACCGTCGGCGCGATGCAGGCGGCGCCCGCCGCCGAGCAGCGTGCCGGCGCCGTTGGCGGCGGCGCCCGGCTCGCACAGTGCGGGGCGACCTTCCATGCAGGGCACGCAATGGCCGCAGCTCGGCACGAACACCAGCGCCACGCTGTCGCCGCGCTTGAGGTCCGTCACACCGGGCCCGCATTCCTCGACGACGCCGGCGGCCTCGTGGCCGAGCACCATCGGCATGACGCGCGGCCGGTCGCCGTTGATGATGGAAAGGTCGGAGTGGCACAGGCCGGCGGCGGTGATCTTCACCAGCACCTCGCCCGGGCCGGGCGCATCGAGCTCGATGGTTTCGATGGCGACGGGGCGCGACTGCGCGTAGGGGCCAGGGCGGCCCATCTCGTCGAGGATGGCGGCGCGGATCTTCATGCGACTTGATTACCAACGAAACTCAGCACGACATCCCGTCGACTCCAGACTCGTCATACCGGCGAACGCCGGTATCCAGGATACGGCTTGCGTTTCCGGAACGCCGCCCTGGATTCCGGCGTTCGCCGGAATGACGATCCGGTTGCCGTGCCATGGCGTCAAGGAGCAGGCGCAAGCATGGCTGAGTCTCAAGGGTAACCAGGTCATGCGATGCCTCCGAAGCAAAGGTATTTGATCTCGAGGTATTCCTCGATGCCGTACTTCGAGCCCTCGCGGCCGATGCCGGATTGCTTGATGCCGCCGAAGGGCGCCACCTCGTTCGACATGATGCCGGTGTTCACGCCGACCATGCCGTACTCCAGCGCCTCGCCGACGCGGAAACAGCGCGCGACGTCGCGGCTGAAGAAATAGGCGGCGAGTCCGAACTCGGTGTCGTTGGCGAGCGCGATCGCCGACGCCTCGGTGTCAAAGCGGAACAGCGGCGCCACCGGGCCGAAGGTCTCCTCGCGCGCGCACTTCATGTCCGGCGTGACATCCGCGATCACCGTCGGTTCGTAGTAGGTGCCGCCCAGCGCGTGGCGCTTGCCGCCTGTGAGCACCCTGGCGCCTTTCGCCAGGGCGTCGGCGACAT
Organism: uncultured Rhodocyclaceae bacterium; assembly: GCA_964487715.1. Classification (GTDB taxonomy): domain Bacteria; phylum Pseudomonadota; class Gammaproteobacteria; order Burkholderiales; family Rhodocyclaceae; genus Desulfobacillus. The sequence goes on along the minus strand of CAZASE010000009.1, from coordinate 39,239 downwards.
GCTCCTCGACCTTGGCCAGCGCCTGCGCATCGATGAGCGGGCCCTGCGCCACGCCCTCCTCCAGCCCGTTGCCGACGCGCAGCTCCTTGACGCGCGCCGCCAGCCTGGCGGCGAAAGCATCGTAGATGCCGTCCTGCACCAGCAGCCGATTGGCGCAAACGCAGGTCTGGCCGGTATTGCGGTACTTCGAGGCGAGCGCGCCCTCGATCGCGGCATCGAGGTCGGCGTCGTCGAAAACGATGAAAGGCGCGTTTCCGCCCAGTTCCAGCGAAACCTTCTTGACCGTCTGTGCACACTGCGCCATGAGCAAGCGCCCGACCTCCGTCGAGCCGGTGAAGGAGAGCTTGCGCACGATCGGATTGCCCGTCAGCTCGCCGCCGATTTTCGGTGCGGAGGCGGCGCTGCCGGTGACGACGTTGAAGACGCCCGCCGGAAAACCGGCGCGGTGGGCAAGTTCCGCCAGCGCCAGCGCGGTGAGCGGTGTCTGCTCTGCCGGCTTCACCACCACCGTGCAGCCGGCGGCGAGCGCAGGCGCGACCTTGCGCGTGATCATCGCCGCCGGGAAATTCCATGGCGTAATGGCGGCGCAAACGCCGATCGGCTGCTTGATGACCATGAGCCGCTTGTCGGCCTGCGTCGCCGGAATCGTGTCGCCGCAGGTGCGCTTGGCCTCTTCGGCGAACCACTCGACGAAACTCGCCGCATAGGCCACCTCGCCGAGTGCTTCGGCATGGGGCTTGCCCTGCTCGACAGTCATCAGGCGCGCCAGGTCGGCGGCGTTGGCGAGCATCAGTTCGAACCACTTGCGCAGTATCGCGGCACGTTCCTTTGCCGTCTTGCCGCGCCAGGCCGGCCAGGCGGCATCCGCCGCCGCGATGGCACGGCGCGTCTCGGCGGCACCCATGTCCGGCACGGCAGCGAAGGGCACGCCGTCGGCGGGATTGCTCACGGGGAATGTTGCGTTGCCGTCGGCGCGACACCACGTGCCATCGACGTAGGCAAGGTTCTTCAGGAGCTGCGGATCGTTCAGATTCATGGTCGTCTCAAAAAAATCAGCCGGGCAGGGCCGCCGCGACAGTGTAACGCCTGGCCGCAAGGGCGCATCGGCAGCAGGGTTTTTCGCGCGGGGCTTAGGCTGTATATTGGCCGATTCGCAACGAAACGGTTCCCCGTGACCTCGCCCAACTCCGACCCGCGCCGCTACGCCCTGCGGCTCATCATCTGCGGCAGCATCGTCGTCTCGCTCGGCCTCGGCCTGCGCCACACCTTCGGCCTCTTCATGCAGCCGATGACGACCTCGCTCGGCTGGAGCCGCGAAGCCTTCTCCTTCGCCATCGCCGTGCAAAACCTGGTGTGGGGGGCAGCGGCGCCCTTCGCCGGCTGGCTGGCGGACCGCTACGGCGCCGGGCGCGTGGTGTTCGGCGCCGGCCTGCTCTATGCGCTGGGCCTGGTGCTGATGGCGCATTCGACAACCCCGGCCTTCTTCATCTTCTCGGCCGGCATCCTGGTCGGCATGGGCCTGTCGGGCACCACCTTCTCCACCATCTACGGCGCGGTGGGGCGTGCGGTCGATCCGGCGCGGCGCGCTTCCGCCCTGGCTATCGTCGGCGCGGCGGGCTCCTTCGGCCAGTTCCTGCTGGTGCCGGTCGGCCAGAGCATGATCGGCTCGCTCGGCTGGTACGGCGCGCTGATCGGCCTGGCCGTGGCCGGCGCCATGATGATCCCGCTCGCCTTCGGCAACAAGGAAGTGCGGCCGGAACAGGCCGGCCATGTCCTCCCGCAATCCACCGCGGAGGCGCTGCGCGAGGCCTTCTCGCATCGCGGCTTCTGGCTGCTGACGCTCGGCTTCTTCGTCTGCGGCTTCCAGGTGGTGTTCATCGGCGCGCACCTGCCCTCCTATGTCCTCGACAAGGGACTGCCCGCCAATGTCGGCATGCTGGCGCTGGCGCTGATCGGCCTGTTCAACATCTTCGGCACCTACGGCTTCGGCCAGATGGGCGGCCGCTGGTCGAAGAAGAAGCTGCTGGCGGTGATCTACCTCGCGCGCAGCGCCGTCATCATCGGCTTCCTCGCGGCGCCGCTGTCGTCGTGGTCGGTCGGCATATTTGCCGCGGCGATGGGCTTCCTCTGGCTCGGCACGGTGCCGCTCACCAACGGCCTGGTGGCACAGATCTTCGGCGTGCGCTACCTCGCCATGCTGTCGGGCTTCGTCTTCTTCAGCCACCAGCTCGGCAGCTTCCTCGGCGTCTGGCTCGGCGGCCTGCTCTACGACAGGACCGGCTCCTACAACATCGTCTGGATGATCTGCATCGCGCTGGGCGCGGTGGCGGCGCTGCTCAACCTGCCGGTGGACGAGCGGCCCATGGCGCGCCTCGCCGCACAAGCTGCAAGATGAAGGCCTCCCGCATCATCCTGATCATGCTTGGCGTGGCGGCAGCCGCCTTCGCGTCAGGCTGGGCCTTCCGCGCCTACCTGCAGCCCGACGCCGTGGCAGATCTCGCGAATCGCATCTTCTTCTGCCAGTAATGCTAGTCTGCGGCGATCCGGTTCTTGGAGGTTGATCGTGTCGATTCCAGCACTGTTCCGCGACCGCATGGGCGTGCCCGTCATCGCCGCGCCGATGTTCCTCGTCTCCGGCCCGCACCTCGTCATCGAATCCTGCAAGGCCGGCGTCGCCGGCACTTTTCCGACGCTCAACGCGCGCCCGATCGAGGTGCTCGACGAGTGGCTGACGCAGATCAACGCGGAACTCGGCGCCGCGATGGCCGCCAATCCGCAGGCGCCCGTGGCGCCGTATGGCGTGAACCTCATCCTGCACCACTCCAACACGCGCCTGGCGCAGGACTTCGAGCTGGTGGTGAAGCACAAGGTGCCCTTCGTCATCACCAGCCTCGGCCACCCCGGCGAGGTGGTGAAGGCGGTGCACGGCTACGGCGGCGTGGTGTTCAGCGACGTCATCCATGCCTACCATGCGAAGAAGGCCATCGCCGCCGGCGTGGACGGCATCGTCTGCGTGGCGGCCGGCGCCGGCGGCCATGCCGGCACGCAGAGTCCCTTCTCATTGGTGCGCGAGATCCGCGAATTCTGGGACGGCGCGCTGGTGCTCGGCGGCGCCATCTCCGACGGCGCCTCGGTGCGCGCGGCGGAAGTCATGGGCGCCGATTTCGCCTACCTGGGCACGCGCTTCATCGCCACGCGGGAATCGATGGCGACCGACGACTACAAGCAGATGCTCCTCGACTGCGCGGCGAAGGACATCGTCTACACGCCGGTCATCACCGGCACCCACGCCAATTTCCTCTGGCCCAGCCTGGAGCAGGCCGGCTACAAAAAGGAGATGCTGGGGAGCAGCGATGCGAAGGAGGATTTCGGCTCGGGCGCCAAGGCCTGGCGCGACACCTGGAGCGCCGGCCACGGCGTGGCGACCATCCACGACATCCCGGCCACCGCCGAACTGGTAGCGCGGCTGGCGGCCGAATACCGCGCCGCCTGCGCGCTGCCGGTCAGCCCGGCGCTACCGACCTAACCACACCCGATATCATGACGTTGGCGATGATAGGCGGTATCATCGCCGGCAGCGACATGCTCCCTCACAGATAACAACACCGCCAATGAACGGTCAGCTATTCACCCAGGATTTCCTGCTCAACGGCATCCGCACGACGCCGGTATGGACAGCCTTGGACGATACTGCGCTTGACGCATTCGCAAAGCAGCTGAGGGTCGTCTATTCGCCTTACACGACGGACACTGTTCTCAACGAAGCCATCACCGAAGACGAGATCATCGTCAAGGTTCTCGCACTTCTGGACTGGCCTGACCTGACTTTGAGGCAGGTCACTTCATCGAACGCCCGCCGCGAGGACGTTCCCGATGTACTCCTGTTTCCCGATGCTGCCGCCAAACAGGCCGCTCTGAAGGAGCGGCGCGACGACCGTCGCTACCGCCACGGCATTGCCATCCTCGAATCCAAACGCTGGATGCGACCGCTCGATCGGGGTGACGCTACCGACCGCCTGGATCCGGGTACCCCGTCGAACCAGATTCTGCGTTACCTCTCAAGTGTCGAGGTCGCTTCCGAGCGCGCCGTGCGTTGGGGCATCCTGACCAACGGTGCGACCTGGCGCCTGTACTACCAAGGCGCCCGCTCACGCTCCGAAGAGTTTCTCGAAATCGATCTTGCCGCCCTGCTCGGCGTCCCCGGCACGACACCCGAGCTGTTCGCAAGCCCCGATGTCCGCCACGGCCTGAATGTCTTTTTCTGCCTTTTTCACCATGGCGCCTTTCTCGCCCAAAGCTGGGACACCGAGCGGCGCTCCTTTCACGAATTTGCTCTTCGCGAAGCACGACTCTACGAGGAAAAGGTCTCGCAGGATTTGGGCGAGCGTGTCTTCGCCACGGTCTTCCCGGATCTGGCCAACGCCCTGGCTGCCGGCGACCCGTCAGCGCCCAGGCCCGTTACCCGCGCCTACCTGGACGAAGTGCGCAACGCGGCACTTATTCTGCTCTACCGGCTGCTCTTCGTCCTCTACGCCGAGGACCGCCACCTGCTGCCGGTGCGCGATGAACGCTACTACGAATACAGCCTGCGCCGTCTGCGCGAAGACATCCGCGACCGGCGGGATCAATCGGCGGCCTTCTCCGCGACAGCCGCACGCACCTGGGACAATCTGCGCAATCTGTTTTCGGCCATCGCGCGCGGAGACTCCGCGCTTGGCCTGCCCGCCTACAACGGCGGGTTGTTCGAGGACGAACAGACCCCGCTCCTGGCACGCACGCGCGTGCCGGATGCACAGCTCGCCCCGCTCATCGATGAGCTATCACGCCGCTCCGACGATCTGCTGCGCGGTTGGATCAACTACCGCGACTTGTCCGTGCAGCATCTCGGTTCGATCTACGAGCGGCTTCTGGAATTCCGCCTCGAACCCGACGGCACACGCATCGTTGCCCGTCCGTCCAGCTTCGCGCGCAAGGTTTCCGGCAGCTACTACACCCACGACGATCTGGTGAAGCTCATCATCGGGGAGGCCGTCGGCCCCCTGCTCGACGAGAAACGTGCGGCATTCGATGGGCTGCTCGAAGACTGGAAGCGGCGGCGCGAACTCAAACCCGCCGACTGGGATCGGCTCGACTTGCTCGACCCGGCCAGCCGGATGCTCGACTTGCGCGTCTGCGACCCGGCCATGGGCAGCGGCCACTTCCTGGTCTCGCTGGTGGACCATCTTGCCGACCAGGTGCTGGAATCCGTCGCCCATGCCGCCGAGCTGGTGGCGGCCCAGAATTGGGCGCGCAAGATCGAAAACCCCTGGATTTCGCCTGTCGTCGCGCGCATCGAGGACATCCGCAATCGCATACTGGCCGGCGCGCGGGATCACGGCTGGACCGTCGCGCCAGAACAGCTCGACGACCGCCACATCGTGCGGCGCATGATCCTCAAGCGCGTCATCCACGGCGTGGACAAGAATCCGATGGCGGTGGAACTGGCCAAGGTCGCCCTCTGGCTGCACACTTTCACCGTCGGCGCGCCGCTGTCCTTCCTCGATCACCATCTGCGTTGCGGCGATGCCCTGCATGGCGAGCGCCTGGAAGTCGTCCGGCGCGGCCTCATCGACTTCGGCGTCATGTTCCAGGAGCAGGAGCTGACCCGGCTGGAAGCGGCCGCTCGCCACATGAGCGAGATTGCCGACCTCACCGACGTGGACGTTGCCGAGGCCCACCACTCGAAGGAATTGCTCGACCAGATCGAGAGCGAACTTGCCCCGCTCAAGGGCCTGCAGGATTTCTGGCGGGCGCTGCGCTGGCTGGAGCCCGTCTGGCCCGACCCGCGAAAGTTGGGCCGGAAGGAAGACGAGTTTGCCAAGGGCATTGCCGAACTGCTCTCCGGCCGCCACATTCTGGCCGGCGTCGTGGCCGCCGGGCGCGTCGGCGGCAGGGGCCGCGATATCGACCGGGCCAACGCCGTGCTGGCGCAGGTGCGGGCGATGGCGGAGCGCGAGCATTTCCTGCATTGGCCGACCGCCTTCCCCGGCGTGTGGGCCGATGCCGATCCGGCCAAGCGCGGCTTCGACGCCGTCATCGGCAACCCGCCCTGGGACCGCATCAAGCTGCAGGAAGTGGAATGGTTCGCCGAGCGCCGGCCCGAGATCGCCCATGCGGCCCGCGCGGCCGACCGCAAGCGCCTGATCGCGGCGCTGGAAGCCGGCAACGATCCGCTGTGGCGGGACTATCTCGACGCCCAGGCCGCCGCCGAAGCCGCCGCGCGGGTGGCACGTGAATGCGGCGACTATCCGCTGCTCTCGGGCGGCGACATCAACCTCTACAGCCTCTTCGTCGAACGTGCTGCCGCCCTGGTACGCAAGCACGGCGTCGTCGGCCTGCTCACGCCCTCGGGCATCGCCGCCGACAAGGGCGCGGCGGAATTCTTCCGCGGCATCTCCTCGACTGGCCGGCTAAGCACGCTTTACGATTTCGAGAACAAGAGGGCTTTCTTCCCCGACGTGGACAGCCGTTTCAAATTCTGCGCCCTCGTCTTCGGCGGCGAGGCGCGCAGCTTCGCCAACAGCCGCTGCGCCTTCTACCTGCATGCCGTCTCCGAACTCGTCGAGCCGGAAAAAATTCTCACGCTTGCCGCTGAAGACTTCGCCGCGGTGAATCCCAACACCGGCGCCGCCCCGATCTTCCGCGCGAAGCGTGACGCCGACATCACCATCGACGTCTACCGGCGCCAGCCGGTGCTGGTGGACCGCCGCAGCGAACCGCCAAAGAAGGTTTGGCCGGTGCGTTACGTGACCATGTTCCACATGACCAACGACTCGCGGTTCTTCAAGAAGCGTGAGGAGCTGGAACGCGAAGGCTGGTATCCAGTCGGTGGCAATCGCTGGAGGAAGGGTGAATCGGAGGCGGTTCCGCTCTACGTCGGCCGCATGATTTACAGCTACGATCATCGTTCGGCAAATGTCACGGTCAATGAGGACAACCTGCACAACGCCGCCCTCAGCGCGGGGCTAACGGATACGCAGAAGGTCGAACCAGACCGATATCCCGCGCCGCAATACTGGGTCTCGGAGAGCGACATTCCAGAACAACGCCGCTGGGCGATCGGCTTCCGCGACATCGCCCGCGCCACCGACATGCGCACCATGATCGCGGCAATCGTGCCAACCGTTGCTGCCGGCAACACGTTGCCGTTGCTGTTGCCAGGGGCAGAGGCAGAGGCTGTTTATCGCTCGTTCGCGCCGTTGCTGCTGGCGAACCTGAACTCGCTCGCCTTCGATTTCATCGTCAGACAGAAGACCCAGTCCACACACGTGAATTGGTATATCGTCGAACAGCTCCCGCTCATCCGCCCGCAGCAGTTTGAGTCCTCTTCCGGGAAACGAACCCTCGCCGACTTCGTGCGCGGCGAAGTGTTGCGGCTGTCCTACACCGCCCACGACCTCGCCCCGTTCGCCCGCGACCTCGGCTACGACGGCCCGCCGTTCCGCTGGGACGAGGAGGATCGCCGCCACCGCATCGCCCGCCTCGACGCCCTCTTCTTTCACCTCTACGGCATCGGCCGCGACGACGCGGCCTACATCCTCGACACCTTTCCTATCGTGCGCGAGCAGGACGAGAAGGCCTGCGGCCGCTACCGCACCAGGGAACTGGTGCTCGCCTACATGAACGCGGTGGATGCCGGCGACCTGGACAGCGTCGTCAGGGTTTGAAATCTACGGCAACGAGAAGCCGAACAGCCGCTTGGCTGCACGCCGCCAGGAAGCTGGAAGGTCTCTCTCGTAATCGAGATACGCAAAGGCTGCGCGAATCTGCTCAGGCGTGACTGTTTCTGCCTCGATAAGCAACTTCAACAAGTCGTGGCCGCCGATAAGGTTGATGGCGAGCTCCTTGGCAGCAATGGCCATACCCCCATCGTCCGTTACAACGCTCGCTCCGAGGACATAGCCGTGGGCGAGCACCGCACAATCCACCGGCGAAGGTGCCGTTGCCCGGTTCTGCTGAAACAGATTGCGGTTGCCTTTGCACCAGTCCCGAATGAACCAACTGGCGTGCTTGATGTTGTCCGCGTCGTCACTCTCTGCTGCGAGGAGGTTCGACCTGCGATTTTGCGCGTACTGGGATTCTGCAACCCAAGAGAACTTCGAGTCCAGCTTTGGATTCTGCGAAAACTCGCGATCAACTTCGGCGAGCACTTGGAGAACGATTTCCCGCGGACCGAAGGGCCCGCCGAGCAAAGGGTGAAAACTTTTGGCGAGGCGGAAGTAGGCGTTGCTGTCGAGTAGGTGACGGTTCACCCGTCCAACTCCGCATGCAGCGCTTTTGCGTCCGTAAGCGATATGTCCATCACTTGCCGGACAAAGGAAGCGGTCTCGCCGCTGGCATTCAGATAGCGGGAGAGGGCCTCAAAGATGGGGGTCTTGAACTCGCGTTCAACGGTTCGTATGTACTGGCCGGGCTTGGGTGCCTGGCTGTCAAACAAAAGCTGGCTCACGGTCGGAAATGCCTTGGCCACGTTCGTCGTCGCACCGTGGACCGCTCCGTCAGGCAGTTGAATAGGTTCATGACCCGCGTGGTGAGCAAACTTGTTGATCTCGCTGTAGACCGTATAAAACGAAATCACTGCATCGTTAGCGACGCGCTTGATCTCATTAACCCTGCGGGCTTCCAGGCGATGCGCGGCAACTTTGGCATACGCGTTCGCTGCACACGGTTCCGGAAACAGGAAGGCTCCGGCGAAGGAGTCGGCGAAATCCTCACCCTCGTCGCTCCCAGTAAGTGATGGCGTGTAGGTATGCGCCAGTTCGTGGGCCATCCAGAACTTGAAGTCGATCAGGTTGCTGTCGAGGTTAAGAAACACCCATGTCGAGGCGGTATCCGGAAGATAAATGTGCAGTGCATTCTCGTGCCGCTCTTTCTTGCCCCACAACACGGGGACGAGTACTGCCTGCAAATCCCGGAAGCGACCGATCAGATCGTGGAAGTCGATGGGTTTGTTTGTCGGCAGCTTGAGTTCGGCGCGCAGTTGTTTGACCGCTTCCTGGATATAACCGTACTCGTTGCGCGGATGAATGAGTTCATCAGCCCTGACCAAGCGATTGAAGGGGAGGTAGTCGACCAGCCCCGCCAGAAGCCGGCCCATCGATCTGGCGCGGTCGAGGTGATCGTCAGTCGTCTTCTGCCGCGCCATTCGGCGGAATGCGACCTGCGGCTCCATCGGAGATACCGATGGCGCCACCAAATCCTTGAACGATAATTTGAGAAGAAGGGAAAGCTTGAGGAGCTTGTCCGGCCGGGGGAAGCCCTTACCGTTTAGCCAATTGCTGACAGCCTGTCGACTGACGCCGATCTTCGTTGCAAGATCGGAGGCATTGAGCCCCGTCCGTTGCATGGCGCCTTCGACAGCGTCGCGGTGGAGCGTCTTTTCCATAGGGGTCGAACTCTAGCCCTTGTGGAATCCGCTGTCAAGTTCTGTCAAGCAACTTGACAGCGTCCGGCAGACGGCTAAAAGCGCGTCTTCGAAAGATCCTGCGAAATCTCCAGTGGCTTCGCCGCTTCGCGGCTGCCGAAGAGCAGGCGGCGGATGCCGCCGCCGACGGCGAGGCAGAGGGGAATCGCCACCAGGCCGTAGAACGCCGACACCACCGGCCACCAGGCGTGATCCGTCGCGCCGGACATCGTCCGCCGCACGAAAATCACGACCGTCACGCAGATCGCCAGCGACAGAACCGTCACCGCCCAGTTGAACCAAAGCACCGGACGCGGATCCGGCGGCTGCGGCGAGAGGCGCCAGAAGGCCCAGACGGCGAGCGCCAACAACGGCAGCAGGAGCGTGAGGGCGAAGATCATCAGCGTTTGCCGGTCATGTTGCAGAGAAAGAAATCGATGGCCCGCTCGGCGATCTGGTCGAGGGTGAGCCCGCCGCCGGGCCGGTACCACTGCACCGTCCAGTTGAGCGCGCCGAAGAGCAGCAGGCGTGCGACCTTGCCGTCGTCGCCGATGCGGCCCGCCTTCTTCAGTTCGCGCAGCACAGGTTGCCAGACCGCCTCGTAGCGATCCTTGACGGCGATCACCTCGGCGCGGGATTCCTCGGACAGGGCACGCCATTCGTAGAGCAGCACCGGGAACTCGGTGTGGTCCTCGAGGATGATGCGCAGGTGGCTCTTCACCAGGGCGCGGAACTTCTCCTCCGGATCCTTCAGCCCGGCCACCGCCGCCTGCTGCGCCTCCAGCGCCGCCGTCAGGCCCTCGATCATCACCGCCTTGAGCATGTCCTGCTTGCTCTTGAAATGGTAGAAGGGGCTGCCCGAGCGCATGCCGACGGCGTCGGCGATGTCGCGGATGGTGGTGGCGTCGAAGCCCTTGTCGACGAACAGCCGGCCGGCGGCGCGGATCAGTTCCGAGCGGCGGTTGCCTTCATCGGCGGCCGTCGCCTTGCGCGGTGCCGGTTTTTTCTCAGAACGTGCCATGCTTGCCTTCCTCTTTTCCGAAGCGGGTGGCGCCTTGCAGCCACTCGCCGCTTTCCAGTGTCTTGATCCCCAGGGCGAATTCCTTCGCCATCGCCTGCTCGATCGGCAGCCCCCATTGCCCGTAGCTCGACAGACGGTCGTTGCGCAGGCAGGTTTGCGGATGCCGGCTCACGGCTTCCGCCAGCGCCTCGGCCTGCTCGCGCGCCGTGCCGTCGGCGACGACGCGGTTGGCCAGGCCCATCGCCAGCGCCTCCTCCGCGCCGACCGGCCGGCCGGTGAGGATCATGTCCATCGCGCGCGAGGCGCCGATCAGCCGCGGCAGCCGCACCGTGCCGCCGTCGATGAGCGGCACGCCGAAGCGGCGGCAGAACACGCCGAAGGTCGCGCTCTCTTCCGCCACGCGCAGGTCGCACCAGCAGGCCAGCTCCAGGCCGCCGGCGACGCAGTAGCCGGAGACGGCGGCGATCACCGGCTTCGACAGCAGCATCCGCGTCGGCCCGAGCGGGCCGTCGCCCTCGGGAGAAATGCGGTTGCGCCGCGATTCGTCGGGCAGGGCGCCGAGATCGGCGCCGGCGCAGAAGTGTCCGCCCGCGCCCCACAGCACGGCAACCGCCGATTCGGGATCGGCATCGAAAGCGCGGAAAGCGTCGGCCAGCGCCGTCGCCGTCGGCCGGTCGACGGCATTGCGCCGCTCCGGGTGGTCGAGGATCACCGTGGTGATGCGGCCGTTTTTTTCTACACGAACGCTCATGTCTCTATCTCCATGCGCAGCAATGCGGCGGCGGCGCATTTTCCCAGATTGTCGCTGCGCAGGGAACGTGCCGCCCCGCCCTGCAGCGCGCCGTTGAGCACGATCTTCAGCGCCAGCAGGTTGTCGAGGGGATACAGCTCGACCGGCCCGCTCGCCATGCCGGCAAAGTGGCGGGCGAGGCGCTCGGGGGTCACCTCGCGCTTGAGCACGGCGTAGGTCGCCGCGTCCGGCGCGAAGAGGCCGAGGTCGCAGCGGTCGCCCTTGTCGCCGCTGCGGGCGTGGGCGATTTCAACGAGTTTGCGGTTCAAGCTGCCTCCGCCGGGCCGCCCCAAGGAGGCAGCAAGTCATCAACCGGAGGCCGCGCCTGCGCGGCCGAACCGTCGTTACCCCTTTCCTCGGGAAAGGGGACAGGGGATAGGCTGTCATGCCGCCGTGTCACAGAGACTGACTTTTAGTTCCGGCTCGACCAGGTCGCGCCGCACCAGCGTCGGCCACAGACCGAGCAGCTGGCGCGCCGGCTCGATGCCTGAGAAGCCGCTCGCCGTCGGCGGGCCGGACAGCGCCAGCCAGGGGAACTGGCGCGGGAAGGCCTCGGCCAGGCGCCGCTCCTTCGCGCGCACCGACATCTTCAGGTACACCTCGTTGAGTTCCTCGATGTGCGCATCGTCGGCGAGATCGCCGAGCAGCGAGTTGTAGCCGAGGAACTCGGTGTGGATCTCCTCGTACTGGAGCTTCAGCTCGGCGAGCTGCTGCCGGATGATGGCCTCGGTGGCGCGCGCCTTCTTCATGGCGCCGGGCCAGGAGTAGCCGATGGTGGCGGTGCCGGCCCAGCCGTCATCAAAACCGGCGACGATCTTCAGCTTCCCGGGACGCGGCCGGCCGGTGGCGCCACTGACGCGCACGCGGTCGCCGCCGAGGTCCTCGAGTTGCAGCGTGCCCATGTCGAGCACGACATCGGGCGAGAAGTAGGCGTGCGGGTTGTGCACTTCGTAGAGCAGCTGCTGGCGCACGGTGTCGAAGTCGACGCGGCCGCCGGTGCCCGGCGCCTTGGTGAGGATCGCCGTGCCGTCGGGACTGACTTCCGCGATGGGATAGCCGATGTGGCCCAGGTCGGGCACCGTCTCCCAACCGTTCGCAAGATACGAATTGAAGTTGCCGCCGCTGCCCTGCCCCGAGCACTCCAGCAGGTGGCCGACGGTGAGGCCCTGCGCAAGGCGTTTCCAGTCGTCCGCCGCCCAGCCGAACTCGTGGATCAGCGGCGCGAGGAACAGCGCGGCATCGGCGACGCGGCCGGTGAGCACGATGTCGGCACCGGCTTCCAGCGCCCGCACCAGCGGCTGCGCGCCGAGGTAGACGTTGGCGAAGAGCAGCCGCTCGCGCACGCTGTCGATGGCGGTGCGGGTATCGAGGTGGTCGAGCGACTCGCCGGCCGCGCGCAGGGCGTCGATGCGATCAAGCACCGCGTCGCCGGTGACGGTGGCGATCTTCGCCTTCCAGCCGCGTTTATTGAATTCGGCGACGAGGGCGTCGCGCGCGCCCTCGGGGTTGAGGCCGCCGGCATTCAGCAGGAACTTCACGCCGCGCGGCTGCGCCAGAGGCCACAGGCTGGTCAGCATCGGCACGAGGTCGCGTGTGTAGCCGGCCGTCGGGTCTTTCTGGCGGTCCTTCTGCAGGATCGCCAGCGTCAACTCGGCCAGGTGGTCGGAGCCGATGTAGCGCACCTCGCCGCGCTCGATGCTTGAAGCGACCGGCCGCCACGAGTCGCCGTAGAAGCCGAGGCCGGCGCCGACGCGGACGGTCTTCATCGGGCTTACTGCTCCGGCCAGGCGCGACTGAGGATGGATTCGAAATCGGTGTTCCTCGCCAGCGTGCCGAAGACGTGACCCCACTGGCCGCCCAGGCGCGAGGCGCAGAAGGCCTCACCCACCGCCGCCGGGGCGAAGCGCAGCAGCAGCGCGCCCTGCACGGCGAGTGCGATGTCCTGCGTCAGCCGGCGCGCGCGCGCCTCGATGCCGTCGGCGTCGCGCAGCGCCGATTGCAGTTGCGCGACATGGCGGTCGAAGGCGGCGTTCCTGCCCAGCGCCGGCGCGATTTCCGCGGCGAGCACTTCCGCGCTCTTCGGCTGCCTGGCCAGCGCGCGCAGCGTGTCCAGGCACATGACGTTGCCGGAGCCTTCCCAGATGGAATTGAGCGGGCTCTGCCGGAACAGGCGCGGCATCGGCCCCTCCTCGACGTAGCCGTTGCCGCCGTGCACCTCCATCGCCTCGGCCACCAGCGTCGGGCAGCGCTTGCAGATCCACAGTTTGGCCACCGGCGTCAGCAGCCGCCGCAGCAGGCTCTCCCCTTCGTCCTCCTGCGCATCGAAGGCGCGCGCCAGGCGCAGCGACAGCGCGGTAGCCGCCTCGGTCTCCAGCGCCAGGTCGGCCAGCACGTTCATCATCAGCGGCTGCTCGCGCAGGCGCTTGCCGAAGGCGGCCCGCAGGCCGGCGTGGTGCATGGCCTGCGACAGCGCCGCGCGCATGATGCCTGTGCTGCCGATGGCGCAGTCGAGGCGCGTGTACACGCCCATCTCCAGCACCGTCGGGATGCCGCGCCCCTCCTCGCCGACCAGCCAGCCGGTCGAGCCCCAAAACTCGGCCTCGGTGCCGGCATTGGAGCGGTCGCCCATCTTGTCCTTGAAGCGCTGGATGCGGATCTCGTTGAGGCGCCCGTCCGGCGTCCAGCGCGGCACGAAGAAGCAGGAGAGGCCCTTCGGCGACTGCGCCGTGACGAGGAAGGCGTCGCACATCGGCGCGGACAAAAACCACTTGTGGCCGACGATGCGCCAGGTGCCGTCGCCGAGCGGCTCGGCGCGCGTGGTGTTGGCGCGCACGTCGGAGCCGCCCTGTTTCTCGGTCAGCCCCATGCCGATCAGCACGCCCTTCTTCTGCTGCGCCGGAATGAAGCGCTGGTCGTACTCGCGCGAGAGCAGCAGCGGCATCCAGTCGCGGGCGACCTCCGGCACCTGCTTCAGCACCGGCACGGCGCCGTAGGTCATGGTGGTCGGGCAGAGCGAGCCGTCCTCGATCTCGGCGAACATGACATAGGCGGCGGCGCGGGCGACGTGCGCGCCCGGCTTCGGATCGGCCCATGGGCCGGTGTCGCAGCCGTGGCGTTTCAGCCAGCCGAGGCACTCGTGCCAGGAGGGATGGAACTCCACCTCGTCGCGGCGGTTGCCGTAGCGGTCGAACAGGCGCAGCTGCGGCGCGTTCACATTGGCGAGGCGCCCGTGCTCGATCCACTCGGCGCTGCCGACCTCGCCGCCGCGCGCCGTCAGCCAGTCCTGCGCCCAGCCGGCGCCCTCGCGCGCGGCGGCCTCCTGCAACGGCAGGTTGCGGGCGTAGGCGTTGTAGTTTTCCAGCGCCTGGGCCTGATTGATGACTTCGTGTGTCGCCATCAATGGGGGGTGTTTGGCGTCCATATAAGGTCTCCGGAATGGTACAAAGCAATTGCTTGCTTGACAGAGTTTTTGCACTTTACTACCCTTCACGGCTCATCGCAACCGGAGAGCCCCATGTTCGAGCGAACCCTGTTTACCGAGGAACACACGCTGTTCCGCGACGCCGTTCGGCGCTTCATGGAAACCGAGGTGCAGCCGCAGCGCGAACGCTGGGAGGAACAGGGCTACGTCGACCGCGAGGTGTGGCTGAAGGCCGGCGCGGCCGGCTTCCTCTGCCCCTCCATGCCCGAGCAGTACGGCGGCGCCGGCGCCGACAAGCTCTACAGCATGGTGCTGATCGAGGAGCACAACCGCATCGCCGATTCCGGCTTCGGCTTCGGCCTGCATTCGGAAATCGTCGCGCCCTACCTGCTGCACTACGGCAACGAGCACATCAAACAGGCCTACCTGCCGAAGATGGCCAGCGGCGAGATGATCGGCGCCATCGCCATGACCGAGCCGGCGGCCGGCTCCGACCTGCAGGGCATCAAGACCACGGCGGTGCGTGACGGCGACCACTGGCTGCTCAACGGCTCGAAGACCTTCATCACCAACGGCTGGCATGCCGACCTCGTCATCGTCGTCGCCAAGACCGACGCGGCGAAGGGCTACAAGGGCATCAGCCTGTTCGTCGTCGACACGTCGATGCCCGGCTTCTCGAAAGGCAAGCGCCTGAAGAAGATCGGCATGAAGGCGCAGGACACGGCCGAGCTGTTCTTCGACAACGTCAAGGTGCCGGCCGCCAACCTGCTCGGCGACGAGGGCTCAGGTTTCGTGTACCTGATGCAGGAGCTGCCCTGGGAGCGCATGCAGATCGCCCTCGGCGCGGTGGCGGCGGCCGAGGCGGCGCTGGCGTGGACCGTCGCCTACTGCCACGAGCGCAAGGCCTTCGGCAAGGAGATCGCGGATTTCCAGCACACGCGCTTCACCCTGGCCGAACTGAAGACCGAAATCCAGATCGCCCGCGTCTTCGTCGACCGCTGCATGGAGCTGCTAATGGAAAAAAAGCTCGACGCCGTCGACGCCTCGATGGCCAAGTACTGGACCACCGACCTGCAGTGCAAGGTGATCGACGCCTGCCTGCAGCTGCACGGCGGCTACGGCTACATGTGGGAATACCCGATCGCCCGCGCCTACGCCGACGCCCGCGTGCAGCGCATCTACGGCGGCACCAACGAAATCATGAAAGAAATCATTTCCAGGACATTGTGACCACCATGACTGAAGCCTACATCTACGACGCCGTGCGCACGCCGCGCGGCAAGGGCCGCAAGGACGGCGCGCTGCACGGCGTCACGCCGATCGCGCTGGCCGCCACCGCCCTGCGCGCCGTGCGCGACCGCAACCATCTGGACACCTCGCTGGTGGACGACGTCGTCCTCGGCTGCGTCGAGCCGGTCGCCGAGCAGGGCGCCGACATCGCCCGCGTCGCCGCGCTCTACGCCGACTACGCGCTGACCGCCTCCGGCGTCACCGTCAGCCGCTTCTGCGCCTCCGGCCTGGAAGCCTGCAACCAGGCGGCGGCGCAGATCATGTCCGGCCAGTCCGACCTCGTCGTCGGCGGCGGCGTCGAGTCGATGTCGCGCGTGCCGATGTTCTCCTCCGGCGGCGCCTGGCCGACCGACCCGCAGGTGGCGGCGAAGACCTTTTTCGTGCCGCAGGGCGTCTCGGCCGACCTGATCGCCACCAAGTGGGGCTATTCGCGCACCGAGATCGACGCCTACGCCGCCGAATCCCAGCGCCGCGCCAAACAGGCCTGGGACGAAGGCCGCTTCAAAAAGTCCATCGTGCCGGTGAAGGATCTCAACGGCCTGACCATCCTCGACCGCGACGAATACATGCGGCCCGAGACCACGCTCGAATCGCTGGCGCAGCTCAAACCCGCCTTCGCCGAGCAGGGCGAGCAGTACGGCTTCGACTCGGTGATACTGCAGCGCTACCCGGAAGTCGAGCGCGTCAATCACGTGCACCACGCCGGCAACAGCTCGGGCATCGTCGACGGCGCCGCTGCCGTGCTCTTCGGCACCAAGGAAATGGGGCAGAAGCTCGGCCTCAAGCCGCGCGCCCGCATCCGCGCCTTCGCCTCGACCGGCTCCGAGCCCTCGATCATGCTGACCGGCCCGGCGCCGGCCACCGAGAAGGCGCTGAAGCGCGCCGGCATGTCGGTGAAGGACATCGACCTCTACGAGCTCAACGAGGCCTTCGCCGCCGTGGTCGTGCACTACATGCGGCTGCTCGGCATTTCGCACGACCGGATGAACGTCAACGGCGGCTCGATCGCCATGGGCCATCCGCTCGGCGCCACCGGCGCCATGATCCTCGGCACGCTGCTCGACGAACTCGAGCGGCGCAACCTCGCCACGGGCCTCGCCACGCTGTGCGTCGGCGCCGGCATGGGCACGGCAACCATCATCGAAAGACTATGACCGCAGGCACCGTCATTCCGGGCAACCCCCGCGAAAGCGGGGGGCGACCCGGAATCCATGCGGCCTGTGGATTCCCGCTTCCGCGGGAATGACGAACAATCGCATCGATTAATTGGAGTCTTGAATGATCAATTACGCAGTAGACAAGGACGGCATCGCCACCCTCGAGTGGGATCTGCCGGGCCGCTCGCAGAACGTCCTCAATGAACAAAGCATGGCGGCCTTCGCCGCCGCCGCGCAGAAGGCGCTGGCCGACCCTGCCGTGAAGGGCCTCCTCGTCGCCTCGGCCAAGGCCGACTTCATCGCCGGCGGCGACCTCGAGATGCTGCTCAAGGCCGGCGACGCGCAGGCCATGAGCGACAACTTGAAACAGTGGCACAAGCTGTTCCGCACGCTGGAGACCGCCGGCAAGCCGGTGGCGGCGGCGCTGAACGGCACCACCCTCGGCGGCGGCCTGGAACTCGCGTTGGCCTGCCACTACCGCGTCGCCTCAGACAATCCGAAGGCGCGTTTCGGCTTCCCCGAAGTCACACTCGGCCTCTTGCCCGGCGCCGGCGGCACGCAGCGCGCGCCGCGCCTGATGGGCATCCAGCCGGCGCTGATGCTGCTCACCGAGGGCAAGCGCATCAAGGCACAGGATGCGCAGAAGCAGGGCCTCATCCACGCCGTCGTGCCGTCCGGCACGGAACGGGACGCCGCGCGCGCCTGGCTGCTGGAGCAGGCGACGAAAAACGCCGTGCCGGGCAAGGACGGCAAGCCCGGCAAGACCCTGCAGCCCTGGGACCAGAAGGGCTTCAAGGTGCCCGGCGGCGGCGTCATGACCCCCGGCGGCATGCAGACCTTCATGGCCGGCAACGCCATGCTGCGCGAGAAGACCCACGACAACTATCCGGCGCCGAAGCACATCCTCTCCTGCGTCTTCGAAGGGATGCAGACCGACATCGACACCGGGCTGGCCATCGAGACGCGCTACTTCGTGAACCTGGTGACGGGCCCGGTGGCGAAGAACATGATCCGCAGCCTGTTCTTCTTCATGCAGGACGCCAACAAGCTGGCGCGCCGGCCGAAGGACGTGCCGGTGCAGAAGTTCACCAAGATCGGCATGCTCGGCGCCGGCATGATGGGCGCCGGCATCGCCCATGCCGCGGCAACGGCCGGCCTCGAGGTGGTGCTGCTCGACAGCACGCAGGAGAACGCCGAAAAAGGCAAGGCCTACTCGGCGAAGCTGCTGGAGAAGCGCGTCGCCAAAAGTCAGTTGCCGCAGGACGGCGCCGCGGCCGTGCTGGCGCGCATCAAGCCGACCACGGATTACCAGGACTTCGCTGGCTGCGAGATGGTCATCGAAGCGGTGTTCGAGGACCGCGCGCTGAAGGCCGAGGTGACGAAGAAGACCGAAGCCGTGATTGCGACCGACGCGATCTTCGCCTCCAACACCTCGACCCTGCCCATCACCGGGCTGGCCGAGGCGAGCGCGCGGCCGGCGAATTTCATCGGCCTGCATTTCTTCTCGCCGGCCGAGAAGATGCCGCTGGTGGAAATCATTCTGGGCAAGCAGACCTCGCCGGCGACGCTGGCGCGCGCGATGGATTTCGTGCGCGCCATCGGCAAGACGCCGATCGTGGTGAACGACGCGCGCGGCTTCTATACCAGCCGCGTCTTCGGTACCTATCTCTCCGAGGGCATGGCGCTGCTGCAGGAAGGCGTCGCGCCGGCGCTGATCGACAACGCCGGCCGCATTTCCGGCATGCCGGTCGGGCCGCTGGCGCTGGCCGACGAAGTCTCCATCGAGCTGGTGCACAAGATCGCCGGCCAGACGAAGAAGGATCTCGGCGACAAATATGTTCCGCGCGCCGCCGACCATGTCGCCGCGCTGATGGTCGAGAAGCTCGGCCGCCTCGGCAAGAAGAGCGGCCACGGCTTCTACGAGTATCCGGCCGACGCGAAGAAGCATTTGTGGCCGGGCCTCGCCGAGCACTTCCCCGTCAAGGCCGGACAACCTTCCCTCGAAGCGGTGATCGAGCGCCTGATGCTGATCCAGTCTATCGAGACCGTGCGCTGCATGGAGGAAGGCGTGCTCACCTCGCCGGCCGACGCCGACGTCGGCGCCATCCTCGGCTGGGGCTATCCGCCCTTCCGCGGCGGCCCGATCGGGCAGATCCACACCCTGGGCGTGGCGAATTTCGTCGCCGCCTGCGACCGCTTGGCGGAACAATGCGGCGAGCGTTTCCGGCCCACCGAGGGCCTGCGCAAAAAATCCGCGGAGGGTTCACAATTCTTCCCGATTTAAGTCATAATCGCCGCGCATCGAAATAGCGAAAGACTGTTTTGCATAGCGGAACTGTCGAGCGCAAATAAGCATTCGGAGGAGGCCGGGATTTGCTGCAGTTCCTGCAACTCGTTGCGAGCGGCGTCGCGCAAGGCTGCATCTACGGCCTTATCGCACTTGGCTTCGTGCTCATCTACAAGGCCACCGAAACCATCAACTTCGCCCAAGGCGACCTGATGATGCTCGGCGGCTTCCTCGGCCTCACCGGCACCCTGGCGCTGGGCCTGCCCTTCTGGGCGGCGTTCTTCGCCGCCCTCGTTGCGATGATGTTCTTCGGCATGGCGCTCGAGCGCGTCGTGCTGCGGCCGCTGCTCGGCCAGCCCGCCTTCACCGTGGTCATGGTCACCATCGGCGTCGGCTATTTCGCTCGCGGCCTCGTCACCATGATTCCCGAATGGGGCACCGACACCCATGTCCTGCCGGTGCCCTACAAGGACGACATCGTGCAACTGGGCGGCCTGGTGCTGTCGATGGAGCACCTGGTCATCATTGCCGTCACGGCGCTGCTGATCGCGGCCCTCTATCTGCTCTTCAAGCACACCAAGATCGGCATCGCCATGCAGGCCAGCTCGCAGAACCAGCTGGCCGCCTTCTACATGGGCATCCCGGTGCGGCGCATCAACATGCTGGTGTGGGGCATCTCCGCCGCCGTCTCCGCGTGCGCGGGGCTGCTGCTGGCGCCGATCACCTTCGTGCATGCCAACATGGGCTTCATCGGCCTGAAGGCTTTCCCGGCGGCGGTGGTCGGCGGCTTCGGCAGCATTCCCGGCGCGCTGGTCGGCGGCCTCATCATCGGCGTCGTCGAGACGCTGGCCGGCTTCTACCTGCCGGAGGGCTTCAAGGACATCGCCGCCTACATCGTCGTGCTGGTCATGCTGGCGGTGAAGCCGAATGGGCTGTTCGGCGAAAACCTGCGGAAGAAAGTCTGATGCTCATGCCGGAATTTTCGTCGTTCCCGCGGAAGCGGGAACCCAGCACCCCGCAAGGACGTCCCTGGATTCCCGCTTCCGCGGGAATGACGGAGCGGGGTCGATAGCCCATGCGATTCCTGTTCAAGACCAATTACCAGCAGGACATCCGCCTGTTCAAGCACGGCGGCCAGGTGTTCTGGTACGGCGCGCTGCTGCTCGCGCTGATCGCCGCGCCCTGGCTGCTGCCGGACTACTGGGTCTCGCAGTTCGTCTTCATCTGGATCTATGCGATCGCCGGCATCGGCCTGATGATCCTGGTCGGCTTCACCGGCCAGGTCTCGCTCGGCCACGCCGCCTTCCTCGCCATGGGCGCCTACACCGAGGCCTACCTGCAGCAGCACGGCTGGCCCTTCGCCCTGTCGCTCTTCTTCTCGGCGCTGGTGGCCGGCATCACCGGCATCATCGTCGGCCTGCCGGCGCTGCGCGTGAAGGGCATGTATCTGGCCATCGCCACGCTGGCCTTCGGCTTCATCGTCGAGGAGGGCGTGGCCCGCGCCGAGAGCATCACCGGCGGCAACGCCGGCAAGATGATCGGCAGCCTCGAGGTCTTCGGCCTGCCCATCGACAGCGAGCAGCGCTTCTACTACCTGGCGCTGTTCGTGCTGGTGCTGGTCGTGATCGGCGTCATGAACCTGCTGCGCAGCCCGACCGGGCGCGCCTTCGTCGCCATCCGCGATTCGGAGATCTCCGCGCAGAGCATGGGCATCAACCTGGCGCGCTACAAGACCACCGCCTTCGCCCTGTCCGCCGCTATCGCCGGCATCGCCGGCGCGCTCTACGCGCACAAGCTGCGCTACCTGTCGCCCGACCAGTTCACCTTCTTGCAGTCGATCGAGCTGCTCATCATCCTGGTCATCGGCGGCGTCGGCTCGATCTACGGCGCCATCTTCGGCGCCGCCTTCTGGATCGTCGTGCAGCAGCTCATCGTGCTGGCCAAGGACTGGCTGCCGCCGGCGATCGGCCAGCAGACCGGCCTGCAGCCGACCGTCTTCGGCCTGATCCTGATCGCCTTCGTGCTGTTCGAGCCGATGGGCCTGTACGGCCGCTGGCTGAAGATCCGCACCTTCTTCCAGCTCTTCCCCTTTTACCGCAAGGGAATGTTCCGGCGGCAGAAGAGCTACATGAAGTCGGAGAGGCTGAAATGACGACCTTTCCCCCATCCCCTTTTAGTTCCGGCATAACACCTGCTTCGCAGGTATTAGCCTCCACTGAAACGCTGAGGCGTTTTCCGAGGAAAGGGGTGACAACGGTTCAGCCGCTGCGCGGCTTCCGGTGGTTGGCTCGCGCCCTCCTTGGGACGGCCTGGCGGAGGGCGCAATGACGCCCCTGCTCACCGCCAACAACCTGTCGGTGCAGTTCGGCGGCCTCAAGGCCGTGAACGATGTTTCCTTCGAGGTGTGGCCGAACGAGGTGTTCTCGCTGATCGGCCCCAACGGCGCCGGCAAGACCACCATCTTCAACCTCATCAGCGGCCTGTACCGGCCGACCGCCGGCTTCGTCACCTTCGAGGGCGAGAAGATCTCTCACCTCGCGCCCTACGAGATCGCGCGCCTCGGCATCGCCCGCACCTTCCAGAACATCGAGCTGTTCGAGCACGCCACGGTGCTGCAGAACCTGCTGGTCGGCCGCCACTGCCACCGCCACACCAACTGGCTGCAGGACCTCCTCTTCACGCCCAAGGCGCGGCAGACCGAGCTGCAGTTCCGCCGCACCGTCGAGGAGGTGATCGAATTCCTCGAACTGCAGCACTACCGCGACAGCATGGTCGCCGGCCTGCCCTACGGCGTGCGCAAGGTGGTCGAGCTCGGCCGCGCGCTGGCGATGCGGCCGAAGCTGCTGCTGCTCGACGAGCCGTCCTCCGGCCTCAACGTCGAGGAGACCGAGGACATGGGCTTCTGGATTGAGGACATCAAGCACGACCTCGGCGTCACGGTGATCATGGTCGAGCACGACATGGGCCTGGTCTCGCGCGTCTCCGACCGCGTCTTCGCCCTCAACCAGGGCGAGCAGCTGGCGCTCGGCACCGCCGCCGAGGTGCAGTCGCATCCGGCCGTGATCGAGGCCTATCTGGGTGGCGCTGATGAGGATGACGTTCCCGCCGGCGCAGGAGCTGCGGCATGAGCCTCGACGGCGAAATCATCCTGCAACTGAACAATGTGGAATCGTCCTACGGGCCGGTGAAGGCCATCCGCGGCGTCTCGCTCAAGGTGCGGAAGGGCAGCATCGTCACGGTGCTCGGCGCCAACGGCGCCGGCAAGTCGACCATTCTGAAGACCATCTCCGGCATCATCGACCCGCAGAAGGGCAGCGTGGTCTACCACGGCGAGCCGATCCAGAAGAAGGACCCGGCCTGGATCGTGCGCCAGGGCATCGCCCATGTGCCCGAAGGCCGCGAGATCTTCCCGCTGCTGACGGTGCGCGAGAACCTGATCATGGGCGCCTACACGCGCGCCCTCGGCGAGCGCGCCGCCGTCGAGCAGGAGATCGAGCAGGTCTACGCCTACTTCCCGATCCTGAAGGAGCGCGCCGGCCAGCCGGCCGGCCAGCTCTCCGGCGGCCAGCAGCAGATGCTCGCCATCAGCCGCGCCCTGCTGGCCAGGCCGACGATCATGCTGCTCGACGAGCCGAGCCTCGGCCTGTCACCGAAGCTGACCCGGGATATCTTCGAGATCATCGTGCGCATCAACCGCGAGCGCGGCGTCACCATCCTGGTGGTGGAGCAGAACGCCCGCGTCGCGCTGAAGTACGCCGACTTCGGCTACGTGATCGAGGTCGGCCGCATCGTCATGGAGGACCCCTGCGCCGTCCTGCGCGAGAAGGAGGATGTCAAGGAGTTCTACCTCGGCATCAAGGATGCCGGCGTCCGCGGCACGCGGCGCTGGAAGAAGAAGAAGACCTGGCGATAACAGCTATGTGGTGGAATAAAGACAACTCGCAGTTCTGGTCTTCCAAGGACGTCGTCGTCCCCGGCGACACCATCCCGCGCCTGTTCTGGAACGCCGTCGAGCGGCGGGCCGACAAGATCATCTTCCGCCAGAAGTCCTTCGGCCTCTGGCAGACCCTCACCTGGCGCGGGCTGGCCGACATCGTGCGCGAGATCGGCATGGGCCTCGTCGAGCTCGGCTACGCACCGGGCGAGGCGGTTTCCATCCTCGGCAACACCCGGCAGGAATGGCTGTTCTGCGACCTGGGCGCGCTGTGCGCCGGCGGCGTCAGCTCCGGCATCTACCCGACCGACTCGGCCACGCAGGTGCAGTACCTGACCGAGGACTCGCGCTCCGCCTACCTCTTCGTCGAGGACGAGGAGCAGCTCGACAAGGCGCTGGAGGCGCGCGAGGCCCTGCCGCTGCTGCGCAAGATCGTCGTCTGGGACATGGAGGGCCTGCGCGGCCTCGACGATCCCGACGTGATCAGCCTGGAGCGCCTGCGCGAACTCGGCCGCGAGCGCATCGCGCGGCGCGGCGCCGCCGCGGCGGAGTCCGAATGGCAGGCGCGCCTCGACAGCCGCCGGCCGGAAGACCTCGCCATCCTCATCTACACCTCGGGCACCACCGGCAAGCCGAAGGGCGCGATGCTCTCGCACCACAACGTGATCTACTCGATCCGCGGCTTCAACCTGATCATCGCCCAGGACGAGGGCGACGAGCACATGTGCTTCCTGCCGCTGTGCCACGTCGCCGAGCGCATGGCCGGCGCCTACTTCTCGCTGTACACCGGCGCCGTGCTCAACTTCGTCGAGAACCCGGAGACCATCCCGGAGAACGTGCGCGAGATCCAGCCGACGGTGTTCCTCGCCGTGCCGCGCATCTGGGAGAAATTCTATTCCGGCGTGATGATCGGCCTGGCCGAAGCCACTGGCCTGGAGAAACTGGCCTACAAGTGGGCCATCGGCGTCGGCATGAGGATGGTCGCCCTGTATGAAGCCGGCCAGCCGATCGGCACCGGCCTGCGCGCCCTGCACTGGCTCGGCCGCGTCCTCGTCCTCAACAACGTGCGCAAGCTGATGGGCATCCACCGCTGCCGCTTCCTCGTCACCGGCGCGGCGCCGATCTCGCCCGACCTGGTGCGCTGGTACATGGCCCTCGGCGTGCCGATGCTGGAAGTCTGGGGCATGACCGAATCCGGCGGCGGCGCCACCTGCACGCCGCTCTCGCGCATCAAGCCCGGCATGATCGGCACCGCCAATGCCTACTGCGAGGTGAAGGTCGCCGACAGCGGCGAGCTGCTGATCCGCGGCGACAACGTCTTCATGGGCTACCTCAACCAGCCGGAGAAGACCGCCGAAACCATCGACGCCGAGGGCTGGCTGCACACCGGCGACGTCGGCTACGTCGACGCCGACGGCTTCTTCAAGATTTCCGACCGCCTCAAGGACATCATCATCACCGCCGGCGGCAAGAACATCACGCCCTCGGAGATCGAGAACCAGCTGAAGTTCTCGCCCTACGTCACCGACGCCGTGGTGATCGGCGACAAGCGCCCCTACCTCGTCTGCCTGATCATGATCGACCAGGAGAACGTCGAGAAATTCGCCCAGGACCACGACATCCCCTTCTCCAACTACGCCAGCCTGTGCCGCGCGCCCGAGGTGCTGAAGCTGATCGAAGGGGAACTGGAGCGGGTCAACAAGCAGTTCGCCCGGGTCGAACAGCTGAAGAAATTCCGCCTGATAGAACAGAAGCTTGGCGCCGAGGACGAAGAACTGACGCCGACCATGAAGCTGAAACGAAAGTTTGTTAACCAGAAGTATGCGGAACTTATAGAATCAATGTATCGCCAATAGGCGAATCACCGAGGAGAGGAGACTTGACCATGGAGCACATCGCAAGAAAGCTGGCCATGCTGGCGGCCGCCACCACGTTGAGCCTGGCTGCCCACGCGCAGCAGGGCGTCACCAAGGACCAGATCGTCCTCGGCTCGATCCAGGACCTGTCCGGCCCGCTCGCCGGCTTCAGCAAACCGGCCAAGAACGGCATGCAGATGCGGGTCGACGAGATCAACGCCTCGGGCGGCGTGCACGGCCGCAAGATCAAGCTGGTGGTCGAGGACAGCGGCTACGATCCGAAGAAGGGCCTGCTCGCCGCGCAGAAGATGGTGCAGCAGGACAAGATCTTCGCCATGGCCGGCACCATCGGTACGGCCGTGTCCATGGCCACCATGCCGATCCTGTTCGAGAAGAACATCCCGCACGTCTTCCCGCTGACCGGCGCGCGCGAGATGTACGAGCCGCTGCACAAGCTGAAATATTCCTTCGCCGCCCCCTACTACGACCAGATCCGCATCGGCGTCAAATGGATGGCCAAGGAGCGCGGCTCGAAGAAGTACTGCATCATCTACCAGGATGACGAGTACGGCCTGGAAGTGCTGCGCGGTTCCGAGGACGGCCTCAAGGACATGGGCCAGGCCTTCGCCGAGAAGACTTCCTTCAAGCGCGCCGCGACGGACTTCTCCGCGCAGGTGGCGAAAATGAAGGGCTCGGGCTGCGACACGGTGGTCATGGGCACCATCATCCGCGAAGCGCTGGGCACCATCGGCACCGCGCGCAAGATGGGCTGGAACCCGCAGTTCATCGGCACCTCGGCCTCCTACACGGACCTGATCCACAAGCTGGGCGGCAAGGCGGTGGAAGGCTTCTACGCCATGCACCAGGTTTCGGTGCCCTATGCCGACGATGCCTCGAAGAACGTGCGCGACTGGGCCGCTGCCTACAAGGTGCAATTCAAGGAAGACCCGGGCCTTTTCTCGGCCTACGGCTACGTCATCGCCGACCTGTTCTACCAGACCGCCAAGCGCGCCGGCCCGAACCTGACCACCGAGAGCTTCGTCAAGGCGCTGGAGAGCGCGCCGTTTCCGCGCGACATGTTCGGCAGCCCGGAGTACAAGTTCACCGCGACGCAGCACCTGGGCAACCAGAAATCGCGCGTCAGCCAGATCCAGAACGGCAAGTGGGTGACTGTCACGGATTACATGGAAAACTGACCGCGGCAACCGCGGCAACCCTGGGGCGCTCCGGCGCCCCTTTCTTATTCCGCGTCCGGCAGGGCAATGTCCCGGCCGGTGCTGAACTGATAGTCGTGAAAGATGTGTTCGGCGCTGAGGACCTGGTAGCTCCCGTCAGCGCGCCGCCGCGTGGTGTCCTTGAGCCGGTAGGTGTAGTGGCCGCAGGTCCAGCAGTCAAAGTTGCGCATGTGCGTGCACAGGCAGGTCTTGTCGCGGACCGAGACCTTCTTCGCGCCGGGGTGCGCCGCCACCTCGCGGTTCCATGACTTGATGTAGCCGCAATTGCCGGATCCATCGAGCAGATAGCCGAGCGCCTCGCAGTTCGGACGAATGCCCGAGCCGATTGCCGGACTGCCCTTGAGCATGCGCATCGGGTAGCCGGTCGGCGAGATCGTGTTCACCTCGATCCCGTCCTCCTGCGCCCTGAAATACTGCTGCTGCACGTCGGCCGGCAGCCCGCACTCGCGCGCCACGGTGAAGCGCGTCGCCACCTGTACCGCCGCCGCGCCGTTCTCCAGGTAGGAAACCGCATCGCCACCGGTAAAAATGCCGCCGGCGGGAATCAGCGGGATGTCGAGCTTTTCTGCCGCCAGGTAATCGCGGATCTCGGCGACGATGGTGGCCAGGTCGTAGTTCATCCAGTCGTCGATGCCAAAACCGAGGTGTCCGCCGGCAAGGGGCCCCTCGATCACGACGAAGTCGGGCAGGCGATTCAGGCGTGCCGTCTTGCGCAGGAAAAGCTGCAAGGCGCGCAGCGACGAAACGATGATGCCGAGCCGCGCATGGCGAAAACGCGGGTGGTCCTCGATCAGCGCAAAAGAACCGAGGTGCAGGCCGGCCGCCAGGGTGATGCCGTCGATGCCCGCGTCGAGCGCGGCGCTGAGACGCACGCGCAGCGTCTCGCGCGGCGCATTCATCGTCAGCTTTTCCATGCAGTTGATGAAGATCAGGCCGCATCCGCGCTTGGCCTCCATGGTGCGGCCGACATGCAGGCGCGTCGCCTCGGCCAGGAGGCCGAGATCGAACAGCACCTTCGACTTGTCGGCATTGGCGACGTTGAACTTGTAGCGCCTGAGCTTCTCGCTGACGAACTTCGTGTCGAAGCGCCGGTCCGCAACCGTTTTCACCATCGCGTCGGATATGTGGCCGATGCCGCCCAGCCGCGCGGCTTCGAGGGCAAGTTCCGCCGTCGAGATGTCCACCCCCATGCCGCCAACAACCAGCGGCACCAGCTCCTGCTTGCCAAAGCGCAAGCGAAAATCGTCCACGCGTTTCATGCCGAACCCGGGCTCCCGGTGCGCAATGCGCACCGTATCAAAGGCGCCATTCTCCCTGAGTTGGGCGGTTTTTGCGAATCGATCCGCCGTCTCGATTGCCCGCGGCGGCACCATGGGTAAGTCGCGGCGGCCGAAACGGCTGGCCTGCGCGCGGGTTTACACAAACGAACGGTCGTGCTATAAAGACACCATGGGAAAAGGTGAGGAAACGCGCCAGGCCATCCTCGACGAGGCGCTGGCGCTGTGCAGCCAGGTCGGCATCAGCGGCCTGAGCATCGGCTCGCTGGCCGACAGGGCCGGCATGTCGAAGAGCGGCCTGTTCGCGCATTTCGGCTCCAAGGAAGAGCTGCAGATCGCCGTGCTGCGCGAAGGCCAGCAGCGCTTCGTCGACACGGTCGTGCGCCCCGCGCTCAAGCAGCCGCGCGGCGTCGCCCGCCTGCGGGCCATCCTCGTCAACTGGCTCGACTGGACGCGCCGGGCGCGCCTGCCCGGCGGCTGCCCGATGAACGCCGCCGCCAACGAATTCGACGACCAGCCGGGCGCGGTGCGCGACTGCGTCGAGGCCGGCCTCGCCGACGGCCGCCGCATGCTTGCCAACGCCGTGCATCTCGCCGTCGACGCCGGCGAGATGCGGCCCGACACGGACGTCGAGCAATTCGTTTTCGAATTCACCGGCATCATCCTGGTCACCATGCAGAACCAGCGGCTGTTCCGGGAGAAGGATGCCAACCGCCGCGCCCTCGACGCCTTCGAGCGCCTGGTGCGCGATTTCGCCGCCGCGAGCGGAAAACGCCGAAAGGAGTAACCACCATGGAAGCGCGCCTGCCGCTTTTTTTTGGCCCGACATTTAGCACGACCGTTCGTTTTGCGCTCGACCTCGCGCGCCATCGCCTCGTCTTCCGCCTGCTGGCACCGCTGGCACCGCGCGAGGCGGGCCGGCGGGCGCGCCGCCTGTTCCTCACGCCGCCGCGCCACCGCTTTCGCGACGCCGAGCTCGCCGCGCTGGAGGAGGCCTCTCCGTTCACCGTCTCGATGCCGACCGGCCGCCTGCTCGGCTGGCGCTGGGGCCGGCGCGAGGATCCCGTGGTGGTGCTGGTGCATGGCTGGGGCGGACGCGCCGCGCAGCTGCGCAGCTACGTCGCGCCGCTCCTCGCGCGCGGCTACTCGGTGGTGGGCTTCGACGCGCCCGGCCACGGCATGACGGGTGGGCGCGAATCCTCCGTCGTGCACATGGCGGCCGCCCTCGAAGCCGTGCTGCGCGACGTCGGACCGGCGGAAGCCCTCATCGGACACTCCGTCGGCGGCGCGGTGGCGGGCTACGTGCTCTCGCGTGGCGCGCCGGTGAAGAAGGCCGTGCTGCTCGCGCCGCCGGCCAGCCTCACCGACTACTCGCACCGCTTCGCCCACCTGCTGCGCCTGCCAGAGGGCATACGCGCGCTGATGCAGGCGCAGATCGAGCGCCGCTTCGGCATCCGCTGGAACGACTTCGAGGTCGAGGCGACGGCACCGAAACTGACGCAGCCGGTGCTGGTCGTGCACGACATCGATGACCGCGACAATCCTTTCCGCGACGGCGAGCGCTACGCGCAGCACTGGCGCGGCGCGCGCCTCGTCGCCAGCCACGGACTCGGCCATCGCGGCGCGCTGCGGGATTCGGCGGTGATCCACGAAGTGGCCATGTTCATCGGAAACGCCGAGCGGCGTGGCACGGCGCTGGCGTGACAGGCGGGAGTCGTGGCCTGCCGGGTGGCACGCGAACCGGCAGAAGAGCCGTCAACCGCCGCCGGATGGCGGCGCATGGCCCTGCTGGATCACGCGGCCATCCGCCTCCAGCCAGATGCTCTCGCCGTTCTTCCGTTTCAGGCTGAGGATGGCGCTGCGTGGCAGGGCACCGACGTGGCGCGTAATGACGTCCATGACCCAGCCATGCGTGATGACGAGGACGCGCTCGCCGGTATGCCGCGCGCCGATCTCCGACACCGCCGCCAGCACCCGGTCGGCAAAGGCGTCCGTCGTCTCGCCCGCTTCGAAGTGGGCGGCCGGATTGCGCCGCAGGATCTGTTGCAGCAGCACCTCGTTCAGTTCGCCGAGCTCGGCCTTCGGCACCC
Source organism: uncultured Rhodocyclaceae bacterium (assembly GCA_964487715.1). Taxonomy (GTDB): domain Bacteria; phylum Pseudomonadota; class Gammaproteobacteria; order Burkholderiales; family Rhodocyclaceae; genus Desulfobacillus. Next base: position 9,439 of record CAZASE010000009.1, on the reverse strand, counting down.
CCTGGACGGCGCCGAAGTGCCGCTCCTTCAGGCCATCGTGGCAGCGCGGCGGCGGCAACCCCAGTGTGCGCGCGATGATCTCCGCGGTTTCGCTCGCCCGCACCAGCGGGCTGCTCCACACCGTCGCGAAGCCCGTCCCGCCGTGCGCCGCGGCAAATTCGCGCGCCTGGCGCCGCCCCGCCTCGTTGATCGGCACGTCGATCCAGCCCTGCAGGATGCCGGAAAGGTTCCAGTCGGTTTCGCCGTGGCGGGCGACACAAACGTGGGCGGGGTTTGCCATGGCGCGATGGTAAGACACGGCGACCCGGGAAGGAAAGCCGGTCCCCCCGCGACGACATCCTGCGCCAGGCCAAACAATCCGGCCGCCGCTGTCGGGGCTGAAGCCCCTCCCACAGCACCCCTGCCGCTGCGGCTGGACCGGGTTGGTAATCACGAGTCTCGGCGAGAACCCTTCACGTTCCCTTGTACGGCAAATGGGACGCCGTCTCCGCCTCGTAGTCCTGCATCGCTGCGTCCTCGCGCGCGAGGTAGTCCGCGACGATGCCGCGCATGCGCGCATCGGCAATCCAGTACGCCGACCAGGTCGGCACCGGCTCGAAGCCGCGCGCGAGCTTGTGTTCGCCCTGCGCGCCGGGTTCGAAGCGGGCGAGGCCGTGTTCGAGGGCGTATTCGATACCGCGGTAGTAGCACAGTTCGAAGTGCAGGCCGGGGCAGTCGATGTCGGCGCCCCAGTGGCGGCCGCAAAGCGCGGTGTCGTCGCGGTAGCAGATGGCGGACGCGACCGGGCGTTCGCCCTGCCAGGCCAGGAAAACGACCATGCGCCGGCCGAGTTGGGCGCCGGCGCGCACGAAGAACTCGAGCGGGAAGGCGGCATGGTTGCCGTGACGCAGGAAGGTATCGCGATAGTGGCGGTGGATCGCCGGCCAGAGCGCAGCCTCGATCTCGTCTCCGTGGCGAGCCTCGATGCGCAGGCCGGCCTCGGCCACGGCGCGCCGCTCGCGCTTGAGTTTCTTGCGCTTCTGCGCGGTGAAACCGTCGAGGAAGTCGGCGAAGTCGCGATAGCCGCGGTCGATCCAGTGGAACTGCACGCCGCGCCGCAGAAGCAGGCCGGCGTTCCGCAGCAACTGACTTTCCGCCTCGCGCACAAACAGGCACTGCCAGGAGGAGGCACCAACCCCGGCCGTCAGCCTGAGCGCGTGCTCGATGAGCGCCGGCGCGGCTCCGTCATCCGCATCGCGTGCGACGAGGAGGCGCGGGCCAGGCGATGGCGTATACGGCACGCCGGTGACCAGTTTCGGGTAGTAGGCGCGGCCGCTGCGCTGCCACGCCGCCGGCCAGTTCCAGTCGCGCGAGAAATCGCCGAAGGAATGCTCGCGCAGGTAGAGCGGCAACAGGCCAACGAGCCGGCCCGCGCCATCGCGCAGGGCGAGGTGCATGGCGCGCCAGGCCATGCGCGGGCCGGCGGCGCCGGTGGATTCCGCGGCCCCGAGGAAGGCACGGCTGACGAAGGAATCGCCGTTGGTGGCGAGATGCCGCCAGTCGGCGTCTGGAATCTCGGCGGCGCCGTCGAGTATTTGCGCTTGCATGAGGGCGGGAAGAACCCCGGCCGCCTATCAACGGGGGGAACGGCAGGCGCGCTGCCAGACGATGCAGCGGTTGTTGGAAGGCATGGCGCGGTCCTCGACGAGGACCAGGCCGGCCCGGCCGGCCAGCGCGTCGACCGCCTCGAAATCGCGAATCGCCTGGTGGGCGCCCTGCGTCTTCAGCCAGGCGTTGAAGACGCCGTTGCTCTCGCTGGTGAAACGGCCGCCGTAGTTGAAGGGGCCGTAGATGGCCAGGCGCGCGTCGTCGGCCAGGAGGTGCGGCAGGCCGGCAAACAGGCGTTCGACTTCGGCCCAGGCCATGATGTGCAGGGTGTTGGCGCTGAACACCGCGTCGAAGCGCTGCCGCGGCCAGGCTGCGTTGACGTCGAAGGCGATCGGCGCCGGGGTGTTGGGCAGGGCGGCTTCGTCGAGCCAGGCCCGGATGCCGGCCAGGTTGTCGCCGCGATCCGAGCTCTGCCAGCTCAAATGCGGCAGCGCGGCAGCGAAGAACACGGCGTGCTGGCCGGTGCCGCTGCCGATCTCCAGCACCGCGCGGCGATCGGCGAAGTGGTCGCGCAGCACGGCAAGTATCGGCTCGCGGTTACGCGCGCAGGAAGGGGCGTCGGGTTTCTCCATGCGCCCATTCTTGCACGCGTGGACGGACGCCTCAATCCGCCACGAAATATCCTGGAAGCCAGCAGGGGTGCGGCCGGCCGGCGCCGCTCAGAAACGCTCGTCGTCGCGCAGGTAGCGCCACTTGCCCAGGGGCAGGTCGCCGAGCTTGACGCTGCCGATGCGGATGCGCTTGAGGCCGGTCACCTTGAGGCCGACGAGTTCGCACATGCGACGAATCTGCCGCTTCTTGCCCTCGCGCAGGACGAAGCGCAGCTGGTCCTCGTTCTGCCAGCCCACCTTGGCCGGCTTGAGCGCCTGGCCGTCGAGCGAAAGACCGTGACCGAGCAGGGCGAGGCCCTTGGCGTCGAGCGTGCCCTCGACACGCACCAGATATTCCTTCTCGATGCGCGAATCCTCGCCGATGAGCAGCTTGGCGATGCGGCCGTCCTGCGTCAGCACCAGCAGGCCGGTCGAATCGATGTCGAGACGGCCGGCCGGCGCCAGCCCCTTCAGGTGCGCCGGGTTGAAGCGCTGCGTGGCGCGCCCGTCGGCATCCAGCGCAGCCGCGGCGACAAGCGTCACCGCCGGCTTGTAGCCCGCTTCGGCCTGGCCCGAGACGTAGCCGATCGGCTTGTTGAGCAGGATCGTGACACGCGCCAGCTGGCTCGACCGTGCTTCCTTGCTCAGGGTGATCTTCTGCGTCGGCAGCGCGCGACTGCCGAGTTCGGTGACGCGCACGCCATCGACGAAGACCCAGCCGCGCTCGATGTAGCCGTCAGCCTCGCGGCGCGAGCAGAGGCCCTGCTCGGACATGAGTTTCGAAATGCGTACTTTTTCCATGATGGACCCTATGTTTCTCCCCGCGGCGACCACGGCGCCACGGCAATTGCGCGGCCTGCCGCCGTGGCGTCGCGCCCGCCGTGGTCAATGCTTTCCGTCAAGCCGGACTACGTCGAGCACATCCGCGCGCCGTTCCAGCTCGCGCCGCAGGATGCGGTAGACGTCGAGGTCGAAGGCGGGTGCGCAGTGCGCCTGCGCGGCCTCGTGCAGGTCGGCCTCGTTGTGCGCGGTACCGAGGTGGCACCAGGATTCGAACAGGTGCCAGTCGCAGCGCTCGCCGTCGGCAGCACGCTCGCGGATGGCGATGCGGCCGCGGAAGGGCCAGGTGCGCAGCTTCAGCACGGCCAGCGCCGTCTGCAGGCGCAGGTCGTGCAGCGCCGGGCTTTCCCGGCCGACGCAGACGCCCTTGCAACGCTTGATCTGGTGGTTGAAGCAGGCGCCCTGGCCTGGCTCCAGACCGAGGCGTTTCAGGCACAGGCCGTGTTCGCCGGCCAGCTCGCGCAGGGTATTGGCGGCCTCGCGCCGGCTCTTGAACTGGCCGTAGAGCACGCCGAGCGTCTGCGCCGGCGCGCCGGCCAGCGGCACCGTTTCGAGCGCGACGGCGCCGTGTGCCTGCAGGCGGTAGGCGCACGTCTCCTGCGTGCGCTGCGGCGGGCGGTTGTGGATCGGCGCCCGTTCCCTGATCAGCCGCGCCTCGAGCAGCTGCGCGCCGAGTTCGCCGGCCGTCTCGATCCACTCGACGCGCTTCACCTCGCGCGCCAGTCGCTGGGCGCGCGCGCCGCCGCTCGCGCCGGCGAAGTGGGCCTGCGCCCGCGCGCGCATGTTAACGCCCTTGCCGATGTAGAGCGGCGCTGCGTCGGCATCGCCGTAGAAAAGATAAACCCCGGGCGATTGCGGCAGGGCGTCGAGCGCGCTGGTCTCCAGGCCCGAGGGCAGGCTCGCCGCCTTCATCGCCTTCTTGAGCGCCGCCGCGATCGCCTCGGGCGACTTCTCGGCATAGACACGCTGGACGAAATCCCACAGCACGCGCGCGTCGCCGAGCGCGCGGTGGCGCGCATCGCAGTTGAAGCGGTGGCGCGCGATGACGGCATCCAGCCCGTGGCGGTGGTGCTCCGGATAGAGGGCGCGCGAAAGCTTGACGGTGCACAGCACGGGCGGCTGGAACGGCCGTGACAGGCGCTGGAACGCGTTCTTGAGAAAGCCGTAGTCGAAGCGCGCGTTGTGGGCGACGAAGAGGCTGCCCTCCAGGCGCGCGAAAACCTCGTCGGCGATGGCGGCGAAGGTTGGCGCGCCGCGCACCATTTCATCGGTGATGCCGGTGAAGCCCTGGATCAGCGGCGGAATGGGTTCGCCCGGATCGACCAGCGTGGACCAGGCGTAGTCGAGCTGCCCGTCGGTGACCTTGACGATGCCGATCTCGATGATGCGGTCGCAGGCCGGGTTGGCCCCGGTGGTTTCGAGGTCGACGAATGCGACGGAGGGGGCGAGCAAGGCGGGTTCGTTTCGGCTTGGTGCGCGCTGCGCGCCGGACGCGCAACCGTTCAGGCGTAATAGTAGGCCTTGCGCGGTACCCGCGACTCGTCCATGCGCTGCTGCTCCTCGGGGGTCTGCGGCGCCTTGTCCCACCACAGGGCGCGGCCGGCCTTCTGCTCCTGGACCTCCTCGGGATGCTGCGCCATCCACTGGCGCATGAACTGGGTGTGCTCGGATTCGTATTGGGCCATGGCGATGCTCGCGAAGGAAACGGCGGAAGGGCGGATTCTACTCCCGCACGCGCACGATGCGCACCACTTCCGGTATGTGGCGCAGCGAACGCATGATGCTCGCCAGGTGGCTGCGGTTCGACACCTGCAGGGTGAAGTTCAGGCTGGTATAGGCGCCACGTTCCTCGTCCATGCTGACATACTGGATGTTCGAGCCGGCCTCGGCGATGTCGGCGGCGACCTTGGCCAGCACGCCGCGGCGGTTCTCCGCCTCGACGCGGATGGCGACGTCGAACAGGCGGCCGCCGTCGCGCTCCCATTCGACATCGACCCACTTGGCGCGCTCGCCGCGCGTGCGCGAGATGCTCGGGCAGTCGGCCAGGTGCACCACCAGGCCCTGGCCCTTCTTGATGACGCCGACGATCGGGTCGCCGTGAATCGGCCGGCAGCATTTGGCCAGCTGCACCGCCATGCCTTCGGAGCCGCGAATCAGGATCGGCGCCTGCGCGCGCGCTTCGGCCGCCTTGCCGCCGCCCTCCGCGCAGGCGGCGGCAAGGCGGCGCGCGACGATGGCCGGCAGCCGTTTGCCCAGCCCGATGTCGGTGAGGACCTCCTTCTTCGACTTGGCGCCGCATTCGAGCACGAATTTCTCCCAGACCGCATCCGTCATGCCCCCCGGCACGAGGTCGAAGGGACGCAGCGCCTGCGCCAGCAAGCGCTCGCCGAGGGCGGCCGATTCGTCGTGCTGGGTGGTCTTGAGGAAGTGGCGGATCTGCGAACGCGCCTTGCCGGTGCGCACGTAGGACAGCCAGGCCGGGTTCGGATTGGCGTGGGCGGCGGTGATGATCTCGATCTGGTCGCCGTTGCGCAGCTCGCTGCGCAACGGCATCAGTTCGTGGTTGATGCGGCAGGCAACGCAGCGGTTGCCGATGTCGCTGTGCACCGCGTAGGCGAAATCCACCGCCGTCGAGCCGCGCGGCAGCGGCAGGATCTTGCCCTTCGGCGTGAACACATAGACCTCGCCCGGGTACAGGTCGATCTTCAGGTGTTCGAGGAACTCGGCCGAGTCGCCCGAGGTCGACTGCAATTCGAGCAGCGACTGCAGCCACTTGTGCGTGCGCTGCTGCAGTTCGGAGAGCGACTTGTCGTCCTTGTAGAGCCAGTGCGAGGCGACGCCGGTCTCGGCGACGTGGTGCATCTCGGTGGTGCGGATCTGCACCTCGACCGGCGTGCCGTAGGGACCGATCAGGGTGGTATGCAGCGACTGGTAGCCGTTGCCCTTGGGGATGGCGATGTAGTCCTTGAACTTGCCCGGCACCGGCTTGTACAGGCTGTGCAGCGCGCCGAGCGCCAGGTAGCAGCCGGGCACGTCCTGCACGATGACGCGAAAGCCATAGATGTCCAGCACCTGCGAGAACGACAGGGACTTGCCGCGCATCTTGCGGTAGATGCCGTAAAGGTGCTTCTCGCGGCCCACCACCTCGGCCCCGATCCGGCTCTCCGCCAACCTTGCCTTGATGCCGGCGAGGATCTTGCTCACCACCTCGCGGCGGTTGCCGCGCGCCGCCTTGATCGCCTTGGACAGCACGCCGTAGCGCAGCGGGTAGAGGTGGCGAAAGGACAGTTCCTGCAGTTCGCGATAGAGGTTGTTCAGGCCGAGCCGGTTGGCGATCGGAGAGTAGATTTCCAGGGTCTCGCGCGCGATGCGGCGGCGCTTGTCCGGACGCAGCGTGTCGAGGGTGCGCATGTTGTGCAGGCGGTCGGCCAGCTTGATGAGGATGACGCGCACGTCGCGCGCCATCGCCAGCAGCATCTTGCGGAAGTTCTCCGCCTGGGCGTCCTCGATCGACTGGAATTCGATCTTGTCGAGCTTGGAGACGCCGTCGACCAGCTCGGCCGTTACCTTGCCGAATTTCTCGCCGATCTCCTTGTTGGTGATCTCGGTGTCTTCGGTGACGTCGTGCAGCAGGGCGGCGATGAGCGCCTGGGCGTCGAGGTGCCAGCCGGTGAGAATGCCGGCGACGGCGAGGGGATGCGAGAAGAACGGCGCCCCGCTGATGCGGAACTGGCCCTTGTGCGCCTGCGCCGAAAACAGGAAGGCGGCGGCGACGCGGTCGATGTCGTCGGGCTTGAGGTAGGTGCCGAGCAGCTCTCGCAGCTTTTCCAGCTGCAGGGCAAGCTCAGCCTCGTAGGCTTCCGGGGATTGCGGACCGAAGGCTGGCGCGGCGACTTGCATGTGCGGTCACTCGCGCCACGATCGCGGGCTACGCCTGGCCGCGATTGAGGATTTCCAGGCCGACCTTGCCGGCGGCGACCTCGCGCAGCGCGATCACCGTCGGCTTGTCCCTGTCAGCCTTGTCCACCTCGATCTGCGCGGCAGAACCAACGGTAATCTGGCGGGCGCGGTAGGTGGCGGCCAGGGTCAGCTGGAAGCGGTTGGGAATCTTCTTGAGGCAGTCTTCAATGGTGATGCGGGCCATGTCTTTTCCTAAGCGTTCGTGTCGAGAAGCGAGAAAATCTCGCGGTGCCGTTCCAGCTGCGCGGCGTAGCGCAGGCGAACCGCCCGCACGACCGTCTGGAGGTCTTCGATGGCCTCCGGCAACTTGTTGTTAATAATAACATAATCAAACTCGTTTACATGGCGCATCTCGGCCACGGCGGCGGCGACGCGCCGCGCGATGACCGCGTCGCTGTCCTGGCCGCGTCCGCGCAGGCGCCGTTCCAGCTCCGCCACGGAGGGCGGCAGGACGAAAACGCCGACGCAGCCGGCAAACCGCGCACGCACCTGCTGCGCGCCCTGCCAGTCGATCTCGAGCAGGATGTCCTGCCCGGCCGCGATGCGCGATTCGATCCAGACGCGCGAGGTGCCATAGTGGTTGCCATGCACTTCCGCGCTCTCGACGAACTCGCCGCGCTCGCGCATCGCGAGGAAGTCGGGCACGTCGACGAAATGGTATTCGCGGCCATTCACCTCGCCCGGCCGCGGCGCCCGCGTGGTGTGGGAAATCGACAGCTGGAGGCTGGCATCGCGTTCCAGCAGCATCTTCACCAGCGTGGTCTTGCCGGCGCCGGAAGGGGCGGCGACGATGAACAGGTGTCCGGTCATGGGCCGGATTGTACCGTTCCGCGGCGCCAGGCGCGACGCGCCGCCGCCTACTCGGCCACCGCCATCGCGGCACCACCGCCTTCCAGCGGCGCGCCCTCCGCCGCCGGCTTGAGGCCGGCAAGGCGCGTGAGCAGGAACCAGGCGAGCGGCAGCACGCCGCCGAGGACGAACAGCGCGCCGCCGACGATGCGCGCCCAGGTGAGGCCCTGGAACAGGCTGCCCTGCACGAATTCCTGCGAACGTGCATGCCACAGGCCGTGGCTGAGCACGTCGTTGAGCTGGGCGATGCCGACCGGGAACAGGTCGATCGCCAGCATCAGCAGCAGGCCAAGGTTGAGCGCCCAGAAGGCGCGCCGCAGCAGGCGCGCATCCCACGCCGCCTCGGCCAGCAGGTAGCGGCTGCAGAACAGCATGGCGGCGATGGCGAGGTTGCCATAGACGCCCATCAGCGCGGCGTGGCCGTGATTCACCGTGAGATAGGTGCCGTGCTCGTAGTAGTTCACGATCGGCAGGTTGATGATGAAGCCGAACACGCCGGCGCCGAGGAAGTTCCAGAAGTTCACGCCGACGAGGAAGAGGAAGGCTTCGGCCTGGCCGAAGGCGGCGTGCCCGCCGGCCTGTTCCAGCGCGCGCTGCGGCGCGTTGCGGAACTGCCAGGCCTCCAGCGTGAGCAGGATCAGCGGCACCACCTGCAGGGTCGAGAAGATGCTGCCGATGGCCAGCGTCGCCACCGGCTTGGCGTTCCAGTAAAAGTTGTGCGAGATGCCGAGCAGGCCGGAGCCGAGGAACAGCAGCGTGGCGAGGTAGACGATGCGCGAGGCGGCGACGCGGCCGACGAAGCCCATGAGGATCATGAAATACGCCAGCAGCGCGGTGGTGAACACCTCGAAGAAGGCCTCGACCCACATGTGGATCACCGCCCAGCGCCAGAAGTCGGCGACGACGAAATTCGTCTCCGGCCGCGCGACGAAACCGGAGATGAACAGCAACAGCACGCTGGCGACGGCATAGAGCAGCCACTTCGGCAGGGTCCACGCATCGCCCTCGTGCCAGACCTCCCTGACCATGCGCCAGACGATGCGCAACCACAAGGCGAGGACGAGGAACAGCACGCCTTGCCACAACTTGCCCATTTCGACGAATTCCCAGCCCTGGTTGCCGAGCAGGTTCCAGTATTCGCCGAGCAGGCCCTTGCTGCCCAGCGCGATGCCGACCAGGCTGCCGGCCACCCAGACGACGAACAGGCCGAACAGCAGGTTCAGTTCGCTGAGCAGACCCGGCGGCGGCGCGCGCAGGCTGGTGGACAGGACGAAGACGGAAGCGCCGACCCAGCAGGCGGAGATCCACATCAGGGCCAGCTGCAGGTGCCAGGCGCGCACGATGGTGATCGGCAGCGCCTCGGCCAGGTCGACGCCCATGAAGCGCGTGAAGCGCAGGAAGTCGTGGATCGTCAGCACGCCGGCGACGATCTGCAGCACGAACAGCAGCGCCGCAGCGACGAAGAACTTGTAGGTCGCGCGCGCCAGCGGCGTCGGCGCGAAAGCCGCGATGCGCGCCCGCGTGGCCAGGTGCGCCGCCGCGCCGGCCTGGCC
>CAZASE010000008.1:0-72491 GCA_964487715.1 uncultured Rhodocyclaceae bacterium | reverse complement strand
GGCGAACGCGGCGGCCGCGCCGGCCGGCGCAACACGCGCGGCGCCCGGCCCGAGCGGCGAAGGGGCCTTCAACCCGATGCTCTCGCTCACGCTTGGCGGCAGCTACACCCGGCTGTCGCGCGATCCGGCCGACTATCGTATCGGCGGCTTCATGCCGTCCGGCGGCGAGGTTGCGCCGGCGCCGCGCAGCTGGAGCCTGGGCGAGTCTGAACTCACGCTGGCCGCCAACATCGACCCGTTGTTGCGCGGCCAGTTCACCCTTGCCTTGCCGCCCGAGGGCGGCGGCGCGGAAGTCGAAGAGGCCTTCATGCAGACGCTGGCCATCGGCCACGGGGTCACGCTGAAGGCCGGGCGCTTCTTCTCGTCGATCGGCTACCTCAACGACCAGCACGCCCACGTCTGGGACTTCGCCGATGCGCCGCTCGCCTACAAGGCGTTCTTCGCCAACCAGCTGAAGAACGACGGCCTGCAGCTGAAGTGGCTGGCGCCGAGCGAGACCTTCATCGAGCTGGGTGCCGAAGCCGCGCGCGGCGGCGCTTTCCCGTCCACCGATCGCAACAAGAACGGCAACACCCTCGGCACCCTGTTCGCCCACGCCGGCGGCGACCTTGGCCTGTCGCACAGCTGGCGCGCCGGCCTTTCCTTCGTCGCCACCTCACCGCAGGAGCGCAGCTACGACGACACGGATGCGCTCGGCGGGGCGACGCGCAACGGCTTCTCCGGCCGCAGCCGCAGCGCGATCGCCGATTTCGTCTGGAAATGGGCGCCCGGCGGCGATGCCTCGCGCACCAGCTTCAAGTTGCAGGGCGAGGCCTTCCGTCGCCGCGAATCCGGCACCCTCGCCTACGACGATTCCGCCGGCAGCGCGCGGGTCGGCGCGGCGAGCGACACCTTCCGTTCGGCCCAGTCGGGCGGCTACCTGCAGGGCGTCTACCAGTTCGCGCCGCGTTGGCGCGTCGGCCTGCGCCACGATCGCCTGGCCTACGGCACGGTGGACGTCGGCCTGGTGAACAGCGGCACCCTCGCGGCAGCCGACCTGCCGCTGCTGCAGCGGCACAATCCGAGCCGCAACACGGCAATGATCGATTGGAGTCCGAGCGAATTTTCGCGCCTGCGCCTGCAGTTCGCCCGCGACGATTCGCGCCTGGGGCAGACCGACAACCAGTTGTGGCTGCAATACGTCGTCAACCTCGGCGCCCATGGCGCGCACAAGTTCTGAGGAGGCAGGCATCATGAGGAATACGCTGTTGTTCGTGCTCGGCGCGGCGCTGCTGCTGCCGGCGCACGCGGCGCTGAACGTCTTTGCCTGCGAACCGGAATGGGCGTCGCTGGTGCAGGAACTCGGCGGCGACAAGGTGAACGTCTACGCTGCCACCCATGCCCTGCAGGACCCGCACCGCATCGAAGCGCGCCCATCGCTGATCGCGCGCGCGCGCGGTGCGCAACTGGTGGTGTGCACCGGCGCCGAGCTGGAGGCCGGCTGGCTGCCGCCGGTGTTGCGCGAGTCGGGCAATGCTGCCGTGCAGCCCGGCCGGCCCGGCTATTTCGAAGCGGCGCAGCAGGTCGAGCGGCTGGAAGTGCCGGCCAGGCTGGACCGCGCCGAGGGCGACGTGCACGCCGCCGGCAACCCGCATATCCAGCTCGATCCGCGCAACCTGCTGGCGGTTGCGGCGGCGCTGGCGCGCCGCCTCGGCGACGTCGATGGCGCCAATGCCGGCCATTACGCGGCGCGCCAGCAGGCCTTCGCCGGCAAGATGCGCGCCGCCCTCGCCCGCTGGGAAACGGAGGCGGCGGGCTTGCGCGGCGCCCGCGTGGTGGCCCAGCACAAGAGCTTCAGCTACCTGCTGCGCTGGCTCGGCCTGGTCGAGGCCGGCACGCTGGAGCCGAAGCCGGGCATCGAGCCGGGCAGTGCCCATCTGGCGTCGCTGCTTGGGCAGATCCGCGCACAGCCGGTGCGGCTGATCCTGCGTGCGCCCTTCGATTCGCCGCGCCCCGGCGAATGGCTGGCGGAGCGCAGCAAGGTGCCGCTCGTCACGCTGCCGTTTACCGTTGGCGGCAGCGAGCGGGCGAGCGACCTGTTCGGCCTTTTCGACGACACCCTGGCGCGGCTCAAGGCGGCACCGTGAGTGCCGCGGCGGCGCAATTCGAGCTGCTCCTGCCGGCTTTCGCGGCCGGCCTGATCGTGCTTGCCACACATGTGCCACTGGGCGTGCAGGTGCTGCGGCGCGGCATCATCTTCATCGACCTGGCGGTCGCCCAGGTGGCCGGCCTCGGCGCCCTGGCGGCGCACCTGGCCGACTTCGGCGGCAATGAATGGGCGGTGCAGGGTGCCGCGGTTGCCGCGGCGGTCGCGGCCGGCCTGCTGCTCACCTGGTGCGAACGGCGCTGGCCGGCCCTGCAGGAGGCGCTGATCGGCCTGATGTTCGTGCTGGCGGCCAGCGCGACGGTATTGTTGATGGCCGGCGACGCCCACGGCGGCGAGCATCTGCGCGACTTGCTGGTCGGGCAGATGATCTGGGTGTCGCCGGCGCAACTCGGTGCCGCGGCCGGCGCCAGCGTGCTGGTCGGGCTGCTCTGGCTGGGCTTCGCGCGGCGTCAGGGCGGCGGGCTGTTCTACCTGGCCTTCGCGCTGGCGGTGACCGCCTCGGTACAGCTGGTTGGCGTGTACCTGGTCTTCGCCAGCCTGGTGGTGCCGGCCCTGGCGACGCATGGCATGGCGGCGCGCCGGCTGGCGGCCGCCTACGCCGTCGGTGCCGCCGGCTACGCCATGGGTCTGGCTGCCGCCGCCGCCTGGGATCTGCCGGCCGGCGCCGCCACGGTATGGGCGCTGGCCGGCGCCGGCCTGGCGGCGGCGGGACTTCGCGCACTGTGGCGCCGATGAGACGGGAGATTGCACGCACGCAGGCGATATGCTAAAAGCGACGCTGAAACCCTGAAGCGATTTCAGCGGCGCATCCGCCCGCACATTGATACCGACACGATCGTGGCCTTTTCACTTTTCGGCAAGAAACCCCCCGCGCCGCCGGCCAAGCCAGCGGCGAAAAAGCCGCAGCCGGCGCCCCGGCCGACGGCGCCCGCAGCCAAGCCGGCACCGCCTCCGCCGCCGGACCATGACCTGGAATCGCTCGATTTCACCGATTTCAGCGGCATCGAGGTGCACGACGACCACGAAGCGAATTTCCAGATACAGGAAAGCTCGGCGACGATTCACCCGGTGGTCGAAGAGGTCGCCGTCCTGTTTGCCAACGGGCAGGACGCGGCGGCGCTGGTGGCGCTGGAAGCCGGCACGGCGGCCGACAACCTCGGTGTGGAGACCGATCAGGCCTGGGCCATGCTGTTCGACCTGTACCAGCTGATGGGCAAGCGCGAGGCGTTCGAGCGCCACGCACTCGACTACTCGGTGAAGTTCGAGAAATCGCCGCCAACCTGGGTCGACCAGGCGCCCGAGACGCTGAATCCGGCGCTGAGCACGGGCGGGCAGGCTTTTGTCGCCTTCTCCGGCCTGCTCGGCGAGGCCAGCGACAAGCAGTGCAAGCTGCTGGAACGCATGGTTGCCGCCAACCCGGCGGCGCGCGTCGAGTTTTCCCGCCTGCAGAGCGTGGATGACCTGGGCGCCGCGCTGCTGCGCCAGGCGATGGTCGCGGCGCGCAAGGCGAAATGCGAGCTGGTCATGGCCGGGTCGGAAAAGCTCGCCGCGCTGCTGAAGGGCAAGATCGAGCCGGGCAAGCGCGAGAACGAGCCGGTCTGGCTGCTGCTGCTGGAACTCTACCAGCAGACCGGTGAACAGGAGCCCTTCGAGGAATGGGCGCTGCAATACGCCATCACCTTTGAGGTGTCGCCGCCCTGGTGGGAGAACCGGCCACCGGCAAAAAAGGCGCCGCCGGCGCCGATCGCAGCGCCGACCGCCAACGACGCCTTCCCGCTCGTCGGCGAAATGTGCGGCGGCGGCGCCGATGCCTGTCAGCAACTGGCCGAATTCGCCGAAGGCCGTGGCAGCGTGGTCATCGATTGCGCCGCGCTCAAGCGCGTCGATTTCGTCAGCGCCGGCATGCTCATGAATGTACTGAGCGGCCTGGTGGCGGGCGGCAAGACGGTACACCTGTGCCGGCCCAACCATCTGGTCCTCGGCCTGTTCGGCGTGCTCGGCATCGACCAGGTGGCGCAGGTCGAACGGCGCAAGTTCTGAACCGCGTCCGATGCAGCAATATCACGGCACCACCATTCTTTCCGTGCGCCGCGGCGCTGCCGTCGCGCTCGGCGGCGACGGCCAGGTGACGCTCGGCAACATCGTCGTCAAGGCCAGCGCGCGCAAGGTGCGCCGCCTCTACCAGGAAAAGATCCTCGCCGGTTTCGCCGGTGGCACCGCCGACGCCTTCACGCTGTTCGAGCGCTTCGAGGCCAAGCTGGAGAAGCATCAGGGCAACCTGCTGCGCAGCGCAGTGGAACTGGCGAAGGACTGGCGCACCGACCGCATCCTGCGCCGGCTCGAGGCGATGCTGGCGGTGGCCGACCGGCAGGTCTCGATCATCATCACCGGCAACGGCGACGTGCTCGAACCGGAGCAGGGCATCGTCGCCATCGGCAGCGGCGGCCCCTACGCCCAGGCGGCGGCCCGTGCGCTGCTGGAGAACAGCACGCTGGCACCGGCGGAGATCGTCAGCAAGGCGCTGACCATCGCCGGCGACCTGTGCATCTACACCAACCAGAACCACGTCATCGAAACCCTCGACTGAGGCCCCGAGCGGCCGGTCCTTCCATGTCGTCCATGACCCCGCAGGAAATCGTCCACGAGCTGGACAAGAACATCGTCGGCCAGGCGCGCGCCAAGCGTGCTGTCGCCATCGCGCTGCGCAACCGCTGGCGCCGCGCCCAGGTGGCCGAACCGCTGCGCTCGGAGATCACGCCGAAGAACATCCTCATGATCGGGCCGACCGGCGTTGGCAAGACGGAGATCGCGCGCCGCCTGGCGCGGCTGGCCAATGCGCCGTTCATCAAGGTCGAGGCAACCAAGTTCACCGAGGTCGGCTACGTCGGCCGCGACGTGGACACCATTGTGCGCGACCTGGTCGAGATCGCCATCAAGGAAGGCCGCGAGGCGGCCATGCGCGCGGTGCGCGATCGCGCCATGGATGCCGCCGAAGACCGCGTGCTCGATGTGCTGCTGCCGCCGGTGCGCGGCATCGGGGCGCACGGCGATGCCGACAACGCCGAGGAATCCGCCGCGCGGCAGAAATTCCGCAAGAAGCTGCGCGAAGGCACGCTTGACGAGCGCGAAATCGACGTCGAGCTGGCTGCTGCGGCGACGCAGATGGAAATCCTGGCGCCACCGGGCATGGAGGAGCTGACCTCGCAGATCCAGGGCATGTTTCAGAACCTCGGCCCGGGCCGCCGCAAGACGCGGCGCATGTGCATCCGCGACGCGCTCAAGGCACTCGCCGAAGAGGAAGCGGCGCGGCTGGTCAACGACGACGAGATCAAGGTGGCGGCGCTGCGCTCGGCGGAACAGAACGGCATCGTCTTCCTCGACGAGATCGACAAGATCGCCAGCCGCTCCGAAACGCAGGGTGCCGACGTGTCGCGGCAGGGCGTGCAGCGCGACCTGCTGCCGCTGGTGGAAGGCACGACCGTCACCACCAAGCACGGCATGGTCAAGACCGACCACATCCTGTTCATCGGCAGCGGTGCCTTCCATTTTTCGAAGCCCTCCGACCTGATTCCCGAACTGCAGGGGCGCTTCCCCATCCGCGTCGAACTGGATTCGCTTTCGGTCGGGGATTTCGAGCAGATCCTCACCGGCACCGATGCCTGCCTGACGCGCCAGTACCAGGCGCTGCTGGAAACCGAGGGGGTTGGCGTCGACTTCCGTCCCGAGGGCATCCGCCGGCTTGCCGAGATCGCCTTCGCGGTCAACGAGAAGATGGAGAACATCGGCGCACGCCGTCTCTACACGGTCATGGAAAAGCTGCTGGAGGAGGTGGCTTTCGACGCCGGCAGCCACGCTGCGGCGGTGCTGACGGTGGACGCCGCCTACGTCGATGGCCGCCTGAAGGAACTGGCGCAGAGCGAGGACCTTGCGCGTTACGTGTTGTGAGACGACCCGGCGCGCGCTCCGCCGCCCGGCCGTCCCGCGGCGGGGCCAGCAACCCGCCGCCGGCGCAGCGCGTCGCCGTCACGCCCTTGCGCGGGCAGGGGCTGCGGGGATAGGCCCGTCTTCATGCTGCTGCGCATCGTCTCGATCATCTTTCCGCTGTTCGCCATCGTGCTGCTGGGCTGGCTCTACGGCCGGCGCCACCGGCCCGACATGGCGTTGGCGAACCAGCTCAACATGGATGTCTTCGTGCCGGCACTGGTGTTCGCCGCGCTGGCCGGCAGGTCCTTCGACCTGCTGAGCTATCCGGCGCTGGCACTCGGCGCCGCTGCCGTCGTGCTCGGCTCCGGCCTGGCCGCCTGGCCGCTGGCGCGGCTGCTCGGCATCGCGCCGAAAACCTTCCTGCCGCCGATGATGTTCAACAACTCCGGCAACATGGGATTGCCGCTGGCCGTGCTGGCGTTCGGCGAGGCGGCGCTGCCGGCCGCGGTGATGCTGTTTCTGGTGGCGAACCTGCTGCATTTCTCGCTCGGCACCTGGATGCTCGACCACCGCGCCCGCCTGCTCCAGCTTTGGCGCATGCCGATGATGCTCGCCGCGCTGGCCGGGTTGGCGCTGAGCCTGTCCGGCGCCGCGCTGTGGCCACCGCTGTTGACGGCCGTGCGCATGCTCGGTGACATCTCGATTCCCCTGCTGCTGTTTACCCTCGGCGTGCGCCTCGCCGGCGCTACTTTCCATGCCTGGGGCGTCGGCCTCGCCGGCGCCGTGGCGCGGCCGCTGGTCGGCATGGCGATTGCCCTCGGTGCCAGCCACGCGCTCGGCCTGAACCGGGAGCATCACGCCATGCTGCTGGTGTTCGGCGCGCTACCGCCGGCGGTACTCAACTACGTCTTCGCCGAGCGCTACCAGCAGGAACCGGAGAAGGTGGCGTCGATCGTCATGGTCGGCAACGTCGCCGCGCTGCTGTTCATCCCCCTCGCGCTGGCCGTCGCGCTGCGCTGATAGCGTTGTGAAAAAATCAACATCCACCGCAGAGGCGCGGAGGCGCAGAGGCGACGCAGAGGAGATGTCGTTGTTTGCCTGGAAGTTCTCTGCGCACCCTCTGCGCCTCTGCGTCTCTGCGGCGGGTTTCCCGGAATATTTTCACGGCCTCTGAGCGCTCAGCTCTTCTTCGGGCGTTTCATCAGCTTGCGCTGCAGCGTGCGCCGGTGCATCTTGAGCGCCCGCGCGGTCGACGAGATGTTGCCATCGTGTTCCTTCAGCACGCGCTGGATGTGTTCCCATTCGAGGCGGCCGACGGAGAGCGGCTCGCTCGGCGGCGCCGCCTCGGCGGTTTGCGGGCGCGCGTCGAAGGCCGCCAGGATGGCATCGACGTCGGTTGGCTTGGCCAGGTAGTGCGCGGCGCCGAGCTTGATCGCCTCGACGGCGGTGGCGATGCTGGCGTAGCCGGTGAGCACGACGATGCGGCAGGCCGGATTCGCCGCCAGCAGCGGCGCCACCAGCGCCAGCCCGGAAGCGCCCGCCAGGTTCAGGTCGAGCACGACGTGCGTCGGCCGCGCGGCCTGCGCGAGCACCAGCGCCCCGGCCATGTCGTGCGCGCTGTCCACCGCGTAGCCGCGCTGCGTCAGCGCGCGGCTCAGCACCCGGTTGAAGACCGGGTCGTCGTCGATCAGCGCAATGCGCCCGGCCGCATCGTTCATGCCGCCACCCGAATGCCGTCGAGCGGCAATTCGACCCGCGCGCAGGCGCCGCCGCCGGCGCGGTTGGCCAGCACGATGCGTCCGCCGAGCCGTTCGACCGCGGCGTGCGCGAGAAACAGGCCGATTCCCGCGCCTTCCGCATGCGGCGCGACGAAGGCGCGCCCGGCGGCGCGCAGCACCGCCGCGTCGATGCCCGGCCCGCCGTCGCAGACCTCGATGTGGAGCGCTTGCGCATCCCAGCGGGCGGCGATGCCCACATCGTGCGGGCTGGCGTCGGCGGCGTTGTTGAACAGGTTCAGCAGCGCCTGTTCGAGCGTCGCCTCGCCGATGACCTGCGGCGCCGGCCGGCTGCCTTCCAGGGTGGTCCGCGCAATCGCGTGCGGGCGCAGCGTGCGCCAGCGCGCGACCAGCGCTTCCAGCCAGGCGTCGAGCGGCAGGGCGCAGCCGCCTTCGGCGCGGCTCCCGCCGGCGCGCTCGGCCAGGCCGGTGATGATGGCCTTGCACTGGCCAATCTGCTCGCGCAGCAGCGCCAGGTCTTCGGCGACCTCCGCCGCGGTCTGCGGCCGCCGTGCCAGTTCGCCGACCACCACCGCCATGGTGGCCAGCGGCGTGCCCAGCTCGTGCGCCGCGCCGGCGGCCAGGCTGCCGAGCGCGACGACGCGCTCGTTGCGCAGCGCCGTCTCGCGCGCGGCCGCCAGGGCATGGTCGCGCGTGCGAATCGCTGCCGTCATGCGTGCCACCATCCAGGTGATGAGGACGGCGGAAACCACGAAGATCAGCCACATGCCGCCGAGGTGCAGGCGGGTGGCGCGTTCCGCGTCGGGCATCACCAGCGGCACGTTGAAGACCGCCAGCACTGAATAGGCACCGACGCACAGGCCGGCGACGGTCCAGGCCAGGCGCGGCGGCAGGGCCGCCGCCGCCACCGCGATGGGCGGCAGATAGAGCGACACGAAGGGGTTCGCCGCGCCGCCGCTGAAGAACAGCAGCACGCTCAGGGCAACCAGGTCCACGCACAGCTGGGCAAAGAACTCGCGGTCGGAAACCGGCGCCGGCAGCTTCGTCCGCGCCATGGCATACAGGTTGAAGCCGCCGAGCAGGGCGACGACCGCCAGCATCGGTGCCAGTGGCAGGCCGATGTCGAGCAGCGGTGCGGCGGCGAGGATGGCAGCGAGCTGGCCGGCGATGGCCAGCCAGCGCAGCGCCGCCAGCCGGCGCAGGTTGTCCGCGCCGCCGGCCATCGCCGGTCGGGCGGGCATTTCTTCAATCGTCGGATTGTGCATGTCGCGCCGATTCTAGCCGATGCCCGCGCCGCCCCCCGCGGCAATTTGTCGCACGCGAATGGCTTTGCCGGCGGCGACGGCGGTGGATTAATATCGAGCTTTTTCGGAGGCAGCGACGATGCGCAAGACAGTACTGGCACTCTCTCTCATGCTTTGCGGCGCTGCCGCGCAGGCCGACGTCACGGTCAAGGATGCCTGGGTGCGCGGCACCACGCCGGCGCAGAAGGCCACCGGCGCATTTCTGCAGATCACCAGCAGCGATGCCGCAGCGCTGCTCTCGGCCAGCAGCCCGCTGGCCGGCGTGGTGGAGATCCACACCATGAGGATGGAGGATGGCGTCATGAAGATGCGGCCGATCGCGAAGCTCGACCTGCCTGCCGGCAAGGGCGTCACGCTGGCGCCCGGCGGCAACCACATCATGCTGATGGACCTCAAGCAGCAGATGAAGAAGGGCGATGTCGTGCCGATCACGCTGAAGGTCGAGGGCAAGGACAAGGCGGTGCAGACCCTCGAGATCAAGGCCGAGGTACGCGACCTCGCCGCGCCGGCGACCATGGACCACGGCCACAAGCACTGAGCGGTTCTTGCTCTGCAACGACGGCGCCCGCGGGCGCCGTTTGCGATTCTGCGACGATATGTCGCAGAATCGCCGCGTCGGCTTTGGTTATCCTCCTCGGCTTTTCCGGGAGGTGTTGAATGCGCTCGAGAGGAGGCCTGGCCGGCGTGTTGTGCATGGCGTGGTTCCAGCTCGCCATGGCGCAGCATGCCGGACAGGTGGCGCAGGCCGACGATGCCGAGGCGCGCCGCCAGCGGGCGTGGGACGCGCGCCTGGCGGAGGCCTCGCCGCTCCCCGTCGGCGCCGCCCTCGATTCGTACGGTCGCCTCTGGCTGGCGCGGGTGGAGAACCGCCGCCTGCTGGTGGCGCATTCGGCGGACGGCGGCCGCAGCTTCTCCGCGCCCGCCGCCGTCACGCCGCAGCCGGAGGCCGTTACCGCCGACGCCGAGAACCGGCCGAAGCTCGCCGTTGGCGGCGACGGCACGGTTCACGTGTCGTGGACGCAAAGCCTCGGCAAGCCGATGTCGGCGCACATCCGCTACGCGCGCTCGACCGACGGCGGCAACACTTTCTCGCCACCGGCCATCCTCAACGACGACCGCCAGCTCATCAGCCACCGCTTCGATTCGCTTGCCATCGACGGCCGCGGCCGCGTCGCCGTGGTCTGGCTCGATGCACGCAGCCGGACCGGAAAGACGGCCAACAAATCCCCGCAGACCGACGTCGGCCTCTACGCGGCTGCCTCCGAGGACGGCGGCGCGAGCTTCGGCCGCAATCGCAAGGTGGCCGACCACAGCTGCCAATGTTGCCGCACCGCATTGGCCTGGACGGCCGCCGGCCCCATCGCCTTCTGGCGGCATGTCTTCGGCAAGAACATCCGCGATTTCGCCATCGCCAACCTGAACGGCGGCCCCGTCCTGCGCGTCACCGACGACGCCTGGGAGATCGACGGCTGCCCGCACCACGGCGGCGGCCTTGCCGTCGACGGGCGCGGCAACCTGCACATCGCCTGGTTCACCGATGGCGAGAAGCGCAAGGGCATCTTCTACCGCCGTATCGCGCAGACTGACTTTTCCAGGGCTGCTCCGCTCGACATGAGCGCGCCGCTGGCGCTGGGCGATCCGGCGCGCCAGGCCGGCCATCCCGCCGTGGCGGCGGCCGGAGAACGGGTGCTGCTGACGTGGCGCGAGTTCGACGGCCGGCAGTTTTCCGCCTGGGCGATGCTGTCGCACGACGCCGGCGAGAGCTGGGGCGCGCCGCAGAAGCTCGCCGAGGCGGCACAGCAGGCCGACTACACGCTGCCGCTGATCGATGCGCAGCAGGCGCTGGTGGTGTGGAACACGGCCGCCGAGGGCCTGCGCGTGCTGACGGTGCCGGAGGGACGGCCATGAAGCGTCTGCCAGCGACCCTGCTCACTCTGTGGCTGGCGTTCGGCGCGAGCGTCGCGACGGCCGGCGAACTCCATCCTTTTTCGGGCGACAGCCTGCCGGCCATCAAGCAGGAGTTCGTCGGCCGCCCTTTCATCCTGACCCTATGGTCGCTGACCTGCCACCACTGCGCCAAGGAGCTGCAGATGCTGGGCAGACTTGCGCGCACCGGTCGCAAGCTGCCGCTGGTGATTGTTTCCACCGACACACCTGCCGAGGCGCCGGAGATCCGCGCCGCGCTGAAGCGTTTCGGCCTCAACCGTCTCGACACCTGGGTTTTCGCCGACGCGGTGCCGGACCGCCTGCGCTACGCCATCGATCCGGCCTGGCGCGGCGAACTGCCGCGCAGCTACCTGTTCGACGCCGCGCATCGGCGCGAGGCGCATTCAGGGCTGTTGAGCGAAGCACAGCTGAACGCCTGGCTGGAGCGCGCGCGGGCGGGTGAAAAATGATCCTGATTAGCGACAAACCTCAGCTTCGTCATTCCGGGCAAGCGAAGCGCGACCCGGAATCCAGAACAACCGGAAAAAGGTCCTGGATTCCGGGTTCCGCCCCCGGATCAAGTCCGGGGCAAGCTCTGCTGGGCGGCCCCGGAATGACGGCGTTGGTGGGAGTCTGGTTCGTTTGCTGAGCACTGTCACCAATCAGGAAAATGATTGACCGTGGGGAAGAAGACAACATGAGACAAAAATCGATCGTCCTGGCGACCCTCGCCGCGTTGGGCGCCCCGGTTGCCGCCGCGGCCGACGGCGAGCAGGCCTTGCCGGAAATGACCGTGAGCGGTTCGCGGCCGGCCTTCGCGCCCAGCCTGCCGGCGGTGACCGAGGGGATTGACGAACGCCGACTCGCCGACCAGAACGTCATCAACGTCGAGGACGGGCTGCGCTACATGCCCAGCCTGCTTGTGCGCAAGCGTCACATCGGAGATCGCAACGGGACGGTCGCCTCGCGCAGCTCGGGTTCCAACCAGGGCGCCCGCTCGCTCGTTTACGCCGATGGCATGCTGCTCTCCAATCTGCTCGGCAACGGTTTTTCCAATACGCCGCGCTGGGGCATGGTGGCGCCGGAGGAGACCGAGCGAATGGACGTCGCCTACGGCCCCTATTCGGCCCTGTATCCGGGCAATGCCATGGGTGCGACGGTCCTGATTACAACCCGCTCGCCGGAAGTGCTGGAAGGCAGCGGCCGCGTGCAGCTGTTTACGCAGCACTACGATCACTACCGCACCGATGAGGTGTTTTCAGGCCGCCAGGAGAGTGCGACCCTCGGCAGCCGGCACGGCGCGCTTTCCTGGCTCGTTTCGGCCAGCCATATCCAGAACCGCAGCCATCCCCAGACTTGGGCGACGGCATCGCAGTCCGCCACCGCGGCCGGCGGCGGCGATGCGGTCGTCACCGGTTTCGACAGGGATATTGACCCTGCCGGCAATCGCCGGATCATCTTCGGCGCGACCGGCATCGAGAACTCACGCCAGGACAACTTCAAGATCAAGCTGGCCTACGACGCCGCCCCGTGGCTCAAGCTGAACTACCTGTTCGGGCACTGGCGGATCGAATCAGACACCTCGGTGGACAGCTATCTGCGCGATGCGGCGGGCAGCGTCGTCTATTCCGGCAATGTAAACATCGGGGGATTCCGCTATGCGCTGAACTCGGTGGTATTCCTGCCCAGCCAGCGTGACGAGGCGCACAACATGCACGGCCTTTCCCTGCGCACGGACACCAGGGGCGAGTGGAACTTCGAGGCGGCGCTGACGCACTACGACTTCGCCACCGACGAGACCCGCCAGCCGTCGACGGCATTGCCCGTTGCAACCGCCGGTGGGGCCGGTACCGTTGCGTTCAGCGACGGTACCGGCTGGCGCACCGCCGACGCCAAGGCGGTCTGGCGGCCCGCCGGCAGCGGGCACGAGGTGACCTTCGGCGCACACTACGACCGATACATCCTGCGCACGCTGACGCTGAACGCGACGAACTGGATTGCCGCCGCGACGACGACGCGCAACGGCTTCTTCGGCGGCAAGACCGCCACCTCCGCCCTGTTTATCCAGGATGCCTGGAAGTTCCTGCCGGCCTGGACGCTGACGGCCGGCCTGCGCCGCGAGCGCTGGGAGGCGTTCGACGGGGAGCGCGGCAACGCCACCAGCACCCTGTACTATGCGTCGCGCAAGGAATCCTTCCTGTCACCCAAGCTGTCGCTGGCGCATGAGCCGGATGCGAACTGGCGCCTGCGCGCCTCGCTGGGCCGCGCCTGGCGCATGCCGACGGTGAGCGAATTGTTCCAGGGCTCGATTTCGGCCGGCAGCATCATCAACAGTGACCCGAACCTGCGCGCCGAGCGTGCCACCTCGGGCGAACTGACGGCCGAGCGCACCCTGGAGAATGGCCTGCTGCGCCTGACGCTGTTCCGTGACGACGTGCGCGACGCGCTCTACTCGCAGACCAACATCACGGTGTTCCCCAATGTCACCAACATCCAGAACATCGACGCGGTGCGCACGAACGGCGTCGAACTGGCCTGCAACGCGGAGAATGTCCTGCTGCGCGGCCTGGATATCTCTGGCGGCATCACCTTCGCCGACTCGGAAATCCTGAAGAACGACAAGTTTCCGGCGAGCGTCGGCAGGGATGTTCCGCGCGTTCCCGACTGGCGCCTGAATGCCAGCGCGACCTGGCGGCAAGACGAAAAACTCGCCTGGACGCTCGGCCTGCGCCACAGCGGCAGGCAGTACAACACCCTCGACGGCACCGACATCAACCCCGACACCTATGGCGGCACCAGCCGCTTCACGCTGTGGGATGCCCGCGTCACCTGGCTGCTGGACAAGCACTTCCGCCTCGCCCTCGGCGTGGACAACCTGACCGACCGGCGCGCTTTCGTATACCACCCCTATCCGGCGCGCACCTGGCTGCTGGAGTTGCGTGGCACGCTCTGATCCAACGCAAATGGTAGCGGGCGCATCTGCTGGATCCGGCAGGGAACGCATCGTCGGGGCGATCATCGTGGTCGCCCTGCACGGCGCGGCCCTGCATGCCTTGCTGAGCCATCGCATCCTGGCGGTGCCTGATGAAGTGGTGACGCTGTTCGTCGAGACCATCGCCCTGCAACCGCCGCTCAGGGAAGAACCCAAGCCGCAGCCGGAAAAGCCGCGAAAGGTGGCAACGCCCCAGCCGCAGCAGGTCGTTGCCCAGGCGCCGGCCGTTTCCGCCGCGGAGCCGGTGGCCTCGCCGCCACCGCCGGCGCCGTTGGCCGAAGCGCCGCCGCCGCGGCCGGCCGGGCCCGTCACCCTGAGCGGGGAGTTGTCGGTGGCCTGCCCGGAACGCCGGCCGCCGACCTATCCGCCGCTGTCGCGCCGCCTGGGCGAGGAAGGCAAGGTGGTGCTGCGCGTCGAACTCGACGAGCAGGGCTCCGTCAGTTCCGCACGCATTGCGACGGCGAGCGGTTTTGCCCGCCTCGACGAGGCGGCGCAGGCCGCAGTAATAACCTGGCGCTGCACCCCGGCGCGGCGCGACGGCCAGCCGGTGCGCGCCGTCGCCTTGCAGCCATTCAAGTTCATACTCGACGGACGGTAATATGGAAAACAGTCTCGGCTTTGCGCATTTTCTTTCCCAGGCCGATGCCGTCGGCCGCATTGTGCTGTTCCTGCTGCTCGGCCTCTCGCTGGCGAGCTGGTACCTGATCCTGACCAAGGGCCTGGCGAACCTGTTCGCCGGCCGCCGCGCAGCGGCCTTCCTGCGGCAGTTCTGGGCCGCCGGCTCGCTGCAGGCGGTCAGCGACATGCTGGCGCAGCGGCCGCTCGACAACGCCTTCGCCGGGTTGGCGCGGCAGGCGCTGGGGGCCGCCGACGAAAGCGGCCAGCCGGGCCTGCAGCGGCTGGCCGCCGCCGGCGGGCCGGGCGAGTTCCTCACCCGCGTGCTGCGCAACGGCATCGAGCAGGAGGCGGCGCGCGTCGAGCACGGCCTGACGCTGATGGCCTCGGCCGGTTCGGCGGCGCCCTATGTCGGCCTGTTCGGCACGGTGTGGGGCATTTACCACGCCCTCGTGCAGATCGGCATGAGCGGGCAGGGCACGCTGGACAAGGTGGCCGGTCCGGTGGGCGAGGCGCTGATCATGACGGCGCTCGGCCTCGCCGTGGCGATTCCGGCGGTGCTGGCCTACAACGCCTTCAACCGGCGCAACCGCATCTGGCTGGCGCAGCTGGACGCCTTCGCCCATGACCTCTATGCGCTGATGACGGTCGGCGCAAAAGCCAACAGTTCGGCCGGCGAGGTGCGTTCTCTGCGCGCCGTCGCGCCGCGCTGAGGGGAGTTATGACTTCCATCCCCCCGCCCCCCTTTCCGAGGAAGGGGGCGACGGTTGTTCGCGGGCCGTGCCCGCTCCATGTGTTGGCTGTTCCTCCTTGGGGCGGCCCTGCGGAGGAACTGCCATGGCCATAGGAAGCTTCAACGGACGAGCCCAGCAGGGGCCGATGGCCGACATCAATGTCGTGCCGCTGGTGGACGTCATGCTGGTGCTGCTGGTGATCTTCATCGTCACGGCGCCGCTGCTCACGCATTCGGTGAAGATCGACCTGCCGAAGGCGTCGAGCAGCCCCAACATCACGCGTCCCGAGCACGTGCAGCTCGGCATCCGCGAGGACGGCAGCCTGCACTGGAACGGCGTGCCGGTGCCGATGGCGGAGCTCGAATCGAATTTCTCCGCGGCGGCGATGCAGCAGCCGCAGCCGGAGCTGCACATCCGCGCCGACCGCCTGGTGTCCTACGAGCGCGTTGCGCAAGTGATGTCGGCGGCGGCCAAGGCCGGTCTGGTGCGCATCGGCTTCGTCACCGATCCGTCGGCGCGCAACTAGGGCGTGTTCTCAATTGTTCCGACGGAATAGTTGAGAGCACGCGCTAGCGCGGCGGCGCGCCGAAACAGGCGCGAAGGAACCCGCGGCACTTCGTCACATGCGACGCCGCGTCGCAGGTTGCGGCGCCCGGAGCAACCTAGAATTCCGCCGGTTACCAACGGCGCGCTCAACCACAAAATGAAACTTCCTGCCCGCTTGTCCGCCAGGCCTCTGCCCATCCTGCTGGCCCTCCTGCCGTTTGCCGCGCTTGCGCAGGAAACGGGCCTGCACGAATTGGTTGTTTCGGCCCAGAAAATCGAAGTGCCGCTGAACAAAACCGGCGTCGAGCAATCCGACCTGCACGCCCTGCGCTCCGCCACGGCCGACACCGCCAGCCTCCTGCGAAATGTCCCCGGCGTCAGCTTCTACGGCGCTGGCGGTGTTTCCAGCCTGCCGGCGATCCATGGTCTGGCGGACGACCGGTTGCGCGTCAAGGTCGACGGCATGGACCTGATCGCCTCTTGTCCCAACCACATGAACCCGGCATTGTCCTATCTCGATCCGACCCATGTCGGCGCCTTGAAGGTCTACGCCGGCATCACGCCGGTCAGTGTCGGCGGCGACAGCATCGGTGGCACGATCGTCGCCGAGACGCCGGCGCCGCTGTTCGCGGCGCCGGGGCAGGCGGCAATCGCCACAGGCGAGATCGGCGCCTCCTATCGCAGCAACAACAACGCGCGCGGTGCCAACGTTGCCGCCACCTTTGCCAGCGAATCGTTCAACATCACCTATGCTGGCGCGACCACCCAGGCCGACAACTACAAGGCGGGCGGCAACTTCAAGACGATCGCGACGACCGGCCGCAATGGACATGTCTTGCCCCTCGACGAAGTCGGCTCGACGGCATACAAGTCGCAGAATCACACGCTGGGCGTTGCGCTGAAGGGCGGCGGCCATCTCGTCGAGGCGAAGCTCGGCTACCAGGACATGCCCTACCAGCTCTACCCGAACCAGCGCATGGACCTGCTCAACAATGAACAGCAGAGCCTGAACCTGCGCTATCTCGGCCAGTTCGACTGGGGCGCGCTGGAGGCGCGCGCCTACCACGAGACGGTGGAACACTTCATGGACTTCGGCGGCGACAAGCGCTACTGGTACGGCTCGAACTCCGGCAGCGGAGCGCCATGCTCGCCCAACCGCTTTTCCGGCGATCCGCTCGGCACCTGCGCCGCCGGCATGCCGATGCATACTGAAGGCAAGACCAGCGGCGCCACGCTCAAGGCGGATGTCATCCTTTCGAAACAGGATATGGTTCGCCTTGGCGGCGAATACCAGCGCTACCGGCTCAACGACTGGTGGCCGGCCTCAGGCGGCGGCATGGGGCCGGGCACCTTTTGGAATATCAGCAACGGCGAACGCGATCGCACGGCCTTGTTCTCCGAATGGGAAGCGCGCACGAGTCCGCAGTGGATGCGCCTGCTCGGCGTGCGCTATGAGCGGGTGAAATCGGATGCCGGCAGCGTCCGGGGTTACAGCACTGCGGCTGGCGCCATGGGCAACCAGGCCGTCGACGCCAACGCCTTCAATGCGCGCGGCCGCGAGCGCACCGACAACAACTGGGACCTGACCGCCCTGGCGCGCTACACGCCGGATGCCGCGCGCGACATCGAATTTGGCTTCGCCCGCAAGGTGCGCTCACCGAACCTGTACGAGCGCTACAGCTGGTCCACCTGGACGATGGCGGCGGTCATGAACAACTTCGTCGGCGACGGCAACGGCTATGTCGGCAACCTCGATCTCAAGCCGGAAAAGGCCCACACGCTGTCGGCCACGTTCGACTGGCATGCCGAAGACCGCAGCTGGGCGTTCAAGGCGACGCCGTACTACACGCGCGTGACGGACTACGTCGATGTATTGCGCTGCACCGCCGGCGCAGCCTGCACGCCAGCCAATGCGATGACGACCAACCAGTTTGTCGTGCTCCAGTATGCCAACCAGTCGGCGCGCCTGCACGGGCTCGACCTCTCCGGCCACATGCCGCTGGCGAAGAGTGGCTGGGGCGAGTGGGGGCTCAAGGGGCTGCTCGGCTACACGCGCGGTACCAACCGCGATACCGCCGACGATCTCTACAACATCATGCCCCTCAACGCCAGGCTGGTGCTGACGCAGCGGATCGGCGGCTGGGACAACGGCATCGAGTTCGTGATGGTCAAAGGCAAGAGCAATGTCTCCGACGTGCGCAACGAACTGCGTACGCCCGGCTACGGACTGGTCAATCTGCGCGCAAGCCACTCGTGGAAGCAGGCACGCCTGGATTTCGGCATCGAGAACCTGTTCGACAAGTTCCATGTCCTGCCGCTCGGTGGCGCCTACACCGCGCAGGGCACGACCATGAGCATGAACGGCATTCCCTGGGGCATCGCCGTACCTGGCATGGGACGGTCGATCTACGCCGGATTGAACGTCCGGTTCGATTGAGGGGTGGGCCCCGTCGCCGCTGCACGCGCCGCCTGGTTTCGCCGTTGATGCCCTGTCCCGGTGCGCGATAGCCGGGACAAACTCCGAAGCGGCCGGCCAGGCCGTTCAGTGCGCCGGTCATCGGGCCGGGAGCCGCCCCCCGCCTGGCTTTCAGGCCGATCCTCCGTGGCGTTGAACGCTTGCTGCCGCGCATGCGCGCGGGCGTCAGATGAGGCCCGGGACAATCCACGCGGCTAAGCCGACGCCCGCCTTGATCGTCAGGCGGCGCTGTCGGCCGGCACACGCGGACCGAGCGCGCGCGAGAGGCGATCAAGGTAAACGTAGACGACCGGCGTCAGGTAGAGGGTGAGGAACTGCGACAGCAGCAGCCCGCCGACCACGGCGAGGCCGAGCGGCCGGCGGACTTCGGCGCCGGCGCCCCAGCCGATGGCGATCGGCAGGGTGCCGACGAGCGCCGCCATGGTGGTCATCATTATCGGCCGGAAGCGGATCAGGCAGGCATCGAGGATCGCCTGCGCCGGCTCGGTGCCCTCCTTGCGCTGCTGATCCAGCGCGAAGTCGATCATCATGATGGCGTTCTTCTTGACGATGCCCACCAGCATGATGATGCCGACGAAGGCGTAAAGACTCAGGTCCACGCGAAACAGCAGCAGCGTGATCAGCGCGCCGAGGCCGGCCGCCGGCAGGCCGGAAAGAATGGTAAGCGGGTGCACGAAGCTCTCGTAGAGGATGCCGAGCACGATGTAGACGACGAGGACCGCCACCAGAAGAAGGATGCCCAGGCCCTTTTGCGAGGCTTCGAAGGCCTGCGCCGAGCCCTGCAGGCTGGTGGTGAGCGAAGCCGGGATGTTCATCTCGCGCTCCATCTGGCGGATGCGCGTGACGGCATCGCCGAGCGAGACGCCGGGCAGCAGGTTGAACGAGAGGGTGACCGAGGGCAGCTGGCCCTGGTGGTTGACGGTCAGTGCCTGGGTGGACCGGCTGATGCGCGCCACGGTATCGACCGGCACGAGCCGGCCGCTGCTCGATCGCACGTAGAGCTTCGACAGCGTGGCCGGGTCGGCCTGGAATTCCGGCGCGACCTCGAGGACCACCTGGTACTGGTTGGTGGCGGCATAGATGGTGGAAATCTGCCGCGAGCTGAAGGCGCTCTGCAGGGCATCTTCGACCTGGCCGAAACTGAGGCCGAGCGGCGCCAGCTTGCTGCGATCGACATCCAGCACAATCACCGGGCTCTGGTTTTTCAGGTTGGTGTTGACGTCGATGAGCCCGGGCAGCTGGCGCAGCCGATCGAGCATGAGGTCGTTCCAGTGGTAGAGCTGCACCAGATCGGTGTCCTGCAGGGTGTACTGGAACTGGGCGCTGGTGATCTGGCCGCCGATGCGGATCGGCGGCGGATTCTGCATGAAGACGCGGATGCCCGGCACGGCGGCGAGTCTCGGGCGCAGCCGGGCGATGATCTGGTCCGGCGATTCGTCGCGCTCGCCGCGCGGCCTGAGGTTGATCACCAGCGTGCCGCTGTTGGTGGTGGGTCGCGGGCCGGTGGCGCCGACGAAGGAGGCGAGCGTTCGCACGCTCGGGTCTGCGGCGATGATTTCCGCGACCGCGCGCTGTCGCTGCACCATGGCGGCAAACGAGGCGTCCTGCGGCCCTTCGGTGGAGGCGACGATCTGGCCGATGTCGCCGCTTGGCAGGAAATCCTTGGGCACGGCCATGAACGCGGCAAGCGTGACGGCCAGGGTGACCAGAAACGAGGCCATGACCCAGCGCGGATGTGCCATGGAGAAGACGAGCGTCGTGCGGTAGCCGGCCTGCAGGGCGGCGAAGAAGCGTTCGAAGGCGAGGAAGACCGGCCCGTGCCGGGTCACCGCGGCATGGCGCAGGTGGCGGCTGCAGAGCATCGGCGTCAGGGTCAGCGAGACGAAGCCGGAGACGAGGATGGCGGCGCAGATGGTGACGGCGAATTCGTGCAGCAGGCGGCCGACGATGCCGCTCATGAACAACACCGGAATGAAGACGGCCGTCAGCGACAGTGTCATCGAGATGATGGTGAAGCCGATCTCGCGCGAGCCACGGATCGCCGCCTCGAACGGCGCCTCGCCCGCCTCGACGTGGCGGACGATGTTCTCCAGCATGACGATGGCGTCGTCGACGACGAAGCCAACCGACAGGGTGAGCGCCAGCAGGGACAGGTTATCGAGGCTGTAGCCCAGCACGTACATGACGGCGAAGGTGCCGATGACCGAGATCGGCAGGGCCAGGCTGGGGATGAGGGTGGCCGACAGGTTGCGCAGAAACAGCAGGATTACCAGGATCACCAGGAAACCGGCGAGGATCAGGGTGAATTGCACGTCGCCGATGGCGGCGCGGATCGACACGCTGCGGTCGTAGTGCACCTGCAGTTCGATGGAGGCGGGCAGGTTGGCCTGGAATGCGGGCAGCACGCGCTTGATGGCATCGACCGTCTCGACGGTATTGGAGCCGGGCTGGCGCATGACGGCGAGCATGATGGTGCGACGGTCGTTGAACCAGGCGGCGACCCTGCTGTTTTCCACGCTGTCGATCACCCGGGCGACGTCGCCGAGTTTCACCGGTGCGCCGTTGCGGTAGGCGACGGTGAGTTCGCGGTAGGCATCGGCGTTGAGGAGCTGGCCGTTGGCCTTGAGCGCGAAGCTCTGCCGCGCGCCGTCGAAGATGCCGAGCGGCTGATTGACGTTGGCGCTGCGGACGGACTGCTGCACCTCGTCGATGCCGATGCCGCGCGAGGCCAGCTGGGCCGGGTCGGCATGGATCCGGATGGCGTATTTCTGCGCGCCGAAAACCTGCACCTGGGCGACGCCGGGGAGCGTCGACAAGCGCTGGGCGAGCTGGGTTTCCGCGTACTCGTTGACCACCCAGGTGGGCAGCGTGGCCGAGTTCATGGCGATGTAGAAGATCGGGAAGTCCGCCGGATTCACCTTGCGGAAGGAGGGCGGCGTCGGCATGTCCGGCGGCAGCTTGCGCTGCGCGGCGGCGATGGCCGACTGGACGTCCTGCGCCGCCGCGTCGATGCTGCGGTCGAGGGCGAACTGCAGGGTGATGGTGCTTACCCCCTGCGCGCTGGTGGAGGTCATCGAATCGAGGCCGGCGATGGTCGAGAACTGGCCTTCGAGCGGGGTGGCGACGGACGCCGCCATGGTTTCGGGCGAGGCGCCCGGCAGCTGTCCGGTGACGGAGATCGTCGGGAAATCGACGTTGGGCAGCTCGGAAACCGGCAGGGCGCGGTAGGCGATGAGGCCGAAAACGAGGAAGGCCGCCATCAACAGCGTCGTCATCACCGGCCGGCGGATGCACAGTTCGGGCAGGTTCATGGCCGGCGCGGCACGGCTTAGTCCGGCTTCTTGTCGGCGTCGGCGGGGCGCACCCGGGCGCCCGGCGTGAGGCGCAGCTGACCCTCGGTGACCACGGTTTCGCCGACGGCGATTCCTTCGGCGACGACGGCGAGGCCCTGCTGCACGGTGTTCAGGCGGATCTTGCGGATTTCCGCGACGCGCTCGGCATTGACGACGAACACGAAGGCGCCGTCGCTGCCTTGCTGGACTGCTTCGGCGGGGACAACGGTGGCGCCCTTGAAGGTCTCCAGCACCAGGCTGATATTGACGAACTGCCCGGGCATC
This sequence comes from uncultured Rhodocyclaceae bacterium, assembly GCA_964487715.1. Taxonomy (GTDB): domain Bacteria; phylum Pseudomonadota; class Gammaproteobacteria; order Burkholderiales; family Rhodocyclaceae; genus Desulfobacillus. The sequence continues at coordinate 50,475 of CAZASE010000008.1, read as the reverse complement.
AGTCTTTCGTCGTCGTTGGCGATGACGGCCTTGAGCTGGATGGTGCCGCTCGTCGTGTCGACGCCGTTGTCGAGGAAGCGGACCTCGCCTTCGAAGGCTTCGTTTGGGGCGCCTGGCAGCGAAAGTGTCGCCCGCATCGCCTTGTCGCCGGAACGCATGGCCGCCTGCAGGCTCGTCAGATACTTTTCCGGCACGGCGAAGCCGGCGTAGAGCGGCCGCACCCGGTTAAGCGTGGCCAGCGGCGTATCGTTGATCTTCACGGCCGCGCCCGGCGACACCAGCTTGGCGCCGACGATGCCGGCGAACGGCGCCCTGACGGTGGTGTAGGACCATTGCAGGCGCGCCAGTTCGGCGGCGGCTGCCTCGGCGGCGGCGGTGGCTTCCGCCGCCGCCAGGGCAGTGCGGAACTCGCCGACTTTTTCGTCCGAGACGAAACCCCTTGCCTTGAGCGCGACGTAGCGCTCCACGTCAGCGCGCGCCTTGGCCAGCTGCGCCTGGCTCTTCGCCTGGTTCGCTTTCGTCTGATCGAGGCGGGCCTGGAAGTCCGCCGGGTCGAGGCGAACCAGTTCGTCGCCGCGGCGCACGTGCTGGCCTTCGCGGAAGGCTACGGCCTGCACCTGTCCCTCGACGCGCGACCTGAGGACGACCGTTTCGTAGGCTTCGGTGCGGCCGACCACGTCGAGCCGCAGCGGCAGATCGCGTGCGGTGGCTGTGGCCAGCGTGACGGGGACTGCCGCCGCGCCACCGCCCTTCTTGCCCGGGGCCGGCGCTTCCGGCCTGGCCAGGTACCAGAAGGCGCCCGCTGCCGCGGTGAGGGCGGCGACGGCCAGCAGGGTCAGGCGGGCCTTGTGCATGGCGGGCTGCCGGACGGCGTCAGGGGAGGCGGCTTTCCAGGGCATACAGCTGCTCGATGCTCTCGCGGCGGCGAACCAGGTGGTGCTGCGCGCCATCGACGACGACCTCGGCAGCGCGCGGCCGCGAGTTGTAGTTGGAGCTCATGACCATGCCGTAGGCGCCGGCCGACATCACGGCCAACAGGTCGCCCTGCGCCACCCGGAGGGCGCGCGCGCGGCCGAGGAAGTCGCCGCTCTCGCACACCGGTCCGACGACGTCGTAGGTCTCTTCGCGGCCCCCACCGGGCGCCACCGGCCGGATGTCGTGCCAGGCGTCGTACAGTGCCGGGCGCAGCAGGTCGTTCATGGCGGCGTCGACGACGGCAAAATTCTTTTCCTCGCCGTGCTTGAGGTACTCGATGCGCGTCAGCAGCACGCCGGCATTGCCGACGAGGGAACGCCCCGGCTCGAACACCAGCGTCTCGCGGCGGCCGGCCAGGGCGGCCAGCATTGGGGCGAGGTAGGCGGCGACGTCGGGCGCCGCTTCGTCGCGGTAGCGTATGCCTTTGCCGCCGCCCAGGTCGATGTGCCCGAGCACGACGCCCTCGGCCGCGAGGGCATCGGCCAGCAGTGCCACTTTCGCCGCCGCTTCGGCAGCGGGGGCGGGGTCGAGCAGCTGCGATCCGATGTGGCAGGCGATGCCGATGATGTCCAGGTTGGGCAGGGAGCGCGCGCGACGATACAGCGGCAGCGCTTCCTCGTAGGCGACGCCGAACTTGTTCGTGCGCAGCCCGGTCGAGATGTAGGGATGGGTCTTGGCGTCGACGTCGGGGTTCACGCGCAGCGAGACGGCTGCGCGGCGGCCGAGGCGGGCGGCGACGGTGCTGACGCGCTCAAGCTCGGCCGGCGACTCGATGTTGAGGCAATGCACGCCCGCCACCAGCGCCTGCTCGATGTCCGCGGCGCTCTTGCCGACGCCGGAAAAGATGACCTTCGCCGGATCGCCGCCGGCGGCGATGACGCGCGCCAGTTCGCCGCCGGACAGGACGTCGAAGCCGGCGCCGAGGCGCGCAAAAAGGTTGAGGACGGCGAGATTGGAATTCGCCTTGACCGCGTAGCAGACGAGCGCGTTGCGTCCGGCCAGCGCTTGCCGATAGGCGGCGTAGGCCTGTTCCAGCGCGGCGCGGGAATAGACATAGCAGGGCGTGCCGTACGCGGCGGCAATATGCGGCAGCGGCACTTCCTCGGCGCAGAGCACGCCGTCACGACAGCTGAAGTGGTTCATCGCGCGCCGCCGGCGGCGGCTTTGCTATCATCGGCGTGCATCGGCGCGGCGACCGGTGCCGCCGGCGTGGCCGCGGCAGGCGGCGGCATGACCAGCGCGCCCTTGGTGCCGCAGGCGGCGAGGCCGCCTGCCATAAGCAGGGCGGCGGCGGGAAAGATGATGCGATGAAGCATGGTTCGCCGGGAAAAAGTCCAATCGTAGCAGAAGGACCGAGATGAACGAAACCGAGTTCAACGGGCTGGCCGAAGCGGCGCTCGGCGACATCGAGCGGGCGCTGGAGGCCTGCGGCGCGGAGATCGATTGCGAAGTGCAAGCCGGCGGCGTTCTGGAAATCGAGTTCGCCGACGGCAGCCGGATCGTCATCAACCGGCACGTCGCGGCGCAGGAAATCTGGGTGGCGGCGAAAGCGGGCGGCTTCCATTTTCGCCCCGAGGGCGGTCGCTGGGTCGGAACGCGCGATGGTGCCGAATTGTTCGCGGCGCTGGGCCGGCTGGTCAGCGCGCAGGCCGGCGCCGACGTGGTGCTGGCGGTGCCTTAGCCGGAATTCCCGGGCGAGGGCTCGACGTTTGCCGGTGCGGCCGGTTCGGGCGGCGGCGGCAGGCTTTCCTTGTAGATGAGTTCGGTGTCCTTGGCGCCGGCGTTCCTGGCGGCCGGATCGACTGGCACGTTCACGCTGATCAGGCCGGGCGGTGCTTCCATGAAGGATTCGGGCACGCCCTTGAGCGCCTTCTCCATATAGCCCAGCCAGATCGGCAGGGCAGCCGAACCGCCGGTTTCGCCGTTGCCGAGTTTGCGCGGCTGGTCGAAACCGATCCAGGCGATGCCCACCAGGGTCGGCTGGTAGCCGCAAAACCAGGCATCGATGAAGTCGTTGGTGGTGCCGGTCTTGCCGGCCAGGTCGCTGCGCTTCAGTGCCAGGGCGCGCGTGGCGGTACCGCGGCGCACGACGTCGTGCATCATGCTGTCCATCAGATAGGCATTGCGCGGATCGAGTACGCGCAGGTCCTCGTCGCCCGCGCTATCGGGCTGGGCTTGCGCCAGGAGGGTGCCCTTGTCGTCGGTGATGTGGTGCACGACGTACGGCTGGATGCGGTAGCCGCCGTTGGCGAATACCGAGTAGGCGGTGAGATGCTGCCACAGCGTGACCGACCCGGCGCCCAGCGCCATGGTGAGGTAGGGCGGATGCTTTTCCGCCTCGAAGCCGAAGCGGCTGATGTAATCCTGCGCGTAGTGCGTGCCGATCGATTTGAGGATGCGGATCGACACCATGTTCTTCGATTTCGCCAGGCCGGTGCGCATCGACATCGGCCCCTCATATTTGCCATCGTAGTTTTTCGGCTCCCATGCGAGGCTGCCGGTCTCGGCCGCCGAAACCGTGAGCGGCTCGTCCTGGATAATGCTCGCCGGGTTGTAGCCCTTCTCCAGCGCCGCGGAATAGATGAAGGGCTTGAAGCTCGAGCCCGGCTGGCGCCAGGCCTGGGTGACGTGGTTGAACTTGTTGCGCTGGAAATCGAAGCCGCCGACGAGGGCGCGAATGGCGCCGTCGACGGGGCTGGCGGCAACGAACGCGGCTTCGACGTCTGGCAGCTGGACGATCTGCCATGGGGTCTTTTCGCCGCGCTGGACGTGGATGATGGCGCCACGGCGAATGCGCCGGTTGGCCGGTGCCTTGTCGTCGAGCATGCGCTGGGCGAACTTGAGCCCGTCGCCGGAGATTTCGACCGTCTCGCCGCCACGCCGGTATGCCTTGACGAGTTTGGGGCCGGCATCGAGGACCACGGCGGCCAGGATGTCGTCAGAATCGACTTCGTCCTGCAAGGCTTCCTCCAGGACCTCGTCGTCGGCGGTGCCCGCCGCGCCCAGGTCGGCATAGCCCTCGGCGCCGCGGTAGCCGTGGCGCCGATCGTAGTCGAGCACCGCGCGGCGCAGGCTGGCGTAAGCGGCTGCCTGGTCGGCCTTGAGCAGGGTTGTAACCACTTTCAGGCCGCGCGAGTAGGTTTCCTCCTGGAACTGCTCATAGGCGATCTGTCGCGCCATTTCGGCAACGTAGTCGGCGCGCACGGCGAAGTCGTTCACTTCCCGCTTGATGTGCAGCGCCTGTGCCTGTGCGGCGGCCAGCTGGGCGTCGTCGATATGCCGCAGCTCGTGCATGCGGCGCAGCACGTAGAGCTGGCGCAGGCGGGCCCGCTTCGGATTGGCGACCGGGTTGAAACTGGAAGGCGCCTTGGGCAGGCCGGCAAGCATGGCGGCCTCGGCCGGCGTGACGTCCTGCAGGGGTTTGCCGAAATAGATCTGCGAGGCGGCGGCGAAACCGTAGGCGCGTTGCCCCAGATAAATCTGGTTGATGTAGATCTGCAGGATCTCGTCCTTGGACAGATTGTTCTCGATCTTGAAGGCGAGGAGTGCTTCGTAGATCTTCCGTGAGAGCTTTTTCTCGCTGGAAAGGAAGAAATTGCGCGCCACCTGCATGGTGATGGTGCTGGCGCCCTGGCGTTTGCCGCCGCTGGTGAAGTTGGCCCAGGCAGCGCGCATCACGCCGAGCGTGTCGACGCCGGGGTGCTGGTAGAAGCGCTCGTCCTCGGCCGCCAGGATCGCCTGCTTCATCACGGCCGGCACCTGATTGATCTGCACCAGCGCTCGCCGTTCTTCGCCGAACTCGCCGATCAGGTGGCCGTCGGCAGTGTAGACGCGCAGTGGAATCTTCGGCTGGTAGTCGGTGAGGATTTCCAGCGACGGGAGATGCGGATAGGCAAGGATGACGACGATGCCAAGCAGGGCCGCGACGATCAGTACGGCGCCGGCAAGCAGCAGTACCGGGTAGAGTATCCAGCGCAGGGCAGTGAGCAAGGGATTGGCGCGCGAATGGAAGGCGCGCCATTATATGCTTTCCGGGCGGACGGCTGGCCGGGCTCCCGGGTGTCGGGAACCGGCGACAGCGCCCCGGAAAAAAGACTTTACATACGCCATAGTTGCTGCTAGCATTTAATGTAAATTATCTGTAAAGCTCCTAACTAACGAGAATTCAAAAGGATTTTCCTTGCAGATTGATCTCTCGATTTTCAACCCGAAGGCGCGTCCGCTGATCGGGCTCGACATCAGCTCATCTTCGGTGAAGATGGTCGAGCTGACCGAGGTCACGCCCGGGAGCTACAGGATCGAGCGCTACGCCATCGAGACGTTGCCGCGGGATTCCGTCGTGGACGGCAACATCACCAACCTCGAAGCCGTGGCGGAGGCGGTCAAGCGCGGCTGGAAACGCCTCGGCACCTCGACGCGCTATGTGGCAATGGCGCTTCCCGCCGCCGCCGTCATCACCAAGAAGATCATCGTGCCGGCCGGGCAGCGCGAGCGCGAACTGGAGTTTCAGGTCGAATCGGAGGCGAATCAGTACATCCCCTTTGCGCTGGACGAGGTCAACCTCGACTTCCAGATCATTGGGCCGGTGCCGAGCAGCCCGGAGGACGTCGAGGTGCTGATTGCCGCCTCGCGCAAGGAGAAGGTGGAAGACCGGGTCGCCGTTGCCGAGGGCGCGGGGCTCAAGCCGCTGGTGATGGATGTCGAGTCCTACGCGATCCAGGCTGCGTTCGAACTGGTTGAGCGGCAGCTGCCGGACGGCGGCAAGAACAAGGTCATCGCGCTCGTCGACGTCGGCGCAAACGTCATGAATGTCACCATCCTGCGCAATGGACAGTCGTTGTATTCGCGCGAGCAGGCCTTCGGCGGCAGCCAGCTGACCCAGGATATCGTGCGGCAATACGGCATGAGCCACGAGGAGGCCGAGGCGGGTAAGCGCACCGGCACCCTGCCGGAAAATTTCGAGGCCGAACTACTGCGTCCTTTCCTCGATAACTACTCGCTCGAGATTTCCCGCGCGCTGCAGTTCTTCTTTACCTCGACGCAATACAACCAGGTCGACCACATCGTGCTTGCCGGTGGTTGCGCCGTCATGGCAGGCGTAGACGAGGCGGTGACGGGGCGCACCCAGATTGATACGGTGATCGCCAATCCTTTCGCCGGCATGACGCTGTCGCAGCGCGTGCGGCCCAAGGCACTGGCCGCCGATGCGCCATCGCTGCTCGTCGCTTGCGGGCTGGCTCTGCGGAGGTTCGACCAGTGATTCGCGTAAACCTCCTTCCGCATCGCGAAGAAAAGCGCAAAGCCAGGCGGCAGCAGTTTTTCGCCCTGGGCGGCCTGGTCGTCGTCCTGGCGGGCCTGATCGTCTTCCTGGTGTACGGCATCATTTCGACCTACGTCAGCAGCCAGGAAAGCAAGAACGAATTCCTGAAAAAGGAAATCGCCGCGCTGGACAAGGAAATCGACGAGATCAAGCGGCTGCGCGAGCAGACCGACGCCCTGCTGGCGCGCAAACAGATCATCGAGTCTCTGCAGGGCACCCGTGCCGAGGCGGTGCACCTGTTCAATGAACTGGTGCGCCAGGTGCCGGACGGAATTTACCTCAAGGGATTCAAGCAGGCCGGTGCCAGGGTGACGCTGGTCGGCTACGCACAATCGAACGCGCGCGTATCGAAGCTGATGCAGAACCTGGATGGTTCGAAAGTCATGGAGAAGTCCGACCTGGTCGAGATCAAGGCCGTCATGGTCGGCAACCGCCGTCTGAACGAATTTACCCTCAACGTGAATATACGCCGTGCGCCGGCGGACGACGCCAAGAAGGGCGCCGCCAAGCCGCCGGCGAAGGCGAGTTGATATGGCCATCAAGATGCAGGCGCCGTCGCTGCCGAAAATGCCCACCATGCCGAAACTCGACTTCGGCGCCATGGTCGAGGATTTCAAGTCGCTCGATCCGAAGGACATCGGCAACTGGCCGGCGTTGCCGCGCGGCGCCGTGTTGCTGGGTCTTTTCGCAGCCGTGCTGGTGGCCGGCTGGTGGTTTTTCTGGAAGGTGCAGATCGAGGACCTGGAGCAGAAACACCAGCAGGAGGTGAAGCTCAAGGAGGAATTCCTCGGCAAGAAAAAGCAGGCGGTCAACCTCGAGGAACACCGCAAGCAGCTGGCGGAGATCGACCGGTCCTTTGGCAGCCTGCTCAAGCAGCTTCCGAACAAGTCGGAGATGGAGGCGCTACTGATCGAGATTAACCAGGCCGGCCTCGGGCGCGGCCTGCAGTTCGAGTTGTTCAAGCCCGGCACCGAGGTGGCCAAGGACTTTTATGCCGAACTGCCGATTACGGTCAAGCTGATCGGCAGCTACCACGATCTGGGCGCGTTCGCGGGCGACATTGCCAAGCTGTCGCGCATCGTGATCCTGACCAATGTGGCCGTTGACGGCGCCAAGGACCAGAGCCTGAAGCTCGAGGCAGTCGCCAACACTTACCGTTATCTGGACGAGGAAGAGGTTGCCAAGCAGAAGCGCGAAAAGGCAGCCAAGGCGGCCAAGGGTGGCGCGGCCAAATAACCGGGACGGCGGATCATGAGGACGAGCGCGACAATCACTATTGCGTGCCTTCTGCTGCTGGGTTGCGGCGGCGAGGAGCACGAGGACATCAAGACCTGGATGATCGAGTCGACCAAGGATCTAAAAGGTCGCGTCCCGCCGCTGCCGCAGATCAAGCCGTTTCCGCTGATCGCCTACGATTCCGGCAGCCTGATCGATCCCTTCCGCGCCGCGCGCATCGAACCGGACAAGAAGGCCGGCGGCGGCGGGCTGCGGCCGGATTTCGATCGGCGCAAGGAGCCGCTCGAAGCGTACCCGCTCGAATCGCTGCGAATGGTGGGCACCTTGCAGAAAAAGTCGGCGATGAACGCCATCATTCAGGCGGACAAGAACGTGCACCAGGTCCGGGTCGGGAATTACATGGGCCAGAATTTCGGCGTTGTCACGCGGATTTCCGACAGCGCGGTGGGAGTGAAGGAGTTTATCCAGGATCCAAATGGCGACTGGACGGAACGAGAAAGTACTTTGCAGCTGCAGGAAAAGCAGCAGGAGGGTCAGAAATGAAACCGATGTCGTGGTTCAGATGGGTTGGAGTTTCTTGCCTGGCCTTCGGCCTGCTGCAGCCGGCCCTGGCGCAGGACAAGGCCGCCAGTGCGCAACCGGCGAACATGGTCGAGACGATGCAGGTGAACCAGGTTGCCGGCAGCACCGTCATCCGGATCGGGTTCGCGCAGGCCCTGGCAGCGGCACCCGCCAGCTTCAGCATCAACAACCCGCCGCGGATTGCCTTCGACCTTCCCAACACAGGCAACGCCCTGGGGCGCAGCCAGCAAACCGTCAATGAAGGGGAGCTCGGCAGCATCAACGTGGTGCAGGTCGGCGACCGCACCCGTCTGGTGCTGAACCTGCGGCGGATGTCCGGTTTCGAGACCCGGCTGGAAGGCAAGGATCTGTTCATCAACCTTGCTGCGGTGCCCAAGGGCCCGACGGCGACGACGGAAAAGGCCGACCGTTTTTCCGAGAGCGAGGCAAGCGACCGGTTGCACGGCATCCGCGACATCAACTTCCGCCGCGGCCCGGGTGGCGAGGCACGCATCCTTGTTGACCTGAGCGATCCCGGCGTCGGCATCAACATCCGTCAGCAAGGGCAGTCGCTAGTCGTGGATTTTGCCCGCACCAGCGTGGCGGAGGCCCAGCGCCGCCGCCTGGATGTGACCGATTTTGCCACGCCGGTTACCGCCATATCCACGGCGGCGCAGGGTGAGAACACGCGCATGACGATTGCTGCCCGCGGCGGATGGGAGCACAACGCCTACCAGAGCGACACCCAGTTCGTCATCGAGATCAAGGCATTGGTCGAGGATCCGAACAAGCTGATCCAGAGCAGCCGCCCCGGCTACCAGGGCGAGAAGCTGTCGCTCAATTTCCAGAATGTCGACGTGCGCGCCGTGCTGCAGGTCATCGCCGATTTCACCGGTTTCAACATCATTACGAGCGACACGGTTTCGGGCGGGCTGACCCTGCGCCTGAAGGACGTACCCTGGGACCAGGCGCTCGACATCATCCTGCAGGCGAAAGGCCTGGACAAGCGCAAGACCGGCAACGTGATCTGGATCGCGCCGCGCGACGAACTGGCCGCGCGGGAAAAGCTGATCCTCGAAGCGAACGTGCAGATCAGTGACCTGGAACCGGTGCGGACAGAGACTTTTCAGCTCAACTACCACTCGGCCAAGGCGGTCTTTGACGGCTTGACCAAAAACAAGGAGCAGTCCGTACTGTCCCGGCGCGGTTCGATTGTCATGGACGAGCGGAGCAACAAGCTCTTTGTCACCGACGCACCGAGCCGGCTCGAGGATTTCCGCCGCATGATCGCCGAGATCGACGTCGCGGTGCGGCAGGTGCAGATCGAAGCGCGCATCGTCGAGGCGTCGGACACCTTTGCCAAGAACCTTGGTTCCCGGCTCGGCGTCCATGATCGAAATCCGCTGGGTCATCAGGTGCTCAAGGATAATAAGACGCGCTTCATGATTGGCGGCGGTTTGAGCGACTCGGGGTATCATAGCGGCCAGATAGCATCACCGATTCCGGATTTCATGCTCGACAGTTTGTCGTCGAACCTGCGCGCTAGTGGTTTGGGCAGTTATCCGACCGGCCAGTTTTCTCTGGTTTTGTTCAACCGGGCGATGGACCAGTTCCTCAACCTGGAGTTGTCTGCCCTTGAAGCCGACGGCCGTGGCCGCATCGTTTCCAGCCCGCGCGTCGTGACCGCTGACAAGATCGAGGCGCTGATCGAGCAGGGCGTAGAGATCCCTTACCAACAGGCCACGGCCTCAGGTGCCACCAGCATTGCTTTCCGCAAGGCCAACCTGGCGCTGAAGGTCAAGCCGAACATCACACCGGACGGGCGCGTGAACCTGACCGTGGACGTGACCAAGGATTCGCCCAACACCAAGATCGCCACTGGCGCGGGTGTGGCGATCGACACCAAACACGTCAAGACCGAGGTGCTGGTCGAGAACGGCGGCACCGTGGTGATCGGCGGCATCTACCTGCAGGAGCAACGCGACACGACGACGCGCATTCCCTTCCTGGGCGACTTGCCCTACGTCGGATTCCTGTTCAAGAACGTCGAGAAGGTCGACGACAAGTCGGAACTGCTGATTTTCATTACGCCGAAAATCATTAGCGAGACTTTGGGTTTGCGCTAGACGGACATCTGCTGCAAAGGGCCGGCGTTGCCGGCCCTTTGCATTTTGGGGCGTCGCCGGCATCCCCGGTGCTGTTAGAATCCCCGCGTGGGCTCATGCGAAAACATCTACTTCGTCGGCATGATGGGCGCGGGCAAGACGACCATCGGCCGCCAGCTGGCACGGCACCTGAAGAAGCGCTTTGTTGATTGCGACCACGAAGTCGAGGCGCGCACCGGCGTCCGCATCCCCGTCATTTTCGAGATCGAGGGCGAGGCCGGCTTTCGCCGCCGCGAGGCGCAGGTGCTCAACGAGCTGACCAGCGAACGCGATCTGGTGCTGGCGACGGGCGGTGGGGTGGTGCTGAGCGCGGAGAATCGCGAGCGGCTCAAGGCAACCGGCTTCGTCGTGTACCTTTGTGTGCCGCCCGCGGAATCCTACGCCCGCACGCGGCGCGACCGCAACCGGCCGCTGCTGCAGGTCGCCGACCCGCACGCGCGGCTGGCGGCCCTGCACGCGCAACGCGACCCGCTCTACCGGGAAATCGCCGATATCGTGATTGACAGCAGCGGGCGCACGCCGGCCGGCGTGGTGCGTCTTCTGGAACAGGAGCTCCTGCGCCGATGCGAACACTGAAGGTCCCGCTGGCGGATCGCAGCTATCCGATCCTGATCGGACCGGGCTTGCTGGGGCGGGCCGACCTGCTTGCCCCTTACCTGAAGACGCCGCAGGTCGCGCTCGTCTCGAACGAGGTCGTGGCACCGTTGCATCTGGCGCGGATAGCGGCGGGCTTGCGTGCGCGGGGTGTGCGACTGACCGAGATCGTTCTGCCGGATGGCGAGGCAACCAAGAACTGGCAGACGCTGAATCTGATTTTCGATCGTTTGCTCGCTCAGGGCTGTGACCGCTCGACCACCGTCATCGCGCTCGGCGGCGGTGTCATCGGCGATCTCGCCGGCTTCGCGGCGGCCACGTACCAGCGCGGCGTTCCCTTCATCCAGCTGCCGACGACCTTGCTGGCGCAGGTGGATTCATCGGTGGGCGGCAAGACCGGCATCAACCACCCTTCGGGCAAGAACATGATCGGCGCGTTTTATCAGCCGCGCGTGGTCATGGCGGACACGGACACCCTGGCAACCCTGCCCGAGCGCGAACTGCGCGCCGGACTGGCGGAAGTCATCAAGTACGGGCTGATCCGCGACCCGTCGTTCTTCGCCTGGCTGGAAACGAACCTGGAAAGGCTGCTTGCGCGCGATGCCGACGCGCTGGAATACGCCATCGAACGCTCGTGCGCCAACAAGGCGGAAGTAGTGGCGCGCGACGAGCGCGAGGCGGGCGAGCGCGCCCTGCTCAACCTGGGCCACACCTTTGGCCACGCCATCGAAACGGGCCTTGGCTACGGCGCATGGTTGCACGGCGAGGCAGTGGCGGCCGGTACGGTGATGGCTGCGCAGTTGTCGCATCGGCTTGGCTGGCTGGGCGGCGATGAGGTGGGGCGCCTGGTTGCGCTCCTGCGCCGCGCGAGCCTGCCCGTTGCCGGCCCGCCGCTCGGCAGCGCACGCTATGTCGAGCTGATGTCGCTGGACAAGAAAGTCGAAGGCGGCCAACTGCGCCTGGTCTTGTTGCAAGCGATCGGGCGTGCCGTGGTCAGCAGCGCTGCCGGCCCAGACGATATTCGCGCTGTCATCGACGCGTGTTCCACGCATGGCTGAACTGGCATCCTATGCGGTCGCCGAAGGCCGGTCGCGCGGACGTGTGCATGCCGAGCCGGCGCCCGTCGCGCGGGGCGAATTCCAGCGCGACCGCGACCGAGTGGTGCACTCGACTGCCTTCCGCCGCCTCGAATACAAGACACAGGTTTTTGTCAATCACGAAGGCGACCTCTTCCGCACGCGCCTGACGCACAGCATCGAGGTCGCGCAGATTGCCCGCACCCTGGCGCGCGCCTTGCAGTTGAACGAGGATTTGGCCGAGGCGATCTCCCTGGCCCACGACCTTGGGCACACGCCCTTCGGCCACGCCGGCCAGGATGCGCTGAATGCCTGCATGCGCGACCACGGCGGCTTCGAGCACAATCTGCAGAGCCTGCGCACGGTCGACCTGCTGGAGGAGCGCTATGGCGCCTTTGACGGCCTCAATCTGAGCTACGAGACGCGTGAAGGCATCCTCAAGCATTGCGCACCGAAAAACGCGCCGGCACTGGGCGAGCTTGGAAAGCGCTTTCTCGACGGCACCCAGCCCTCCATCGAGGCGCAGTTGTGCAATCTCGCCGACGAGATCGGCTACAACAACCATGACGTGGATGACGGCCTGCGCGCCGGTTTGATCGTCATGGACCAACTCGAAGAAATCGGCATCTGGGCACGCCACGCGGCGGTGGCCCGGCGCGATTTTCCAGGCATCGGCGGCCGCCGGCTGATTCACGAAACCGTGCGGCGGATGATCAACTCGCTGGCGGTCGATCTTATCGAGGAAACACGGCGGCGTGTCGCCAGCGCCGGCGTTGCCACCCTCGACGACGCGCGCCGGGCCGGCCCGCTTGCCGCCTTCAGTTCGGCAATGCACACAGAGCACAAGGCGCTCAAGCACTTCCTGCGCCTTAACCTCTACCAGCACTACCAGGTCTTGCGCATGACCAACAAGGCCCGTCGCATTATCGGCGACCTGTTCGACGCCTTCACCCACGACCCGCGCCTGCTGCCACCGCAGTACCAGGAAATGGCCGCTCGCGACAAGCCACGCGCCATTGCCGATTACGTCGCAGGCATGACGGATCGCTATGCCATCCGCGAACATCGGCGCCTGTTCGGCGTTGGCGAGATATGACCGAAGAAGATCCTGCGGGATAAGCCGGTCAAATCCCTCCCGAAGCAATCCTTCTTGAAGAAGCCGCTGTTTGGCGGTATATTTCACGGTTCGCCCAAACGGTTTAGCAGAAGCCGGTGCCCCCCTGGCGCGCCGGCTTTTTTGTGGGCCGGAGCCTGCTTGCTTTTCCGGCATTGGCGCGGTTCCCCAGCCGACCGGCCGGAAACGATTAGTGTCGAGGAATTTGAGATGGTCCTCCCCCGGAAACAGGGTCTTTACGACCCCGCCAACGAGCATGACGCCTGTGGTGTCGGCTTCGTCGTCAACATCAAGAATCGCAAAAGCCACTCGATCGTCGAGCAGGGCCTGCAGATCCTGAAGAACCTCGAACACCGCGGCGCCACCGGCTACGATCCGCTGCTCGGCGACGGCGCCGGCATCCTGATCCAGACGCCGGATGCCTTCTTCCGCGAGGAAATGGCGAAGCAGGGCGTCACCCTGCCGGTCCTCGGCAAATACGGCGTCGGCGTGGTCTTCCTGCCGCAGGGCCAGGCCAGCCGCCGTGCCTGCGAGCAGGAGATCGAGCGCTCCATCCGCGAAGAGGGGCAGACGGTGCTTGGCTGGCGCGACGTACCGCGCGACAACCGCGGCCTCGCCCAGGCCGCCAAGGACATCGAGCCGGTGGTGCGCCAGGTCTTCATCGGCGCCGGCAAGGGCGTCAAGGACAGCGACGCCCTGGAGCGCAAGCTGTACATCATCCGCAAGGCCTCGGGCCACCATATCCAGGCGCTCAAGCTGCCGGATGGCAAGATGTTCTACGTGCCGTCGATGTCGGCGCGCACCGTGCTCTACAAGGGCATGCTGCTGGCCTATCAGGTCGGCGAGTACTATCTCGACCTGCAGGATCCGCGCATGGAAACCGCGCTGGCCCTGGTGCACCAGCGCTTCTCCACCAACACCTTCCCGACCTGGGACCTGGCGCATCCGTTCCGCATGATCGCGCACAACGGCGAGATCAATGCGCTGCGCGGCAACGTCAACTGGATCCGCGCCCGCCAGAAGGCGATTTCCTCGCCCGTGCTGGGCCCGGACCTCGACAAGGTCTGGCCGCTGATCTATGACGGCCAGTCCGATTCGGCCTCTTTCGACAACGCGCTGGAACTGCTGGTGATGGGCGGCTACAGCCTGGCCCATGCCATGATGCTGCTGATCCCCGAAGCCTGGGCCGGCAATCCGCTCATGGACGAGGAGCGGCGCGCCTTCTACGAATACCACGCCGCCATGATGGAGCCGTGGGACGGCCCTGCCGCCGTGGCCTTCACCGACGGCCGCCAGATCGGTGCCACGCTGGACCGCAACGGCCTGCGGCCGGCGCGCTACCTCGTCACCGACGACGACCTGGTGGTGATGTCCTCGGAGATCGGCGTGCTGCCCATCCCGGAGGAGCGCATCGTCAAGAAGTGGCGGCTGCAGCCGGGCAAGATGTTCCTCATCGACCTGGAGCAGGGCCGCATCATCGACGACGTCGAGCTCAAGCAGAGCCTGTCCTCGGCCAAGCCCTATCGCAAATGGATCGAGAAGTCGCGCTACTTCCTCGACGACCTGCCGGCCGCGGGTGGAAAGCCGGCCACGCAGGCATCGCTGCTCGACACCCAGCAGGCCTTCGGCTACACGCAGGAGGACATCAAGTTCATCCTGCAGCCGATGGCCACCGCCGCCGAGGAGGCCACCGGCTCGATGGGCAACGATTCCGCCCTGCCCGTGCTGTCCGACCGGAACAAGCCGCTCTACGGCTACTTCAAGCAGTTGTTCGCCCAGGTGACGAACCCGCCGATCGATCCGATCCGCGAGGAGATCGTCATGTCGCTGACGTCCTTCATCGGGCCGAAGCCGAACCTGCTCGGCATCGACGAAACCGACCCGATGCTGCGCCTTGAAGTGCACCACCCGGTGCTGTCCGGCGGAAATCTCGCCAAGCTCGTCAACATCGACAAGCTGACTGGCGGGCACTTCCGTGCCCTGGTGCTGGACATGACCTATCCTGCACGGCAGGGCGCGGCGGGCCTGGAGAAGGCGCTGGCCAGGCTGCGCAGCGATGCCGAGAAGGCGGTCGGCAAGTACAACGTGCTGATCCTCTCCGATCGCGCCGTGTCGCGCGACCGCGTGGCGATTCCGGCGCTGCTGGCCTGTTCCGGGGTTCACCATCATCTCGTCCGCAATGGCCTGCGCACCAGCGCCGGCCTGGTGGTCGACACCGGTTCGGCGCGCGAGGTGCACCATTTCGCGCTGCTCGCCGGCTACGGTGCCGAGGCGGTCTGCCCCTGGCTCGCCTTCGAGACCCTGACCGACATGGCGCCGGCCCTGAAGGTCGAGGCGAAAGAGGCCAGGAAGCGCTTCATCAAGGCCATCAACAAGGGCCTGCTGAAGGTCATGTCCAAGATGGGCATTTCCACCTACCAGTCCTATTGCGGCGCGCAGATCTTCGAGGCCATCGGTCTCAACTCGGCCTTCGTCGGCGAGTACTTCAGCGGCACCGCCAGCAATGTGCAGGGCATCGGCCTGGCCGAAGTGGCGGAAGAGACGATGCGCACCCATCGCGATGCGTTCGGCACCGACCCCGTGCTGGCCAACGCGCTGGAGGCCGGCGGCGAGTACGCCTGGCGCACGCGCGGCGAGGCGCACATGTGGACGCCCGAGTCTATCGCCAAGCTGCAGCACGCCACGCGCACCGGCAAGGTTGAGACGTACAAGGAATATGCGAAGCTCATCAACGACCAGTCGCAGCGCCACATGACGCTGCGCGGCCTGTTCGATATCCGCCCGGCCGGCAAGCCTGTGCCGCTGGAGGAAGTCGAGCCGGCCAAGGAGATCGTCAAGCGTTTCGTCACCGGCGCAATGTCGCTCGGCTCGATCTCGACCGAGGCGCACACCACGCTGGCCATCGCCATGAACCGCATCGGCGGCAAGTCGAACACCGGCGAGGGCGGCGAGGACGCCACGCGCTATCAGGTCCTCAAGGGCGGCGAGACGCTGGCCGGGCTGATCGGCAAGAGCCGCATCGAGCGCGACATCACGCTCGCGGCGGGCGATTCGCTGCGCTCCAGGATCAAGCAGGTCGCCTCCGGCCGCTTCGGCGTCACCGCCGAATACCTCGCCAGCGCCGACCAGATCCAGATCAAGATGGCGCAGGGCGCCAAGCCCGGCGAGGGCGGCCAGCTGCCCGGCCACAAGGTCTCCGAGTACATTGCCAAGCTGCGCTTCTCGGTGCCCGGCGTCGGCCTGATTTCGCCGCCGCCGCACCACGACATCTACTCCATCGAGGACCTGGCCCAGCTCATCCACGACCTGAAGAACGCCAACCCGAAGGCTTCCATTTCGGTGAAGCTGGTGTCGGAAACGGGCGTCGGCACGGTGGCCGCGGGCGTATCGAAGGCCAAGGCCGACCACGTCACGATTTCCGGCTACGACGGCGGCACGGGCGCGTCGCCCCTGTCCTCCATCAAGCACGCCGGCACGCCCTGGGAGCTCGGCCTGGCCGAGACGCAGCAGACGCTGGTGCTCAATCGCCTGCGCGGCCGCATCGTCGTGCAGGTCGACGGCCAGATGAAGACCGGCCGCGACGTGCTGATCGGCGCCCTGCTCGGCGCCGACGAATTCGGCTTCGCCACGGCGCCGCTGGTCGTCGAGGGCTGCATCATGATGCGCAAGTGCCACCTCAACACCTGCCCGGTGGGCGTGGCGACGCAGGATCCGGCGCTGCGCAGGAAGTTCACCGGCCAGCCGGAGCATGTGGTGAACTATTTCTTCTTCGTCGCCGAGGAAGTGCGCGAACTGATGGCGCAGATGGGCATCCGCAAGTTCGACGAGCTGATCGGCCGTGCCGACCTGCTCGACATGCGGCAGGGCATCGAACACTGGAAGGCCAAGGGCCTGGATTTCAGCAGGATCTTCGCCCAGCCGAAGGTGCCGGCCGAAGTGGCGCGCCACCATGCCGAGACGCAGGACCACGGCCTCGCCCGGGCGCTCGACCACCAGTTGATCGAGAAAGCCGGACCGGCGCTGGAGAAGGGCCGCAAAGTGGTGATCGAAACGCCGGTGCGCAACGTCAACCGCACCGTCGGCACCATGCTGTCTTACGAGGTCGCTCGGCGCCACGGCCATGCCGGCCTGCCGGACGGCACCATCCACGTCAAGCTCGACGGCACCGCCGGCCAGAGCTTCGGCGCTTTCCTGGCGAAAGGCATCACGCTGGAACTCACCGGCCAGGCCAACGACTACGTCGGCAAGGGGCTGTCGGGCGGACGCATCGTCGTCCAGCCGTCGCCGGCCTTCCGCGGCGCGCCGGAAGAGAACATCATAGTTGGCAACACCGTGCTCTACGGCGCGATTGCCGGCGAGTGCTATTTCCGCGGCGTCGCCGGCGAGCGTTTCGCCGTGCGCAACTCCGGCGCGACTGCCGTGGTGGAGGGTGTCGGCGACCACGGCTGCGAGTACATGACGGGCGGCACGGTGGTGGTGCTCGGCCAGACCGGACGCAACTTTGCCGCCGGCATGAGCGGCGGCGTCGCCTACGTGCTGGACGAGGCGGGCGGCTTCGAGAAGCGCTGCAACCTTTCCATGGTGGCGCTGGAGCCGGTGCCGGAGGAGGAAGCCGCCAGCGAGACCGGCGAGATCGAGTCGCACGGCAAGGTGGATGTTCACCATCTCGGACGCGCCGACGACGAACTGCTGCGCTCGCTGATCGAGAAGCACGCGCAATACACCGGCAGCGCCCGCGCCCGGCACATCCTGTCGAACTGGGACCGTTACCGCAGCAAGTTCGTCAAGGTCATGCCCAACGAGTATCGTCGCGCGCTGAAGGAAATGGCGGCGCAAAAAAATCAGCTAGAGGCAGCGTGATGGGAAAACCGACAGGATTCATGGAATTCCAGCGTCTGTCCGAAGCCTACGAGGCGAAGGACGAACGCCTGAAGCATTATCGGGAATTCGTTCACCACCTGACCGACGAGCAGGCCGCCCAGCAGGGCGCCCGTTGCATGGACTGCGGCATCCCGTTCTGCTCGAGCGGTTGCCCGGTGAACAACATCATTCCGGACTGGAATGACCTCGTCTATCGCGGCAACTGGCAGCAGGCCATCGAGGTGCTGCATTCCACCAACAACTTCCCCGAAGTCACCAGCCGCATCTGCCCGGCGCCCTGCGAAGCGGCATGCACGCTCAACATCAACAACGACGCGGTCGGCATCAAGTCGATCGAGCACGCCATCATCGACAAGGCGGGCGAGAACGGCTGGGTGCGGCCGCAGCCGCCGCTGAAAAAAACCGGCAGGAAAGTGGCGGTTGTCGGCTCCGGCCCGGCCGGTCTCGCCGCCGCCCAGCAACTGGCGCGCGCCGGCCACGACGTCACGGTGTTCGAGAAGAACAGCCGCATCGGCGGCCTGATGCGCTACGGCATTCCCGACTTCAAGCTCGACAAGCGTCTGATCGACTGGCGCATGGCGCAGCTCGCGGCCGAGGGCGTCACCTTCAGGACCGGCGTGATGGTCGCCTCGTCGAAATTGCCGCAGGGCATCGCTAATGATGCGGCGAAGGCCATTGCTGCGGACAAGCTGGTCAAGGATTTCGACGCAGTTGTACTGGCCGGCGGCGCGGAGCATCCGCGCGACCTGCCGATTCCCGGGCGCGACCTGGCGGGCGTGCACTTTGCCCTGGAATTCCTCATTCCGCAGAATAGGGAAGTCGCGGGCGACGGCAGGAATCCGATCTCGGCACGCGGCAAGCGCGTCGTGGTCATCGGTGGCGGCGACACTGGTTCCGATTGCGTCGGCACCTCGAACCGCCATGGCGCCGCCTCGGTCACCCAGTTCGAGCTGCTGCCGCAGCCGCCGGTGAAGGAAAACGGGGCGCTCACCTGGCCCTACTGGCCGATGAAGCTGCGCACTTCCTCCTCGCACGAGGAAGGCTGCAGCCGCGACTGGTCCGTCGCCACCAAGGAGTTCATCGGCGGAGAGGGTAAAGAGCGGGGCAAACTCAAGGCGCTCAAGGTCGTCCGCCTCGAATGGAAGGACGGCAGGATGGCCGAGATTTCCGGCAGCGAATTCATCGTCAAGGCGGACCTCGCATTCCTCGCCATGGGCTTTGTCTCGCCGGTGGGCGGTGTGCTCGATGCCTTCGGCGTCGACAAGGACGCCCGCGGCAATGCGAAGGCGGCGACCGATGGCGAGGGCTGCTACCGGACGAACGTCAGCAAGGTCTTCGCCGCCGGCGACATGCGCCGCGGCCAGTCGCTCGTGGTGTGGGCCATCCGCGAGGGGCGCCAATGCGCCCGCGCCGTCGATGAATTCCTCATGGGATCGAGCACCTTGCCGCGCTGAGCGGCTGCAAGACAGACAGGGCGGCTTCGGCCGCCTTTGTTTTTTCTGGGCCCGCCGGGCCGCGTGTTAAAATTTCCCTACTGCTTTTCGATTCCTACGTCATGAATGTCGTCATCCTCGCCGCCGGCCAGGGCAAGCGCATGCGCTCCGACCTGCCCAAGGTGCTGCACCGCCTGGGCGGCCGGCCGCTGCTGGCGCATGTGCTGGACACCGCGCGCGAACTGGGTGCGGGGAAAATCTGCGTTGTCTACGGCCATGGCGGCGAGGCGGTGCGCGAGGCCCTCGACGCCGCGGATATCATCTGGGTCCGACAGGAACCCCAGCTCGGCACCGGCCACGCCGTACTGCAGACACTGACTTTTCTCGATCCCGCCGCGCCCACCCTGGTGCTCTACGGCGACGTTCCCCTGATCGGTGTCGCCACCCTGACTCGCCTGATCGAAGTGGCCGACCGCGGCTTCGGCGTGCTGACGGAAGACCTCGATGATCCGGCCGGCTACGGCCGCATCGTGCGCGACGGCGACGGCAACATCCTGCGCATCGTCGAAGAACGCGACGCCTCGGACGAGGAACGCACCATCGGCGAGATCAACACCGGCTTCATCGCCGCGCCGACCGCGGCGCTCCGGCGCTGGCTGCCGGCGCTGGGCAACGACAACGCGCAGGGCGAGTACTACCTGACCGACATCGTCCGGCTGGCGATCGGCGAGGGCATGACGGTTTCGGCGACCCAGCCCGACGAGGCCTGGGAAGTGCTCGGCGTGAACAGCAAGGTGCAGCTGGCCGAGCTGGAGCGCATCCACCAGTACCGCAATGCGCTGCTGCTGATGGAGCAGGGCGTGACCCTGCTCGACCCCGACCGGCTCGACGTGCGCGGCGAGCTCGACTGCGGCCGCGACGTGACGATCGACGTGAACTGCGTCTTCGAGGGTCGCGTCGTGCTCGGCGACGGCGTCGAGGTCGGCGCGCATTGCGTGCTGAGGAACGCCGTCATCGGCGCCGGCACGCGCATCGCGCCCTTTAGCCACATCGACGAGGCCGCGGCCGGCCCCGGCTGCGTCATCGGACCCTATGCGCGCCTGCGCCCCGGCACGAAGCTGGGCGAGGGCGTGCACATCGGCAACTTCGTCGAGGTGAAGAACAGCACGGTGGCGGATCGCTCCAAGGCCAACCACCTTGCCTATATCGGCGATGCCACCGTTGGGAAGAACGTCAATATCGGCGCCGGCACCATCACCTGCAACTACGACGGCGCCAACAAGCACCGCACGGTGATCGAGGACGACGTCTTCATCGGCTCCGATACCCAACTCGTCGCCCCCGTCACCGTCGGCCGCGGTGCGACGCTCGGCGCCGGCACCACGCTGACCCAGGACGCGCCGCCCGACAAGCTCACCATCACGCGGGTCAAGCAGACCACCGTTCCGGGCTGGAAGCGCCCGGTGAAGAAAAAGTAGTCATGTGCGGAATCGTCGCAGCCGTAGCCGACCGCAACATCGTCCCCGTCCTCATCGAAGGCCTGCGCAAGCTCGAGTACCGCGGCTATGACTCGGCCGGCCTGGCCGTGCACAACGGCGGCATGCACCGCCTGCGCGCCGTCGGGCGTGTGGCGGAACTGGCCACGCGCGCCGAGGGCCTGACCGCCGGCGCCGGCATTGCGCACACGCGCTGGGCCACGCACGGCGTGCCCTCCGAGCGCAATGCCCACCCCCACGTCTCCGGCGACCTGGCGGTGGTGCATAACGGCATCATCGAAAATTACATGGAAATCAAGGCCCGCCTGGCCGGGCTCGGCTATGCCTTCACCTCTGAGACCGACACCGAGGTCATCGCCCACCTCATCGAGCACAAGCTGAGGTCCCAGGCCGACCTGCTCGCTGCCGTCCGCGCCGCCTGCGCCGAACTGGTCGGCGCCTATGCCATCGCCGTCCTTTCGGAAAAGGAACCGCAGCGGGTGGTGGTCGCGCGGCACGGTGCGCCGCTGCTGCTGGGCCTGGGCGAGGATGGCCATTACGCCGCCTCGGATACCGCGGCGCTGCTGCAGGTGACGCGCACCCTGATCTACCTCGAGGACGGCGACATCGCCGAGATCGCCCGCGGCGGCGTGCGCATCGTGCGCGCCGACGGCACGCCGGTCGACCGCCCGAAGCACGAAAGCACGCTCTCGGCGGATGCCGTCGAGCTGGGCAAGTACAAGCACTACATGCAGAAGGAAATCTTCGAGCAGCCGCAGGCCCTGGCCAACACCCTGGAGATGATCGGCGCGGCGCATTCCGCCGTACCGCAATTGTTCGGCGCCGGCGCGGCGGAAATGCTGGCCGACGCCAAGAGCGTGCTCATCCTCGCCTGCGGCACCAGCTACCACGCCGGCCTGACGGCGCGCTACTGGATCGAGCAGCTCGCCGGCCTGCCCTGCAGCGTGGAGATCGCCAGCGAATACCGCTACCGCAGCTCGGTGCCGAACCCGGAGGCGCTGGTCATCGCCATCTCACAATCCGGCGAGACCGCCGACACGCTGGCGGCCTTGAAGCACGCGCGCGTCCTCGGCCAGTCGCGCACCCTTGCCATCTGCAACGTGGCGGAATCGGCCATCGTGCGCGAGGCCGCGCTCAAGTTCCTCACCCGCGCCGGCCCCGAGATCGGCGTCGCTTCGACCAAGGCCTTCACGACGCAGCTGGCCGCCTTGTTCCTGCTGGCGGTGACGCTGGCCCGGCTGAACGACCGTATCGACGCGCGCGAGGAAGCGGCGCACCTCGTCGCCATGCGCCACCTGCCGCTGGCGGTGGGCCGCGTGCTGGAACTGGAGCCACAGATCGCCCAGTGGGCCAAGGGCTTCGCCGGCAAGCAGCACGCGCTGTTCCTTGGCCGCGGCCTGCATTACCCGATCGCACTGGAAGGCGCGCTGAAGCTCAAGGAAATCTCCTACATCCACGCCGAGGCCTACCCGGCCGGCGAACTCAAGCACGGCCCGCTCGCCTTGGTGGACAAGGACATGCCGGTGATCGCCGTCGCGCCCAACGATGCGCTGCTGGAGAAGCTGAAATCCAATCTGCAGGAAGTGCGCGCCCGCGGCGGCGAGCTGTTCGTCTTCGCCGACGCCGGCAGCGAGATTCCCGAGTCGGAGGGCGTGCAGATCATCCGCATGCCCGAGCATTACGGCCTGCTCTCTCCGGTCTTGTATGTGGTACCCCTGCAACTGCTTGCCTACCATGCCGCCCTGGTTAAGGGCACCGACGTGGACAAGCCGCGCAACCTGGCCAAGTCGGTGACAGTGGAGTAATTCGGCTGTGGCAGAGCCATGTCGCCGGGAATTGAGCATGGCTGCGGAGGCAGCATGCAATCCATGAGCGCAGGCGCGACAGCATCAGGCATGAACAATCCGGATCCGATCTGACGCGTCTTCTCTCCCGGAATGGGTCGCCTCAGCGGATCTCGACCGCGCGCCCGATATCGCTCACGAAGATCCAGCCCGCTTCGGGCTGCCCCGTATGCGCCGCCCTGGCGATGACATCGACCAAGGCATCGACCTGATCGTCGGCGCACACCAGTTCCATCCGGTATTCGGCGACAACCGCTTCGGCCAGTTCCATCGAGTAATGCTGCTGCGTTGGATCTCCGCTCGCGAGCGGCCGCTGCACCTGGGAGACGGTGATGTTGTGGCAGCCGGCGCCGGCTGTGCCCAGGTCGCACAGGCCCGACTCCCGCAGCGCCTGGAGCACGTCGGCGATGCGGTGCTGGCGGATGAATGCCCTGATCTCTTTCATGCCGATTCTCCTTCGGTCGCTCACTCGAAGCGGAAATGGAGGCGCGTTCCATCGGCAGTTGCGCAATAGCCTGCCGGGGCACCGTTTGCCTGCCAGGCCACGACACATCGCAGAGTCGCGCCGTCTCCGGCGAGCAGTTTGGGCTCGGCCGAATACATATAGTGGTTGGTGTCGGCGCCGGACGCGATGTTCCGGAAATGCCGGATGTCGGTGCCGTATTGACGCCGCAGCGCCGCCAGGTTCTGCTGCCGCTGGATGGCGAAGCCCCGGCCCTCGTAACGCTTGCCGCGGAGCTCCAGGGCCATGAATGGCGCCTCCTCCCCCTCATGCCTGAACACGCCGAGCGTGAGCGCCGGATCGCTGTCTTCGGGGATCAGGCTGCTGTGGATGTGCCCGGCGCATCCGGCGAGCGCGAGCGCCGCCAGGACGGCCGATACTGCAAGCAAGGTTTTCATGATGTTTCCTTTACGTTCGTTCAAACCGGTGGTTTCCTGCGCTCCGCCCGCGTTTCCACCCACTCGTACATCAGCGGCAGGAGCAGCAAGGTCAGCGCCGTGGAGGTGAACAGCCCGCCCACCACCACCGTCGCCAGCGGCCGCTGGGTCTCCGCCCCCACGCCCTGCGAGAGCAGCATGGGGATCAGGCCGAGGATGGCCACCGAGGCGGTCATCAGCACCGGCCGCAGGCGCAGGCTGGCGCCCTCGCGCACCGCCTCGCGGATCGACAGGCCCTGCCGGCGCTGGTCATTGAGGAAGGACACCAGCACGATGCCGTTGAGCATCGCCACGCCGAACACGGCGATGAAGCCGATGGCCGAAGGCACCGACACGTACTGCCCGGTGAGCGCCAGGCCGAACACGCCGCCGATGATGGCGAACGGCACGTTGGCGATGATCAGCGCGGCGTGGGTGAGGGAATTGAAGGCGGTATAGAGCAGGAGGAAAATGAGGCCGATGGTGAGCGGCACGATCAGCGCCAGCCGCGCCATGGCGCGCTGCTGGTTCTCGAAGGCGCCGCCCCACTCGATCCAGTAGCCCTCGGGCAGCTTTACCGCGCTGCGGATCTTCGCCTCCGCCTCCCTGACGAAGCCGTCCACGTCGCGGCCCTTGACGTCCATCTGCAGCACCGCATAGCGGGAGAGCTGCTCGCGGCGGACGAAGGTATAGCCCTCGTCCGTCTCCACGGTGGCGACGCGCGACAGCGGCACCAGCGCGCCGGCCTGGGTGCGCAGCGGAATGTCGCCGATCGCCTGCAGGCTGTCGCGGAAGGCCGGGTCGAGCCGAACCTGAATGTCGAAACGGCGCACCCCATCGAGCAGGGTGCTCACGGCCTTGCCGCCGATGCCGGCCTGCACCACTTCCAGAATCTCGTCGGCGTTGATGCCGAAGCGCGCCGCCTCCTCGCGCCTGACTTTCACCACGATCTGCGGCTTGCCCTTGTTGGCTTCCAGCGAAAGGTCGGCCACGCCCGTCACCTTGGCCAGTACCGGCTTGATTCCGGCCGCCAGGCGGTCGAGCGTGGCGAGATCGGGGCCGTAGAGCTTGAGCGCCAGGGTCGCGCGCACGCCGGAGATCAGTTCTTCGACGCGCATCTGGATCGGCTGGGTATTGCCCAGCACGACGGTCGGGATGGCCTTCTCCAGCGCCTCCTTCATCCGGTCGGACAGCTCGGGCATGGACATCCGCTCCGGCCATTCGTCGCGCGGCTTCACGTCGACCAGCACTTCCATGTAGTTGGCGTCGGTGGTTTCCCCCTTCTCCGCCCGGCCGATGGTGGCCAGCACCGACTTGGTCTGCGGAAATTCCCGCTTCAGCACCGCATCCATCGTTTGCGAGACGCGCACCGACTCCTCCAGCGAGGTGGAGGGAATGCCGGTCACGCGGAACATGATGGCGCCTTCCTGCAGCGTGGGCATGAACTCCTTGCCGAGGAAGGGGAAGACGGCGAGCGCCGCCGCGAGCAGCGCCAGCGCCGCGACGATTACCTTCTTCTTGTTCTCCAGCGCCCGGTCGAGCAGCGGCAGGTAGGCGCCCTTGGCCCAGCGCACCAGGAAGGTGTCCTTCTCCTCCTTGGGCTTCAGGATCAGCGCCGAGAGCACCGGCACCAGGGTCAGCGTCAGGACCAGCGAGCCGACCATGGCGAATGTGATGGTCAGCGCCATCGGCTTGAACAGCTTGCCTTCCAGCCCGGTGAGCGAGAACAGCGGCAGGAACACCACGATGATGATGAGGATGGCGAAGGCGATGGGATTGATCACCTCGCGCGCCGCCTCCAGGATGACGTGGGTCCGGTTCACCGTCTTGCCGGCCTGATGCGAGAGCAGGCGGAAACCGTTCTCCACCATCACCACGGCGCCATCCACCATCATGCCGATGCCGATGGCCAGGCCCGCCAGCGACATGAGGTTGGCCGACAGGCCGAAGTGCTGCATGAACAGGAAGGCGATCAGCATGGCGAGCGGCAGGGTGACGATCACCACCAGCGCCGAGCGCGCCTCGCCGAGAAACAGGAAGAGCACGATCGCCACCAGGATCGAGCCTTCGACCAGGGCGCTTTCCGCGGTACTGAGCGCCTTCTCGACGATTTCGGTGCGGTCGTACACCGGATTGAGGGTGACGCCGGCGGGCAGCGCCTGTTGCGCCAGCCTGAGCTTCTGCTTCACGCCGTCCACCACGTTCTTGGCATTCTCGTTGATGCGGGCCAGCGCGATGCCGAGCGCCACCTCCTTGCCGTCGCGGGTGACGGCGCCGAAGCGCAGCGCCGGACCCTCCTTCACCTCGGCCACCTCGTGAACGTGGATCGGCACGCCTTCGCGCTCGGCGACGACGATATTGCCGATGTCGGCGCTGTCGGCGACGAGGCCAAGGCCGCGCACGAGGTACTGCTCCCGGCCGATGTTCACGTACTGGCCGCCGACCTGCCGGTTGTTGGCCGCCAGCGCTTCCATCACGGCCTTGAAGGAAAGGCCGTACTTGATGAGCTTCTGCGGGTGGATCTGCACCTGATACTGTTTCTCGAAGCCGCCCCAGGTGGTGACGTCGTCCACACCCGGCGCCGTGCGCAGCATGAGCCGCACGTTCCAGTCGTGCAGGGTGCGCAGGTCCATGGCCGAGAGCTTCTGGTCGGCCGACTCCACCGTGTACCAGAACACCTGGCCGAGACCCGAGCTGTTGGGGCCGAGGCTGGGCTCGCCGTAGCCGGCCGGGAGGCGTTCCTTCGCTTCGAGAAGTTTCTCCCCGACCAGCCGCCGGGCGAAATAGATGTCCACGTCGTCCTTGAAGTAGATGCCGACGTAGGACAGCCCGAAGAGCGACACCGAGCGGATCTGTTCGACGCCCGGCAGCCCCGCCATGGCGGTCTCGATGGGCGAGGTGAGGAGCTTCTCCACGTCCTCGGCGGCGAGCCCGGGCGATTCGGTATAGACGTTCACCTGGTTCGGCGTGACGTCGGGGAAGGCGTCCACCGGCACGGCGAGGAAGGCGCGCACGCCGAGGAAGACGGCGAGGCCGAAGCCCGCCAGCACCAGCAGCTTGTAGCGCAGCGAGAGATCGACGATTTTATTCAGCATATCGATCTCCTCAGTGGGCGTGGCCTTCGCCGAGCTGCGATTTCATGATCCTCGCCTTGAGGGCGTAGGTGCCCGCCGTCACCACCTTGTCGCCGGCGGCAAGCCCGGCCTTCACGACGACCCGTCCGTGCAGCTTCTCGCCCAGCTCCACGGAGCGCGGCTCGAAGCCGCCGTGCTCCTCGACGAAGGCCGTGGGCTGGCCCTGCATCAGCACCACCGCCTCTTCCGGCAGGAGCAGCCCCTTGCCCCTGCCGCCCGTGCGAACCGCGGCCGTGGCGAACATCTCGGGTTTGAGCCTTCCGTCCGGGTTGGCCACCTCGACCCGCGCCTGGACGGTCCGCGTTTCCTTGTCGACCACCGCGGCGATGTAGGTGAGCCGGCCCAGGAAGGCCTCGCCGGGATAGGCGGCGACCGTCACCACGGCATCCGCCCCGGCCCTGACCCGGCCCAGATCCTTCTCGAACAGGTTGGCCTCGATCCACAGCTTCGAGAGATCGGCCACGGTGTACAGCGCCTTGTCCGGCTGGGCCAGCTCGCCGAGGATGGCGTGCTTCTCGATCACCGTTCCGGCGAACGGCGTCGTCAGCGGAAAGGCCGATACCGCCTTGCCGTCGGATGACGGCGACGGACTCACGCCCAGCATGCGCAGCCGGTCCGCCGCGGCGGCGAGCGCCGCTTTCGATTTTTCGTATTCGGCATGGGAACGCAGGTGGTCCTTGCGGGCGATGATCTGGTCGGTGTGGAGCATCTCCGCGCGCTCGAAGTCGGCCTTGGCCAGCGCTTGCGCGGTGCGCGCCTGCAGCCAGGCCGAGTGCGCCTCGCCCACTTCCAGGCTGTCGAGCACCGCCAGCGTCTGGCCGGCCTTGACGGCCTCGCCCAGGTTGACGTGGGCCTTGACGATGCGCCCCGGCACGCGCGGCGCCACGTGGGCGATGCGGTCCTGGTTGGGGCGTATGGTGGCGGTCAGCACCAGTTGCTCGCTGATTTCCTGCTCCGCCAGTTCTTCCGTCCTGATGCCGGCGGCGGCGATCTCCTCGGCGCTGAGCTTGAGCTGCTCCTCTTCGCCGTGTCCGTCTTCATGCCCGCCGGATTTTTCGGCTTCGTGTCCGTGCTTGTCTGTCGTCTTGCCGGCGGCGGCGCTCTTGGCGGCGCCGTCCTGCGGCGACTGACTTTTCTCGCAGCCGGCCAGCGCCAGGGCCGAGAGGCAGAGGGCCATGAGGATGGCCCGATGGAATGTGTTCTTCATGTCGTTCGATCCGTTATTACTTGCGTTGTACGTGTTGTCGAAAGCGCGTCGGAGTGCGGCGGCAGGCTTCATTGCCCGCCCCGCCAGCCCGCCGCCTGCTCCAGCTCGATGCGCGTCAGGGCGAAATCGGTGGCGGTCTCCAGCACCTCGCGCCGGGTATCCAGGACTTGCCGGGTCGCCAGCAGCAATTGCGTCAGGCTGATCTCGCCGGCGCGGTAGGCGGTGGCGGACAGGCGCTGGTTTTCCTGCAGGCGCTGCAGGACGGATCGCTCCAGCCGCTCCGTGCGCTCGCGCAGGCTGCCGAGCTTCCGCCAGAGGGCGAGCACGCTCGCGCGCGTGTCGCGGACGGCGGCCTGCCGCTCGATCCGCGCCTGGTCGAGTTCCGCGTTCGCCTTGCCGATGCCGCCCGCGTTGCGCCGGAACAGCGGCAGGGGCAGCGAGACGGAGACGCCGGCGATGCGCTCGCGCGCCTCTCCCGGGCCATCGCGGCCGGAGAAAACGCCCACGGTGACATCCGGCCAGACGGCGGCGCGCTCCAGGTCGAGCCGGCTGCGGGCGGCCTGCTCGCGATGGTCGAGCGCGCGCAGCCGGGGCCGCTCGGTCGCCGCCGCCAGCAGCCGCTCCAGGGTGTAGGGGAAGGCGCCGGTCGTCGTCAGCGCGCCCTGCGCCTCGGGCAGGGTTTCAGCCGGCAGTTGCAGCAGCGCGGCAAGCTCGGCGCGGGCCTGGATGAGATGCTCGCGCACCCCGTCGAGCTGGTTGGCGCTGCGGCCCAGCTCCACTTCGGCGAGATTGCTGTCGAGCTTCGTGTCCTCGCCCGCCTCGAAGCGCTTGCGCGCGATGCCGGTGTTGTCGCGGATCAGGGCGACGAGCTCGGCCTCCATGGCGGCGCGCTGCTGCAAGCCGAGCACGCGGACGAATTTCTGCTCGACCTCGGCCCGCACCTGGCGACGCGTCTCCTCAATGAGTTCCTTGTGAGCCGCCAGGTCCTGCTCGGCGGCCTCGCGACGGTGCCCGCTCTGGCCGGCGATCTCCAGCGCCTGGCTCAGTTCCGCCCGCCATTCGCGCTGCGTGTCGTCGCCGCTGCCGGGCTGCGGCACCCGGCGCCGCGCGCGCTCGGCGGCGAGCTGCGGGTTGTTCCAGAGCAGGGCGCGGGCGTCGTCGAGCTGCCCCTCGGCGGCGGCCAGGTTCGCCTGGGCTACCCTGAGGGTGGGATTGGCCTGTTCGGCGAGTTGCCAGGCCCGCTCCAGGGTCAGCGGCGGTTCGGCCGCCAGCGCTGCCAGTGCCGGCAGCGAGAGCGCCAGCGCCGCCGCGATGCGGGCCATGCGCCCACGGGTTCCATGCGTGATCGAAAACATGTCGCGTCGAAATCTCCGGTTGGTGGATCGGGGAGAAATCCGACAGAACGCGACCGCGCCACGGCGCGGAAAAAAACGTCAGGGGGAAAACGTCAGGCGTTCCGCCGGGTCAGGCGAAACGCATCCAGTTGGGCCGCTCGGGGCCGTCCGGGAAGTAGGAGAGGGGGGTTTCGGGCTGCGGGTCGATCGCCATGCCATCGCAGACGAAAGCCGGCATCGAGACGGCCGGCACGGCGGCGCAACTGTGCGCCAGATGGCAGTAGCCGCAGTCGGCATGCGCCTTGCCGGGCGCGCTACCGTCGTCGCCGGCGTCGGGCGACTTCTGGTGCTGGTGATCGTGATGGCCGACGTGCTGCGCGGCGGCGCCCGTCTCGTGCTGGCAATAGGCGCTCACGCCGGCCCAGGAGAACTGGAGCGGCAGCATCAGCATCAGGAACATGAGCACGAGCCGTTTCATCGCCGGGGGATTGTATCTGCGACTGGGCTTGAGGGCAATCGCGCGCCGCCGCGGATGCGGCCGACATTGCGGTTCATCCGGTGCCGGACGAAATTCCGGAACAGCCAGCGCTTGAGGCCGCTCAGGTTCGCGCCGTGGCGGGCATAGAACGCGTCAGGGCTGTCGAAGACGCCGAAGTCGTGGTCGATGCCGTCCTTCTGGATGTAGGTGTCGGCGCCCTGCCAGTCGACCGGCGGGTTCTGCAGGTCGGGCGTCGCCACGCCGAAGCCGCAAAACGCGCCGCGCTGGCCGGCGAAGCGCTGCTGCAGCCGCTGCAGGTAGGGCTTGTCGAGGATGAAGCCTTCGAGGTTGACCCAGCGCTCGGCGAAGCGGATTTCCACCCAGCTGTGCACGATGCTGCGGGGCGCCAGCCGGTAGGCGATGCCGGTGACCGCCCCTTTTTGCAACGACTTGTCGATGGTGAAGCCATGCACGCGGCAGGGAATGCCGCAGCCACGCAGCAGGGCCATCAGCAGCGTGCCCTTGGTGTTGCACTGGCCGAGGCCGTCGGCCAGCACTTGCGAGGCCGGCAGATCGTCGGTAAGGTTGTAGCCGAAAGGAATCTCGTCGCGAACAAAATCGTAGATTGCGCCGATGCGTTCGTACTCGGGCAAAGTGCGCCAGCCCCTCTCGCGGATCAGCGCCTCCAGGCTCGGATGGCGGATATCGAGCAAGGCGGTCGGCTGCAACAACTGTTCCACTTCCACTTCCTGTCCAGGCATCTCGCTCATGCTTTCGCCTTCGATCCGGCGGCGTTCAGCAGCCGCAATCCGTTGCCGACCACCAGCAGGCTTGCCCCCATGTCGGCGAACACCGCCATCCAGAGCGTCGCCTTGCCGGCGAGCGCCAACGCGAAGAACAGTGCCTTGATGCCGAGAGCCAGCGAAATGTTCTGCCACAGCACCTGCGACGTGCGGCGGGAGAGCGCGATGAAGCGCGGAAGCTTGCGCAGGTCGTCGTCCATCAGCGCCACGTCGGCCGTCTCGATGGCGGTGTCGGTCCCGGCCGCGCCCATGGCGAAGCCGATGGAGGCCCGGGCCAGCGCCGGCGCGTCGTTGATGCCGTCGCCCACCATGCCGACCGTGCCGTAGCGGGCGATGAGCTCGTCGATGGCGGCGAGCTTGTCCTCGGGCAGCAGGTTGCCGCGGGCGTCGTCGATGCCGACCTGGTCGGCGATGGCGCGGGCGGTGGCCGGGTTGTCGCCGGTGAGCATCACCGAAACCACGCCCAGCGCATGGAGATCGCGGATCGCCTCTGCGCTGTGGCCGCGCAGGGTGTCGGCCACGCCGAGCACGCACAGCGGTTCCTGCTCCGTGGCGAGCACCACCGCCGTCTTGCCCTCCCGCTCCAGGCGCTGCAGTACCGCTTCGACCTGCGGGCCGCAGATGGCGAGTTCCTCCACCAGGCGGTGGTTGCCGACGTAGTACAGCCGGCCCGCCACCCGGCCCTGGGCGCCCCGGCCGGTCAGGGACTCGAAGTCGGCGACGTCCAGCAGGGCGCGCCCGGGAGCCTGCCACGCGGCGACGATGGCGGCGGCAACCGGGTGCTCGGAATGCGCATCCACGCTGGCGGCCATTTGCAGCAGTTCGTCGGCCGGCCGCTCGACCAGCGGGACCACGTCGGTCAGCACCGGCCGCCCGTGGGTCAGCGTGCCGGTCTTGTCGAGGGCGACGGCCTTGATGCGGCGGCCGTTTTCCAGATGCACGCCGCCCTTGACGAGAATGCCATGGCGGGCCGCCGCCGCCAGGCCGCTCACCACCGTGACGGGCGTCGAGATCACCAGGGCGCAGGGGCAGGCGATGACCAGCATCACCAGCGCCTTGTAGAGCCAGTCCTGGAACGCTGCGTCGAAGAAGAGCGGCGGCAGCGTTGCCACCAATAGGGCGAAGACCACGACGGCCGGCGTGTAGTAGCGGGCGAAGCGGTCGACGAAGCGCTGCGTCGGCGCGCGCTGCCCCTGCGCTTCCTGCACCGCATGGATGATGCGGTCGAGCGTGGTGCTGCCCTTGTTGGCCGTCACGCGGAACTCGAAGGAGCCGCGCTCGTTGACCGTGCCGGCGAACACGGGATCGCCCGGCGCCTTCTCCACCGGCATGCTCTCGCCGGTGATCGGCGCCTGGTTCACCGCGCTGGCGCCCGCCGTCACCGTGCCGTCGAGGGGGATGCGCCCGCCCGGCTTGACGCGCACAAACTGGCCGACTCCGACCTCGGCGGCCGGGCGCTCGACCCACTCCCCGCTGTCCAGCCGCACCGTCGCCGTCTCGGGAGCCATCGCCATCAGGCCGCGAATCGCGTTCCGGGCCCGTTCCAGCGAGAGCGTCTCGATCAGTTCGGCCAGTGCGAACAGGAATATCACCACCGCCGCTTCCGGCCATTCTCCGATGGCCACGGCGCCGATGACGGCGACACTCATCAGGAAGTTGATGTTGAGGGTGAAGGTCTTCAGCGCGATCCAGCCCTTCCGCAGCGTGCCGAGGCCGCCCGTCACGATCGAGATCAAGGCCAGCGCGATCACCGGCGCCGAGGCCTCCGCGGCGCCTGACCATGCGAGGATTTCCGCGCCGATGGCGGCGATGCCCGAGACGGCCATGAGCGCCCAGGTCTTGGCGGGAACGGCAGGCGCCCCATCCGCCTCGCAGCGGGTGCAGGCGCCGGGCTGCGCCGCCGCCGGGCCCGCCTGCATGCCGATCTCGCGCAGCGCGCCGAGGATGGGCTGCTCGTCGGGCAGCGTGTGGTCGACGGTAAGCCGCCGCTCCATCAGGTTGAACGCCAGTTCGCCGACGCCCGGCACCGAGGCAAGGCGCTTGCGGATCAGCGCCTCCTCGGTCGGGCAATCCATGTTGCCGATAACGAATACCGATTGCTTCATGTACTGTGTCCTGCCCGTGCGTTACTTCGGCTGTTGCGGCTGCCACATCCACTGCTGATGCTGCATCATGTGGTCCATCATCATCTGCTGCATCGGCATGTAGCGCTCCATCATGTACTGGCGCTGCCGGAGCTGCTCCGGCGGCATGCGGCGGTAGTCCCCCCACATCGGGCCGCCCATCATGTGGCCGCCCATACCGCCCATGCCCATCATCGGGCCGCCCGCGCAGCAACCCATCATCCCCGGCCCCCACATGCCATGCATCAATTGCATGTTGCTCTGCATGGCGGCCCAGTGGTCCTGGAGCAGTTTCTGCCGGGCCTGCGGGTCCTGCGTCTGGCGGATCTTCTCCATCTGCTCCTGCATTTTCTTCATGTTCTCCTGCGCCTGCGCCATCTGCTTGTCGAACTCCGCTGTGCCGGGCGCGGCCGGTTTCGCCTGGGCGCTCTTGCCGGCCGGCGCATCGGCGGCAACGGCGACGGGCGCCGTCATCGCCAGCATGGCGGCCGTTCCTAAACTAATCAGTCGTCTCATTTCTTTCTCCTTCCATAGGGTGAATTGCCCGCCTCGCTGCGGCGGTAACGTAATTGGAAACCCTGTAGCCGCTCCAAGGTCAAGCGGCTACAATCAAACAGGTGCAGAACACGAAAACGGAGGCGATATGCGCATCGGAGAACTTGGCCGGGCAGCCGGAGTGGATAGCGAAACCATCCGCTATTACGAGAGAGCCGGGCTGCTGCTCCCGCCTGCTCGTGCGCTCAACGGCTATCGCGCGTATGGGGTGGAACACCTGGAACGGCTCGCCTTCATCCGGCATTGCCGGGCGCTCGACGTGCCGCTCGCCGAGATCAGGCGGCTGCTGGATTTCGTCGCCCATCCGGACGCCGACTGCGGCGACATCAACCGGCTGATCGACGATCAGCTCGCGCGGGTGCAGGCACGGCTCAAGTCAATGCGCGCGCTGGAGAAGCAGCTTGCGGCGCTACGGTTACGCTGCGAGGCCGGACATCTCGCCGCCGAGTGCGGCATCCTGCATGAACTGGTGGCGGCCGCCCATGGGGAGTCCTGCGTATGCCATGCCGAGGCGGGCGCCGGATCAATGCCACAGATGACAGGATCGTCAAAGCGCCACCCGTAGCCGGGCGCACCTACCCTCTTGTCGGGAAAAGTATTTCGAAGCGGGTCTGGCCCTCGCCAGACGTGACAGCGATTTTCCCGCCATGTGCCTCGACGATCGATCGGGTGATGGCCAGGCCCAGGCCGGCGCCTTCATGCGATCTGTGCCGCGACGCGTCGACCCGGTAGAAACGGTCGAACAGGCGTGGCAGGTGCTCGGGCGGAATCGTCTCGCCGGGGTTTTCAATCGTCAGGCGGATTTCCCCCGGGGCCGGCTGGTCAATGCGAACTTCGATCATGCCGTTGCGCGAGGTGTGGCGAATGGCATTCGACAGCAGGTTGCCGAGGGCGCGGCGCAGCATCAGCCTGTCGCCCTGAATTCCGCCCTCGCCGGCGAGGGCCAGGCGAACGCCCTGTTCTTCCGACAGGGCTTCGTAAAAGTCGAAAAGCTGCCGCACTTCCTCGGCCAGGTTGACGGGCTCGCTGTGCGGAACGATCAGGCCGTTGTCGGCCTTTGCCAGGAACAGCATGTCGCCGATCATGCGGGCAATCCGGTCGTACTCCTCCAGGTTCGAATAGAGCACTTCGCGATACTCGTCGGCCGATCTGGCCTTTGAGAGGGCCACCTGCGTCTGGGTCATCAGGTTGCTGATGGGAGTGCGCAGTTCGTGGGCCAGATCCGAGGAGAAGTCCGACAGGCGCCGAAAGGAATCCTCCAGGCGGGCAAGCATATCGTTGAAGCCGAGCGCCAGTTCGACCAGTTCCACCGGCACGCTGTCGAGCGTCAGGCGGTTTTCAAGGCGGCTGGCGGAGATGCCGCGGGCCACCTGCGCCATGTCGCGCACCGGCGCCAGTCCCCTGCGTGCGGCGATCCAGCCGAGCAGCGCCGTCAGCAGGATGCCGATGGCGACGGCCAGCCAGAGGCTCTTGCGGAATGCCGCCAGGAAGTCAAGGTGATGACCGATATTCAGGGCAAGGGCGGCCGTGGCGGGGGCCACGCCGGGGATAGCTGTTGCCGCCGCTGCGACAATGCCCCGGTAGACCTGCCCGTCCTGCGACCACACTACGGCCCCCGACGATTTGGAAGCATCGAAGCCGGACTGTTTCTCCAGCAGCGGAGCAAGCAGCGCCGCATCCGGCGACGCGAACAGCAGGCGCCGATCCGGCCCGACGACCGAAATCGACAGGCCGTGATGCCCGACGAGGGCGTCCTCGAGCCGCTGGGCAACGTTTTCCAGATCGTTCGGCGAGTGCGCCTTCGACAGGGTGTGGCGGATCAGCGCCAGCTTGCCCTCGAGTTCGTGCCGGTCCTGTTCCTCGAAGTGCATCTCCACCGCTACGCCGACCCAGTAGCCGATCACTATGAGGACGACGGTCGAGGCCGTGGAGAAGAACAGCGTGAGCCGGAAGGTGATCGACTGGGGGCGCTTCATGTCGTCTCGGAATTTTCGAGGACGTAACCCATGCCCCTGACGGTGCGGATCAGCTTGGGCTCGAAATCGTCGTCGATCTTCGCCCGCAGCCGTCGCATGGCAACTTCGATGACGTTGGTGTCGCTGTCGAAATTCATGTCCCAGACCTGGGAGGCGATCAGGGAACGCGGCAGCACCTCGCCCTGACGGCGCAGCAGCAGTTCGAGCAGGGCGAATTCCTTGGCGGTGAGATCGATGCGTTTTCCGGCGCGCGTCACCCGGCGCCGCAGGAGGTCCAGATCCAGGTCGGCAACCTGGAGCAGTTCAGGTTCCTTGGATTTGCCCCGGCGCAGAAGCGTGCGCACCCGTGCCAGCAGTTCCGAGAAAGCGAACGGCTTGACGAGGTAATCGTCCGCGCCCAGTTCCAGTCCCTTCACCCGGTCTTCGACCTGATCGCGGGCGGTCAGGAACAGCACGGGCATGTGCCGTCCCGCCTGCCGGATTTCCCGCAGCACCTGCCAGCCGTCGAGTCCCGGCAGCATGACATCGAGTACCACCAGATCGTAGTCGTCGGTCAGCGCCAGGTGCCTGCCGTCAACCCCGTCGCGCACCAGGTCCGCCACGAAGCCGGCCTCGGACAGGCCCTGCTTCAGGTAGTCGCCGATCTTCGGCTCGTCTTCGACGATCAGGATTTTCATCGCATCCCTTGTGGACGTGGTCACGCGGGCCAATTGTGCATGCGCGGACCCCCGATTTTCGAAGATTACAAACTTGTAATGCTTCTGTCAGCTTTTAGTTGGGTGGCTGAAAGCATCATGCCCACCATGAACAAGGGAGGACAAGCCCCGATGAAAACAATACCGATGCTGCTGGTCGGGCTGGCAATCGCCTGGCCGGCCTATGCCCAGAGCCTCGGCGATGCGCTGGAGCAGGCCTGGACCCGCCATCCGCAGGCAGCCGCTGTCTCGGCGCGCGAGGATGAGGCGCGGGCCCGCGCTGACGTGGCGGCCGGCATCACCCCCGGGCCCGCCTCGATGTCGCTCTCCAGCCTTAACGACCGTCTCAACAAGAACCGCGGCAAGCAGGAATGGGAGGTCGAGATGGCCGTCCCGCTCTGGCTGCCTGGGCAGCAGGCGGCGCGCGCGGCCGAGGCGGAAAGCGCCGTGATGGAAGTCGCCGCGCGCCGCGCTGCCCTGCGTCTGCAGATCGCGGGCGAGGTGCGCGAAGCCTGGTGGACCGTTGCCGCCGCCCGCAATGCCCGCGACCTGGCTAGGCGTCGGGCGACGACGGCAGGCGCGCTGGAGGCGGACGTGCTGCGCCGCTTCAAGGCCGGCGATCTGGCACGGATCGATGCCAACCTGGCGCAAGGCGAGCGTCTTGCCGCGGAAGCGGAAGCGATCGAAGCGAAGGCCGCGCTGCTGCAGGCGGAACAGACCTACCGCAATCTTACGGGCGCCGCCGCGCCCTCCGTGCTGGCGGCGGAGGCCGCCATTGCGGCGCGCGAGCCGGTCGAACATCATCCGCAACTTGCCGCCGTCGCTGCCGCTGCCCAGACGGCGCGCGCCAAGCTCCGGGTCGCCGAGGAAATCCGCCGCGATGCGCCGGAGTTTGCCGTGCGCGTGGTGCGCGAACGGGGTGAATTCGCCGAACCCTACGCCAGCACCGTCGGCGTGAAATTGACGATTCCCTTTTCCTCCGGCGCGCGCGTGCGTCAGGAAAACGCCGCCGCCCGCGCCGAGGCTTCGCAGGCCGATGCCGAACTGGCGCTGGCCCAACTCAGGCTGCAGTTCGACGCGGAGAAGGCCCGCCTCGATCTCGATGCCGCGGAGCGCCAGTTCGCCATGGCAAAGGAACGCCGTGAACTGACCGCCGACAACCTGCGCCTCGCCGAAAAGGCCTTCTCCCTCGGCGAATCGGACCTGACGACGCTGCTGCGCGTGCGCGCCGGCGCCTTCGAGGCCGAAGCCTTCCTCAACCGTCAGCAGGTCGCGCGCGCCGCGGCCCAATCCCGCCTCAAACAAGCTTTGGGAGTTCTGCCGTGAAGCACATTCGCACGATCATTGTTTCGACGATCTTCCTCGTCCCTGCCCTGGCATGTGCCGGCGGTGACAGCAGCGATGGCCATACCCATGGCGGGGCGGTGCCGCCGGAGGTGATTGCCGAGGTCGCACCGCGCACCTCCACCCAGTCCGACGAATTCGAGCTGGTCGCCGTGCTGGCGGCGGGGAAGCTGACCCTCTATCTGGACCGCTACACCGACAACGCGCCCGTGCCCGACGCCGAGATCGAGGTCGAGAGCGGCGCCTTCAAGGCCGTCGCGGCCCAGATCGCGCCGGGCGTGTATGCGGTGCCGGGCCATGCCTTCGCCCAACCCGGCAAGCACCCGCTGAC
The DNA here is from genome assembly GCA_964487715.1 of uncultured Rhodocyclaceae bacterium. Lineage (GTDB taxonomy): Bacteria > Pseudomonadota > Gammaproteobacteria > Burkholderiales > Rhodocyclaceae > Desulfobacillus. The sequence goes on along the minus strand of CAZASE010000008.1, from coordinate 12,882 downwards.
GATTTCCGTGCAGGCGGGCGATGCCGCCGACCTGCTCACTGCCACGCTCGACCTCGCCCCGCCGGCAGCCGGTGTCGAGCATGCCCACGGCTGGGGCGAATGGACGGTGTGGGGCGCCTCGGGCGTGCTGCTGCTGGCCGGCGCCGGCCTCGTCGCCGTGCGCCGCCGCAAGATGAACCGCAAACACTAAGGGATGAAATCGATGTCTCGAATGAATCTTGCGGCCGTTGTCACGGCCGCGCTATTGGGGCTTGCCGCAGGGCAGGCCATCGCCCACGGCGACGAGGATCACAGCCAGGACAAGAAACCCGCAACCGCCGCCAAACCGGCGGCGGCCGGGGCGCTGCCTGCCGAAGCGACAGCGGCGCAGCGGCTTCCCGACGGCAGCCTGTTCGTGCCGAAGGCGGTGCAGCGCCAGCTCGGCCTGCGCCATGCGGTGGCCGAAATTAAGGATCTGGCGGCGACCGTCGAATTCAACGGCAAGGTCATCGCCGACCCGAACGCCGGCGGGCGCATCCAGGCGACGCAGTCCGGCCGCATCGAAGCCGGGCCGAAAGGACTGCCGACGCTGGGACAGAAGGTCTCCAGGGGACAGGTGCTCGCCTTCCTGCGCCCCACGGCCTCGAGCATCGAGCGCGGCAACCAACAGGCGCAGTTCGCCGAGATCGACGCGCAGCTCGCCATCGCCGAGCGCAAGCTCGTTCGCTATGTGGAGCTGGAGGGCGTCGTGTCGAAAGCGGCTATCGAGACGGCGCGCTTCGAGGTGGAGTCGCTGAAGAAGCGCCGCGCCGCCGTTGGCGCCAGCATCGGTGCGGCGGAACAGCTAACTGCACCGGTGTCCGGCGTGATCGGTGCCGCCAGCGTGGTGGCCGGCCAGGTGGTGGAGGCGAAGGAGATTCTCTTCGAAGTGATCGACCCGGCGCGCCTGGCGGTAGAGGCGTTGGCCTACGACCCGGCGCTGGTGGAGGGCATCGCCCGTGCCTCCGCGCCGCTGCCCGGCAACGGCGCGCTGGAACTGCAGTTCGTCGGTGGCGGCCGGCAACTGCGCGAGCAGGCCATCCCCTTGCTGTTCCGCGTCAAGACGGCGAACGCCCCCGTGGCGGTCGGCCAGCCGCTCAAGGTGATCGCCCAGACCTCGCGCACCGTCAAGGGTGCGGCGCTGCCGCAGGCCGCGCTGGTGAAAGTCAGTGCCGGCGAGACGGCGGTGTGGGTGCGCGACGGGGCGGAACGCTTCGTCCTGCGCAAAGTGAGCGTGGCGCCGCTCGACGCGGCCCGCGCGGCGGCGATTTCCGGAATCGGCAACGGCGAACGCATCGTCACCGAAGGCGCCGGCCTGCTCGCCCAGGTCAGGTAGCCATGTTCGAATACATCATCCACGCCAGCCTGAAACAGCGGCTGATCGTCGTCGGCGTGTCGCTGCTGCTGGTGATCTACGGCGCGCTGACCGTGCGCCAGATGCCGGTGGACGTCTTCCCCGACCTCAACAAGCCGACGGTGACGCTGATGACCGAGGCCGGCGGCATGGCGCCGGAGGAGGTCGAGCAACTCGTCACCTTCCCCGTCGAGTCGAGCATGAACGGCATGCCGGGCGTCACCCGCGTGCGCTCGGTGTCGGGCATCGGCCTGTCCATCGTCTATGTCGAGTTCGAGTGGGGCTCCGACATCTACCGCAACCGCCAGCAGGTGAGCGAGCGCCTGAACCTGGTGCGCGAGCAGTTGCCGCCGGGCATCGTGCCGCAGTTGGGCCCGATTTCGTCGATCATGGGCGAGATCCTGCTCATCGCCCTGCCGGCCGATCCCGAAAAGGTCAGTCCGATGGCGGTGCGCGAATACGCCGACTGGGTGATGCGGCCGCGCCTGCTGACCATCCCCGGCATCGCCCAGGTGATTCCGATCGGCGGCGAGGTGCGGCAGTACCGCGTCGAGTTGAAGCCGGCGCAGCTGCAGGCGCTCGGCGTCGAGCGCGAGAAGCTGGAAGCCGCGCTGAAGGATTTCGGCGCCAACACCAGCGGCGGCTTCCTCGAGGCGCAGGGCCGCGAATACCTGATCCGCCAGATCGGCCGCACCAGCCGCATCGAGGACCTGCAGAACCTGGTGGTGGCGGTGAAGAATGGCCAGCCCATCCTGCTCAGGCAGGTCGCCGAGGTGAAGCTGGCGCCGGCCATCAAGCGCGGCGACGCCGGCTTCAACGCCAAACCGGCCGTGATCCTCTCCGTGCAGAAGCAGCCCGCCGCCGACAGCGTGGCCCTGACGCGCGAAGTCGAGCGCGCCATGGCCGATCTGTCGAAGTCATTGCCGCAGGGCGTCGAGGCGCCGCAGTTCCTCTTCAAGCAGGCCGACTTCATCGAGCATTCGGTGACCAACGTCGAGGAGGCGCTGCGCGACGGCGCCATCCTGGTGGCGGTGATCCTGTTCCTGTTCCTGCTCAACGTACGCACCACGCTGATCTCGCTGACGGCGATCCCGCTGTCGCTGCTGGTGACCGCGCTGGTGTTCCGCTACTTCGGCCTGTCCATCAACACCATGACCCTGGGCGGGCTCGCCATCGCCATCGGCGAGCTGGTGGACGATGCGGTGGTGGGCGTGGAAAACGTCCTGCGCCGCCTCAAGCTCAATCGCGATCTGGCCGAGCCGCAGCCGGTCGCGGAAGTCATCGCCAAGGCGACGCTGGAAGTGCGCTCGGCCATCGTCTACGCCACCTTCATCATCGTGCTGGTGTTCGTGCCGCTGTTCGTCCTGCCCGGCATCGAGGGCCGCCTGTTCACGCCGCTCGGCGTGGCCTACATCGTTTCCATCCTCGCCAGCATGATCGTCTCGGTCACCGTCACGCCGGTGCTGGCCTACTACCTGCTGCCGGGGATGAAGCAATTGCATGCCGGCGACAGCCCGCTGGTGACCCGGCTCAAGCGCTGGGACGCGAAGCTGCTGCACTGGTCCTTCGGCCGCAGCCGCGCGCTGCTCGCCGGCGCGGCGGCGGTGGTCGCGCTCACCGCCGCCAGCATCCCGCTCTTCCCGCGCTCCTTCCTGCCGCCGTTCAACGAAGGCACGCTGACGGTCAATGTGCTGCTCAACCCCGGCACCTCGCTCGCCGAATCGAACCGCATCGGCACCCTGGCCGAGCGGATCGTCGCCGGCGTGCCGGAGGTGACCAAGGTCGGCCGCCGTACCGGGCGCGCCGAGCTGGACGAGCATGCCGAGGGCGTGCACTACACCGAGATGGACGTCGACCTGAAGGCGTCCGAACGCAGCCGGGAGGCGATCATCGGCGACATTCGCGCGCGCCTGGCCGTGCTGCCGGCGGTGAGCAACGTCGGCCAGCCCATCTCGCACCGCCTCGACCACCTGCTCTCCGGCGTGCGCGCGCAGATCGCGCTGAAGGTGTATGGCGACGATCTCGACACCCTGCGCGGCCTGGCCGCCGACCTGCGCGCGCGGCTGGCGAAGATCCCCGGTGTTACCGACCTGCAGATCGAGAAGCAGGTGCTGATTCCGCAGATCAAGATCCGCGTCGACTACGAACAGGCGGCGCGCTACGGCGTGGCGCCGGGCGCCCTCCTGACTTCGCTGGAGCAGATGATCGAGGGCGAGCGCATCACGCAGATCGTCGAGGGCAATCGCCGCTTCGATCTGCTGGTGCGCCTGCCCGAGAGCGGGCGAGGGCTGCGGGAACTGCCGGATCTGCTCATCGAGACGCCCGGCGGGCATGTGCCCCTCTCCCGGCTGGCGGCGATCGAGGACGGCGACGGACCGAACCAGGTCAGCCGCGAGAATGCGCGCCGCCGCATTGTCATTTCGGCCAATACCGACGGCCGCGACATGTCGAAAGTCATCGCCGACATCCGCGCCGAGCTCGCCGCGCGGCCCCTGCCCGAAGGCTACTTCACCGCGCTCGAAGGCCAGTTCCAGGCCCAGGAGCAGGCGGCGCGCCTGATCGCCCTGCTGGCGCTGGTCTCGCTGACGATGATCTTCCTGGTGCTCTACAGCCGCTACCGCTCGATGGCGCTGACGGCCATCATCATGGGCAACATTCCGCTGGCGCTGGTCGGCAGTGTCGTCGCCCTGTGGATTTCCGGCCAGCCGCTCTCGGTGGCGGCGCTGGTCGGCTTCATCACGCTGACCGGCATCGCCACGCGGAACGGCATCCTCAAGATCAGCCATTACATCAACCTGTGCGCCTTCGAGGGCGAGCAGTTCGGCGACCACATGATCGTGCGCGGCTCGCTCGAGCGCCTGACGCCGGTGCTGATGACGGCGCTGGTGGCGGCCTTCGCCCTGGTGCCGCTGCTGCTCTCGGCCGACGCCCCCGGCAAGGAAGTGCTGCACCCGGTGGCGGTGGTGATCTTCGGCGGGCTGGTGAGTTCCACGCTGCTGGATACGCTGCTGACGCCGGTGATGTTCCGCCTGTGGGGCGAAAAGCCCTTGCAGCGGCTGCTGGCCATGAAAGAGCAGGAAAGTTTTTGATCGCAACTTGAAAGGAGACGCAATGAAACGCATCGCATCCATCGCCGTCCTGGCGGGACTGACTTTTGCCGCGGGCGCCGCCCTGGCCCACGACGACGCCTATCTCGACACGCAGAAGGCGCCCAACGGCGGCCAGTTGCGCATGGCCGGGCCCAACCACTACGAGCTGGTCCTGGTGAAGGACGCCAAGGAGGTCAGGGAGAACCCCGTCGTGGTGTACGTGACCGACCACGCCGGCCAGAAGATCCCCACCGCCGGCGCTGCCGGCACGGCGACGATCCTCGCCGGGAAACTCAAGGCCGCCGCGACGCTCAAACCGGACGGGGACAACCGCATGAAGGGTGTCGCCAAGTACGCCTCGACGCCGGACACGAAAGTGGTGGTGTCCATCACCCTGGCCGGCAAGCCGCCCGAACAGGCGCGCTTCACGCCGCTGGTCGTCGCGAAAGATACGCATACCGACCACACGCACTGATTTTTTTCTACGGAGAACGACCATGAACAAATTCGCCATGACAGCCATTGCCGCTTCGCTTGCGTTTGCGGCCCCGGTGTTTGCCGACGACGCACACCATCCCGAGAAAGCCCAGGAGGCGAAGGCCGCGCCCGCCAAACCGGCGGCCGCGCCCGCGCAGACGGTCAAGAAGATGCAGGACAACGTCAAGAAGATGCAGAACCAGCTCGACCGCATCGCCAAGTCGAAGACCGACGACGATCGGCAGAAGGCGATGGCCGAGCACATGCAGACCATGCAGGAGAACATGATGATGGCCCGCGGCATGCAGGCCGGCATGATGGGCTGCCCGATGATGGAAGGCGGCATGATGGGCAAGGGCGGCATGGGCATGATGGGCGGCGGCATGATGGGTGGAGGCATGGGTATGATGGGCGGGCCGCAGGCCGGCGGGGCCGATCGCATGCAGCAGATGGAACGCCGCATGGACATGATGCAGATGATGATGGAGCAGATGATGCGGCGCCCGGACGGCCAGCCGCAGCCGATGCCAATGCCGATGAAGTGAGCCGGCGGAAGGCAAGAGATGGAACACGACCGCCACCACCACGCGGGACATGAGGGCGGCCGCCCCGCCGGGGCGGGGCAGGACGCATCGGCGGAGAAAGACCCCGTCTGCGGCATGACGGTCAAGCCGGATTCGCCGCACGCGACCACGCACGCCGGCCGCACAATCCGCTTCTGCAGCGCCAAGTGCCTGGCGAAGTTCGAGGCCGAGCCGCAGCGTTATCTGACGTCCTCGCCGGAACCGGCGCCGGTGCCAGCCGCGCCGCCGGGCGCGGAGTACACCTGTCCCATGCATCCGGAAGTGCGGCAGATCGGTCCCGGCACCTGCCCGAAGTGCGGCATGACGCTGGAGCCGGTGCTGCCGGAACTGGAGGAAGGCGAGAATCCCGAGCTCGCCGATTTCCGCCGCCGTTTCCGGTGGACGCTGCCGCTGACGGTTCTGGTCACCCTGATCGCCATGTCGGGCGGCCTCTTCGACCCTCTCCTCGGCGTCGCCCGGCCCTGGGTCGAGCTCGCCCTGGGTACGCCCGTCGTGCTGTGGGCGGGCTGGCCGTTCTTCGTGCGCGGCGCGCAGTCGGTGATAAACCGCAGCCCGAACATGTGGACCCTGATCGGCCTCGGTACCGGCGCGGCCTGGATCTACAGCGTGACGGCGACCGTCCTGCCCGGCATCTTCCCGCCCTCGTTCCGCATCGGCGGCCCCAATGGTCATGTCGCCGTGTATTTCGAGGCGGCGGCAGTGATCATTTCGCTCACCCTGCTCGGCCAGGTGCTGGAACTCAAGGCGCGCTCGGAAACCGGTGCCGCCATCCGCGCCCTGCTGGGACTGGCGCCGAAGACGGCGCGGCGCATCCGCGAGGACGACAGCGAGGAGGACATTCCGCTCACCCATGTGCATCCCGGCGACCGCCTGCGCGTGCGGCCGGGCGAGAAAGTGCCGGTGGACGGCGTGGTCCTCGCCGGCGACAGCGCGGTGGATGAATCCATGCTCACCGGCGAGCCGATGCCGGTGAGCAAGACAGCCGGCGACAAGCTGATCGGCGCCACGCTGAACACCAGCGGCGCGCTGGTGATGCGGGCCGAGAAGATCGGCGCGCAGACGGTGCTGGCGCAGATCGTGCAGATGGTGGCGCTGGCGCAGCGCTCGCGCGCGCCGATGCAGCGCATGGCCGACGTCGTCGCCGGCTATTTCGTCGTCGGCGTCGTGGCGGTCGCGCTCATCACGCTCTTCGGCTGGGGCTTCTTCGGCCCGCAGCCCTCCTGGGCCTACGGCCTCATCAACGCGGTGGCCGTGCTGATCATCGCCTGCCCCTGCGCGCTCGGCCTGGCCACACCGATGTCGGTGATGGTCGCCACCGGCAAGGCGGCCACCCACGGCGTGCTTTTCCGCGACGCGGCGGCGATCGAGAACCTGCGCAAGGTCGACACCCTGATCGTGGACAAGACCGGCACGCTGACGGAAGGCAAGCCGGCTTTCCATGGCGTCGTCGCGGCGGCAGGCAACAGCGAAGCCGAGGTGCTGCGCCTCGCAGCCAGCCTCGACCAGGGGGCCGAACATCCCCTGGCGCAGACCATCGTCGCCGAGGCGCGCAGGCAGCAACTCAAGCTGAGCACGCCAGAGAAATTCGAATCCGCCTCGGGCATCGGCGTGCGCGGCGTGGTGGAGGGACTGACTATCGTCCTCGGCAACACCGCGCTGATGGAGGAAAACGGTGTCGACTGGCATCCGCTTGAGCCGCAGGCCGAAGCCCTGCGCCTTGAAGGCGCCAGCGTCATGTTCCTTGCCATCGCCGGCCGCGCGGCCGGCCTTGTCGCGGTGTCCGATCCGATCAAGCGTTCCACACCCGAGGCGCTGGAAGCGCTGCGCGCCGGCGGCCTGACCCTCATCATGGCCACCGGCGACGGCCTCACCACCGCCCGCGCCGTCGGCCGCCAACTCGGCATCGACGAGGTGCATGGCGAGGTCAAGCCGCAGGACAAGAACGATCTGGTCGCCCGGCTGCAGGCGCAGGGCCGCGTCGTCGCCATGGCCGGCGACGGCATCAACGATGCGCCGGCGCTGGCCCGCGCCGACGTCGGCATCGCCATGGGCACCGGCACCGACGTGGCCATGAACAGCGCCCAGCTCACGCTGGTGAAGGGCGATCTGCGCGGCATCGCCGCCGCGCGCCGGCTGTCGCTCGCCGCCGTGCGCAACATGCGCCAGAACCTGGCCTTCGCCTTCCTCTACAACGCGCTTGGCGTGCCGATCGCCGCCGGCGTGCTCTACCCCTTCTTCGGCCTGCTGCTGTCGCCGCTCATCGCCGCGCTGGCGATGAGCTTCAGTTCGGCGTCGGTCGTCACCAACGCGCTGCGGCTGCGCCGCGCGGCCATCTGAATCGGGGGAAGGAAATGGACGAGAGGCATGAAGCGGAGCATCGGCATGAATCGCCGCGCGCGAAGTGGGTATTCGTCGCTTTCGCGGCGATCGCCGCCTTCTTCCTGCTCACCGAGCACCGCGCCCACCTGTTCGGCGTGCTGCCCTACCTGCTCCTGCTGGCCTGTCCGCTGATGCATCTGTTCCATCACGGCGGGCATGGAGGGCATGGCGGCAAGGCCGAAGACAAGGAAGAACGCAAATGAACGACACGCCCGCCTACGGCCTGTGGACGCTGGTCGCCCTCAATTCGGCCATCTTCATCATTTTCGCCTTCAGCTTCGCCAAGCCGCAGAGCACGCGCGACTGGCGCTCCTTCGGCGCCTTCTCCGCTTTCCTCGTCGCGCTGTTCACGGAGATGTATGGCTTTCCGCTGACCCTCTATTTGCTTTCCGGCTGGCTGACGAGCAAATTCCCGGGCGTCGATTGGTTCGCTCACGACTCCGGCCACCTGCTCGAAATGCTCTTCGGCCGGAAATCGAATCCGCACTTCGGGCCTTTCCATATTCTCAGCTCACTGTTTATCTTCGGCGGCTTCTGGCTGCTCGCCTCGGCCTGGAAGGTGCTCTACGCCGCCCAGCGCGAACACCGCCTGGCGACGAGCGGCCCCTATGCGCGGATCAGGCATCCCCAGTACGCCGGCTTCGTCCTCATCATGTTCGGCTTCCTGCTGCAGTGGCCGACGCTGGTGACGCTGGCGATGTTCCCGATCCTGGTGTTCATGTACTGGCGGCTGGCCCTGCGCGAGGAGCGCGAAGTGGCGGCGACGTTCGGCGAGGAATACGCCCGCTATCGCGCGCAGACCCCGGGGTTTCTGCCCTTTCGATGACAACGATGCAACAGCGGTCCGGTTGGGCGGAACCCGGGCGACTTCGGGATGTCTCTAAGGCATGGGAGACAAGTCAACGCCGCACTAAGCGAGGAGGACGACGATGTGGGGAAACATGGGTGACTGGAGCGGCTGGGGCTGGGGCGGCATGGGCTTCGGCCCGCTCGGCATGGCGTTGTTCTGGATTCTGCTCATCGCGGCGATCGTCGTGCTGGTGAAAGTTGCGTCGGGCAGCGGCGGCACGGAGCGCCGGCAGGCGGGAACCGCGCTCGACATTCTCAAGGAGCGCTATGCGCGCGGCGAGATCGAGCGCGAGGAGTTCGAGCAGAAGCGGCGCGATTTGGGCGCATGAGCCTAATGCGGAAGCGAGGCTACGAACATGGGTTCCTGTTGCGACGATCCGGATGCGCCGAACGCCATGCGCCGCCGCCTGGTGGTTGCGACGACGGTCGTGGGCGGCGCGGGGCTGGTTGCGTCGGCGGTTCCGTTCGTTGCCAGCATGGCGCCGAGCGAGCGGGCGCGCTCGGCCGGGGCGCCGGTCGAGGCGGACGTGTCGAAGCTGGAGCCGGGCCAACTGGCCACGGTCGAGTGGCGCGGCAAGCCGGTATGGATTCTGCATCGCACGCCGGAGATGATCGAGCGCCTCGGGCGCTTCGACCGTCTCCTGCTCGATCCCGCGTCGGCGAGGACGCAGCAGCCCGAGTACTGCAGGAACCCGCTACGCTCGATCCGGCCGGAATGGTGGATCGCCGTGGCGTTGTGCACCCATCTGGGCTGTGTGCCGTCCGTGCGCAAGGACGTGGCGCCGGCGGATCTCGGGCCGGACTGGCCGGGCGGTTTCTACTGCCCATGCCACGGCTCGAAGTTCGATTTCGCCGGACGGGTGTTCAGGAACGTGCCGGCGCCGCTCAATCTCGAAGTGCCGCGCCACACGTTCCTGTCGTATGCGGTGGCGCTGATTGGCGAGGACGAAGTCGGTCAGGGCTGAGTGCGAAGAGCGGTGCGTGGCCGATCGCCCATCGCGGCGCCGCCGGCCGGACGGCGCCGCGGGGGCCGGATTACTCGCCGCTGAGCAGGCTGGGATCTTCTGCGACGTATACCAGGATATCCTTCGCGCCCGCGACTTGCGGCGCGATCTCGCCGAGCTTGAACACCGGCGTGCCGAAGGTGTCGAAGCGCCAGGTGAAGCTCTTCCCGGCGACGCTGATCCTGACCGTTTCGTTGCGCTGGACGTTGAGGTACTTCGCGCCATCGGCCAGCGTGACCGTGCGATCGGCATTGCCGGCTTCTATGGCGGTGCCACGGTGCGTATGCGCCAGCGCCGGAATGGAAAATGCAGCGGACAGGGCGGCGATGCCGGTGAATGCAACGAGTTTGCGAATAGGCATGGTTGGTCTCCTGAAGAAGTGGGAAAAACATATGATCTTGTTCTTGCGAACGCCGCCGAAGACCGACGGTGAAGCCATGCTATTCGCCCGACCCCGACAGAGAAGTGACACGGCGATTACGTTGTTGCAAGCTGGCGTGCCGGGCTCAGGGCGCCCTGAAGGCTTGTAAAGAATTCCAATGCGTGAGGAGAAAGGCATGAGAATAATCGCGCTGTTCGCGGCGCTGCCGCTTCTGGCGGGCTGCGGGCAGAAGCCGGGCGCAGCCGGCATCGACCCGCAGGACGCAGCGAAGGTGGCGCGCGGCCAGGCGGTGTACGCCGCGTCCTGCGCCGTTTGTCATGGCGCGAACCTGGAAGGCCAGCCCAACTGGCGCAGCCGCAAGCCGGACGGGCGCATGCCGGCGCCGCCGCATGACGAGTCGGGGCACACCTGGCATCATCCCGACGATGTCCTGTTCGGCATCACGAAGGAGGGCCTGGTGCCGGGCAAGTACGGTCCGCCCGGCTACGTGAGCGACATGCCGGCCTTCGGCAGCCTGTTGAGCGATGAGGACATCGCCGCCGCGCTGTCGTTCATCCAGAGCCGCTGGCCACCCGAGGCGAGGCGTGCCCGCGAGGAAATGCTGCGCAATCGCAGTCGTTGAAGGAGTGAAAATGAAACCAGGAAAATGGCTGATTGCCGCACTGCTGCTGGCGTCCATGGCCGCCGGCGCGGAACCGCTTCCCGAAGTCGTGATGCACAAGGATCCGAATTGCGGCTGCTGCGGCCAGTGGGCGGAGCACCTGCAGGCGAACGGCTTTCGGGTGAAGACCGTGCCGGAGCGCGACATGGAGTCGGTCAAGCGCCGCCTCGCCGTGCCGCAGCGACTGACTTCCTGCCATACCGCGAAGGTGGGCGGCTACGTCATCGAGGGCCACGTGCCGGCCAGCGCGATCAAGCGCCTGCTGCGCGAGAAGCCGGCGGTGGCGGGTCTGGCGGTGGCGGGCATGCCGGTGGGCTCGCCGGGCATGGAAGTGCCGGGTGTACCGGTCGATCCCTACGATGTCGTCGCGTTCGACCGCAAGGGCAAGACCAGCGTGTTCGAGCGAGTCCGCTGAAGTGAACAAGCCATAGGGGCAATTGGCAAACCAGCCTGAATTCCAGTACGATACCTTCGCTTTTTCCGCAACAAGAACGATTCATGACTCGGGCGCTTCGCAGGTTCATCGCCAGGCTGGGAATCGCGGCGCTGCTGTTCATGCAGCTTGCCGTGGCGGCCTACGCCTGTCCGGGCGCTACCGGGTCCGCCGACGCGCCCATGGCCATGGGCGATAGTGCAGAGGCGATGCAGCAGGGCGATTGCGCGATGGTCGACCAGACCGCCCCCAATCTGTGCGAGCAGCATTGCCGGTACGACAGCCAGGCGGCCGGGCATGCCTCACCGCTGCCGGCAGCGTCGGTCGATCTGCCCCTGCTTGCTGTCCTGCCGGACGTGGGCGCGTTTCCGCCCCCGCTGACGTTCGACGTTCCCTGCGAATTCCTCGCGCACGCGACCGCACCCCCGCCCTCCATACGCTTCGGCGTGTTCCGATCGTAGCCTACTGATTGTTCTCTTCCGTCCGTGGCGCATGCCGCGGGCGGTGTCTTGGCTTTTCTGGATTTTCTTTCGTTTTCCGAGGAGTGCCGTCATGCGCACAAGCATGTCATTCCAGCCGATGCTGCGGGCCCCATCCTCTTGTCCCGCACCCGATTTTTCAACCCGCAATGAAAGGAAGCAAAATGAAAAAAGGAGCCATGCTCTCGTTCCCGATCGCCCTGGCCCTGGTGGCCGGCAGCGCGTTCGCCGCCGACAAGATGGACGGCATGAAAGAGATGGGCAAGCCGTCGACCGCCAGCGCCAGGACGCACAAGGCTGTCGGCGTAGTCAGGGCGCTGGACGCCAAGACCGGCAGCGTGACCTTCGACCACGAGGCGGTGAAAAGCCTCAACTGGCCGGCGATGCGCATGGCCTTTGCGGTGAAGGACAAGATGCTCTTCGACAAGCTCGCCGCGGGCAAGAAGGTGGAGTTCGAGTTCGTCCAGGACGGCAAATCCCATGTCGTGACGAGCGTGAAGTGAGCGGCGGCCCGGCCAGGATGAAGGCATGGGTTTGCGTCCTCGGCTTTTGGGCCGGGCTGGCGGCGGCCCAGGCGCCGGGCGCGCGCGTCGAGGAACTGCTCGAGATCGCGCGGCGGCAGAATCCGGAACTGGCGGCGATGGGCCACGAGGCCGAGGCGGCGCGCGAACGCGTGCTGCCGGCCGGCGCCCTGCCCGATCCGATGGGGCGGATCGAGTTGCGCGATCCCGGCAACCAGGCGGGCAACGGCGACTTCAGCCTGCTGCCGGCGCGGGTCGGCAGCACGAAATACACCGTGGCGCAGACCTTTCCCCTGTGGGGCAAGCGCGATCTGCGACGCGAGATGGCGGAAGCCGACGCGACGCAGGCGCAGGCGCGCCGCGCCGGCACCTGGGCCGAGCTGGCGGCGAAGGTCAAGGCGGCCTTCGCCCAGTATTTCCTCGCCGGGCAGAGCCTGAAGATCACGCAGGAGTTGCTGCGCCTGGCCGGCAGCCTGGAGCAACTCACCCAGGCGCGCTACGCCGACGGCCTGGTGCCGCAGCAGGATGTGGTGCGCGCCCAGGTCGAGCGCACGGCGCTGCAAGGCGAGCTGCTGATGCAGGAAACCGGGCACCACCATGCCGTGGCGCGACTGAATGCCCTGCTGCGCCGGCCGCCCGCGGCGCCGCTGGC
>CAZASE010000007.1:0-74882 GCA_964487715.1 uncultured Rhodocyclaceae bacterium | reverse complement strand
ATTTCTCGAAGATCAACCCTCATGCCGCTTAACCCACTCGAAATTCAACAGAGCCTATTTTCGTTGTCGACAAGTTCAACCATCGTGTGCAACTGTTCAGTTCCGCCGGCAGCTATATGGGGCAGTTCGGCGAATTCGGAAGCGGAAACGGGCAGTTTCAGGCACCGACGGCGATCGCCTTCGATCCGGCAAGCCGCCATGTCGTCGTCGGCGATGCCTTCAACTTCCGCATGCAGGTCTTCGATCCGGCCGGAGCCTACGTCGGGCAATTCGGCGGTCGCGGAAGTGCCGATGGCCTGTTTGCACCCGGTCTGGACATCTTCGGCGGCACGCCGGGCGATGTCGCAATGCTCGGCCTGGCAATCGATCCACTGAACGGGAATCTGGCCGTCACGGACTGGGGCAACAGCCGCGTGCAGCTATTCGCGGCCACCAGCGTGCCGCGCGCCGGATGGTGGTGGAATCCGGCCGAAAGCGGGCGCGGCTTCTTTCTCGAACGGAATGCGACGGGCGTACTCTTCTTCGCCAGCTTTCTCTATTCGCCGACCGGACGGGCGACCTGGTACGCGTCTGCACTCCACCCGGGTGCGGCCCAGTATTCGGGAAGCCTCGATGCCTATGCCCGCGGCCAGACATTGGAAGGCAGCTACCAGCCACCCGGCGTGGCAGAGGGCGCGGAGGGATCGCTGTCGCTGGCTTTCACCGACGGGGCGAACGGCACCTTGGTCTGGAAAGGCGGAACCGTGCCCATCCGGCGCTTCAGCTTCGGCGACGGCAGCGTCACGCCGCCGTTCCGGCCGCAAACCGGCTGGTGGTGGAATCCGGCGGAAAGCGGACGGGGTTTTTCACTTGAAGTCCAGGGCAACAGCATGTTCCTGGCGGGCTATATGTACGACGCGCTCGGTGAGCCGATCTGGTACCTGTCGAGCGGCGTGCTGGATGGGCAGGTCTACCAGGGCACCTGGACGGAATACGCCAACGGTCAGACGCTCGGCGGGCCGTATGCCGCGCCGGGCGTGGTCAATCCCGCTGTCGGCGCGGTAGCAATCCACTTCAGCAGCCAGACCGCGGGCATCCTGACGCTGCCGGACGGTCGCGCCATCAACATCCTTCGATTCTCCTTCTGATTCCCCATAGAATCCAGTATTCCGACCAACCAAGGAGGTAAGCGAATTGGGGGAGAAGAGACGCCGTCATGCCGCCGGTCTGCCGGTTGCGGCAACGACGCTTGCCCCTGGCATCCGCCGAATGGTGATGGAGGCGGAGCGCCTGCAGCGAGCACGGCACTTGCAGGACGCCAAGACCCTGTTCGAGCGGATCCTGCAGGTGGATCCCGCCTGTGTCGAGGCCTGGCATGGCCTCGGCCAACTGGCCGCCGATGCCGGTGCGTGGGACGCCGCCGTCAGCATCCTTGCGAGGGCCGTCGGGCTGGCACCGGCCGCGGCGGAATTGCGCATGCTGTACGCGCAGGCGCTGAAGCATGCCGGGCGCGACGAGGCGGCCTGCGCAGAATGGCTGACGGTTTGCGAACTGCTGCCGGAGCGCGCCGATTGCTGGGAGAGCCTGGGCATCCTGCAGCAGGCGATCGGCCGGACCGGCGAAGCGGCCACGGCGTATCGTCGCGCCAATGCGTTGCAGCCGTCACTTGGGCTGCGCGCCAAGCTGGCGACCCTGATCTCGCCGATCATTGCCTCGCGCGACGAAATGCTGGCCGAGCGGAAGCGGATGGAGGATTCACTCGACGAACTGCTTCTGGCCAGCGACCTCGGTGGCAGCCTTGGCGACCCGATGCGCTCCGGGCTGTGGACCAACTTCTACCTCGCTTACCACGGCCTTGGCAACCGCACCCTGCAGACGAAGACCGCCGCGATGTATCGCCGGCTCTTGCCGTCACTCGATTACGTAGCCGGCCATTGCCTTGTGCCGCGCCCTGCGGGCGGCAAGATACGTGTCGGGCTGATTTCGCGCTTCCTGCGAAATCACAGCATCGGGCGCACCAGCCGCGGCTTGTTCGCGCAGCTTTCGCGCGACGAATTCGATGTCACGGCGATCTTCATCGGCCCCTTTGTCAATGACGAGTATTCGCGTTTCATCAGGCAGCATGCGGCCCGCAGCATCGTGGTGCCGCAGGAGCTTGCCGCCGCGCGAGGCCTGATCGAGGCACAGCGTCTCGATATCCTCTTCTACCAGGATATCGGCATGGAGCCGTTTGGCTATTTTCTTGCCTATTCGCGCCTTGCGCCGGTTCAATGCGTCTCCTTCGGCCATCCCGACACGAGCGGGATTCCAACGATCGACTGGTTCGTCTCCGGCGACCATTACGAAACGCCCGGCGCGTCCGCGCACTACAGCGAACGCCTGTTCCAGTTGCGCAATGTCGGCAGTCTTGCCTACTACTACCGTCCCCAACTGCCGGAAGCACCCAAACGGCGCAGCGAGTTCGGGCTTGCCGACGGCGCGCCGATATACATCTGCCCGCAGAACCTGTTCAAGTTCCATCCGGACATGGATGATCTGATCGCCGCCATCCTGCGCCGCGATCCGCGCGGGCGCGTGGTCGTGATCGAAGGCAAGATCGGCTACTGGAGCGGACTGATGCGCCGGCGCTGGGACGCGTCCATGGCGGACGTGCTGGAGCGGGTGATCTTCCTGCCGCGCATGCCGGCAGCTGACTACCTGAACCTCATCGCCCTCGCCGACGTCATGCTCGATACCGTCCACTTCAATGGCATGAACACCTCGCTTGAAGCGTTTTCGGTCGGCACGCCGGTCGTCACGCTGCCGGGTGAGTTCCAGCGCGGCCGCCATACCCAGGCCATGTATCGCAGGATGGGGCTAATCGACTGCATCGCCGGAAGCGCAGCCGACTATGTCGATATCGCAGTGCGGCTGGGAACCGAGGCGGGTTTCCGAGCTGAGGTCAGCAAGGCGATCCTCGAACGCAATGGCTGCCTGTTTGAGGACATCGAGATCGTGCGCGAGTTTGAACGGTTCTTCCGCGAGGCCATGGCGGCGCGCGCCGGGCGCTGAATCGCGGCGAGCGGAAAGGTGCGGCCGCGTGCGTGCCAAATGGGCTGGCGCCGGGCCCCGCGATGCCCCCGCTATTTCCCGCTTGAGGTGCAGAGCGCGTGGAATTGCGCGAGGCGGCGCGCGCTGATGCGGCCGGCCGCCACCGCGGCACGCAGAGCGCAGTCCGGTTCCTGGTCGTGACGGCAGTCGCGGAAACGGCACTGGTCGAGGTGGGGCAGGAATTCGCGAAATCCCTGTTCGAGTTCGGCGCGGCTCAGATGAGCGAGGCCGAATACCTGCATGCCGGGGCTGTCGATGAGGCTGCTGGTGGCGTCGAGGCGGTAGAGCCGTGTGTGCGTGGTGGTGTGCTTGCCGCTGTCGAGCGCCTCGGAAACCTCGCGCGTGGCGGCCTGCGCTTGCGGCAGCAGGGTGTTGATGAGCGTGGACTTGCCCATGCCGCTCTGGCCGACGAGCACACTGCACTGGCCGGCAAGATGGGGCCGCAGCGCGGTCGCGTCGCGCTGCGCGCAGAGTTCCACCAACGGGTAGCCGAGGGCGCGCAAGGGCGCGAGCTGGCGGCGTGCGGCCCCGGCCTTCTCGGCAAGGTCGGTTTTGTTCAGCACGATCAGGATCCGCATGCCCTGGTGCTCGGCGGCGACGAAACAGCACGTCACCAGTTCGTCGCTGAAGCTCGGCTCGGCGGCGACGACGATGATGGCTTGCGTGGCGTTGGCGGCGAAGAGCTTCTGGCGAAAGGCGTCGCTGCGGTAGAGCAGTGTGCTGCGTGGCGCGACGCCGGCGATGGCGCCGTGATCCGGCGCGGAAAGTTCGACCGTGACGCGGTCGCCGCAGGCGATATGGCTCTTCTTGCCGCGCGGATAGCAGAGGGCGCGGCCGCCGTCGTCCAGTTCGATCTCGTATTGCCGGCCGAAGGCGGCGACGACTGTGCCGGAGTGGCTCAAGGAGGCGGCAGCGCTTCGATTTTCGCCGCGCAGATGAGGTCGTTGAAGGAAATGCCGCCGACGGAGTGGGTGGAATACGCCACGCGGCAGGTGTCGAAACCGAAGGTGACCTCGGGGTGGTGGTCCTGCTCCTGCGCAATGCGCGCGACGGCGTTGACGAAGCCGATTGTCGCGGGGTAGGCGGCGAAGGCGAATGACTTGGCGATCGCGCCGCCATGGCGCTCCCAACCGGGTAGCAGCTCCAGCAACGCGGCCAGCTGCGCGGCGTCGAGCTGGTCAGCCGTGCCGGAGCGCGGTCGGCAGGTACTGGCGGCAAGTTCGCTGATATTCATCCTACTTGAACTTGTAGTACTGCAGGTTGAGAAAGGCGGCGGCATGTGCTTCGTCTTCTGGAAACCAGCCGGCATTGACCTGGGCGTTGCAGGCGGCAATGCGCTGCAGCAGTGCCTGCGGCGTCTGAATCTTGCGGTCGATGCGTGTGTAGATGTCGGAGCCGTCGCCGCCGGCCAGGCGCTGATGGCAGGCGATGCACTTGGCGTCGTGCAGTTTCTTCCCGGCCTTGGCGTCACTCTTCGGGAAGGGATTGGCAGCCACGGACAGGGGCAGCAGCGCGAAAAGCAGTAGCGGCATCCGGTTCACGGCCGGTCTCCTATGCGGCGTGCAAGCGCGCGACGCGCGCCGCCGCTGGCGGGTGGGAATCGTAGAAGGTGGAGTAAAGCGGGTCTGGCGTCAGCGTCGCGGCATTGTCACGGTAGAGCTTGACCAGCGCGGCGACGAGATCGCCGGCGCGCGTCTGCTGTGCGGCATAGGCATCGGCCTGGTATTCGTGGCGGCGCGAGAAGGCACTCATCAGCGGTGAAAAAGGGAAAGCGAACAGAGGAACCACCAGTGAGAAGAGTACCAGCGCCGGCGCGGTGCCCTGCGAGGTCATGCCCAGGCCGGCGTAGAACCACGGTTCGGTGATGAGCGTGCCGAGCAGCCAAAGGAAGCCGAAGCTTGCCAGCGCCAACGCACTGATGCGCTTCCAGACATGGCGGCGCTTGTAGTGGCCAAGCTCGTGCGCCAGTACGGCTTCGATTTCGGCCGGGGCAAGTTTTTCAAGCAGGGTGTCGAAGAAGACGATGCGTTTCGCCTGGCCAAAGCCGGTGAAGTAAGCGTTGCCATGGGCGGAACGCTTTGAACCGTCCATGATGAAGAGGCCGCTGGCGCGAAAGCCGCAGCGCGCCAGCAACGCTTCGATGCGTTCGCGCAGGGAGGCCTCGACGAGCGGAGTGAATTTGTTGAAGAGCGGTGCGATCACCGTGGGGTAGATGAGCAGCGCCAGCAGATTGAAGCCGAGCCAGAACAGCCAGACGTCGAGCCACCAGTGCGCTCCCATTGTCTCCATCAGCCACAGCACCGCCAGCAACACCGGCAAGCCGATCAGCGCACCGAGCAGCGCCGCCTTGGCGAGGTCAACGAGGAAAAGGCGCGGCGTCATCTTGTTAAAGCCGAATCGTTCCTCGATGACGAAGGTTCGATACAGCGAAAACGGCAGATCGACTGCTGCACTCAATACGGCGAGGCCCGCTACGAAGGCCAGTCCGTGCGCCAGACCGGCGAGGCCCAGCACCGTCCACGCCGCGTGCATCGCCTGCAGGGCGCCGCCGAGGGTGAGCGTCAACACGAGGAGTGCGCCGACAACGACTTCGATCATGGCCAAGCGCACCCTTGCCGTGGTGTAGTCGGCCGCTCTTTGGTGGGCTTCCAGGGCGATGGTTCCGCGGAACGCCGCCGGCACGGCGCCGCGATGTGCGGCGATGTGGCGGACGTGGCGCCGCGCCAGCCACAGGCGGAGCAGGGTGGTGAGGGCCAGCACGACGAGAAACAGCACAGTGAAAAGGGGCATGGTCGGTGCGTATCGGACTGAAACTATGACAAAATCCGGACTTTGCAAGTTTTTCGGTGATTATGGCACAGGACCCCAACAACCTCATCTGGCTGGACATGGAAATGACCGGTCTCGAACCCGACCGCGACCGCGTCATCGAGATCGCCATGGTGGCGACGGATGCGGCGCTGAATGTCCTCGCCGAATCCCCGGCGGTGGTGGTGCATCAGCCTGACGCCGTGCTTGACGCCATGGACGAGTGGAACCGGAACACCCACGGCAAGTCGGGCCTGGTCCAAAAGGTGCGCGCGTCCACGGTGGACGAATCCGCGGCGACGGTACGGCTGCTTGAGTTCATGCGCGCCTGGGTGCCCGAGCGCACCTCGCCGATGTGCGGCAACTCGATATGCCAGGATCGGCGCTTCTTGGCGCGCTGGCTGCCGGGCCTGGAGGCGTACTTCCATTACCGCAACCTGGATGTCAGCACCTTGAAAGAACTGGCACGGCGCTGGAAGCCCGAGGTCTACAAGGGTGTGGTGAAGAAGGGTGCGCACACGGCGCTGGCGGACATCCACGAGTCGATCGGGGAGTTGCGCTACTACCGTGAGAACTTCATCCGGTTCTGATCAGGGCTTTCGCATCTCGCGGATTGCGGCCAGCAGACCGGTGGTGGAGGCGTCGAAGCTGCCGGTACCGGCGAGCAGCTCCGGCAGAATTTCCCGCGCCATCTGCTTGCCGTGCTCCACTCCCCACTGGTCGAAGCTGTTAACGCCCCACAGGCAGCCCTGTACCGCCACCTTGTGCTCGTAAAGCGCAACCAGACTGCCTAGTGCGTGCGGCGTCAGGTGCGGCATGAGCAGCGTCGTGCTCGGCTGATTGCCCGGGCAGGCGAGATGCGGCGCCAGCCGTTTGGCCTCTTCGGGGGTCCTTCCGGCGAGCAGCAACTGGTTTTTCGCTTGTTCGAGCGTCTTGCCCGTCATTACGGCGGCGCCTTGCGCCAGGGCATTGGCGACCAGCGCCTGCTGTTCCGAACTGTCGCCGCCAATCGGCACGATGAAATCGATCGGTGTCAGCCGTGTGCCCTGGTAGAACAGTTGATGAAAGGCGTGCTGGCCGACCGAGCCGGCCATGCCCCAGACGATCGGCGCCGTGGCGCAGCCGACGGGCGCGCCGTCGAGTGCGACGCGCTTGCCGTTGCTTTCCATTTCCAGTTGCTGCAGGTAGGCCGGCAGCAGGCCCAGCCGATGCGCATAGGGGATGACAGCGAGCGATTCGGCGGCGAGGAAGTCGATGTTCCACAGGCCGACCAGGGCGATCAGTACCGGCAGGTTCTCGGCGAACGGCGCGGAGAGGAAATGCTCGTCCATCGCACGTGCCCCGGCGAGCATTTCCTCAAAGGCCTCCATGCCGATCGAACAGGCGAGCGGCAGTCCGATGGCCGACCACATGGAAAAGCGACCACCCACCCATTCCGGCATCGCCAGGCAGTTTTCCGTCGCTACGCCGAAGGCCTGCGCGGCGGCGAGGTTGTTGCTTACGGCGATGAAGTGTCGTGCCGGGTCGGCGCCTCCGAGCCAGGCGCGCGCAGCGCGGGCGTTGGCCAGCGTTTCCTGCGTGGTGAAGGTCTTCGATGAGATGATGAACATGGTGCGGGCCGGATCGAGATCGCGCACCGCATCGTCGAACTCCGCCGGATCGATGTTGGCGACAAAGCGCAGCTTGATCTTCGGGTTGGCGTAGGCGCGGAGCGCCGTTGCCGCCATGCGCGGGCCGAGATCGGAACCGCCGATACCCAGGTTGACGACGGCGTCGATCGGCGCGCCCCCGCTGCCGCGCCAAGCTGCCGTTCGTACGGCATCCGCCAGCTCGCGCATGCGCGTGCGCGTGGCGCGTACCTGGGGCATCACGTCTTCGCCGGCGACACGATAGGGCTTCTCGGCGCGCAGGGCGATGTGCAGGGCAGCGCGGTGTTCGGTTGCATTGACCGCCTCGCCGGCGCTCATGCGGCGGATAAAGCCGCGGAGGTCGCGCGCCTCGGCGAGCTCGACGAGGAGGCTGATCGTCTCGGCGGTGAGTCGCTGTTTGGAGAAGTCGAGCAGCAGGTCGCCGAGGCGCACGGAAAGACGCAAAAAGCGGCGCGTGTCGGCAGCAAAAAGTGCGTTCAGGTGGTACGACGCGAGCGCGTCCCTATGCGCGGCGAGGGCTTGCCATTGAGGCGATTCAGCGAGACCGGGCATCGCGTCACTCCTTGACATAAAGGCGAAAGCGCTCGAAACGGTCGCCACGGCGGTGACCCTCCCACACTTTGCGCCAGCCGTCGCCAGGCGCCAGATTCTCCGCCGGTACGGTTGTCTGTGTCAGCAGGAGCCGACACGCCGCCGCGCCCGGCGCGTCCGCCCGTCGGGTGAGGACACCGGCGAAGTAGTGGAAGGAGGCGCGCTGCGCCTCGCCGATTTCCCGACCGACGATGCATTCCGCACGGGGCGGCAGTGCAGCCTTGAGTGCGGCGGCGACGGTGCGATAGCTCTTGCCGTAGTCGATCCACGGCAGCCAGAGCGCCATCAGCAGGCACCAGGTCAGCGTGACGCCGACAGCCCAGTGGGTTGCACCACGCAATGGGGAACGCGGACTACCGAGGATCAACCACAACCAGCCCAGCGTGAGTAACAGGGCCACGACGACGGCGGGCCAGGAGAAGTGCGCGACAAATCCCGGTTCGATCTTTGCGAAGTTGCGCGCAATCCTCGCTGGCACGCCTGCAACCATGGCAACCCAGCCGAGCCAGATCAGGCTGGCAACCAGCGTGAAGGTCATCATGCCGAACCAGTCGAATGCGTTGGCGGCGCCGCGGCGCAGCGATCGCGTCGCAGGTACGGCGAGCAGCACGAGCGGCACCAGCAGTGGCAGGGCGTTCACGGCGCGCGGCTCGAAGAAAGTGCCTTGCACGGCAAACAGCAACATCAGCGCCAACAGCGGCAGCAGAATCCCGGGTTCTGCCAGGCGAGCGCGGGCGCGCCAGAGCGTCCACAACGCGAGCGGCAGCGCCGGCCAGGCGAACCAGCCGAGCATCGACAGGAACGCCGCAAGGTTTGCCGGCCAGCCCGGTAGCGGGCGCAAGTCGGCGAGTTCGCGCACCCACCAGCGCGCGAGCCCGTCGGGGTCGGCAAGGCCGAGCGCAACGGGCCAGGCGAGCGAAACTGCGGCGGCGATGAGGACTGTCCGCAGCAATCCGCGCCGGGCCGGTGGCGTGCGCCAGATCTTCGAGGCGAGCGGCAGCAGAAGCAGCAGGGGGCCGATACCGAGCACGGCGGGCAGGCCGCTGCTGAGAAAACCGGCGGCGAGGGAAAGGCCGGCAATGGTGCCGCCGCGAGCCGGTTGCGCCGGCAATACCTGCAAACCGTAGAGCGTACCGGCGATGGCGGCAAGCAGCGCGATCGCCGGTTGGATGTCGTGGCCATGCACCAACAGTCCGAGACAGCCGATGGCGATCAGCACGGCCGCAGCCGGGGCGTCGCGGTCACCGTTCAGGCGTGCGGTGGCGGCGAGCAAGCCCAGCATCAGCGCGCCAAGCACTCCGGTCGCCAGCCGCGCCGCGTCATGCAAGGGCAGGACCGGGCCGAGTGCTGCGGCCAGGCTGGCGGAAATCCAATAGTAGAGCGGTGGATTGTCCAGCCAGGGTTCTCCGGCCAGCTGAGGCAGCAACCAGGGGCCGCCGTCCAGCAGCGAAAAAACCACGCCGAAATGCGCCGCATCGTCGCTTTTCCACGGATCGTGGCCAATCAGGCCGGGAAGAAGATAGAGCGCGCACAGGGCGATCAGTACCGCGCCGCGGGGTGGGAAGGCGAAGGGCAGACGGCGCGCGAAGGGCATCGGGGTGGATGTATTGTCGTTTCTGTCCCGGTGGCGGGATTGTACCGAAACGCGCCGGCAGAAACGCCAAGAGGCAGCCGAAGCTGCCTCTCGAGACGGGTTAGCGCGCGCTGCTTAGGTGGCGGCTTTCTTCGATGCGTATTTCTGGCGGAAGCGCTCGACGCGGCCGGCAGTGTCGACAATTTTCTGCTTGCCGGTATAGAACGGATGGCAGGCCGAGCAGACTTCGATGTTGAGCGCCTTGCCGCTGGTGGAACGGGTGGCGAACTTGTTGCCGCAACTGCACGCCACCTGTATTTCGGTGTACTTCGGGTGAATGCCCTCTTTCATGGTGATCCTCTGGCAAAGACATGGGTGGCGAATGTGGCCGCCCCGGGAAGCCGCGCATTATCCCCGAAAACCCGGGTGTTTTCAATCAACCCCGGCGCATTGCGTCAAAAAACTCGGCGTTGCTCTTGGTCGCCCGGATCTTGTCGAGCAGGAATTCCATCGCTTCCAGGTCGTCCATGTTGTAGAGCAGTTTCCGCAACACCCACACCTTCTGCAGGATTTCCGGCTTCAGCAGCAGTTCCTCGCGCCGCGTGCCGGAGCGGTTGACGTTGATGGCGGGGTACACGCGCTTCTCCGCCATGCGCCGTTCCAGGTGAATCTCCATGTTGCCGGTGCCCTTGAATTCCTCGTA
The DNA here is from genome assembly GCA_964487715.1 of uncultured Rhodocyclaceae bacterium. Taxonomy (GTDB): domain Bacteria; phylum Pseudomonadota; class Gammaproteobacteria; order Burkholderiales; family Rhodocyclaceae; genus Desulfobacillus. Next base: position 64,489 of record CAZASE010000007.1, on the reverse strand, counting down.
GATGACGTCATCCATGCGCGAACCGGTGTCGATCAGCGCAGTGGCGATGATGGTCAGCGATCCACCTTCCTCGATGTTGCGCGCAGCGCCGAAGAAACGCTTTGGGCGTTGCAAGGCATTGGCGTCGACGCCGCCGGTCAGCACCTTGCCGGAGGCCGGCACCACGGTGTTGTACGCGCGCGCCAGGCGGGTGATCGAGTCGAGCAGGATCACCACGTCCTTTTTGTGCTCGATCAGTCGCTTGGCCTTCTCGATGACCATTTCGGCGACCTGCACATGGCGCGTGGCCGGCTCGTCAAAGGTTGAGGCGACGACTTCGCCCTTCACCGAGCGTGTCATCTCGGTGACCTCCTCCGGCCGCTCGTCTATCAGCAGCACGATCAGCACGACCTCGGGGTGATTGACGGTGATGGCGTGGGCAATATGCTGCATCATCACCGTCTTGCCGCTTTTCGGGCTGGCGACCAGCAGGCCGCGCTGTCCCTTGCCGATGGGCGCGATCATGTCGATGACCCGCGCCGTTATGTTCTCCTCGGCGCGAATCTCGCGTTCGAGATGCAGGACCTCGGTCGGGTGCAGCGGCGTCAGGTTTTCAAACAGTATCTTGTGCTTCGAGTTCTCCGGCGGCTCGCTGTTGACCTTGTCGACCTTGACGAGCGCGAAGTAGCGCTCCCCATCCTTGGGGGTGCGGATCTCGCCTTCGATTGAATCGCCAGTGTGCAGATTGAAACGGCGGATCTGCGAGGGCGAGACGTAGATATCGTCGGTTCCGGCGAGATAGGATGTGTCGGGCGAGCGCAGGAAACCGAATCCGTCCGGCAGCACTTCCAGCGTGCCGTCGCCGAAGATGTTTTCGCCCTTCTTGGCGCGGTTCTTGAGCAGCGCAAAAATAAGTTCCTGCTTGCGCAGGCGATTGGCGCCGTCGATCTCGTTGGCGGTGGCCATTTCGAGAAGTTGGCTGACGTGGAGAGTCTTAAGCTCCGATAAATGCATGGCGACCCACAGGTGAGATGGTGCAGCGGAAAGAAGGGAAACGGTGAAACGGTCGGGAATCGGGCGGCGGTTCCGGGCTTGCTGCCGCGCCGACCCTTGCTAGACCCGGTATCCCGGCGCGGGGAGAACCTCGGGCCGGACTGTAAGTCTTTCAGAGGTTGCTGTCAATAAATGCCGTGAGTTGCGATTTCGACAGCGCGCCGACCTTGGTCGCCTCAATATTGCCGTTCTTGAACAGCATCAGGGTGGGGATGCCGCGAATCCCGTACTTCGCCGGCGTTTCCTGATTGTCGTCAATGTTGAGCTTGGCGACCTTCAGCTTGCCCGTGTACTCCTTGGCAACGTCATCGAGGATCGGGGCGATCATCTTGCAGGGGCCGCACCACTCGGCCCAGTAGTCGACCAGCACCGGCGTGCCGGCCTGCAGCACCTCGGTTTCAAAGTTGGCGTCAGTAACGTAGTGGATGTGCTCGCTCATTGTTTCCTCGCTGGATGTTCCGGTTGATGGGTTGCCGACGGCGCGGCCGTTGAATTGAAGACAGGGATGTGAGTCGGGCAGGGTTTGCTCGGATCTGTATGTGCATCCTAGCGAAAAAGCGCAGGCAAGGGAAGTGCGCCGCGGGGCGTAAGGGCGTGCCGCGACGCCCCTGTGCTAGAATCCGGCCCTATACGCCTGAACGGATTCTGAGGAAAGGGAACGCTCGCACATGACCTATGTGGTGACCGAAAGCTGCATCAAGTGCAAATACACCGACTGCGTCGACGTCTGCCCCGTGGACTGCTTTCGCGAGGGGCCGAACTTCCTCGTCATCGACCCGGACGAGTGCATCGACTGTACCTTGTGCGTGGCGGAGTGCCCGGTCGAGGCGATCTTTGCCGAAGATGACGTTCCCGCCGACCAGAAGGACTTTACCGCCCTGAATGCCGAACTTGCCAAGCTTTGGCAGCCTATAGTCGAGCGCAAGGAGCCAGCGCCGGATGCTGACCAGTGGGCCAAAGTCAAAGGCAAACTCGACAAACTGGAGCGCTGAACAGCTGAACCACGCGGCCCCGGCGCGGCGATATCACCGCGCCGGGGCCGCGTCGCATTCACGTCCTTTCCGACCGGGGCCGGCCTTGCCCCGGCAAGTCCGCCAGAGCCGGGTTTCTCCGACGTATGCATTTCACACCTCGCCAGCGCGCGTCCGCCGGTCAGTGACGGTGCCGCTCGGGCGGCTCGCCGGCATATCGGACCGGCCGATTCCGCCGCGAAACCACGCGATCGCAAAATTCGGGACGTCGCCCTTTTCGGCTCGCCGGCAATGGACTACCATGGGACTGTTACCACCCCATTTCAAGAATCGAGGATGACAGCATGCTGGTAAAGGAGATTCTTGCGGTCAAGGGCATGGCCCTGTTCACCATCGCGCCCACCAAGACGCTGGCTGATGCCATTGCGGTCATGTCGGAGCACGATGTCGGTTCCCTGGTCGTGTTCGACGCCGGCAATATGGTCGGCATGCTGACCTTTCGCGAGGTGCTCAAGGCCGTGGGTACCAGCGGAGCCGGCTGGCAAACCGTGCCGGTGGCGCGAGTGATGGTGAGCAAGCCGGTGGTGGGCGAGCCAGAAATGGAAGTTGACGCGTTGCGTCGCTTGATGGTGGACGGCCATATGCGCTATCTGCCGATCATGGACGGCGGTACCCTGATGGGCGTTATTTCGTTCCACGACGTCGCAAGGGCGGTTCTTGAAGAACAGAGCTTCGAGAACAAGATGCTCAAAGCCTATATCCGCGACTGGCCGGCCGAAGCGGGCGGGGCCTGATTTCCTTGTAGAACGGTTGTCGGCGCGCGTGTTGACGCGAGGGTGGCCTGCGTCTTCTTTTATTAACGGGATTGATGTCTGGATAAGGGAGGGGGGAATGGAAAAGATCTGGTTGAAGAGCTATCCGGAGGGCGTGCCGGCGGAAATCGACGTGGATGAATTCAAGTCGATCGGCGAGATGTTCGATCGCAGTGTGCGCGCCTTTCGCGATCGCGTCGCCTATACCAACATGGGCAAGTCGATCACCTACGGTGAGCTGGACGGGCTGTCCCGTGACTTCTCCGCCTACCTGCAATCCATCGGGCTGAAGAAAGGTGCGCGCATCGCCGTGATGATGCCGAACCTGCTGCAGTACCCGGTCGCCATTTTCGGCGCCCTCCGCGCGGGTTATACGGTGGTCAACTGCAATCCGCTGTATACGGTGCGGGAGTTGGAACACCAGCTCAAGGATTCAGGCGCCGAGGCGATCGTCATCGTCGAAAACTTCGCCAATGTGCTGCAGGAGTGCATTGCCCGGACGCCGGTGAAGCACGTCATCGTTACCAGTCTCGGCGATATGCTCGGCTTTCCCAAGGGCACCATCGTCAATTTTGTCGTCAAGCACGTGAAGAAGCTGGTGCCGCCTTGGAGCCTTCCCCAATCCGTGCGCTTCAACGACACGATCGCCCGTGGTGCGCGCCTGGATTTCCACCCTGTCGAGGTAACGCATGCGGACTTGGCATTCCTGCAATACACCGGAGGAACCACCGGGGTGTCGAAGGGGGCGATGCTGACGCACCGGAATATCGTCGGCAATCTGCAGCAGGCGCACGCCTGGCTGAAACCCTTTCTGCCCGAGCAAGGCACGATCGTCACGGCGTTGCCGCTGTACCACATCTTCGCCCTGACGGCGAACTGCCTGACCTTCTTCAAGATTGGCTGGAGCAACCTGCTCATCACCAACCCGCGCGACATCCCGGCCTTCGTCAAGGAACTGTCGAAGAACCCCTTTGAGGCGATTACGGGGGTAAACACCCTCTTCAACGTCATGCTCAACGACCCCGACTTTGCCAAGCTGGATTTCTCGAAGCTGAGCATCACGCTGGGCGGTGGCATGGCGGTGCAGCGGGCAGTTGCGGAGAAGTGGAAAGAGGTTACGGGCATTCCGCTGATCGAGGCTTACGGCCTGACTGAAACGTCGCCGGCCGCGACGATCAACCCGCTCAACCTGGCCGAATACAACGGCGCCATTGGCCTGCCCGTGTCGTCGACCGACGTGGCGATCCGCGACGAGAGCGGCAAGGATCTGCCGGTTGGCGAGGCAGGCGAGATTTGCGTGCATGGCCCGCAGGTGATGAAGGGCTACTACAACCGCCCCGAAGAAACGGAAAACGTCATGTTTCCCGACGGCTATCTGCGTACCGGCGACATCGGGGTGATGGATGAGAAGGGCTTCGTCCGCATCGTTGACCGCAAGAAGGACATGATCCTGGTGTCCGGCTTCAACGTGTATCCGAACGAGCTGGAGGGCGTGGTGGCGATGCACCCGGGCGTACTCGAAGTGGCGGCGGTCGGCGTCCCGGACGAGAAATCCGGTGAGGCGGTGAAGCTGTTCATCGTCAAGAAGGATCCGGGTCTGAGCGCCGAGGCGGTGATCGCCCATTGCAAGGAAAACCTGACCGGCTACAAGGTGCCGAAGCTGGTCGAGTTCCGCACCGAGTTGCCCAAGACGAACGTCGGCAAGATCCTGCGCCGCGTCTTGCGCGACGAGACGGTTGGCAAGAAATAGGCGACCGATCAGCGACGGCCGCCCCGGTTGCCGCCCCGGTCCCAGCCGTAGCGCTGCGTCCGCTGCCAGCGTGGCTCCGGCCGGGCCGGCAGGGGCGGGACCGGCGGCTGGGCCGGTCGTTCGGCGCGGTCGGGCGGCTTGGCCGGGCTGCGGCGCTTACGCGTCATGGGGCAAAGGGTCTGACGACGATGCGGCCATGGTAGACTGGTGCCACGTTTCCATCCAGCCCAGTCCCGCGCCGCATGTCAGGCAACACCCTCGGCACGCTTTTCTGCGTTACCTCGTTTGGCGAATCCCACGGTCCGGCCATAGGTTGCGTCGTTGACGGTTGCCCGCCGGGTCTGGCGCTCACCGAAAACGACATCCAGACGCAACTGGATCGGCGCAAGCCGGGTACTTCGCGCCATGTCACGCAGCGGCGCGAGTCGGATTCGGTTGAAATCCTGTCCGGCGTGTTTGAAGGGCGCACGACCGGCACGCCAATTGCGCTCCTGATCCGCAACGAGGACCAGCGCAGCAAGGACTACGGCGATATCGCCGAGACCTTCCGGCCTGGCCATGCCGACTACACCTACTGGCAGAAATACGCGATCCGCGATCATCGCGGCGGCGGACGGGCCTCGGCCCGCGAGACGGCGGTGCGCGTGGCAGCCGGTGCGATTGCGCGGAAATGGCTGGGAGAGCGCTACGGGATTCGCGTGCGCGGATGCATGGTGCGCCTGGGGCCGATCGCGATCCCGTTCCAGTCATGGGAGGCCGTCGACAACAATCCTTTCTTTGCCCCCAACGCGGGGATAGTGGGCGAACTTGAGGCCTATATGGACGCGCTGCGCCGGGAAGGCAATTCCGTCGGTGCCGAGGTGAGGGTGGTCGCCGAAGGCGTACCGGTGGGTTGGGGTGAGCCGGTGTATGACCGGCTGGACGCCGATATCGCCTACGCCATGATGGGCATCAACGCCGTCAAGGGGGTCGAGATCGGCGCGGGCTTTGCCTGCGTTGCGCAAAAGGGCAGCGAGCACTCCGACGAATTGACGCCTTCGGGTTTTGTCGGCAATAACGCCGGTGGCGTTCTCGGCGGCATTTCCACCGGGCAGGATGTTGTCGTGCAACTCGCGGTCAAGCCGACATCGAGCATTCGGCTGCCGCGTCGCTCGATCGACAAGCTGGGGAATCCGGTGATCGTGGAGACGCACGGACGGCACGACCCCTGCGTCGGCATCCGTGCGACGCCGGTGGCGGAGGCGATGCTGGCGATCGTCCTGATGGACCACGCGCTGCGCCACCGCGCCCAATGCGCCGACGTTTCCTGCGCGACGCCTAGAATCGCGGCAACGGCGGCGGGCACGGCGCCGATCCATGGCGCGTCAATTGACGACCCGGAACCCGACGAGGCCTGAGCGCGGCATACGGATGCCCGAGTTCCTGCGCGAACTGCTTGGCCGCTTCGAGGCGGCAGCCGACGAGGCGTGGCAACCGATCTCGCTGCCGGCACTGCTCGGCGTCGCCCTGGCCACGCTGGCGGTGCTGGTCCTCGCCAATCGCGGGGAGCGCTGGATCCCGGTCCTGGACAGCGCCAACCTGGCTTTTCATGAGTTCGGCCATCCCTTCTTCGGTCTCTTCAGCGAGCGGCTGGCGGTGTACGGTGGCACGCTGGGGCAGATCGTCTTTCCGGTGGCGTGCCTGGCGACATTCTGGCTGCGCCGCGAGACCGCGGCATTTGCCCTCTGCGGCCTCTGGCTGTTCGAGAACTTCTTCAACATCGCGCGTTACATGGCCGACGCGCGCCGCCTGGAACTGCCCCTTGTGGGCGGCAAGAACCCTGAGGACGCGCACGATTGGCTGGAGATTTTCAGCCGTTGGGGTCTGCTTGCCCACGATACGCGGATCGCCGGTGTTGTGACTTTTTTTGCCTGGCTTGGCATACTGGCACTCTTGGCCTGGCTGGCATGGCGTTGGCACGGCGATCGGGCCGAAGGCCGCGGTAGCGACTTCTGATTCCTCCCTTTTTTCTGGCAGAAAGATTCTTCATGGAACTGCAACAGCACGACCTGCACCACGAGTTTCCCGAGCAAGGCGAAGCGATCCATCAGCTTAAGACAAGCAACCACCATTTTGCCCGCCTGTTCGACGAGTACCACCGTGTCAACAAAGACATACGCCGAATAGAGGAGAACGACGAGCCGGTGACCGACCTGGCGCTTGGCGACTTGAAGAAACAACGGCTGCGGCTGAAGGACGAGTTGAACGCCATGCTGCGCGCCCATCCGGCGGCGTGATCGGCGACGGCGCGCGCTGTCCGCGCCCCGGCGGATCATGTTGCCCTACTGGCGCCTCTCGGCGTACTACTTTTTCTATTTTGCCTTCATCGGCGCTTTTTCGCCCTATTTCGGCCTTTATCTGGAGTCCCTCGGTTCCTCGGCCTGGGACATCGCGGTACTGATTTCGCTGATGCAGGTGATGCGCCTGCTGGCGCCCAACCTGTGGGGCTGGCTGGCGGATCGCCTTGGCGCGAAGACGCCGATTGTTCGCGCGGCCGCACTCATGAGCATGGCCGGCTTCTCGGTGTTCTTCTTCACAGAGAGCTTCGCCGGCCTGTTTGCCGGGATGGTTTTGCTGGCGTTCTTCTGGAGCGCCGCGCTGCCTCTGGTCGAGGCCCTGACATTCGCCCATCTTGGTGGGCAGCCAAGTCGTTATGGCGCAGTGCGCCTTTGGGGTTCGGTGGGCTTTGTCGTCGCGGTCCTGGGGCTCGGCTGTCTGCTCGACCGTGCGGCACCGTCGGCGCTGCTTTGGGTGTCGCTGGCCGCGCTGACAGGCATTCTTGGCTGCGCGCTCGCCCTGCCGGAGAAGGCCGAGGCGCCGCGGGCGAGTGACCGCCTGCCGATCACGGAAATTTTGCGCCGGCGGGAGGTCAGGGGCCTGTTCGTTGCCTGCTTCTTCATGGCTGCGGCGCATGGTCCGCTATACGTTTTTTACTCCATCTATCTGGTTGGGCAGGGATACAGCACCTCGCTGGTCGGCCTGTTGTGGACCCTGGGCGTAGTCGCGGAAATTGCCATGTTTCTGCTTATGCCGCGACTGCTTCGGATTTGCTCGGTGCGAGGAATTCTGGCATTCAGCTGTGCTTGCGCTGTCGTCCGGTTTCTCTTGATCGGGTGGGGTGTGGAGTGGCTGCCGCTGCTGGTTCTGGCTCAGTTGCTGCACGCCGCGACCTTCGGCGCCTACCATGCGGCGGCCATGGTGGCAGTGAGCCACTGGTTTTCCGGGCGACACCAAGCGCGTGGCCAAGCGCTGTACGGCAGCGTTTCGTTCGGCGCCGGCGGCATGCTCGGCGGTCTCGCCAGCGGCTGGGGCTGGACGGCAATCGGCGCGCCACTCACGTTTTCGCTCGGCGCCGCGTTTGCCGCCGTCGGTATCGTGTGGCTTTGGCGTGGCTGGCCGGCTTCGGCCAACAACCCGTAGGCGCTTTTGCGCTGCACCGCAGCGCAGAACTCAAAGGCTGTGCAATAATTCCCGCTGCGGCGGAGAGATTTCATATGATTTTCGCGTCGCGTCGATCGCGGAATCCGCGGAACCCGCTTGACTCTGGAGGTGAGACCGTGAAACGAACGAATCTGTTATTCGCCTTGTGCGTCGCCCTGGCGCTGTGCGGGTGCAACACCGTGCAGGGCATCGGCAAGGATATTGAGAAGGGCGGCCAGACTATCGAGAAGGCCGCCAAGTAGCCACTGACCGCGTCCGGCGCGCATCCCCGCGAAGTGCGTCGCACCGGGTTTTTGCCGAGGAATGAATGAAGATATGCGTATTGCCCGGTGACGGGATAGGGCCCGAGATCGTTGCGCAAGCCGTGCGCGTGCTGGACGCGCTGCGGGCCGACGGCCTGAAGTTCGAACTGGAAGAAGGGTTGCTGGGCGGCTGCGCGGTCGATGCGACGGGCGATCCTTATCCCGAGGCGACGCGCAAGCTGGCGCGCGCAAGCGATGCCGTGCTTCTCGGCGCCGTCGGCGGCCCGCGCTATGACAACCTGCCACGTGAGCAGCGCCCGGAGCGCGGCCTCCTCGGCATTCGCAAAGACCTCGGCCTTTTCGCCAATCTGCGGCCGGCGGTCCTTTATCCGGAGCTGGCGAATGCGTCGACGCTGAAGCCGGAGGTGGTTTCCGGGCTGGACATCCTCATTGTCCGTGAGTTGACCGGGGACATCTATTTCGGCGAACCGCGCGGCATCTCGACACGTGACGGCCGGCGCGTCGGCATCAATACCATGATCTACGGCGAGGAAGAGATCCGCCGCATTGCGCGGGTTGCCTTCGATGCGGCGCGCAAACGCAATCGCAAGCTGTGCTCGGTCGACAAGATGAACGTGCTTGAGTGCACGCAGCTCTGGCGCGACGTGGTGATCGAGCTGGCGGGCGACTATCCCGATGTGGCCCTTTCGCACATGCTGGTGGACAACGCCGCGATGCAGCTGGTGCGCGATCCGAAACAGTTCGACGTCGTCGTTACCGGCAACCTGTTCGGAGATATTCTTTCGGACGAGGCGTCGATGCTTACGGGTTCGATCGGCATGCTGCCGTCGGCATCGCTGGACGAGAACGGCAAAGGCTTGTACGAACCGATTCACGGCTCGGCGCCCGATATCGCTGGCCAGGGCGTGGCCAACCCGCTCGCGACGATTCTTTCAGTGGCGATGATGCTGCGTTACACCTTTGGCCTTGAGGCGCACGCGCTGCGAATCGACGGCGCGGTGAAGAAAGTGCTGGCGGCCGGTTACCGTACTGGCGACATATTCGAGGCTGGAACCCGGCGGGTTGGCACGCGGGAAATGGGCGATGCCGTATTGCAGGCGCTGTGAGAGCCCGGCGCCGTTGCTTCTGATTTTCGGATGATGCTATGAAACGGGTAGGATTTGTTGGCTGGCGCGGCATGGTTGGCTCGGTGCTGATGCAACGCATGCTGGAAGAGCGAGATTTCGATCACGTGGAGCCGGTTTTTTTCAGCACCTCGCAGGTTGGCGGCAGCGGACCGGCGATCGGGCGCGACGTGCCGCCGCTCAAGGACGCGCGGAATATTGATGAATTGAAAGCCGTCGATGTCGTTGTTTCCTGCCAGGGCGGCGACTACACGACGGACATATTTCCGCGCTTGCGGTCCGCCGGCTGGCAGGGACACTGGATCGACGCCGCATCGGCGCTCCGCATGCACGATGACGCTATCATCGTGCTTGACCCGGTTAACCTGACGGTCATCAAGGAAGCGCTGGCACGCGGCGGGCGCAACTGGATCGGCGGCAACTGTACCGTCAGCCTGATGCTGATGGCGCTTGGCGGCCTGTTTCAGCGTGACCTGGTGGAATGGATGTCGGCCATGACCTACCAGGCGGCATCCGGTGCCGGTGCGCAGAACATGCGCGAGCTGATTGCGCAGATGGGCGAGGCACACCGCGTTGCGCGGACGCTGCTCGACAATCCGGCCTCGGCCATACTCGACATCGATCGCGAGGTTGCCGGCATCCTGCGCGACGAGCGCTTCCCGACGGCGAATTTCGGCGTGCCGTTGGCCGGTAGCCTGATTCCCTGGATTGACAAGGACCTCGGCAACGGCCAGAGCCGCGAGGAGTGGAAGGGCCAGGCAGAATGCAACAAGATCCTCGGGCGCGAGGCGCGGCCGGTACCGGTGGACGGCATTTGCGTGCGAATCGGCGCCATGCGTTGCCACAGCCAGGCGCTGACCATAAAGCTGCGCAGGGATGTGCCGATCGATGAGATTGGCGACATGCTTGGTGGCGCCAATGCATGGGTCAAGGTCGTTCCCAACCAGCGCGAAACCACCATGCGCGAGTTGACGCCAGCCGCGGTTACCGGCACGCTAGCCGTTCCGGTTGGGCGCTTGCGCAAGCTGTCGATGGGCCCCGCGTATCTTGCCGCGTTTACCGTCGGTGACCAGTTGCTGTGGGGCGCGGCCGAGCCCTTGCGGCGCATGCTGCGGATCCTGATCGAAGACTGAGACGCGAACGGCCCGGCGGGCGCTCTACCGCCGGGAAATCCACAAGAACAATGGACGCGCGATGGCGGCTGCCGATGGGGCCGGCTGCGCTATCTTCGCCTTAATGCACCGGGCGGAAGTACAACATAAGGAGGAAGTTTAGCTTGCATAGCTAAGCTCATGATGTTAAGTTACTTGTTCCGAATATTGTCCGCGAGGGTGACGCGGTGCGAAATACTTCCCTGACAAACACACTGAAAGCGTCCGCCCTGGCGGCGGCATTTGCCATCCTGCCGATGACGGTCGACGCGGCCGGCCTGGGAAAGATCACGGTCCTTTCCGGCCTCGGCCAGCCACTGCGGGCGGAGATTGAATTGTCCGCGTCAAGCGAGGAGCTGTCCGCGATCACGGCGCGGCTTGCGTCGCACCAGGCATTCAAGCAGGCAGGCATTGACTTCGTGCCGACCCTTGCCGCGATCAAACTATCAATCGACAAGCGCAGCGGCGGGCAGCCGGTCATTCGGCTGACGACGGATCGACCCGTGAGCGATCCATTCCTCGACATGCTTGTGGAGATCAACTGGTCGGCCGGCAGACTGGTGCGTGAATACACGTTTCTTCTCGATCCTCCGGCGGAAGTGACCGGTGTGCGGTCGGCGACGGCGGCGACGAAGCGCGATCAGGCCAGCGCGGCCAAACGCGACCAGACGGCCGTGGCCCAGCCGGCACCGGCACCAAGACAGCCCGAACCGCGAGCCGAAGCACCGGTGGACGAGAAGCTAGCGCCGAAGAAAGACGTCGGCAGCGAGCAGGCGGGCGAAAAGGCGCCGGCGGGCGAAGCCGGGACGAGGGAAGTGAAGCGCGGCGAGTACCTGCGCAAGATCGCCGCTGAGGTCAAGCCGGAAGGTGTCAGCCTGGATCAGATGCTGGTGGCGATCTTTCGCGGCAACAAGGACGCTTTCATCGGCAACAACATGCACCGGCTCAAGGCCGGCAAGATTCTGGCAATACCCGAGCAGGCGGCCGTGGCTGCGGTGACCGAACGCGAAGCGCGGAAGGTGATTTCCGTGCAGACGGCGGACTTCAATGCCTACCGCAGCAAACTGGCCGAGGCGGTAGCCGGCTCGGAGGCACCGAAGGAGGCCGCCGCTCAGCAGGAGGCGAAAGGCAAGATCAGCGCCAAGGTGGAGGAAAAGGTTCCCGCCGCCGCCGAGAGCAAGGATCAGCTCAAGGTTTCCAAGTCGGAAATGGCCAAGGAAACCCGTGCGGCCCAAGGTAAGATCGCGGCGCTGGAGGAAGACCTGGTCGCCAAGGACAAAGCGCTCAAGGAGGCCCAGTCGCGTCAGGCGGAACTGGAGCGCAATGTGGGCGACCTCAAGAAGATTCTAGAGGCCAAGAACCAGAGCCTGGCCGACCTGCAGAAACAGGCGTCGAAGGCAGAGGTGAAGAAGCCGGAGTTGGTCGCAGCGGCGCCGGCTGCGATTCCGGCCGCGGAAGCGGTCAAGCCGGCAGAACCGGCAAAGCCAGCCGTGCCGGCGGCGGTCGAAAGACCAGTTGAGCCTGCCAAGGCCGCCGAACCGGCCGAAACCAAACCGGCGGAGTCGGCCAAGCCTGCCGAACCCGCCAAGGCAGAGGACGCCAAGCCGGTCGAGGCAGCACCACCCGCCGCTCCGCCGCCGCCCCCGAAAAAGGTTGCCCCGCCGCCGCCTCCGCCGCCCCCGGAGCCGGGTTTCGTCGACGAACTGCTCGACAACCCGGCCATCATTGGCGGCGGTGCGCTGGTCCTGGGCCTGCTCGGTTTCATCGCCTACCGCCGCCGACAAAAACGCGCGGACGAAGCCGAGGCCGCGCCGTCGACAACCGCCAACATGGCGACCAATTCGGTGTTCGGTGCGACGGGCGGACAGAGCGTCGACACCAGCGCCAGTTCGGTCGCGACGGATTTCAGCCAGGCCTCGATCAGTGCGATCGATGCCGAGGAGGGCGTTGATCCGGTCGCCGAGGCAGATGTGTACATGGCCTATGGCCGCGATGCGCAGGCCGAAGAGATCCTGCTCGACGCGTTGAAGACCGATCCAACCCGCACCGCGATCCATGTCAAGCTGCTGGAGATCTATGCGGCGCGCAAGAACAACAAGCAGTTCGAAACCCTCGCCAGCGATTTGTATGCGCAGACCGGCGGTGTGGGCGCCGATTGGGAGAAAGCCGCGGCCATGGGCCAAAAGCTCGATGCCGCCAATCCGCTCTACGGTGGCGGAGCCGCCACGGCGTCCGGCGAGGCGCAGTCCGTGTCGACCGATACGACGGTCATCATGCCGGCGGCCGGAAAGATGCGCGATACCTGGACCATGCCCGGCGAGCTCGGGCAGATCGCCGATGCCGTCGAAAATGGCTCCGCAACGGTGATTCTCGACAAGGAGACGACTGCGGCGGCCGAAGCGGCGGCCCCACCGTCCGGCTTGGATTTCGATCTTGACCTCGGCGCACCGGCCGCGCCGGCGCCTGTGGCCGCGCCATCCCCGGCCGCCAAGAAGACGCCTGGCGACGCCGGCCTGGACTTCGATCTTGGGCTGGATATCCCGGCCGAGGGCAAGGACGCCGGGACCTTCAATCCCGATGCGACCATGGTAATGAGCTCGGCCGCCGACAAGGACGCCGCGCCGCCCGCAGACCTGAACATCGATTTGAAGCTGGGCGGTGAGCCGCCCTCAGCGGGCAAGTCGGCCGACGACGCGCTGCATTTCGATCTCGACCTCGGCCAGGCCACGACCACGACGCCGGCGTCGCAGGTCATTGATCTGGAACGCACGTTTGCTGGAAATGCACGCGACCTTGGCCTTGAAGCGGGCGCGGTGCCGGCATCGGCGCCGCGAATCGATGCAGGGATTGATCTTGGGTCGATCAATCTCGACCTCGGCGGCGGTGAGCCTGTGGCCGACGAGGTGACGACGAAGCTGGAATTGGCGAAGGCCTACGAGGAAATGGGCGACAAGGAAGGCGCGCGCGAACTGCTGCAGGAAGTGGCGAAGGAAGGCAACGCCGACCAGCAGGAGAAGGCGCGAGGCATGTTGTCCCGGCTCGGTTGATTGCGCGGAACGGGGGGCACCCCGTTCCGTTTCTTGCGTACTTCGTCATGCATCCGACCGCTTCGCTGCTCGTCTGGGGCGTCTTGGTCGGCATTGCGCAGTTCCTGCCGCTTCATGAATTGATGGCGGTTGCCGCGCTTGCGCTGGCTCTCGCAACCGCACGGGCGCCGGGCCGCTTCTGGCTCATCCTTCGGCGTGCCCGCTGGCTGCTGTTTTCCATCCTGCTGGTCTTTTCGGTTGCCACGCCTGGACTGCTGCTGCTCCCGGAACTCGGTGCATTCGGTCCGACCAGGGAGGGATTGCTCCTCGGTCTCGCGCATTCGTTAAGGCTGCTGGTGGTTCTCGCCACGCTGGCGCTTCTCTTGCAGTGGCTGGCGCTGGAGCACCTGGTTGCCGGCGTCTACGGCTTGCTGGGCCCGTTTCGCGCCTTCGGGCTCAACCGTGCCAGGGTTGCCCTGCGCCTGATGCTCGTCATGCATTACGTCGAGCGCGCGCCGCGCGGGGGCAGCGGGCTGGATTGGCTCCGCGATGCCGGCAAGGCAGAGGGGCCGGATTTGATTCGCATTGCCGTCGCGCCCTTTCGAAGCCGCGACTACCTGGTTCTCGCCGGCCTGGCCGGTGTGCTGCTCCTTGCTGCATGGGGGTACGGGTGAGGATTGCCGCAGGCATCGAATACGCCGGAACCGCGTTCTCGGGTTGGCAGTCGCAGCCGCACGGCAGGACGATTCAAGACGCGCTCGAAGGCGCGCTGGCCGCGGTCGCCGACAGTCCGGTGCGCGCGATTTGCGCCGGGCGTACGGACTCGGGTGTGCATGCCGCCGCGCAGGTCGTGCATTTCGACGTTCCCATGGCGCGCTCCGAGCACGCCTGGGTGCGCGGGACCAATTCGCATCTGCCGGAGAGCATCGCGGTGCGCTGGGCACGCGTCGTGCCGGATGAGTTCCATGCGCGTTTCAGCGCGCGCTCGCGCAGCTATCGCTACCTGCTGTACAACCATCCCGTGCGGCCCGCCATCCTGCACGGGCGGGTCGGCTGGTTTCATGCTCCGCTCGACGCGGCCGCCATGTCGGCCGCGGCGGCGCTGCTCGTCGGCGAGCACGATTTCTCGGTGTTCCGCGCCGCCGCCTGCCAGGCGAAATCGCCGATCAAGCGATTGTATTGCGCGGATGTGACGCACCAGGGGAACTGCGTGGTGTTCGATTTTCGCGCCAGCGCCTTCCTCCATCACATGGTGCGCAACATCGTCGGCGCACTGGTGTATGTCGGCAAGGGGGCGCACCCACCGGCTTGGATCGCGGAACTGATCGCCGGCCGCGAGCGTGCGATGGCTGCGCCGACCTTCTCGGCCGCCGGGCTCTATCTATCCGATGTCGAGTACGATGCCCACTGGCAGTTGCCGGCGAATGGCCGTATGATCGCGCCTTGCGAATTACCGTCCGGCTGACATGCGCACGCGCATCAAGATTTGCGGCATTACCCGGCCGGAGGATGCCCGCGCGGCGGTCGATCTTGGTGCCGACGCCATCGGGCTAGTCTTCTACCCACCTAGCCCGCGCTGCGTCGGAATCGAGCAGGCCTGGCAGATTGCGCGAGTCGTCCCCCCCTTCGTAACCCTGGTGGGTCTCTTCGTGAACGAGACGAAAGCGGCGGTGCGGCGCGTCATGGAGGCCGTTCCCATTCAGCTGTTGCAGTTCCACGGTGACGAGGACGAGCCATTTTGCCGCGACTTCCATGCGCCCTACCTCAAGGCAGCACGGGTCAGGCCCGGCCTCAATTTGATAAAATACGCAGCCTCATATCCGACAGCGCAAGGCCTGCTCCTGGATGCCTTTGCCGATGGCTATGGCGGTGCCGGCAAGACCTTCGACTGGGCCCTGGTCCCGGCGGGCTTGCCGCTGCCGATGATCCTGTCCGGCGGACTCGACGAGGCGAACGTGCGAGATGCCGTTTGCGCCGTGCGCCCCTGGGCGGTGGATGTCAGCAGCGGCGTCGAGTCGTCCAAGGGAATCAAGGATGCGCGGAAACTGGCGGCGTTCATTGCGGGAGTGAGAGATGCAGATGTACGACTTGCCTGACGCACGCGGCCACTTCGGCGACTACGGCGGCGTTTTTGTCGCCGAGACGCTGATCGAGGCGCTCGACGAACTGCGCCATGCTTACGACGAGGCGCGGTCCGATCCGAGCTTCAAGGCTGAGTTCGAGGCCGATCTGCGCCACTACGTCGGCCGGCCGAGCCCGATATACCATGCCCGGCGCTGGTCGGCGGCGCTCGGCGGGGCGCAGATCTACCTCAAACGCGAGGATCTCAACCACACCGGCGCGCACAAGGTGAACAACTGCATCGGCCAGGCCATGCTGGCGCGGCGCATGGGCAAACCGCGCGTGATCGCCGAGACTGGCGCGGGGCAGCATGGCGTCGCTACCGCCACCGTCGCGGCGCGCTACGGCATGGAATGCGTCGTCTACATGGGCGCGGAGGATATCAAGCGACAGACGGCGAACGTCTACCGCATGAAACTGCTGGGCGCCACGGTGGTGCCCGTCACCTCCGGCTCGAAGACGCTGAAGGATGCCCTGAACGAAGCCATGCGCGACTGGGTGACCCATGTCGGCAACACCTTCTACATCATCGGCACCGTTGCCGGTCCCCACCCCTACCCGATGATGGTGCGCGACTTTCAATCCGTCATCGGTCGCGAGTGCCTAACGCAGATGCCCGAACTCGCCGGCCGCCAACCCGATGCCGTAATTGCCTGTGTGGGTGGCGGATCCAATGCCATGGGTATCTTTTATGACTACCTCCCGTACGAGGCGGTCAAACTGGTCGGGGTCGAAGCCGCCGGCTTTGGCCTGGAGACCGGTAAACATGCCGCATCCCTGACTGCCGGGCGGCCCGGCGTCCTGCATGGCAACCGGACCTACCTGCTGCAGGATGCCAACGGACAAATCATCGAAACGCATTCGGTTTCCGCCGGCCTTGACTACCCGGGCGTCGGCCCCGAGCACGCCTGGCTCAAGGACAGCGGCCGTGCCGAGTACGTTACGGTTACCGATGACGAAGCCCTGGCCGCCTTTCACGCCCTGTGCCGCTGTGAGGGCATCATTCCGGCGCTCGAGTCTTCCCACGCCATCGCCTACGCGGCGAGGCTGGCACCGACATTGCCGCGAGACCACATCCTGCTGGTCAATCTTTCCGGCCGGGGCGACAAGGACATGCATACCGTGGCGGAAAAATCAGGAATTCAGTTCTGATGTCACGTATCAAGGAGACCTTCGAGCAGCTTTCCCGGCAGGGCCGCAAGGCCCTGATTCCCTTTATCACCGCCGGCGATCCCGAACCCGGCTTGACGGTGCCGTTGATGCACGTACTGGCCGCCAGCGGCGCGGACATCATTGAACTCGGCGTGCCCTTTTCCGACCCGATGGCCGACGGGCCGACGATTCAGCGCGCCTCTGAACGCGCGCTTGCCTACGGTGTCAGCCTGCGCCAGGTTCTCTCCATGGTGCATGCGTTCCGCCGCGAGGACGCGGTCACTCCGGTCGTTCTGATGGGATATGCCAATCCCATCGAGGCAATGGGCGTGGCGGCGTTCGGCGCGGCGGCGCGGGAGGCGGGTGTCGATGGCGTGCTGGTCGTGGACTATCCACCTGAGGAGTGCGCCGAGTTTGCCGCGCACATGAAGGACGTCGGCGTCGATCCGATATTCCTGCTGGCTCCGACCTCGACGGAACTGCGCTTTGGCCAGGTTGCGGCGGCGGGCAGCGGGTACATCTACTATGTCTCCCTGAAGGGCGTCACGGGCGCGGGACAGTTGGATATTGACGAGGTGGCCCGGCGCATCCCGCAGATTCGCGCGCGGGTCGGAATGCCGGTCGGCGTCGGTTTCGGCATCCGCGATGCGGAAAGCGCCTGTCGCATCGCCGCGGTCGCGGACGCAGTGGTGATCGGCAGCCGCATCATCGAGGAAATCGAAGCGAGCCCGCGCGACCGGGTGATTGCCAACGTCAGGGCCTTTGTCTCGGGCATCCGTGCGGCCATGGACGAAACCGCGGCGCGCCAGGAGGTGTCGCGATGAGCTGGTTGCAGAAGCTGCTGCCGCCCAAGATCAAGCGGGCCGAAGGCGCGAAAAAGTCCATTCCCGAGGGGCTCTGGTGCAAGTGCCCGAGCTGCGAGTCCGTACTCTATGCGTCCGACCTGGAAAAGAACCAGGGCGTCTGTCCGAAATGCGGCCACCATCATCGTTTGCGCGCGCGCACTCGCCTCGATGCGCTGCTTGATCCCGAGGCGCGTTTCGAGATCGGCGCGGAGGTCATGCCGGTCGACCCGCTCAAGTTCAAGGACAGCCGGCGCTATGCCGAGCGGCTGAATGCTGCGGCGGACGAGACCGACGAGGCCGATGCGCTGGTCGTCATGCAGGGGAGCATCAAGACCCTGCAGGTGGTCGTTGCCTGCTTCGAGTTTGAGTTCATGGGCGGGTCGATGGGTTCGGTTGTCGGTGAGCGATTTGTCCGTGGCGTACATGTTGCAGTGGAGCAGCGGATGCCCTTTCTTTGCGTCACCGCTACCGGCGGCGCACGCATGCAGGAGGGCCTGTTTTCCCTGATGCAGATGGCGAAGACGACCGCGGCGATCACCCGGTTGTCGGCGCATCGCCTGCCGTTTATCTCGGTCCTGACCGACCCGACCATGGGCGGCGTTTCTGCCAGCTTTGCCTTCATGGGCGACGTGGTGATTGCCGAACCCGGTGCCCTGATCGGTTTTGCCGGGCCGCGCGTCATCGAGCAGACGGTACGCGAGAAACTGCCCGAGGGTTTCCAGCGGGCGGAGTTTCTGCTCGAAAAAGGGGCCATCGACATGATCGTCGATCGCCGCGAGATGCGTGACCGCATCGCCGCCTTGCTGTCGCTGCTGCAGAAGATACCACCCGCCTGAAGCGCCGCGCATGGCGCATTCGTGCGCCGTGAATCAGCGGTCGCTGCGAGATTGCCGCGAGATGCCCGATTCGCTGTCCGACTGGCTCACCCACATCGAACGCCTCCATGCGCAGCCTGTAGCGCTTGGCCTGGAGCGCGTCGCCGAGGTTCGCCGTGCACTCGGCGCCGTACAGTCGATTCCGCTGATCACCGTCGGCGGCACCAACGGCAAAGGCTCGACCTGCGCCATGATCGAGCGCATCCTGCTCGCCGCCGGCTATCGCACCGGGCTGTATACCTCGCCGCACCTGCTCGCCTACAACGAGCGCGTCCGGCTCGCCGGACGGCCGGCGGATGACGCGACGCTGTGTGCGGCATTCGCCCGCGTCGAGGCAGCGCGCGGCGCCACGGCGCTGACGTTCTTCGAATTCGGCACCCTCGCGGCGTGGGAGGTATTTCGCGCTTCAGCGGTCGATGTCGCCATACTCGAAGTCGGCCTTGGCGGTCGCCTGGACGCGGTAAACGCCTTTGAGCCGGATTGCGCGGCCGTCACGACGATCGATATCGACCACGCCGAGTATCTGGGCAGCTCACGCGAGTCGATCGGCTTCGAAAAGGCCGGCATATTTCGTTCCGGCAAGCCGGCCATCATCGGTGACCGCAACGCGCCGCGAAGCCTCGCAAGCCATGCCAGCGCCATCGGGGCCGACCTGTGGCTGCATGGGCGCGACTTCGGATATGAGCGCGATCCTCTGCAATGGCTCTTCTGGAGTCGCGGCGGGCGCAAGGGCGGTTTGGCTTATCCCGCCTTGCGTGGGACGGTCCAGCTCGCCAACGCCAGCACGGCGCTTGCCGTACTGGAGTCTCTGAAGGACCGATTGCCGGTTTCGATGCAGGATGTCCGCCGCGGTCTTCTCGAAGTTGAGCTGGCGGGACGTTTTCAGGTTCTCCCTGGTCGTCCCGCCGTCGTGCTCGATGTGGGGCACAACCCGCAAGCAGCGGCCGTGCTGGCCGACAACCTCGGCAGCATGGCGTTTCATCCGACGACATGGGCGGTTTTCGGCATGCTGCGTGACAAGGATATCGACCGCGTCGTGGAGCATATGCAAGGTCGCGTCGACGCCTGGCTGGTAGCCGGGCTGGAAGGCCCGCGCGGCGCGTCGGCCGAAGCGCTTGCGGCGGTGCTCGTCCGGCACGGGGAAACGGTTGCCGCGACGTGCGATTCCCCCGCCGACGCCTATCGCAGCGCGCGGGCTCGCGCAGCGGAAGATGATAGAATCGTCGCCTTCGGTTCCTTCCTCACGGTCGCCGATGTGATGCGTGCCATCGCGGCGGAAAAACGATGAGCGACAACGACGTACAACTCGAATTGAAGAAGCGCGCGCGCCGGCGTCTGGTCGGCGCCATTGCACTCGCGGTCCTGGCGGCAATCGCCCTGCCGATGGTCATGGACCAGGAACCCAAGGCACCGATGCAGGACATTCAGGTGCGCATTCCCGGCCAGGATGGCGGCTCGTTCACTTCCCGTATTCTGCCGCTCAAGCCGGGCGCCACCTCCACACCGTTGCCGCCGACGCCCGCGCCGGCGAAGCCCGCCGAGAAGGAAGCCAAAATGGAAGCGTCGCCGGTGGCGGGGGCCGGTGTCGAGCCGGTCCGGCCGGAGCCCGCCAAACCGGCCGTGATGAAACCGGAAGCGGCAAAGTCCGAACCGACGAAACCCGCTGTCGCACCGAAACCCGAAGCGAAGGTGCCGGAGGTGCGCGCGGTTGCGACGGTGGAGGAAAAGCTGCCAGCGAAGTCTGCCGAGAAAGTTGCCGAGAAGCCGGTCGAGAAGGCGGTTGAAAAGGCGAGCGTCAAACCTGGTGTGAACGGCGGCGAGCAATGGATCGTGCAGATCGGCGCCTACCGGGATCCAGCCAACGTGCGCAACTTGCAGGCAAAGGTCAAGGAGCAGGGCTACAATTTCTATACGGAGCCGTTGACGACCGACGGCATCACCAAGACGCGCGTGCGCGCCGGCCCGTTCGGCAGCCGCGAGGCAGCGGATAGGGCGCGCGACCGGCTCAAACGGATCGGCGTCGATGGCGTCGTCGCGCCGCGGCAGTGACGGTTTTCGACTACGGGGTGCTGGCGGTCGTTGCCGCCTCGCTGCTGCTTGGGGTGTGGCGCGGCGTGGTCAGCGAGCTGCTGGCGCTGGCTGCCTGGTTTGCCGCTTTTGTTGCCGGGAGCGCGTTTGCCGCCGATCTGGCGCCGCTGTTCGCCGGCTCGCTGAAGGACCCGGCGCTCCAGTATGTTGCCGGTTTTGCCGTAATCGTGCTTGCGATCCTGGTGCTGGTGACGTTGCTGCGCCTGGCACTGACCAAGCTGTTGCGGGTCATCGGACTGGGTTCGCTGGACCGGTTTCTCGGCGCCTGGTTTGGCGTTGCCCGCGGCCTGGTCGTGGTATTGGCCGCCGTGCTGATCGGTGGCCTGACAGCGGTGCCACAGCAGCCGTGGTGGCGCGACGCTTGGCTCGCGCCACCGCTCGAAACCGCCGTGCTGGCGGCCCGGCCCTGGCTGCCAGCGGCGGTGGCCAAGCGCATTCGCTATAGGTGAACCATGTGCGGAATCCTTGGTGTCGTTGCGACGACGCCGGTAAACCAGATTCTCTATGATGGCTTGCAGGTGCTGCAGCACCGTGGCCAGGACGCGGCCGGCATCGCTACCGCCGAGGCCGGCGTGTTTCACATGCACAAGGGCCCGGGTCTGGTGCGTGATGTTTTCCGCACGCGCAACATGCGCAGTCTGGAGGGAAACTGGGGCATTGCCCATTGCCGCTATCCGACGGCCGGCTCGGCTTTCAGCTCGGCCGAGTCGCAGCCTTTCTATGTGAATTCGCCGTTCGGCCTGATGCTTGCCCACAACGGCAATCTGACCAATGCCGAGGAACTCAAGCGCGAGATGTTCCTGCAGGATCTGCGCCACATCAACACCAACTCGGACTCGGAAGTTCTGTTGAATGTGCTGGCGCATGAACTGCAGGCGGCGGCGACGAAGTACCAGTTGGACGAAGAAACGATCTTCAAGGCGGTGGCCGGCGTACATCGTCGTGTCCGCGGCGCCTATGCGGTCGTGGCGATGATCGCCGGCTATGGGCTGCTGGCCTTCCGCGACCCTTATGGCATTCGGCCGCTGATCGTCGGCCGCAACGTCACGCCGGCGGGCAATGAGTACCTGGTGGCATCGGAAAGCGTCGCGCTGGATACGCTGGGTTTCCAGATCATGCGCGACGTCGCGCCGGGCGAAGCGGTGCTGGTTGATATCCACGGCAACTTCCACAGCAAGCAGTGCGCGGAGCGCACCATGCGTGCCCCTTGCATCTTCGAGTTCGTTTACCTGGCGCGTCCGGATTCGCTCATCGATGGCATTTCGGTTTACGAGAGCCGGGTCAAGATGGGTGCGCACCTCGCCGAGAAGATCCGCCACACCCTGCCGCACGTCGACATCGATTCGGTGATCCCGATTCCGGATTCGAGCCGTCCGTCTGCCATGGAATTGGCCAATCAGCTTGGCCTTCCTTATCGCGAGGGCTTCGTCAAGAATCGCTACATCGGCCGCACCTTCATCATGCCCGGCCAGGCGCAGCGGCGGAAATCGGTGCGGCAGAAGCTCAACACCATTGCCCAGGAATTCCGCGGCAAAAGCGTGCTGCTGGTGGACGATTCCATCGTGCGCGGCACCACCAGCAAGGAGATCGTGCAAATGGCCCGCGACGCCGGCGCGCGCAAGGTGTATTTCGCCTCGGCTGCGCCGCCGGTGCGCTTCGCCAACGTGTATGGCATTGACATGCCGACGCGCCACGAACTGATCGCCAGCGATCGCAGCGACGCGGAAATCTGCCGGGAGATCGGTGCCGACGGACTGATCTACCAGGACCTCGACGCGTTGAAGTTGGCCGTGCATTCGCTCAACCCATCGATCACGGTGTTCGAGACATCCTGCTTCGACGGCTGCTATGTCACCGGCGACGTCACGCCGGAATATCTCAGCAGCGTCGAGAACCAGCGCAGCGACGGCAACCTGGGTGGCGAGGACGGCGAGGTGGCCCAGCTCGATCTCAATCTTGTCGTGGCGGATTGACAGGAGCCGGAACGACGTGTAGCTTCCCTTCTGCGCCGATTTGATTTCAGCTTGCGGGCGCTTAATAAATGCGGCTAAAGCGAGGGGAAACCCGGTCGCTCGGCTGCGCCGGGTTTTTGCATTTGCGGGGAATGAAAATGGACAAGGAATTCGATCCGGATACGCTGGCGGTGCGCGCGGGCATCCGGCGCAGCCAGTTCAACGAACATGCCGAGGCGTTGTATCTGACCTCGAGCTTTATCTTCGACAATGCGGCCCAGGCAGCGGCGCGTTTCTCCGGCGAAGACCCCGGTTTCGTGTATGGCCGCTTCTCCAATCCTACGGTGAGCATGCTGCAGGACCGTCTGGCGGCGATGGAAGGCGGCGAGGCCTGCGTTGCCACGGCCAGCGGCATGGCCGCCATCCTGTCGACCGTGATGGCCCTCATGAAGGCGGGGGAGCATATCGTCGCGTCGCAGGGCATCTTCGGCGCGACGCAGCAGTTGTTCGGCGGCATCCTGTCGAAGTTCGGCGTCGACACCACCTTCGTTGCCTCGTGCGATCCGGTGGACTACAAGGCGGCGCTGAAGCCGCAGACGAAACTGGTCTTCATCGAAACGCCGTCCAATCCGCTTACCGAGGTATTCGACATCGCGGCTTTGGCCGAAACCGCCCATGCCGGCGGCGCGCTGCTGGCGGTGGATAACTGCTTCTGTTCGCCGGCCCTGCAGCGACCGCTCGATCTCGGCGCAGACCTGGTGATCCATTCCGCCACCAAGTACCTCGACGGCCAGGGCCGCGTACTGGGCGGCGCCGTGGTCGGGCGCCAGGCGCTCACCGAAGAGGTGTTCAAGTTCCTGCGCACGGCCGGCCCCTCCATTTCCCCGTTCAACGCCTGGGTCATCCTGAAGGGGCTGGAAACCCTGCGCATCCGCATGGAGGCGCAATCCGCGACGGCGCTTGAGCTGGCGCGCTGGCTGGAGAAACAACCGCAGGTGGCACGGGTCTTTTGTCCCGGCCTGCCGTCGCATCCGCAGCACGCGCTGGCGATGCGCCAGCAGAAATCCGGCGGCGCCATCGTCTCCTTCGAAGTGAAGGGCGGCCGCGAGCAGGCGTGGAAGGTGGTCGATGCGACACGCCTGGTTTCGATTACCGCCAATCTGGGCGACACCAAGAGCACCATCACCCATCCGGCGAGCACCACGCATGGACGCATCAGCGCCGAGGCGCGCGCCGCTTCGGGCATCCGGGAAAGCCTGCTGCGCGTTGCCGTCGGCCTGGAATCCGTGGCGGACCTCCAGGCCGATCTGGCGCGGGGGCTGGCGCTGATTTAACCATCAGCCGGTTTACGCAGCAGGCTGGCGACGACCGAGACAGCCAGGATCGTCGCCACCATGCCGAGGGACCAGGCCACCGGGATCTTGATGAACTCGACGACCAGCATCTTGACGCCGGTTGCCAGCAGGAAGGCACCGAAGAGATAGAGTATCCAGTGGAACTGGGCGATCAGCCAGGCACCGACGAGGATCATCGCGGTGCGCATGACGACGACGAAGGCAAAGAAGCCGGCCTACCTCCACCAGGTGCCGATGGTCTCGATCATCGCACTTTCCCCGGTTCGTCCACACGACGGCATTCGCCCTCGATGACTCGTCCGCCGCTGCGCTGTCGGCGCACCAGAGTGGGGGCGAAGGACAGGGCGAGCAAGGTGGCTGCTGCCGCCGCGAAGCGGCTGCGGTGGGCGCGCTCCAGGCAGAAGGCAAAGGCGCTGCGGATCAGGGTGTTCATGTGTGCTCCCATTGGCGTTCGCGCAGGTTGCAGCGCCGCCGGCCGGTGCGCAAACGAAAAGACCTTTGCCGGGCGGCAAAGGTCTCGCTGGAACTGGCGTTCCCCGCAGCGCCGGGGCCAATCGGGCCCGTGCTGACGACTGCTGCGGCTTGGAGCTACTCCCCTTTGTGGGTTGCTGCTGGGATTACTTTACTGATTTTGTCGGGTATGTCAAGCCGGCCAATCCAGGAACTTGCATCCATCCGCGTCGCAAGCGAGGTATCCGCCGGTCTTGTACCAGTCGGGCAGCACCCAGCGCTCGACCATTTCCGCGCCGTCCTGCATCAGGTGTACCGCCGGGCGGTGGGTATGTCCGTGAATCAGTCGAACGCAATGCGCTGCCCGCATTGCGGCAAGGACGGCGGAGGGATCGGCGTCGGTAATTTCGGCGGACTTGCCACGCTTCTTTTCTTCGCTTTCCTCGCGTAGCGCCTCGATTTGCGCTTTGCGCGCCGCCAGCGGCAGGGTGAGAAACGCGCGCAGCCAATCATCCGAACGCACCTCGCGGCGGAATGCCTGGTAGGCATGATCCTCCGTGCATAGGGTATCGCCATGCATGAGCAGGGTTCGCGTCCCCGCGAGTTCGACTGTCGCCGGATCGGGCAGGAGCGTCAGCCCGGCAGCGCGGGCGAAAGTCTTGCCAACCAGGAAATCGCGGTTGCCGGCCATGAAGAACAACGCAACGGAGGCATCGGACAGTGCACGCAGTGCCGCGCAGATTCCGGCATTGAAGGCCTCGCCGAGAGCGTCGTCACCGGGCCAGTACTCAAACAGATCGCCCAGGATGTAAAGCGCATCGGCGCCGCGCGCCGGCCCGGCGAGGAAATCCAGGAAGTGCCGGGTGGCGAGCGGGCGGCTCGGGCAAAGGTGCAAATCGGAGATAAGCAGTGTCGGCATCGCCGCCCGCGACGTCAGGCGGCCTCGGCCTTTTCGATCACGACGTCGTCGACCGGCACGTCCTGGTGGCCGCCCTTGCTGCCGGTGCGCACGCTCTTTATCTTGTCGACGACGTCCATGCCATCGACAACCTTGCCGAAAACGCAATAGCCCCAGCCCTGGCCGCTCGGTGCGGTGTGGTTGAGGAAAGCATTGTCCTTGACGTTGATGAAGAACTGGGCGGTGGCCGAGTGCGGGTCGCCGGTGCGCGCCATGGCAATGGTGTAGCGCTCGTTCCTGAGGCCGTTGCCGGCCTCATTCTGGATCGGCGCGTTGGTCGGCTTCTGCGCCATGCCCGGCTCGAACCCGCCGCCCTGAATCATGAAACCGTCGATGACGCGGTGGAAGATCGTATTGTCGAAATGGCCGGCCGCGACGTAGGCGAGAAAATTGCCGACCGTGGCGGGCGCCTTCTCGGCGTCCAGTTCCAGCGTGATGACGCCGAAGTTGGTTTTGAGCTTGACCATGTCGTCTCCCGGCTATTTGGTGGGTTTGGTTTCGGGCAGCAAGCGTACCGACTCAATGAGCACCGGCTCGCTCGGTACGTTTTGGTGGCCGCCGGCGTTGCCCGTCTTGACCTTGGCGATCTTCTGCACGACCTCCATGCCCTGCGTGACCTTGCCGAACACCGCGTAGCCCCAGCCGTCGCGCGAGGGATAGTCGAGCCCGCGATTCTCGACGAGATTGATGAAGAACTGGGCCGAGGCCGAATGCGGATTCGGCGTGCGCGCCATGGCAAGGGTGCCGATCTCGTTTTTCAGGCCGTTTTTCGCCTCGTTCTCGATCGGAGCACGCGTTGGCTTCGGCTTCATGTCGGCCTCGAAACCGCCACCCTGGATCATGAAGCCATCGATGACGCGGTGGAAAATGGTACCGGCGTAGAAGCCGTCCTTGACGTACTGCAGGAAATTCTCGACGGACTTCGGCGCCTTGTCCTGGTTGAGTTCAATGACGATGATGCCCATGTTGGTCTTCATCTCCACCATGGGATTGGCGGCGAGGGCCGAGAACGTCAGGAACAGGCCAGCGGCCAGCAGGTACAGCTTTTTCATGGGGTTGCCTTTGGGTTGAAAAAAACGGTTTGGCGTGTCGGGTCTCAGGCCGCGCCCTCGTAAATGATCTTCCAGGCGCCGTCTTCCTTGATCCAGTACTGGCGCTTCTTCATTCGGTTGCCGAGGTTGTTACTGCGGTAATCCTGGACAAAGGTGACGACAACCAGTTCCTCGCGGCCGGGGTTGCGCAGCATGCTGATGTTTTCGGTGGCGACCTTGATCCACAGCTTGCCGGCATTGACCTGGCGTTTCTGCGCTGACCAGCGGCCGTGGTCCTGGCTGCCGGAAAGGAAGCGCGCGGAGTAATGACGCAGGTATTTCTCGGTATCGAGGCTTTCCCAGTCGGTGCGCCAGGCTTCGATGCTCCGCGAGAGCGCTGTGCGTTCGTTCTGCCAGTCGTCGAGGGAAAGCCATTCGATGCTGTTGGAGATGATCACCGGCGTGGTGCCGATCTGCAGATTCTTGGCCAGCGCATCGAGATCCTGGTTGGCCAGCACGACACAGCCATCCGATGCCTTGGGCGGCCGCGAAAAGGTATCGGACGGAGTGCCATGCAGCCAGATGCCGTGGCCGTTGCGGCCGTTGCGGCGATCCCATTCGTTCGGATAGCTGATGGGAAAGGCACCGCTGCCGTAGAAATCGGTAAGCTTCTGCCGCGGCAGGCTGGCCGTGACATGGTAGACGCCGATTGGGGTCTTCTTGTCGCCCTCGCGTGCCTTGTCGGTGCCGGCCTTGCCGTGGGAAATGTAATAGTCGGCGACGAAACGCGGCTGCCCGTCGATGTTCTGGTAGAGATAGAGGCGGGCCTTCTGCGTATCGACGACGACCGCATAGCGCTGCTCCGGCTGCATTTGCATCAGGTAGCGCGGCACGTAGTTGGTCAGCGGCTTGTCGCGGTAGGCACGCAGCCGGGCGGTGGCTTCCTCGCGCAAATCCGCCAGCTTGCCGGCCGGGGCGTTGGCCGCATTGCCCAGCGTGTCGATGGCGCGCCCGCGCGCCAGCAGCAGGTCGCCGCGGACCAGATGGCCGAGGCGGAACTTCGGATAGGCTTCCAGCAGTGTCTCGACCTGGACCAGTGCGGCGTCGAGCCGGTTCTGCTCGATCTCGGAGAAGACCCGCGCCAGCATCGGCTCCGGTCCGGAGTCGGAAAAGATGCGCGGTTCGGCCGGCGCGGCGTGAACGCCGCTGCAGGCGACCAGGAAGAACGCAAGACCGACGCGACGAAGACCGGCTGCGCTGGCCATCAGTTACCCACGCGCTCCTGCTGGATGAGCCACTTGCCGTCATGCCGTACCAGGACCAGCGTCTTGCCGGCCGAGGTCTTCAGGGTGCCGGAGCGGTAGTGCTGGCGGAACTTCGCCGTCGCGCGCTCGGCGCCCTCGACGGATATGCGCAGCTGTTCGATGCTCACCTCGATGGCGCCGGGCTTGTCGATGCGGCGTGCGCGCTCGGATTCCCAGGCCGCGCGCGCCTCGCCGCCGGGTGTCCGGAAATCCCGTGCATAGGCCGCCAGATAACCTTTCACATCCTTGCGCATCCATGCCGAGGCCCAGTTGCGCACGGCCTTCTCGACATCCGCGGCTGTCTCCGGTGCCGCCGCGGGGCGCGTGTCGGCATTGGTCGGCGCGGGTACGACCGCCGCTTTCGCCTCGGCCGCCGCGGCGGGTTTCTGTACCGGCACCGCCGGCTCGCTCTTCGCCGCGGTTTCCGGCTTGGGTGCTGCCGGGGCACTGGCCACCAGGGTCTTGCCTGCGCCAGCCGGGCGCACGGCAACGGCGGTCGGTTGTGCCGACACACTCATCAGGTCGCGGATCAGCGACAACTTGCTCTGGGCGCTGGTGTTCGACGAATCGATCTGCAGGGCCTTGTCGTAGGCCTGGCTGGCCATGCGCGCGTAGATGTCGCCGAGGTTTTCGTGCGCCGTGGCATACGAGGGATGGGTGCGAATCGCCATTTCCAGCGCGTTCTTGGCTTTCTCGAACTGCCTTTGCTGGGCGTAAAGCACGGCGAGGTTGTTGTAGGGTTCAGGCAGCTCGGGGTAGTCTTCGGTGAGTTTGGTAAAGACCGCGATGGCATCGCCCTGCCGGTTCATTTCCGTCAGAATCAGGCCCTTGAGGAAGCGTGCCTGGGCGTCCTTCGGCTTGCCCGCCAGCACCTGCTCGGTTTTTTCCAGCGCCGGGCCGAGCTGGCCCTGCTTGAGCAGCTTGCTTGCTTCCTGCAGGGTATCGGCGCGCGCGGGCGTCATTGCAAAGCCGAGGATGGCGGCGAGAAGCAGCGCAGCGAGCGGCAGGTGGCGTGATGTCATTATGTTATACTTCAAAAAGTTAGGTTTTTGAACGACTTGTCATTCTAGCAAGAACGGCGCCGAATCAACAATAAGCGCTGAATCGGGTTCGACTTCACAGCGAGCATCACCGCACCCGGGCGGCGCCCGAGTTCCGTTTTCCATTCGCAATGCTGAAAATCCACAATACCCTGGCTCGTGTCAAACAGGTGTTTACGCCGATCGAGACGGGCCTCGTTCGTCTCTACGTTTGCGGCATGACCGTGTATGACTACTGCCATCTCGGGCACGGCCGCGTTCTCGTTGTCTTCGACATGGTTGCGCGATGGCTGCGCGCGTCGGGCTATCGCGTGGTTTACGTTCGCAACATCACGGACATCGACGACAAGATCATCCGGCGGGCACGGGATAATGGCGAAACCGTCCGCGCCCTGACGGACCGCTACATCGCTTTCATGAACGAGGACGCCGCGGCGCTGGGTGTGCTGCCGCCGGACCACGAGCCGCGCGCAACGCAGCACGTCCAGGGCATGCAACAGCTGATCGAGGCACTGGAGCGGAACGGCTATGCCTATGTCGCTGCCAATCGCGATGTCTGCTATTCGGTGCGCAAGTTCCGCGGGTATGGCCGCCTTTCGGGAAAGTCGCTGGAGGATCTGCGCGCCGGCGAGCGTGTTGACGTGATGGAAGGCAAACAGGATCCCCTCGATTTCGTTCTGTGGAAACACGCCAGGGAAGACGAGCCGGCTGAGGTGCAGTGGGCGTCACCCTGGGGCAAGGGGCGGCCCGGTTGGCACATTGAATGCTCGGCCATGAGTTCGGCGCTGCTTGGCCCGCACTTCGATATCCACGGCGGCGGCCAGGACCTGCAATTTCCCCACCACGAGAACGAGATCGCACAGAGCGAAGGGGCGCACGGCTGCACCTTCGTGAACTACTGGATGCACAACGGATTTGTGCGGGTGGACGACGAAAAGATGTCGAAGTCGCTGGGCAATTTCTTCACCATCCGCGAGGTGCTGAAGAAGTTCGATGCCGAGGTTGTGCGTTTTTTCATCCTGCGCGCCCATTACCGCAGTCCGCTCAACTACTCGGATGTGCATCTCGACGATGCCCGTCACGGTCTGACGCGCCTGTACACGGCGCTGAAGGGCAATGAGGCGGGAAGGGTGGAAATCGATTGGGCTGACGCCCACGCGGCACGGTTTCGCGCCGCGATGGACGATGATTTCAATACGCCGGAAGCGCTGGCAGCGCTGTTTGACCTGGCCAACGAGGTGAACCGCACCGGCTCGCCGGCCGCTGCCGGCCTGCTCAGGGCGCTTGGCAGCCTGCTCGGGCTGCTGGAGCGCGATCCGGTCGCCTTCCTTCAGGCAACGCCGACTGCCTCGGCTGAGCTCGATGCCGCGGCCATCGCAGAACGCATTGCCGCGCGGCAAGCGGCAAAGCAGGCACGTGATTTCGCCGAAGCGGATCGCATCCGGGCAGCCCTGATCGAGGCGCGTGTCGTCTTGGAGGACAAGGCGGGTGGCGTTACGGAATGGCGTCGGGCCTGACCGCGGCAGGTCGTCCCGCAGTGCGGGCGCCGAGGCTGCGGCCGCTGCCGAAGCCGTAAGCGGATTCAATAGGCGTTCTTCCCTCCGGCGATGACGAGTATCGTCTTCAAGACGATGGCCACATCCAGGCTCAGGGACCAGTTGCGCAGGTAGTCGAGGTCGCACTCAATTCGCGCCCTCATCTTGTCCAGCGTCTCCGTCTCACCGCGCAGACCGCTCACCTGCGCCAGCCCCGTGATGCCGGGCTTGACCTTGTGGCGGACCATGTAACCCTTGATCAGCTTGCGATACATCTCGTTGTGCGCGATCGCGTGTGGGCGCGGGCCAACGACGCTCATGTGCCCCTGCAGCACATTGATGAATTGCGGCAACTCGTCGAGCGAGGTGGAGCGCAGGAAGGCGCCGAGCGGCGTGACGCGGCAGTCGTCTCGCGTCGCCTGGTCGATGCGATTGCCGTCTTCGCAGACCGACATGGTGCGGAATTTGTAGACCACGATTTCCTCTCCATCGAGGCCGTGGCGCCGCTGGCGGAAAATGACCGGGCCGGGCGAGCTCAGCCTGACGCCTGCCGCGATAACCAGCATCAGGGGAAAGATCAGGAGCAGGATCAACGAAGCCAACACGATATCGCTGGCCCGCTTCGCCAGCGCGTTGACGCCCGTGAACGGTGTCTCGCAAACCGCAACGACCGGAACCGCTCCGATTGCGGACACGCGCCCCTGGATCAGGTCGGTGAGGAAGATGTCCGGTACGAAGTAGATCGATGATGTCGTGTCGCGCAGATCGTCAAGCAGGCGCAGGATGCGTGGCTGGGTCGTCATCGGCAGACTGAGGTAGATGACGTCCACCCGGTTCTGCCTGGAGAACTCGCTAAGGTCAGAAAGGCAGCCGAGCAGGGGATGGGGATGCGCCAGCGAGTCGTCCACGCGCGCCTGCTGGCGATCATCGAAAAAGCCGAGAACGCGGATGCCAAGCGTCGGACGGCCACGGATCTGGCGGGCCAGACGCAAACCCGTTTCGTTGAAGCCGGCAATGACGGCCCGACGCTGATGGGCTATCGATGCCAGCATCACCCTTGCCATGCGCCGAGCGATTTCGTTCGCCACGAGCTGCGCGATGGGCGTTCCCGCCAGCCACGCAATCAGGAATTCACGCGGGAAGTAGTCAAGATATCCGCTTGCGTATCCGAAACCCAGCAGCAATCCGACGCGGCCGATCCAGCCAGCCAGGATTTCCCGAACGACTGTCCCGAACGGGTCGTTGATGCGCGAGACGCCAGGAAAGAAAAGGGAAAATACGAGCAGTGCGAGCACAACATACGGGGGTGAAGCCGGCTGTTCGAAAAGCGTCATGGCCGCGAACAGCGAGGCAAGCGCGACAACGGGTTCGAGCAGCGTCCCCAAAAAAGACACCAGGCTGTGCCGGACATGCAGCAGCGGCTGCCGGCGCCCGAATACCATGATCATGTGTATTCCCCAAGCATTATCTCAAGGATCATATCAAGTGCGCCGGTCAAAAGTCACGGAAATCCGTCACGGTTGCTGGTATCCTTCGCCACGACATGAACATAACGTATCAGGCGACACCCGCTTCGGCTCGCTAAAGACACCAGGTCGGCAGAGGCCGCACCGCAAAGGCGGATGCAATTGTTTCAGACTTCAATTATAGTGGCCGACCGGACGCGCGCACGCCTTTCTCCGGTGAGATTTGCTGGAAGGGGCGGCGGAAGCGCTCGTGTGGCGTTGCATGGGGCTGGGTGTCACTTATCGCACCGCCGGAGTCAGCCGCGCCTGATGTGGGGAACGGCGGGCCAGGTGCGGAATCGGCGGGTTTCTGAGGACAACCGGTGAACAGCGGAAGGTCACTGAGTATTTTGGGGACACGCGGTATTCCCGCGCAGCATGGCGGCTTCGAGACCTTTGCCGAGGCGTTGGCCGTCTATTTGCAGGGTCGGGGATGGGAAGTGCGTGTGTACTGCCAGGGCGACAGTGGGCAGCAGCGAACGGAGACAAGATGGCGCGGCGTGCAACTGGTTACGATTCCCTCATGCCTCGGTGGACCGTTCGGCACGGTCGAATTCGATTTCAGGTGCATTCTCGATGCCGTGCGCCGACCAAGCACGGTAAATCTCACGCTCGGTTACAACACGGCCGGATTGAACATCCTGTTCCGGCTGTTCGGTCGTCCCAACGTATTCAACATGGATGGCCTGGAATGGCAACGCAGCAAGTGGTCGCTGCCGGTACGCGCAGCGTTTTATGTGAATGAATGGCTGGGGTGCTGGCTGGGCGATCGTCTGATCGCCGACAATCCGGCGATTGCGTCCCATTTGCGCCGGCGCGGAGTGCCGGGCAAGATCGTGACTATTCCCTACGGAGCGAGCATCGTGCGCGATGCGCCGACCTTGGCAATCTTCGATCTGGGCCTGCGCCCAGGCGGCTACGTGCTGCTGGTGGCCCGCGCCGAGCCGGAGAACTCGATCCTTGAAATGGTGAAGGCCTTTTCGGCGCGGCCGCGAGATGTTCTTCTGGTTGTGCTCGGCGCCTACGATCCGCGGCGAAATGCATATCACGCGGCGGTGCAGGCTGCCGCCAGCGAGGAAGTCTTGTTTCTCGGCGCAATTTATGACCAGAATGCGCTTGCCGCGCTGCGGTTTCATGCGCTTGCGCATTTTCACGGCCACCGCGTCGGTGGCACGAACCCGTCCCTGGTGGAAGCGCTCGGCGCAGGCTGTGCGGTGCTGGCGCATGACAATCCGTTCAATCGCTGGGTTGCCGGCGACGCGGCACTGTACTTTTCTTCCATCGCGGAATGCGAAGCGGCGATTGAGGTACTGCTTAGCGATGGCGAGCGGCTGGCGGCCCTGCGCTGCGCCAGCCGACAACGCCATGCCGCGCAATTTACCTGGCCGGCGGTGCTCGATGCCTACGAGCGCGTGTTGCTGGAGGCCTGCGGCGAGCAGGTGGCAGGTGTGGCGCGAAGCTGGAACTGAAATGACGCGGCGAGTCTCGTCAGTGAATGACACGTATGGGTATTGGGGAAAAATCGATGAATGAAAAACTGACTTCTGCGGGGCTATGGCTGCGGAACCGGCTGGTGGCGACCGTAGCCCTTCTTTTGGCCGCCTGCGCCGTTCCGCCGCAGGGCGTGACACTGGTACCGCCGGTCGCGACCGATGCGCGCTTGCGCCAGGGCTTGCCAGAGGTGGCTGTTGAGCACAAGGACCCCGGCTATCTTATAGCCATCAACGACGAACTGGAGGTCAAATTTCCAGATCAAACGCAGTTCAACGAGACCGTGCGCGTACGCCCCGACGGAAACATCTCCCTGCAGGTGGTTGGCACCGTTCGGGCGGAAGGGCAAACGCCGGATGCTTTGCAGACAGAAATGACGCGCCGCTTGCGCGAGCTGGGAAAGGCAGACGGCGACAAGGAGTACGTGATCAGGGCCGGTGACGAACTGGAATTCAAGTTTGTGTACCGGCCCGAGTTGAACGAACGCCAGCTGGTACGCCCTGACGGCAAGATAGCCCTCCAGATGGTGAATTCAGTCGTGGCGGAAGGGAAGACGCCGGAACATCTGGCGGCTGAGCTGCGTCGCCTCTATGCCAAGTCCCTCCGCTCACCTGATCTGGTGGTGATCGTGCGCAACGCCGCCGTGCAGAGCTACCGCAGCGGCGGACGTTTCGTGCGCATGGGCCTTGACGCACTGGAGCCAACGGTAATCGTGCGCAGCTACGCCATCGCGCAGGTCTTTGTCGGCGGCGAAGTGGTTCGTCCCGGTGTGATGAACTACCGCCGCTCGCTCACGCTGATGCAGGCGATTGTCGAGGCCGGTGGCAACAAGGCGAGCGCTGAAATGCGTAGTGTGCTGGTGCTGCGCAAGAGCAACGCAGCGCAGCCGCTGGCGATCCGCCGCAATCTTCGCGCCGACCTGGAAGCGGATGAAACGAACGACATCGCCCTGGAGCCTTTTGATGTCGTGATCCTGCCCAAGACGGCGGCTGCCACCGTCGCGGAGTTGCTGGAGCAAGTCGTCTTCAACATCCTGCCGCCCCTCAAGAACAGCGCCTTCAGTTTCCTGTATCACGTCAATCAGACGGAAACCAAGGTGGTCGTGCCGTAATCCATCCACAGCGACACCCAACACAGATACCTGCCATGAAAAACGACTTTGACTTATTCGGACCACCGGACGCCGCCGAGGGGCAGGCCTTCACCTTCCGTGACCTGGTCAGCGTCCTGTTCAAGCATCGCTGGATCATTCTCGTCTGCTTCGTCGTGGTTACTTTGCTGGTCGCGGTGGGACTCGCCATGTTGCCGCCTACCTATGTGGCCGAAGGCAAGGTGCTGGTCAAGACCGAGCAGCAAGGAAACCCCTCGATCTTCTCCGGCATTGCCGCCTATCGCGAGCCGCGCGACTCGGACCCGGTGAATCGCAAGCTGGAGACCGAAATGGAAGTGCTGGCCACGCGCGAGTTGTCTGAGCGCGTGGTGCGCAAGCTGAATCTGCAGTATGGGCAGGTCTATCACAAACCGCTCACCCATCTGCTTCGCCCGGTTGCCGACCTCGTTGACTGGGCTAAGGTGCACCTTCTCGGCTATCCGGAGGACTTGGACGCATACGGTTTCAAGGGAACAGTCAAGGAGTTCAATGCGAGTTTTGTTGTTCAGCCGTTGAAGTCGAAAAGTGCCGAAACAACCTCGAACATGATCCAGATTCAGCTCAAGGCGCCCGATGGCCCGACGGCCCAGACAGCGCTGCAACATCTGCTCGACGAGTTTGTGGTCCTTTCGGTCGAGCAGAACGAAAGGCTTGCGCGTGATGCACACGAGTTGGTCGAGAAGGACCTAGGTCTCGCCGCACGAGAACTTGAGAAGGCGCGCGAGGAGCAGCGCAAGTTTATCGTCGAGAGGGGCGCCACGCTGTCCTCACGCTACACGGGCGCGACACCGCTCGCGCCGACGAACGCCAAAGACGAGATGACAGGAAATGTGACGGTTGGAGCGCCGACCGCCGTTGGGGCGATGCGGTCGCGCCTGGTGCAATCCGAGTTGCGGCTCATCGAATTGCGCCAGATATTCACCGACGAGGATGATAACGTCAAGCTCATGGAAGCCACGATCAGCACCATCAAGCGGCGAATCGAATCGGAATTGCGGGCGACTGCCGAGAGCGAAAAGACTCTGGCAGCGTTGGACCTCGATATCAAGTCTGCGGAGTTGAAGTACGTCGATATCCGGCGCAAGCTGGAGCAGATAGCCCTGTTCCTCAAGCTCAGTCCGGCGCAGACCTACAACCGCCAAATTGCCGAACCGCCGCTGCTGCCGCGGTCTTCTGAATGGAAGAAAAGCGTATTGGCGGGTGTCTTGGGGGCCATCGGCGGCCTGATGCTTGGCCTCGGAATCGCGGGCTACCGCGAGTACTCGGATCACCGCCTCGGCACCGCCGAGGCAGTCGAACGCCATCTGGGCCTTGTCCCATTGGCCGTAGTGGCGCATCTCGATCAGGATGAGCTAAGGATTGCAATGGACCCGGGCGCTGCTACTCGCATTGGGGAGATGGCGCGATGAGTCAGCTATCAGGAATCCACTATGCCTTGAGCCTGCGCCTGTTTGAGATGTTGCAGCAGCGAGATATCGCAGCAAGCTGTCGTACCATACTGATCAGCAGTGCCCGCAGCGAGGAAGGCAAGACGTTTACGGCACGCTGCATCGCCCACTGCATGGCAGATTTGTGCAACGACGCCGTGCTGCTGGTCGACGGCAATCTCGAGCGGCCGTCGTTGCACGTGCACTACGGACTGGGAAACGGGATTGGGTTTTCGGATTGTCTCGCCGGCCAGGCTGCCGAAAGCGTGACATTGCACGACACGGCGCAGGCGAACCTGAAGGTGATGACGGTCGGTCAAACGCGAAAGCCCGGCCTGTTGTTCAAGCCGCGGATGTACGCCGAATTTCTCCAGCATTTTGCAGCACGGTTCTCGTGGATACTGATCGATGGTGGATCGCTCGGTACCAGCGGCTGTGTTCCGCACCAGAGTGACGGAGTCATCATGGTTGTGGATTCGAGCAAGACCCGCCGGGAGGTGATTCAAGGTGTGATGGCGCAGGCGAACATCGATCGAAGCCGATATCTGGGCGCCGTTCTGAATAGGCGCATGCAGTACATTCCGCGCAAGCTGTACCGGTTCTTCTAAGGCGCCTCGCGATCATACGCGACATGCGTTTTTCAATGGATTCCGCATCGGCGGATGCTCGGACCGGAAGCGGGCATGCGTTGCCTCGAACCTGGCTGCCGTTATTGTTTGCGATATTGCTGGCGGCGATCTTCGTTGCCGCCTCGGATACGTCGGTTGCATGGCTCACGCTGATCTGCCTCGGTTGTTGCGCGTTCGGCCTTGCCTTCTGGTTTGGCGACCTAAAGCGTGTGGCACTGTTCATGCTCGTCCTCACCACACCGGTGGATCTGTCCAAGGCGCTGATAGTCGAAGGCGGGGTCTATTCGCCCGGCCTGTCGCTGTTCCTGTCCGACATTTTCTTCCTCAGCCTGCTCGCCCTGTGGTCGTTCCACCGCATCATCGTGTTGCGCACCCCGGTCAGCCTCGACCAACTGCATCGTGTCGCACTGCTGTTTCTTGCATGGCTGTGGGTTAGTGCGACCTATTCCCAGGACGTCATGGCCGGTGCGCTTGCCGCACTCACCTACACAAAGTTCTTTGTCACGTATTTCCTTCTCACCCAGTTGATTCGCAAGCCTGCTGACCTGCGTTTGGTGCTGCTCGCGTTTTTTGCGGGGTTCGTACTTCAGGCGTTGTACGTTGGGGCACAGGTGCTGACCGGTTCGGCGCTTGAATTTCAAGGCGCCAAGTCGACGCACTTGGGGACTCACCTGGTGTTTGGCAGTGCCGGCGGCATGCATGCCTTCCGCCCCGCTGGTTTCCTGCACCATCCCAACGTACTGGCCGACTACCTGGTCTTTCTGCTGCCGCCGGCGGCCGCGCTTTCTCTGCTTGGCCGAAGGCGCATCGGACGCGGCGCCTGGATGGCAGCGGTGGCAGTGCTGGTTGCGGGCACGGGTATGCTTGTGGTCACCTTGTCGCGTGGCGGCTGGATTGCGCTTGGTGTGGCTGGCGTTTTCTTCGCAATTGCCGGTTTGCGCCGCGGCTTCGTCAAGGGCCACCACGTGACCAGTATCTTGGCGACAGGATTGGTTGGCATGGCGCTGGTTGCGGCGCTTTATCCGGCCGCCTATCTGCGCATTTCGCAGAGCGACCAGCGGTCCGGCGAATCCCGCTTGATGATGATCGATCAGGCCATGCTTATCATCCGCGAGAATCCGATGTTGGGAGTCGGTCTGGGCGGTTATAACCGGGCGGCACAGCAATACACACCGGAGTCGTTTTCGTATGTCAGCACATTCTTTCAAGACGAGATCCGAAAGGGCGTTGTCCATAACAAATACCTTTTGCATACGGCGGAGACGGGGATTGTCGGTATGGGGCTGTTCCTGCACCTGTTGTGGCGCTTCTTCAGCCTCCTGTTTCCGTTCTCGCGCTGGTCAAGCCCAATCGGTTACGCGATGGCACTCGGCCTATCGTCGAGCATCCTCGGCCAGATGGCCTTTTTTGTCTTCGATCATTTCTACGCCGATATCCGCATGGCGATGCTGTGGGTGACTTTCGGTATTTACCATGCGCTGGCTCTAGGCCACGTTGACGGTTTCGGGCGAAAAGGCGCCAGCGGGCGGGGCTTGTCATGAATCTGTTGCGCGTTATCGCGCGCAACTTGGCGTCAATGTCGGCGATGCGGCTGGGTTCCGCACTCATTGCATTTGTTCTGTTCTGGTTTCTTGCACGGGCCGGCGACGCCGCTTTTCTCGGAGCGTATGCGTTTCTTCTTGGCATCTTCGCGTTCCTGCAACAGTTGCCGCTGCTCGGACTGCACCTGGCTGTTGTGCGCGACATTTCCGCCGATCGAGAGTCCGCGCCAATCATTGTGGCGAACCTCGGTACGCTGGGCTTGCTTGCGGCGCTTGTGATGGGTCTGGGGGTTGCGCTGGTAGGCCTTGGATTCTATCCCCAGGACATGCACATGGCATTCATGCTATTGGGGTTGTCGATGGTGCCGACAGCTTGGACAAGCCTGTCCGAGGCGATCCTTATTGGTCGCCAGGAGATGGGTGCGGTGGCAGGCGTGAATCTGGCCGAGGCGGTGTGGCGAGCCGTGGCGAGCGCGCTCGTATTCGAATGGGGCGCCGGACTGGGCGGGTTATTCGTTGTGTTCTTGTTTGGGCGCTTCGCCGCGGCGCTGTATTACTGGCTTTCGCCGAGAATCCCGCGTTGGAGGGCGCATCTGCTCGACTGGCGGCGGCTTCGGGGAGACCTGGCTGCTGGCCCGGTTTTTCTCGGCATCACGGTGCTGTCCGCCGCCATCAGCCGCTTTGACATCTTTTTCCTCTCGCGTCTCGGGAGCTTTTCCGACGTTGGAATTTACGCGATAGCGGCGAGAATGTATGAGGCTGCGTTGATGGCACCTTCGGTGATTGCGGCTGTGCTGTATCCGGTGTTTTCGCGCGCAGCCGGTGCGGAACGTCGAGCCATGAGCGCCATGCTTGCGAAGTCGGTGTATTGGATATTTGTCCTGGCCGTACCGGGCAGTGTCAGCGTGCTGCTGCTGGCGCACCCGTTGATCAGCGGAATTTTCGGCGGCAGCTATGCGGCCGCCGCAGCCGCCCTCCAGGTCCTGATGGGCGCCCTGTTGCTGGTGACGCTGAATCAGGTGTTGACCTTGGCATTGCTGGCCTGTGGCGAGCAGCGTTGCGATCTGTATAGCCTATTGGCCGCCGCGCTCGCGAATGTTCTGCTTCTTTCAATTCTGGTTCCATCCATGGGTTTGCTCGGCGCCGCGTGGGCCGTACTTGGCACGATGCTTGTGCAGCTGGGCATGCGATACGGTTATGTGCGGCTGCGACTCGGAATGAGGCCGGGCTTAGGCAGGTTGTGGCGTCCCGGGATTGCCGGCTTCGTCATGCTCGGCGTTGGCTGGGTGCTTCGCCTGCAGCCAGCCGTTGTTGTTCTAGGTTGTTCGCTTCTCGCATACGGTTTCGTTCTGTTTCTGGCCGGCGGCCTCCGGGGCGAAGACCTGCGGGCGGTGGCCGGACTGGCGCGGACCGGCGGTGAGGCTGCCCCGTGAGAATTCTGCATATTGATCCAGATGATATCGACAACCCGCTCAGTGGCGGTGGGCCCGTGCGGACATTCGAAATCTACCGGCGACTTGCGCGTCGCCACGAAATCACCGTTTTGACGCCGACATTTCCCGGCTCTACGCCGGAACGCGTGCGCGATGGCGTGCGCTACGTGAGGCTCGGCCGCAGGGTCGGCAACCATGGATCGTCGCATCACATCACTTTCTTTTTTGCTCTGCCCGGCGCCATACGGCGATTTCAACACGACCTCCTCGTCGAGGATTTCATGCCGCCCGCCTCCGCGACCTTGACACCGTTTTTCAGTCCGAAGCCACTGATCGCTTCCGTCCAGTGGTTCTTTGCCGAGGCACTTTCTCGCCAGTATCGATTACCGTTTTACTTGGGCGAGCGCTACGGCATTCGCATGTACCGCAACTTTGTCGTCTTGACCGAGTCCATGCGCAGTCTGATTCAGGCACGGCATCCTGCGGCGCGCTGCAAGGTAATTGGAAACGGTGTGGACGCGTCGCTTTACCAGATCGAGCCGGAATTTGGTGATTTCATTCTGTATCTCGGGCGAATCGACTTCGCGCAAAAAGGCATTGACCTATTGCTCGACGCCTATTGCAGGGTGCCTGAGACGATTCGTCTCCCGCTGGTGATGGCGGGGGGCGGTTTCGAGGACGAGTACCTGAAGGAGAGGGTCAGCAGCCTCGGTCTTGAGTCATGGGTTCGGCTGACGGGGAAGGTCGGGCCGGCGCAGCGCGGCGAACTCCTTCGAGATTGTCGATTTGTTTGCGTGCCTTCGCGTGAGGAGACCTTCGGGATGGTCATCTTGGAGGCGTGCGCTGCGGCCAAACCGGCTGTGGTGTTCGACAAGTGGCCGATGAACGAGGTGGCTGTGGCAGGTGGGTGCGAGAGGGTGCCGGCATTCGACGTCCAGTCCTACGCGCACGCCATCCGGACATTGAGCGAGGAAAGTGCAGCGTCGATGGCCGCGCGGGGCGCGATCTGCCGGACTTGGGCCGAAGGCTTTCGTTGGGATGCGATTGCGGCCCTCCAAGAGGCGTTTTACGAGGAAGTTGTACAGGAGCCGTCTTCAATGGCGAGTGCCGCATGAGTTCGGTCGAGATCATCAGTGCGCGCGAGACGCGCGCGCGCTTGGCAGATGATCGTGCTCGCCTGCGTGATCATTTTTCCGCCCGCCCTGAGCTCGCCGCCAGTGCCATTTGGCTACTGCCTTCCTATCAGGCCGTGTGGTTGCATCGCTGGTCGCACTTCTTCTTTCAGCGAGGAAATCGCCTCGTTTCACGCTTGCTTTGGCACCTGAATTTGCTGCTGACTGGCGCAGACATCAGCCCGCTAAGCAACATCGGCGGTGGATTCGTCTTAGTCTATCCAGTATGCACGATCGTCTTGGGCAAGGCCGGCCGGAATCTGACTCTGTTCGGCCATGGGGGCTTCGGGGGCGGCATGGCGTTGGCGGACATTGGGGCGGGTCCGGGGCTGCCCGTACTCGGTGACAATGTCCGGCTTCAGTTGGGCGCATTCGTGCTCGGGCCGGTGCGAGTCGGACACAACGTCGAGATTTTCGCCCGGTCGCTTGTGACGGCCGATGTGCCCGACAACAGCGAGGTGTTATCCAACCCATCGCGCGTCCGCAAGCATTCGAGTCAGCCTTCAGAAGACAACACGTGACCATTGCTGTCATCCCGCGCCGAGAATACACGCTTGCAGCGATGCGCCGTGACATCGCGGCCGATATCGCGAGTCACGCCCAGCATGGCTCGGAGTTCTACCTCGGACGCCTGAATGCGCGGCGCAAACTGAGTATTCTCCTGGCGGCACCGATGCTGTGTGTAGCCATCTTCCGTCTGGCGCACTGGGCATGGTGCAATGGCTACCGGCGCATCGCATGGACGTTGAGCCATGTCAACCAGATGTTGCATGGCGCCGCATTGCATCCCGCATCGCAGATCGGCGGGGGGCTTTACATGCCGCATACGGTCGGCATCATTTTCGAGGGCCACGGCGGTTGCGATCTGGTCTTGTTTGCAAACGCTATCGTGGCCGGAGGCGAAAGGCACCCCGGTGCGTGGGCGGGCCGGGAGGGCGCCCCAGTGCTTGGTGACCATGTCACGGTCGGTGCCTATGCCGCAATATGCGGGTCGATTGCGGTGGGGGATCGCACCCGCTTGGCACCCTGCGCAACCCTCAATTGCGACGTTCCTGCGGACAGCATCGTCTTTGGCGGTCGACTTTCACGCATTCGGCCACGTTCTCGGCCAATTCGTGTACAGGCGGGTGAATGAGCGCGACGGCAACCAACAGAGTATTGTCGATCATAGTCGTCAATTGGAAGGTGCGGGAGTTTCTTCGGGAATGCCTGCGGTCGGTGTTTGACAATACCGGCCTGGCGCATGACCAATATGAAGTTGTGGTCGTTGATAACGCCTCGGACGATGGTAGCACCGAGATGGTCAGGCAGGTATTTCCAGGTGTGAAGCTGATTGAGAACCAGGTAAATGTCGGTTTCGGCGCGGCGAACAATCAAGCGATGGCGCACTGCAGTGGAGAGTGGATACTCCTCCTGAATCCGGATACGCTTGTGCGGCCCGGAGCGATCGATCGCATGCTCAAGCTGATCCAGTCCGCCCCTCGGGTAGCGGTCGTCGGTTGTCGGCTGGAAAACGCCGATGGCACGCTACAAAGGTGGACCGGCGGCGCCTTCCCGAACTACCGCAACCTGCTGAGCCATTATTTTTTTGTCGACCGGATTCTGCCCGCAGCCTGGCGTTCGGCCCCGCTGTATCTTGATCGTGATGCCAGACAAAATATCCAGGTGGACTGGGTCTCCGGCGCTTGCATGCTGCTCCGACGCAGCATGGTGGGAGAGCAGTTGTTCAGTCCGCAATTCTTCATGTATGGCGAGGACATGGAACTTTGCTATCGCATGCGCGTGGCGGGCCACGATGTTGTTTATACGCCGGAAGCGAGCATTGTGCACTTTCAGGGCGAAAGCATGAAACAGCAACACGGCGAGATCATGCTTAGTTCCCTCAAGGGGCCACGGCAGTTTTTCGTGATGACGCATGGGAGCGGTAGCCTCCGTTTGTTCGACTGGATCACCCTTGGAGGATTCATGGTTCGAGGGGTCCTTTACTCATTGGCGGCCCTTTTCGGCATTCGGGGTATGCGTGAGCGTACCCGATCAAGCTGGCGCTACGCTGGGATCGTCAGGCTATTGATGCGGGGTGGCGGAAGGCCATCGAATGGTACGTGACGGATTGTTTCCGTACCACGCGTGCACGGTGCCCTCTTCAATCTGGCGCGCGCAGACCGAGGATGTCGCGCGCGCTGCGAAGGACCTTGGGCGGCGCCAGACTCGCCATGCAGACGCTCGGCGCGCCGGCGTTGGCGCGTACACAGGTTTCGTGCAACGCCGTTTCACAGCATTCCTCTGCGCCGAGGACTGTAATGTGGGATCCGCGCGGGGCGAACCGTGCCGCGGCGGTCGGGCCGAACAGCAGAATGGCCGGTGTCGTCACCGCGTTGAGGAAGTGCATCGGCCCGGTGTCGGCCATGACGACGAGATCGGCCGCGTCCATCACCGCGGCGGTCTCCGTCAACGAAAGGGTGCCGGCGA
The DNA here is from genome assembly GCA_964487715.1 of uncultured Rhodocyclaceae bacterium. GTDB lineage: Bacteria > Pseudomonadota > Gammaproteobacteria > Burkholderiales > Rhodocyclaceae > Desulfobacillus. Next base: position 21,357 of record CAZASE010000007.1, on the reverse strand, counting down.
GCGAGTGTGCTTGCTTGGGCGCCACTTCAGCGAGGCGCTCGCACAGCGCGGCTTCGGATGCCGAACCGGTCAGAAGAAGGTGCACGGCGCCGGGCTCGGTGGTGAGGCCGCGAATCAGTTCGACATAGGCTTCTTCGGGCCAGCGGTTTACCCATTTTGCGCCGGGATGGATCACGACGATGCGGCTCAATTGGGGCCAGGCTTGTCCTGCAAGCCACTCGCGCATTCGTGCCGCGTCCGCAGCGGTGTAGGGTGTCGGGAATTCAGGCGGCACCGCAGGGATGCCAAGAGCGCCAATGAGGAGAAGGTTTTGGTCGCATTCGTGCAGCGCGTCGTCGATCGCGGGTGCCAGATCGGCGAGTGCGGCCCCACCGTTTCGCGGCCGCGTCAGAATCGATCGAGCGCCGCCGAGTACGCCGAAACAGGTTATCTCGCGCACGTCGCCGCGCAATGCGATGCAGAGGTCGAAGCGCCGGGCGCGCAGGCGGCGGATTGTCTGCCAGAGCGCGCGCCAGCTGCCATTGGATTCCGCCTCGCCGAAGCGCGAACTGCGTCTGGCCACCCACCAGGGTGGGTCGCATATCAGCAATTCGTCATGGCTGGTTGCCGCAGATAGCACGGGTGCCGACCAACTCGCCGCGAGAACCGTCAGATGGGCCGCCGGGTAGTGTGCGCGCACGCGGGCCAGCGCCGGAAGAGAGAGGAACACGTCACCAATGTGGTCCGTGCGACAAACCAGTATTCTTCTTATCTCGTGCGATTCCGGCAAATGCCGCCGCAGGGAGCGCCCGGGAAACGCCAGAAACAGCAGGATATCAATGAGACCAATGAATACGCGTTTCAGAACGCGCCTGATGTGGATCGACATGTGTCGCATACGTTTTCCTGAGGGCTTGCGCCAGAATGCAAAAAGGATATGCCAAGGACTGAAGGTTTATGGTAACTTCCGCGGCGCCGGATGCGTCGCGAGGATGACCGTGACCACAATCTTGACTCCGATCGATCTTCCCGCAGCGGGTGAGGAATGCAGAGAGTGAGAGCAACACGCAGCAAGTGGGCCAAGGCAGTGCTCGCGCTCGCGCACTGTGCGCAATCACCCGGGTTGGCAAGAGCGGCCCTGGCGAACATATACAACGCGCGAATTGTTGCGCGTGGCAGCATACCGTCGGTTTCAATGGCCGATCTGGTTGGTGCCGTTCCCGAAGTGCGGCTGGTCAATTTCATTCCGGCACACGGCAATGTGACGTCGCTCGAATTGCTGTGCCTTTGTTCACTCATCCGTGCATACGAACCGCTACAGGTGCTGGAGCTGGGGACATTCAACGGAAATACCACCCTGCAAATCGCTGCAAATCTGAGGCATGGTGCGCGCATCGCGACCCTGGACTTGCCGGTAGGGGCGGCGCCGGTTGAGGGCAACGATCTGCACGACGCGCGCCTGATTCGCGATGCCGTGCGCGAACAACCGCGATATCAACTGTCGGCCTACGCAGACCGTGTGGAGCAATTTTACGGCAATTCGCTTGAGGTGGACTTTCACGAGTTGACGCGAATGCCGCCGGATTTCGTGTTCGTTGACGCAGGGCACAGCGAGGAGTGCGTGCGAAACGATACCGAGAAAAGCTTTGAAGTCTTGGCGCCAGGCGGCTGCGTGGTCTGGCATGACTACACGCAGGATTGGCCCGATGTATTCAACTTCCTCAATGGGTTGGCACGGAGATACTCGCTCAAGCACGTTGTTGGCACCAGTCTGGTGGTATACCGGGACACGAAAGCATGATCGCTTTGGATGAATCCGTGCTGGAGAGTGCGGCAATTGATGCAGGCCGATTTGTTGGCCGAACCTCGGGGTATTGGGCCACCGTCTCGGGGAGCCTCGATTTGCCGGACCTGACAACTGATGATTACGCTGACGCACAGCTGCAATTGAACGCACGCAAAACCCTGGATTTCGTATTGCCGGTGATTCGCGCTGCGGGCGCGCGAAGCGTGCTCGACGTCGGCTGTGGTGTCGGCAAGATGGTAACCACCTTGCGAGAGGAGGGGTTAGACGCTTTCGGGGTCGACCTGTCGGGTTTGCAGAACCGCTGGAAGCGCCTGGACATGCCGGTGTCACGTTTCTTTGTCGTTGGCCCGGAACAGCTAAGCCTGCCGTTCCGGGACGATGCGCTGGATTTCGCCTTCAGCCTTGGCGTTATCGAGCACGTTGGCACCACCGATGGGCACGCCGATCGTCGCGCCGACTTCCACGCCGTACGGCAGCAATGGACGCGGGAGATATTTCGCACGCTGGCGCCCGGCGGCCACATGCTGCTGGGCGGCCCAAATCGCGCATTTCCGGTTGATGTGGCGCATGGTCTCGACAGCCGGGCAAGTGCGATGGAACGCAGGTTGTCGCGTTGGGCGCGCGCGTCCATTCACCGAACCTGGGGCGATAATTTCCTTTGGGGCTATGAGGATATCGGGCGCTATCTTGAGGGCGAGGCGTTCGAAGTGACGCCGCTCAGCGTTGCGCCGTACTTGCACTATTCGCGGGTGCCGCGCCTGTTTCGCGGTCTGGTCAAGGCCTATGTCGAATATTTGCCCGTATTCTTGCGCGGCACCGGCTGGAATCCCTGGATGGCCGTCCTGGTGAGGAAGACTGCGCAGCAACGAGGTGCTGGATGAAGTATGGAGTGAAACTCGGGCGGGCAACTTTCGGCCTGCTGCTTTTCATCGTGTTGGCGAACTGGGTGCTGGCCGACGAATTTCGTACCGAACTGGCGGTGGATTCGTCTCGAGCACTAGCCCCGGCGAATCCGCTCATATTGGGGAACAACCTGCAATGGGTCGATCGCGGAGACGAGATGTTCCGGCGTGACCGCAAGGGACCGGCTGCTCCCATGTTGGAAAGAGCAGCCGCCATGGGTGTGACGATTCTGAGATACCCCGGTGGATCTTTGTCCGATCTTTACCATTGGCGCGACGGACTCGGAGACATCAACCGGCGTGGTGAGAATGAGCATTTCTATTCGGGTCGGATGCAGCCAGTCGAAGTGGGTACGCAGGAGTTTCTCGAACTCTGCGAGACGCTGGGGGCGCAGCCTTTGATAACCGTTAACGCGGGATCTGGTACCGCTGAAGAGGCCGCCGAGTGGGTGCGGCTCGTCAACATCGACGGATTGCAATCGCGCACCACCGGCAAGCGTCTCCCGCGTGTGCAGTATTGGGAAATTGGCAACGAGCCGTATCTTAAGGACGACAAGCAAAAGAAATTGTGGATGACGCCGCACGCCTATGCCGCAAAGGCCAATCAGATGGTCGGTGCGATGCGCAAGGTGGATCCAAGTATCAGCATCGCGATTCCGCTGCGAAGCGATCGGATTGGCGATCTGCCTGCGACGCCTTTGCCCGGCTTCAATGAAACGGTTTTGCGGGCACTCAAAGAGCCCTACGAGTTTGTCGCGCTGCACAACGCGTACCTGCCCATGGCCACCGGTGCACGATATTCTGACGACGAGCTGTATCTGGCGATGCTGGCGGCCCCACGTGTCGTCGAGGCGGACCTTGCCGAAACGCGCGGCATGCTCGCGCGCCTTCAGCCCGCCCGGCGCATCCGCCTGGCTGTCACCGAGTACAACGCGTTTTTCGGCGTCGGGCCGGCATACGAGGCTTACATCAACTCTCCCGCTGGCGCGCTCTACGTTGCTGGACTGCTGCGGCTGTTTGCCTACATGCCGGACTTAGCGTTCGCAAATTATTGGTCGCTGAGCGGCAACTGGCACTTCGGGGCGTTTAGCCAATCGGGCGAACCACGTCCCGCGTCCCGGGTGTTGCGCGCCTACCGGGAGGTGCTGCGCGGATCAATGCTGCCCGTCTCCATCAAGACGGCAACCGTCGACACACCACGTGTCGGGTACGTGCCGGCACAACGCGGCGTGCCGAAAGCCAATGCATTGGCGACGCTTGACGGCGGGGTCGTACGGCTAATCATAATCAATCATGATGCTCGCGACGCCACCGGGGTGACCGTCACATTGGCCGACGGGCGAAGCTGGTCGCGTGGGCGCGTCACGACGCTCGCAGGCCGCGGCAGGTTCGATACGCGGGACGGAACGTCGCGTTTCATTGAGCGTGCGGAGGACATTGCGGCTGGTACCGGTCGGTTTACTCTCCTCGTACCGGCAGTTGGTCTCGCAATCGTCGAGTTGGAGAGCGTTGTGAAGACAGAGGGTAGGGCGCGGGTGCCGCGATGAGCGAACCGAATGAGAGATTGCAAGAGGTGGTGGACCAGCTGCTGCCGCGGGGCAGGCCGCTGCGCGTTCTTGAAGCGGGATGCGGCTCGGCCAGCCGTATCCGTTTGCCGGAAGACCGCTGGCTTGTCGGTATCGACATTTCACAGCGCCAGCTGGACCGCCATGGTGCATTGAACGAGAGGATTCTTGGCGATCTCCAGGTGCACGAATGGCGGCCGGGCGAGTTCGATCTGATCGTCTGCTGGGACGTCCTGGAGCACCTCCCGTCGCCAGCTGAGGCAATCGAGCGTATGTTCGCTGCAATGAACTCTGGTGGCCTGTTGGTGTTGGCATTGCCGAACCGTTACTCCCTCAAAGGCTGGGTTACGCGACTCACGCCGTTCTCGATCCATTTGTGGTTTTACCGCTACATCATCGGGGACAAAAGGGCGCCTGACGAACTGGACCAGTTTCCCACGCATTTCTGCGCTGCCGTTGCGCCTGCACGGATTCGCGCGCGCGCGCGCGCCGTTGGCCTTACGACGGAATTCTATTTTCTCTACGAAGGGCCGGTACAAACGCACTTGCGGAGTCGCAGCTTGCTTGCCAGGCTGGCGTTTTCAGCGGTGGGTGCGATTTCGACTGTTCTGACGGGTGGATATTACAACGCCAATCATTCTGACTGCATGATTGTGCTTCGCAGGCCGCCGACGGATCCGCAGTGCGGAGATCGGGCTGCATGACCGCATCGCTTTCCGCCGCGGCGCAAGATGAGGCGATCTTGTCCGGAGCTGATTCAGGGAGAATCGTCCCATGAGAATCCTGGTGACCGGCGGCGCCGGCTATATCGGTTCACACACGGTGGTGGAACTGCTGGCGGCCGGGCATGGCGTCACGGTGATCGACAACTTCTGCAACAGCTCGCCGGTGGTGCTCGAACGCGTGGCGCACATTGCTGGCAGCAAGCCGGAGTTCGTGCAGGCGGACGTGCGCGACCGGGCGGCCATGGACCGGGCGTTCGCGGCGCAGCATTTCGACGCGGTTGTCCATTTCGCCGGACTCAAGGCGGTCGGCGAGTCGGTGGCGGAACCGCTGCGCTACTATGATAACAACGTGACCGGCTCGCAGGTTCTCTTCGAGTCGATGGCAGCGCACGGGGTGAAGACGCTGGTCTTCAGTTCCTCCGCGACGGTGTACGGCGATCCGGCATCGGTGCCGATCCGCGAGGACTTTGCGCTGGCACCAACCAACCCTTACGGCCGCAGCAAACTGATGGTGGAGGACATGCTGCGCGATGTCGCGCACGCGGACGCGGCCTGGCGTGTGGCGCTGTTGCGCTATTTCAATCCGGTCGGCGCGCACGAGAGCGGCCTGATCGGGGAAGCCCCATCCGGCGTGCCAAACAACCTGATGCCGTATGTCAGTCAGGTGGCGGTGGGACTGCGCGCGGAACTCTCGGTGTGGGGCGACGACTACCCGACTCCCGACGGTACCGGTGTGCGGGACTATATCCATGTGGTGGACCTGGCGCGCGGACATCTCGCGGCGCTCGAACGGATGCCGGCGGCCGGTGTGGTGACCGTTAACCTTGGCACCGGGCGCGGCTATAGCGTGTTGGAAATGGTGAAGGCCTTCGAGCAGGCGAGCGGCCGCGCCGTGCCCTACCGTCTGGCGCCGCGGCGTCCGGGGGATGTCGCAGCGTGCTATGCCGATCCGGCACTGGCGGCTGCCCTCCTCGGCTGGCGCGCCGAAAAAGGCCTGGCGGAAATGTGTGCCGATGCCTGGCGCTGGCAGCGCATGAATCCGCAGGGATACAGCCTGTCCGCATAGGCGCAGGCCGGCAAACGGTTGTGCGCGGCCCGCGCAGCATGCGTGTTGCGTGTGGAACCATCGCTCCCGGATGACTGCGGGACGACGATCTTGCGTGCCCGGGACGGCCGGTACAGCGCCCAGAAACCAATGGCTCAGCGAAGGAACTGGCCGTCCCTGCTGATGATGGAGAGGTCGACGTAGTTCGAACCGTTGTGCTTGCCGGGGCCGAAGTCGACGACCAAGCCGCCGGCATCGTGATTGCGCAAGGACTCCAGGGCCGCGACGAATTTCTCGCGGGTGATATCCCGGCCGGCACGCCTGACGCCCTCGGCGAAGACCTTGGCGGCCATGTAGCCCTCGAAGGATGTGTAAGTGGGCTCAAGCCCCTTTTGGCGGGCTACCAGCGACTGGTACTCCCGTGCCGCCGGGCTGCTGGTGCGCCAGGGCGACGGCATGACCTGGGAGATGGCGATCCCGTGGGCGGCGGAGCCCAGTTCCTTGACCAGCTGACGGCTGCTGACGACCGAAAGACCGTAGTACTGCGGGGTCTGCCCGGTCTTCTGGAAGGCTTTGATGAAGCCGACCGCGCCCTTGCCGGCGGCGATCATGATGATTGCCGTCGGATTGGTCTGGCTGACCAGATCCACCGCTTTCTTGACATCCACGCTGGGCGAGATGTCGATCGGCCCGACTGCAAGCGGCTTGAGGCCGCGTTTCTGCAAAGCCTGCTCCGCTACCAGCAGGCCGGCCTTGCCGAAGGGGTCGTTCTGGTGAATCACGGCGATCTCGCGCACGCCGGTGGAGGCGAGCTGCTCGACCATCTTTTCGGTCTCGTCGCCGTAGGAGGCCCGGATGTGGAACAGGTAGCGGTTCTTGTTGTCGCGCAAGCCGTCGGCTCCGCTATAGGGGGCGAACAGCGGGATGCCGGCCTCCGTGGTCAGTGGCAGCGACGACTGGGTAATGCCGGTTCCGAACTGGCCGAAGATGGCAAACACCTTGTCCTGCTCGACCAACTGCCGCGTGTTATCGAGCGCCTTCTTCGTGTCGTAGCCATCGTCCAGTGAAAGCAGCTTGATCTTGCGTCCGTGAATGCCGCCTTTGGCGTTGACGCTGTCGAAGTAGAGCGAGGCGCCCGAGGCATACTCCTTCCCCAGGTCGCTGAGCGCGCCACTGAGGGCGATGGATTGGCCCAGGACAATGGTTTGGTCGCCGACGCCCGTCTCGGCCGCCAGCGCCTTTTGCAGACCAAGCAGCGCGAGCGCGGCCAGGGCGATGGTTCGCAGCAACATGGTCTTCTCCCGAAATTCGACGAGCCATATTACGGAAGTAGTACGGCACCAACTGTCGCCTACTTGACGTTGTGCGGGAGAAGCGAGGGATTAGCGGATGAACTGGCCGTTCTTGCCGATGATCGTCAGGTCGACAAAGCTCGATGCGTTGTGGTTTTTCGGCGAAAAGGCCACCTGAAACCCGCCAATGTCGAGGTTAGTCATTGTTTCCAAGGCGGAAATGAGCCGCTCCCGGGTCAGGTCCTTGCCGGCGCGTTTCAGGCCTTCGACCAGGATCCGCGCAGCGATGAAGCCTTCCAGCGAGGTAAAGGAATACTCCTTGGCGCCGCTTGCGTTCATCAGGCGCTGGTAGTCGCGCGTTACCGGCGCGCTGCCGCTCCAGGGAAACGGCACGACCTGCGATACCGCCACACCGGTGCCGTCCCGACCCAGCTCCTTTGCCAGCGGCCGGCTGCCGACGAAGGAGACGTTGTGAAACTGCGAGGTGCTGCCGGCTTTGGTCATTGCCCGCACAAACGCCGCGACCGCTTTGTAAGCGCTGACCATGACCACGGCATCGGGCTGCGTCGGATGGATCGCGGCGACGGCGGCGGCGACATCGATCGTGTTGCGCTCGACGGTGGCGGTGGCGGCCATTTTCATGCTGCGCCGGGCCAGCGCGCGTTCGACGCCGGCGAGTCCCGCCTTGCCGTAGGCATCGTTCTGGTAGAACACGGCGATGGTTCTGGCGCCCGTCGAGACCAGCTGCTCGACGATCTTCTCGGTCTCGTCGAAGTAGCTGGCGCGCACGTTGAAGATGTAGCGGTTGAACGGTTCGCGCAGCAGTTGCGCGCCGGTGAAGGCGCCGATGAAGGGCACCTTGGCTTCGGTGAAGATCGGCAGCGACGCCTGGCTGGTCGGTGTGCCGACGTAGGCGAAAAGCGTGAAGACGCGGTCTTCGTTGATCAGCTTGCGGGTGTTGGCGGCGGCGCGCTCGGGCTCATAGCCGTCGTCGTGGGCGACCAGCTGGATCTTGCGGCCGTGGATGCCGCCCTGGGCATTGACCGAATCGAACACCAGCTTGGCGCCCTGGCGCATCTCCAGGCCAAGTTCCTGAGCAGGGCCTGAAAAGGCCGCAGACTGGCCGATCAGGATGGTGTTGTCCGTTACGCCGGTTTCGGCACTTGCCGCGAGGCCGAGGACCGCCAGGATTGCGGCGCAGAGGGATTGGATAGATCGGATCAGCATGATTTCTCCAACTCATTGCATCGGAAGGATTCCGCCAATACACGCGTTAACGGCGAGAAATTCGTTTTCTTGAGGTATTAGCCGCCGAAGAAATCCTTGACCCGATCCATCCACGACTTGGCCCGCGGATTGTGGCGCGAACCGTCACTGATGTTGATGGCCTCCAGCTCTTTCAGCAGTTCCTTCTGCCGCTCGGTCAGGTGCACCGGGGTTTCCACCACAACGTGGCACATCAGGTCGCCGTGGCCATGGCTGCGCACGCCCTTGATGCCCTTGCCGCGCAGCCGAAACGCCTTGCCGCTCTGCGTTTCGGCAGGGATCTTGATCTTCGCCATGCCGTCGAGGGTCGGGATTTCGATCTCGCCGCCAAGCGCGGCGGTGGAGAAACTGATCGGCATTTCGCAATGCAGGTCGTCGTGGTCGCGCTGGAAGACGGCGTGCGGCTTGATGTGGATCTGCACGTAGAGGTCGCCTGGCGGGCCGCCGCCGACACCGTGTTCACCCTCGCCGGAGAGGCGAATCCGGTCACCCTCGTCGATGCCGGAGGGAATTTTCACGGACAGGGTCTTGTGCTGCTTGACGCGCCCAGCACCGTGGCAGGCCGGACAGGGATCGGCGATGAAGCGGCCGTTGCCATGGCATTTCGGGCAGGTCTGCTGGATGGAGAAGAAACCCTGCTGCATGCGAACCTGGCCGTGGCCATGGCAGGTCGGACAGGTTTTTGGTTCGGTTCCCTTCTTGGCGCCGCTGCCGCTGCAGGATTCGCACTCCTCCATGGTTGGGATGCGGATGCGCGTTTCCGTGCCGCGCGCAGCGTCCTCCAGCGAAATTTCGAGGTTGTAGCGCAGGTCGGCGCCACGATAGACGCCGCCGCGCCCGCCCCCGCGTCCGCCGCCGAAAATGTCGCCGAAAATGTCGCCGAAGGCATCGGCAAATCCACCCATGCCGGCACCGCCTGCCGCTTGCGGGTCGACGCCGGCATGGCCGTACTGGTCGTAGGCGGCGCGTTTCTGCGCGTCCGACAGGATCTCGTAGGCTTCCTTGGCTTCCTTGAAGTGTTCCTCCGCCTTGGGGTTGTCCGGATTGCGGTCCGGATGGTGCTTCATGGCCAGCTTGCGGTAGGCCTTCTTGATCTCGTCTTCCGACGCATCGCGGTTGATGCCGAGAACTTCGTAAAAGTCTTTTTTGGCCATGTCAATCCAGCAAAATCTCTCCCGGCGAAACGGCCGGGCTGGGCGTCAGGCAACTGACGCCGGAACCCGGCCAGTCGGGACGTCGCCCAGGCGACGTCTCAAGCCTTCTTGTCTTTGACTTCGGTGAACTCCGCGTCCACCACGTCGCCTTCATCCTTCTTGCCGCCGGCGTCCGTCCCCGGAGCAGCGCCGGCCGCGCCAGCGGCCGCCTGTTGCTCGGCGTAGACCTTCTCGCCGAGCTTCTGGCTGGCCTGCGCGAGGGCGGTGGTCTTGGCCTCGATCGCATCCTTGTCACCACCCTTGAGCGCTTCCTCTGCGTCCTTCAGCGCCGTTTCGATGGCAGATTTTTCGGCGGCATCGATCTTGTCACCGTGGTCGGCCAGCGCCTTCTTCACCGTGTGGATCATGGCGTCGCAGGCGTTTCGCGCGCCGACGAGTTCCAGCACCTTCTTGTCGTCCTCGGCGTGCGCCTCGGCGTCTTTCACCATGCGGTTGATCTCGTCCTCGTTGAGGCCGGAGCTGGCCTGGATCTTGATCTTGTTCTCCTTGCCGGTAGCCTTGTCCTTGGCCGAGACGTGCAGGATGCCGTTGGCGTCGATGTCGAAGGTGACCTCGATCTGCGGCATGCCGCGCGGCGAGGGCGGAATGTCGGTGAGGTTGAACTGGCCCAGGCTCTTGTTGCCGGAGGCCACTTCGCGCTCGCCCTGCAGGACATGGATGGTCACGGCCGACTGGTTATCATCGGCGGTGGAAAACACCTGGCTCTGCTTGGTCGGGATGGTGGTGTTCTTGCCGATGAGCTTGGTCATCACGCCGCCCAGCGTCTCGATGCCGAGCGAGAGCGGGGTGACGTCGAGCAGCAGCACGTCCTTCACCTCACCCTTCAGTACGCCGGCCTGGATGGCGGCGCCCACCGCCACGGCTTCGTCCGGGTTGACGTCGAGACGCGGCTCCTTGCCGAAAAACGCCTTCACCTTTTCCTGCACCTTGGGCATGCGCGTCATGCCGCCGACGAGGATGACGTCCTCGATGTCGGCAACCTTGACGCCGGCGTCCTTGATGGCGATGCGGCAGGGCTCGATGGTGCGCTGGATGAGTTCCTCGACCAGGCTCTCGAACTTGGCGCGGGTGATCTTCATTGCCAGGTGCTTCGGCCCGCTGGCGTCCGCCGTAACGTAGGGCAGGTTGATCTCGGTCTGCTGCGAGCTCGACAACTCGATCTTGGCCTTCTCGGCCGCCTCCTTCAGGCGCTGCAGTGCCAGCACGTCCTTCTTCAGGTCCACGCCCTGGTCCTTCTTGAACTCGGTGACGATGTAGTCGATCAGCCGCTGGTCGAAGTCCTCGCCGCCGAGGAAGGTGTCGCCGTTGGTGGACATCACCTCGAACTGGTGCTCGCCCTCGATCTCGGCGATGTCGATGATGGAGATGTCGAACGTGCCGCCGCCCAGGTCATACACAGCGATCTTGCGGTCGCCTTCCTTCTTGTCGAGGCCGAAGGAGATCGCCGCCGCGGTCGGTTCGTTGATGATGCGCTTGACGTCCAGCCCGGCAATCTTGCCGGCATCCTTGGTGGCTTGGCGCTGGCTGTCGTTGAAGTAGGCCGGCACCGTGATGACCGCTTCGGTGACTTCTTCACCAAGGTAGTCCTCGGCGGTCTTCTTCATCTTGCGCAGCACTTCGGCGGAAACCTGCGGTGGCGCCATTTTCTTGCCGCGCACTTCCACCCACGCATCGTTGTTGTCGGCCTTGACGATCTTGAAGGGCATCAGGTCGATGTCCTTCTGCACTTCCTTTTCCTCGAAGCGCCGGCCGATCAGGCGTTTCACGGCAAACAGCGTGTTCTTGGCGTTGGTTACGGCCTGGCGTTTGGCCGAGGCGCCGCACAGCACCTCGCCATCATCCGTATAGGCGACGATGGAAGGCGTGGTGCGCGCCCCTTCCGAGTTCTCGATGACTTTGGGCTTGCCGCCCTCCATGACTGCGACGCAGGAGTTGGTGGTGCCCAGGTCGATGCCGATGATCTTTCCCATGTTGATTCCTCGAATGCGTTGATTTGGGTGGTTAAGCTTGTGTCCGATATGGGGTTTTGCGCCGACTTTTCAAGCGTCGCGGGCCTTCGAGACGACGACCAGGGCGGGACGGAGCACCCGCTCGTGGAGGGCATAGCCCTTCTGCAGCACGTTCAATACGCGGTTCGCTTCGCCCTCGGCCTCCACCGTGCTGATGGCCTGGTGGCGGTGCGGGTCGAATTTCTCGCCGGCGGGGTTGATCTCGGCCAAACCGGTCTTTTCGAAAGCGGCCGCCAGCTGCTTCAGGGTCAGTTCGACACCGCTCCGCAGGTTCTCCACGGTGGCGGTCTCGGTGGCCAGGGCGGCCTCCAGGCTGTCCCGGACCGGCAGCATCTCCGCGGCAAACCGGTCGGCGGCGTATTTGTGCGCCTTGGCGATGTCCTCCTGGGTGCGGCGGCGCAGGTTCTCGGTTTCGGCCTTGGCGCGCAGCCAGGCGTCGTGGTGCTCTGCCGCCCGCAGCTCGGCGGCGCGCAGCAGCTCCGCCGGGCCGGGCGCGGCTTCCGCCGTCGTCTCCGCCGCGGGAGCCTGTGCCGGCTCGGCTTGCGGGGTGCCGGCGGTTGGCTGTTCCGGCGTGGGTTGCGAATCGTGCATCGAAAGGATCTCCCTGAAACGACTCGGCCATGGTGGGGGTGAATTTCCGCATTTCAAGAGGCCGTCGCGCCGGTGTGACATTCGCCCTTGCCGCAACGCGCCAGCCGGCCTAGCATTGATGCTTGGCGAATACTCGGGCTGGGAAGGCTTCCGTGATCGAACGCATCGGCAACTACCGGGTATTGCGCGAACTGGGCCGCGGCGCCACCGCCACCGTCTACCTGGCCGAATCGCCCGACTACCCCGAACCGGTGGCAATCAAGCAGGTGGTTTTCAGCGGCGCCGACGAAGCGCAGTGGACGCGCCGCCTGCGCAAGCTCTTCGCTACCGAGGGGGTGGTGGCGAAAAAGCTCAACCATCCGCACATCGTCCGCATCCACGAAACCTTCATCGACGATGAGCAGGCCTATATCGTCATGGAGTACGTCAGCGGGCGGGAGCTTTCGAACTACTGCGGGTTCGACCGGCTGCTGCCGCTGCACAGGGTGGTCGGCATCGTCTTCAAGTGCTGCATGGCGCTCGACCACGCCTTCCGCGAAGGCGTGGTCCACCGCGATATCAAGCCCGCCAACATCATGGTCGACGATGACGATAACGTGAAGATCATGGATTTCGGCCTCGCCCTGAACACCGGCAAGAAGGGCGAGGCCGATTCGACCTTCATCATGGGCGTCGGTTCGCCGGCCTACATGTCGCCGGAGCAGATCAAGAGCTATCCGCTCAACCAGAAGACCGACCTGTATTCGCTCGGCGTCGTGCTGTTCCACCTGCTCACCGGGCGCCTGCCGTTTCGCGCCGCCAATGCGGCGCAGCTGATCTACAAGATCATCAATGCCGATCCGCCCCTGCCGAGCCAGCTCAATCCGAACATCCCCGAGGCGATGGACCGGATTGTCCGCAAGGCGCTGGAGAAGGACCTCTACTCGCGCTATCGCAACGGTGCCGAGTTTGCGCAGGATCTGTCATCGGTTCGCTACCAGATCGTCGACGAGAACTGGGTTGCCCTGGATACGTCGCGGGTGGATGTCTTGAAGGCGCTGGCCTTCTTTCGCCATTTCGAGGAAATCGAGCTTTGGGAGGTGCTGCGCATCAGCACCTGGCGGGAAATCGGCGTGGATACGCTGCTGATGCAGGAAGGCGAGGAAGAAGCGGTCTTTGGCGTGATCGTCGATGGCGAGGTCGAGGTCTCCGTCGATGGCCATGCCATCTGCAAGCTCGGCAAGGGCGAGGTGGTGGGGGAAATGGCCTACCTCAGCCCGGATTTGCCGCGGCGCAGCGCGTCCGTCGTGACGCTCACGCCGATTACCTGGATCGAAGTCAGTCCCGCTGCGCTGGCCCTGGCAACCGATGAATGCCGCGATCGTTTTCAGAGGCTGCTGGTCGGCGCCTTGGCGAAGCGGCTGGTCGAGGCCGATCGCCGGCTGGCCGAGCACGGCGTGCCGGCACATGCTGCGGCGGCGAGCGACCGCCTGGAGATCGAACTTGTGCCGCTGGAGGATGAACTGGCAGGAGCGGTGAAGGCCGGTGAGAAGGGCTGACCGTACCGTAGCGGCGTCGCCGGCCGGATCATCCGCGGATCGGTAGTGAGACGCGCCTGACGCGGCGAAAGAAGCTGGCCCGGGAACGAAGCTTTCGCAGAAAGTAAATGTTCGCGGCGCGATTCGCGCGTCAGGGCGTCTCGGGGAGAAGTAACGGCAGCCGCGCGAAAAACTTGAGTGCGAATTGCGAGCGCGCCGGCGGTTCGGTCCTCAGCCGAGCGCGCCTATCCAGCGCACCAGGTTGCCGGCGTCCATGGCGCCGGCCTGGCGGGCGATTTCCCGCCCGGCGCGGAAGGCGAGCAGCGTCGGGATGCTGCGGATGGCGAAGCGGCTCGCCAGGGCCGGATGTGCCTCGGTGTCGACCTTCGCGATACGGTAGTTCGGCTCGATCTGGCGCGTCGCCTGGACGAGTGCCGGCGCCATCATGCGGCACGGTCCGCACCAGGGCGCCCAGAAATCCACGACCAGTGGAATGTCGCTGCGCGCCAGTTGCGCGTCCAGCCCCGCCGCATCCAGCTCCGCCGGGTTTCCGTCAAACAATGCACCGCCGCATTTTCCGCAGTTGGGATGTTCGGCGAGTCGTTCCGGCGGCACGCGGTTGGCGGCACGGCAGCGCGGGCAGACGATCATCAAGGGCTGGGTCATTGCTGCCTCCATGCGGGAATGCACCCTAACTGGGGTGCCGCGGCGGCATTTTCAACCGCCCCTAAAGTTCCTGGCCGTTGCGGCCGAAAACCCGTGTGTTGGCGTGTTGCCATGGCCGGGAGGTAAATGCAGTGAAAAAACGCACACCGATTTACGGGATTACCCGGGTGGACAATGAAGTCAGCCGTACGCACGGCTGGCTGGTGACGATCCAGCGGCGAAGCCGGATATTTCGCCGGCAGTTCAGCGACGGCGTGCACGGCGGCAAGGCAAGGGCGCTTGTTGCCGCCAAGGCTTTTCGCGATGCGGTCGTGGCGCAGCATCCACCGCTTTCGCGGCGCGAACATGCGGAAATCCGCAAGAAGAACAACAAGTCCGGCGTGGTTGGGGTATGCCGCTACTGTGCGTCGGAGACGCGCGACCGGGCGCCGCACGAGCGCCGCTGGTTCTGGGTGGCTTCCTGGGTGCAGCCGGACGGACGCGCCAAGCGGGTGAAGTTCTCCGCCAACAAGTATGGCGAGGAGGGTGCATTCAAGATGGCCGTCAAGGCCCGCCGCTCGGCCATCCGGAAAATGGAGGGGGATTTCGACCCGGGCGCGACGCGTTGCAAGAAAAGGATGTCGCGCAGCGGTTAAGCTGCTTCGCGCCGCACCAGAGCCGCCAGCGCCTCGATCCATTCGTGGCGCTCGTTGAGGCAGGGGATGTAGTGGAAGTCGGTGCCGCCGGCCGCGAGGAAGGCATCGCGGCATTCGATGGCGATTTCTTCCAGCGTTTCCAGGCAGTCGGCGACGAAACCGGGACACATCACGTCGACCCGGCGCGTGCCGGCACGCCCCAGTTCCTCCAGTGTCGCCTGCGTGTAGGGTTGCAGCCATTCGGCCGGGCCGAAGCGCGACTGGAAGGTGATGGCGTAGGCCGACTCGTCCAAGCCCAGCTCGGCCGCGAGCCGCCGTCCGGTTTCGAGGCAGGCGCCATGATACGGGTCGCCGCGCGCAATGCTGGCTTTCGGCAGGCCGTGAAAACTCATGACCAGCCGGTCCGGGCGGCCGTGGTCCATCCAGTGGGCGCGTGCCGTCGCCGCTAGTGCTGCGACATAGCCCGCGTCGTCGTGGAAGCGCTGCACGATCCGCACGTCCATGGCGCCCTTGTGGCGTTGCTGCCAGGCCGCCACGGCATCGATGGCGCTGGCCGTGGTGCTCGCGGAATACTGCGGGTAGAGCGGCACCACCACGACGCGCCGATATCCCGCCACATGGAAGCGGTCCAGCGCCGTCGCCACCGACGGCTCGCCGTAGCGCATTGCCCAGGCGATGGCGAGGTCATCCACGCCGGCATGGCCAAGGTAGCCGCGCAGCAGTTTCGCCTGGCGCTCGGTATGCACTTTCAGCGGCGAACCCTCCGGCATCCAGATGCGGGCGTACTTCTCGGCCGACCGGCGTGGCCGGATGTTGAGAATGATGCCGTTGAGAATCAGCCACCACAGCGGGCTTGGCAGATCGACGACGCGAGGGTCGGACAGGAACTGCTTCAGGTACTTGCGCAGCGCCGGGGCCGTGGGTGCGTCCGGCGTGCCGAGATTGACCAACAGGACCGCGGTCGTGCCCGTGCCGGCCCTGGACGGCCCATGCGTCATGGCGCGGAGAGCGCGCTGGACAGCAGCTTGGCCGTGATATCCACGATCGGAATGACGCTTTCGTAGGCCATGCGCGTCGGGCCGATGACACCGACCGACCCGACGACCTGGCCGTCGACCTCGTAGGGCGCGGTGATGACGCTGCACTCGTCCAGCGGCGCCAGGCCGGATTCGCCGCCAATGAATACCTGCACGCCCTGTGCCCGATTTGACAGATCGAGCAATTGCACCAGGCCGGTACGCTGCTCGAACAGCGCGAACAGTTCGCGCAGGCGCTGCATGTTGGAGGAAATGTCCGCGACATTGAGCAGGTTCTTCTCGCCCGAAATGACATACTGGGTCGCGGTTTCGGCACCGGCCTGGTTGCCGGCATTGATCGCGGCCGTCATCAGTTCGGTCATGTCGGCATGAATCCGGCGCAACTCGTCATGGACGCGGCCGCGGATTTCCTCGAAGTCGAGGCCGGCGAAATGCTGCGTCAGGTAGTTGGCGGCGCCGGTCAGCTCGCTTGGCGTATAGGTGCGCTGGGTAAACAGGATGCGGTTCTGCACGTCGCCTGCAGAGGTGACGATGATCAGCAGAATGCGTTTTTCCGACAGGCTGAGGAATTCGATCTGGCGGATTTTCGGCAGTGCGCGGCGCGGCGCGACAACGACCCCGGCGAAGTGCGTCAATTCGGAAAGCAGCTGCGAGGCGGAATTGATGAGGCGTTGCGGCTGGTCCGGCTGCAGGTGCTCCTCGAGTTCGTGGATCTGGTTGCGCGCGAGCGGCTTGACCGTGAGCAGCGTATCGACGAAAAAACGGTAGCCGCGCGGTGTCGGCACGCGACCGGCGGACGTATGCGGGCTGGCGATGAACCCGAGTTCCTCCAGATCCGACATGACGTTGCGGATCGTTGCCGGCGAGAGCTCCAGACCGGAGAATTTCGACAACGCGCGTGAGCCGACCGGCTGGCCTTCGGCGATGTAGTGTTCGATCAGGGTCTTGAGCAGCAGCTGGGCGCGTTGGTCGAGCATGCGGCCCATTCTACCGAAATGGCGCCGGCCTGTTGCGCGATCGGGTTCCGTGGTTAAATTCGACCATGAGCCCAGCATTCCGCAGCATCGCCCTGATCGGCAAGTACAAGAGCCCGGATATCGCCGAGTCGCTGATTACCCTGGCCGATTTCCTGCACGGTCGGGGCGTCGCCGTCCTTGTCGAGGAAGGCACGGCTGCGCTGGTGGGTGCCGTTGCCTATCCGGTGGCGTCCTATCAGGCGATCGGCGAGCGCGCAGACCTGGCGATCATCCTCGGCGGCGACGGTTCGATGCTGACCGCCGCGCGCCAGTTGGCGCAAAGCCCGGTGCCGCTGGTCGGCGTCAACCAGGGGCGGCTTGGCTTCATGACGGATTTCGCCCAGGACACCATGCTGACCGGCATCGGCGATCTGCTCGATGGCCGCTACAAGAGCGAAGAGCGCTTTCTCCTCGATGCCGAAGTGTTGCGGGCCGGCGTGCGCGCCTTCCACACCCTGGCCCTCAACGATGTTGTCGTCAACAAGGGCGATCTCGGCCGCATGATCGAGTTCGCCGTTTCCATCGATGGCGAGTTCATCTACAACCAGCGTTCGGATGGCCTGATCATTGCCACGCCGACCGGCTCGACCGCCTACGCGCTGTCGGCCAACGGGCCGATCCTGCACCCGGCCGTGCCGGGCATTGCCCTGGTTCCGCTGTGCCCGCACGCCTTGTCCAACCGCCCTATCACGGTGAGCGATTCGAGCCATATCGAGATCGTTGTGCATCCGCCGCACAGTGCCCGCATCCATGCCGACGGCCAGGCGCGCTACGAACTTGCCTCGGGCGACCTGGTACGGGTGGCCCGCTCGCGGCACTCGATCCGCTTCCTGCATCCGCTCGGCTACAGTTATTTCGCCATGCTGCGCGAAAAGCTGCACTGGAGCGAGACGCCGCGCAGTTATTGATGCCGGGCCGATGCTCCGCCATTTGCATATCCGCGATTTCGTCATCGTCGACCGGCTGGAGCTGGAGTTCGGCGCCGGCTTCGGCGCGCTGACCGGCGAGACCGGCGCAGGCAAGTCGATCCTCGTCGATGCGCTGGCGCTGGTGCTGGGGGAGCGCGCGGACGCCAGCGCGCTGCGAAGCGGCTGCGAGAAGGCGGACGTTTCCGCCGAATTCGCCGTGGTGCCCGGCAGCCGTCTGGCCGCCTGGCTGCGCGCCAATGACCTCGACGAGGATACCTGCCTGTTGCGGCGGGTTGTCGATGCGGCGGGGCGCTCGCGCGCCTATATCAACGGTGCGCCGGCGACGCTGACGCAGCTGCGCGAGGCCGCCGATTTCCTTGCCGACATCCACGGACAGCACGCCCATCACAGCCTGCTGCGCGCCGACGCGCAGCGACAGATGCTTGACGGACTGGCCGGCCAGCGTCCGCTGGCCGAGCAGGTCGCGGCGGCGCATGCCGCCTGGCGCCGGGCGAAGGAAGCGCGACTGGCAGCGGACAGGAATGTCGAGGCGAACGCGCGCGAGCGCGAGATGCTTGCCTGGCAGGTCAAGGAACTGGCGGGGCTCGGCTTTGATGCGTCGGCATGGGCCGATACCAACCTGGAACATGGGCGGCTGGCACACGCTGCGTCATTGCAGGCCGGAGCGGCGGAGGTGCTGGAGGGCCTTTCCGAAGGCGAACTGGCGGCGACGTGGCAGGTCGAGCGGATGGCGGCGCGCCTGCGCCAGATGCTCGACTATGACCCGTCCCTGAAGAACGCGCTGGAAACGATGGAAGGCGCGCAGATCCAGTTGCAGGAGGCGGCCCACGTGCTGCGCCATTACCGCGATCGCATCGAGAGCGATCCGGCGCGCCTGGAAGAGGTCGAGGCCCGCCTGCGGGCGGTACATGACGCCGCGCGCAAGTACCGCGTGCCGCCCGATGAGCTGCCGCGCCTGCTGGCCGGCTGGGGTGCGCGCCTGATGGAGCTGGAAACCCTGCAGGACGCCGGCGCGCTGGCCGAACGCGAGACGCAGGCACAGCGCGATTACCTGGCGCGGGCCGAGACACTGAGCCGCGGCCGTCGGCAGGCCGCCGCCACGTTTGGCCGGGCGGTAACTGAGGCGATGCAGCAGCTTGCCATGCCTGGCGGACACTTCGCCGTGGTCCTTGATCGATTGCCCGAGGGCGTGTCGTACGGACTCGAAAGCGTCGAGTTTCAGGTCTGCGCCCATCCCGGCCAGGCGCCCGGGCCGCTGTCCAAGATCGCCTCCGGCGGCGAACTGTCGCGCATCGGCCTCGCCATCCAGGTGATCGCCTCGGCGGCGGCGCAGGTACCAACGCTGGTCTTCGACGAGGTGGACGTGGGCATCGGCGGCGGTGTGGCGGAGATCGTCGGCCGGCTGCTCAAGCAGCTTGGCGTCGATCGCCAGGTCTTGTGTGTGACACACCTTGCACAGGTGGCGGCGCAGGCGGACTGGCAATGGTCGATCGTCAAGGAAGGGGCGGACAGCGGCGTCGTCTGCCGGGTTACGCCGCTCGACCGCGACGGCCGCGTCGAGGAAATCGCCCGGATGCTGGGCGGCGTGAAGATCACGCCAACCACACGCAAGCACGCGGCGGAAATGCTCGGCTACTGAGCCAGGCCTGGACGGCCGACGATCGTTGCGATGCCGGTCACGATGAACACCGCCGCCGCGGCGAGGCGGATCGTTCGCATCGGCAGTCTCTGCGCCAGCGTGCCGCCCACCAGCACGGCGGGGATGTTGGCCAGCATCATCCCCAGCGTGGTGCCGGCGACGACCGCGGCGAGGGCGTCGAAGCGCGCGCCCAGGGCGATGGTGGCCAACTGCGTCTTATCGCCCATTTCCGCCAGAAAAAACGCGATGGTGGTCGTGACGAACGCGCCGGCCCGATGCATGCGCGGGTCGTCGTCGAGCGAATCCGGGTGCAGGGTCCACAGGCCGAAACCGACAAACAGCAGGCCGGTGGCCCATGGCAGCACCGACGGCGCAACCATGCCGGCAAGCCAGACGCCGATCGAACCGGCGAGGGCATGGTTGGCCAGCGTCGCAACGAGGATGCCAGCGATGATCGCGCCGGGCTTGCGCAAACGGGCCGCCAGCACAAAGGACAGCAATTGGGTCTTGTCGCCAATTTCCGCCAGCGCGACAAGCAGGGTCGATGTGAGAAAAGCATCCATGGGCAATGGCGGTAGCCGGTCGCGGTCACCGGCGGTGGTTCGGTGGCGGGCTAGCCCTTCTTGTTCGGGCAGTTGGGCTTGGTGCAGTCGGCGTAGAGATAGAGTGCGTGGGCATGGACCTGAAAGCCGCGGTCGCGCGCGACCTTGTTCTGCCGCTTCTCGATTTCGGCGTCGTAGAACTCCTCGACCTTGCCGCATTGCAGGCAGACCAGGTGGTCGTGGTGGTGGCCCTCGTTGAGCTCGAAAACGGCCTTGCCCGACTCGAAGTAGTGGCGCTCGAGCAGCCCTGCCTGTTCGAACTGCGTGAGGACGCGATAGACGGTCGCCAGTCCGATGTCCATGTCCTCGGCGAGCAGGTGGCGATAGACATCCTCGGCCGTCATGTGGCGGCCGCCCTCGGCCTGATGGGCCTTGCGGAATAGCTCGAGGATGTGCAGGCGCGGCAGGGTCGCCTTCAACCCCATGTTCTTCAGGTCTTGCGAGTTGCTCATGCTGGGCGCCGGGCAGGGAGAGGATGGCGATATGATATAGTTTCCGGCGTTGCTTGAGAAATCCCGTACGCCACGGTCGATCCGGATGAAATCCCTGCGTTTTCTGCGTTTCGCGCCCGCGCTGCTGCTGGCCGCCTGCTCATCGATGCCGGACATCAGCCTGCCGGATCCGGCATTGAGCATCACGCCCTACCGCGTCGATATCCGCCAGGGCAATTTCATCAGCCAGGAAATGGTCGTGCAGCTCAAGTCCGGCATGACGCGCGACCAGGTGCGCTTCATCCTCGGCACGCCCCTGCTGATGGACATGTTCCACGCCGACCGCTGGGATTACATCTATCGTTTCCAGCCGGGCCGCGGCGAACCACAGCAGCGGCGCCTCGCGGTGTTCTTCGAGGAAGGCAAACTGGTGCGTGTGGCCGGCGATGTGGTCGGCGCGGCGCCGGGCGAGGCGGCCGCCGGCGCGGCC